>CBDDKG010000012.1:0-176781 GCA_965230105.1 Roseivirga sp. | reverse complement strand
GAGAAATTCGAGATTCTAATGTTAATCAGCAAACTAGCAAATCTTGAGACCCTAAACCTAAGAAAGAACCTTCTTAAAAAACTGCCCAAGGAGTTAATGAACCTGACTCGTCTAAAAGCCTTAAACCTTGGTAGTAATCAATTAGAAACAATCCCCGATTTTGTTTTTGATAACCACAATCTAGAAGCTCTTTTTTTAGGTTCAAATGCATTGAATGTACTTCCGGAGAGGCTTTTTACTTTGTCTAAGTTGAAATCGCTGCACCTGCATAAAAACCAATTGAATGTTGTTCCTGACTTATTTGATTCATTCAAAAAGCTTGAGGTAATTCATTTCTACTTATCATTTATAAAAGAATACCCTTCTTCTCTCTTTAAGTGTAGCTCGCTTAAACAGCTCAGTTTTGGTTTTAATCAATTTTCATATATCCCCAGCGAAATTGGTCAGTTAAAGAATCTTGAGTATGCTACATTTATCTGTACTCAAATTGACCATTTACCCGAAGAATTCTGTTCATTGACCAAACTACAGGGGATTCGCCTTTTTAAAAATAGTATTAAGAGTCTGCCCGGTTCCTTCGGCCAACTCAAGATGTTGAGACAATTGTCAATTCAACAGAATTCTCTTTCCAAACTACCTAAGAGCTTTATCGAACTTTCCGCACTGGAAGACTTGAACATAGCAAAGAACAACTTGAGTTTGAGCCCTGCCTATTTTGAAAAGTTCTTAAAGCTAAAGTGGTTGGCAGTTTATGGGAATCAGTTGAATGGGTTTAATGATAGTCTGATTAATGAAAGAGTATCAGTAGTTAAGGAAATGAGAGATTTGTGGTTTTAGACACCGACCTGATTGAGAAAATTGGTTCTCAAGAGTACTTGATTGATAAAAAAAGAGTCCGTTTAATAGATGAAACGAATCTAGACAAGCCGACTGTCACTGTTACCATGATTACTTATAATCATGAGGCATTTATTGCAGAAGCTATTGAGGGGGTATTAAGTCAAAAGACGGATTTCAATTTCGTTTTGCTTATTGGAGAAGATTGTAGCACTGATGGGACAAGGCAAATTGTAGTGGATTATCAAAAGCGATACCCATCAAAAGTCATACTAAAACTTCCGGATGAAAACCTCGGTGTCACTGTCAATTCGGTTTCTAATAAACTGCTCTCTACTGGTGAGTTTATTGCAGAATGCGAAGGAGATGATTTTTGGTGTGATGAAAATAAGCTTCAAAGGCAGGTTTCTTTCTTGAAGGGGAACGATGGTTTTTCTTTCGTTTATCATGCTGTGAAGACTTTAAAAATGTCGGAACTTGATACTGATTATAATTACCCGAAAATTGAGGGTTCTGTGCTTACCTTGGACCAGGCAATACATCATCATTTTGTGCCCACGGCTTCATTAGTTTTTAGAATGTCCCATTTTAATATCAAACCATGGTTTTATGATAAGAGAGTTGTCAGCGGTGATATTCTCAACATTATGACACTCTTGCTAAAGGGAGATGGCTATTTTTTGAATGATGAAATGGCAACCTATAGGAGGTCTCAGGGCAGTATAACAAAGACATCATTGATAACCGATGAATTGAGAGTGCTTAAAAACTACCTGTTCATTTACGAAAATTTGGATAAGGAATCTAAGGGGTTTTACCGTCATATATTTAAGCTCAAGATTGTTCCTCATAGAATGAGTGTCCTCCTCAGGTCAGCAAGAGTGGGTAGAGTAAAAGATGTTATTGTTTCATTGATAACAATTTTAAAATACGATCCCATATATCCCTTAAGGCGTCTTTTGTCTAAGGTTAAAACTTCCTTCGCAAATCAAAATACTATTAAAGAGTGAAGAGATTTAAATTGTTTTTAGTTGCGTCTATAGTTCTTTACCCGCTCATTTTTTTATGGCAAGGGGGAGATTTGACCGATACTGGATACTTAGCTTACCTATACCAGAGTTTTGACTACAGACTTTCAATTGGGCAGTTTGGAGCAACGGCCTTTTTGACTGAATTTTTCGGGTACAACTATTTAAAACTCTTCGGTAATCTCATTTCACTTAAATTTTTATATCTGATAGCGCTCTATGGAGGGCTTTATAATGTCTACAGACTTTGTGTACTCTTTTTTTCGAAAGAGTATAGTGAGGTGATCCTTGGGGGCTTGTTGGTTTCTGTAAGTTATGCGGTAAGGACAGAAATGAACCTCTTTGGCTATGATATAGCCTCCTTCTACTTCTTGTCTCTTATGCTTTTTTTATTGGCAAAGGTATTTCTGTCAGATAAGCCAAACTACCTAATGATCTTTTATATAGGTTCTTGTGTGGCCTTAGCTACTCTGTTTAGGTTCCCGAATTTTCTGTTCATTCTCGTAGTTCCGTGTTTTTTTGTGATTAATAACCTTCTGCCGCATCAAAAAAATACAACTCCTTTTTTAAAACGCTTTATACCTGAATTCTCGGTCTTCTTTCTAGGAACTCTTTCCGTCTTGCTCTTATTCTATTTCAAGCTCTCTGATATAGGGATATGGGAAGACTTTAGATCAAGTCTGCCATTTATTGGAGATGGACAACCATCGAAGAATTCACACAGAACAGGTGTCTTGCTGGGTAGTTATATTTTTGATTTAAAAAAAGCAATACCACATCTCCTTATTTGGCCTGTGATCATTTTGGTGCTTTCTATTCTAGGAAAGAATAGACTTAGTATTTCAAAAATTCTGATTGCCTCAACTGTTCTCATTGGCTTTTCACTGCTAGTGTATAAGGGGTTTGATTATTTTAATCCCATCAAGTATATGGTTCCCGCTATTTTGACAGCTCCCATTTGCTATTTAGTGTTTATAAGCCCTGCGACCAGCCGAATTAGACTCATGTTATGTCTAATCATATTGACCACTTTTATTCAAGTTGCGGGAACAAATACAGGCCTTTTCTTAAAAATGACCTTTGGCTTGATGATTTTGATGCCATTTGTAGTAACAGCCCTATTTAAGGAGGGCTCGTGGCAGATTAAATCCGTATCACTTTATTGGAAAAACACAATACTTGTTGCTGGAGCGCTAATATTCTCATTAAGCACGATTATTAGAGTAGGCGGAATTTATCACGTAGGAACTGGCATCGGTTTAAGGTTGGGAGCTGTTCATCCTGTTCATGTAGAAAAAATGTCAGGAATACTTACAACCAAAGATAATGCTCAACACATAGAACATTTGACAGCAGACGTCAAAGCTTTCACTAATGTTGATGATAAAGTCCTTATTTTTGGCCACCAGCCACTGTTTTACTTTTTAACAGAGCGGCATCCTCCTGTTCCCGAGTTTTGGTTATATAATAATGCTATAACTCCAATGCAGTTATTCGATGACTTGGATGACTATATTGATAAAACAGGTAAATGGCCAGTAATCATTGATACAAATGAAAAAGTCCTTAAAGAAGAAGGGGAGCTTTATTTGGCCAATTTCTTGAGTGAGTATGACTATGAAAGAGTGGTAGAGAACTCTGAATATGTGATTTGGAAGAAGACGAATGATTCTAATTAGTCTTAATTAAATGTGCGGAATAGCAGGAATAGTTTCCCCTTCAAGTGATAGCACTGTGCCTAGGATGGAAGAGATGCTGACGCTGATGAAACGCAGAGGACCTGATGCACAAGCAATCTGGAAAGCTGATAACCTAATTCTCGGGCATACACGTCTCGCGATCATCGACCTTTCCGAAGAGGCTAATCAACCATTCAAAGATCCTGAGACTGGGAATGTACTGGTTTTTAATGGAGAGATATACAATTTTAAGGTTCTAAAAAGCGAACTGGAGATACTTGGAGAACAATTCAAGACTACTTCTGATACTGAGGTTCTGCTCAAAGGTTTTAATCAATGGGGAATCAAGAAGCTTCTATCAAAAGTCGAGGGGATGTTCGCTTTTGCTTTATATCAGGCTCAGTATAAGAAGTTATTTCTCGCCCGGGACCGTTTTGGTAAAAAACCGCTGTACTATGGGACGCTTAGTGGCGAGTTCATTTTCAGTTCTGATATCAGAGCAATTAAAAAAGTAACTTCTTCTCAACTGGAGATCAACTATCCTGTACTTGATTACTACATGCGGGAATATGCCATCCCACAACCCTATACCATCTATAAGGAGGTAATGCAACTGCAACCTGCGTCTTATAAAGTAATTGATGTAGAAGAATCACAAGAAATTGAGAGTGAGCAATATTGGAAACTTGAGCCGAAGATAGACAATCATCTTAGTGAGCAAGAGGTTCTGCAGAAAACGGAATCTCTTTTAAAAGAAGCAGTTAATAAGCGACTAATCAGTGACGTGCCGCTGGGTTTTTTTCTGAGTGGTGGTATTGATTCAAGCCTGATGGTTTCTCTGGCAGCGGAAACTTCTAGTGATAAGATCAAGACGTTTTCAGTCGGTTTTGATGACAGCTATCACAATGAACTTCCTGATGCGAAGAAGGTTGCCGAACAGTTTGATACGGAACATCACGAGATATTTCTCCAACCCGATATGGCCAGAATGGCCCAAAGTATAACTGCCTATACCGGAGAACCCTTTGCAGACTACTCTTTAATCCCCAGCGCCTACATTTGTCAGGCAATTCGCGGAAATGCTACTGTTGCGATAAGTGGCGATGGAGGGGATGAACTTTTCGGTGGTTATAAGAATTATGCAGGCCTGTATCAAGCCAATTGGCTCAAGAATCGATATGGCCCTCTGTCCACCATGCGGATTCAGGCAAGTAAGATGCTGTCCAGGTTATCACCCGCTTATTTTCCTAATCTTGGTATGTCGCAGAAGTATCTTGCAAATCAAAGTCCAAGTTTTGTTACCCTACGCGATTCTGGCCTAGAAAGCCATATGACCAGGAGCAAGGTCTTTCATGATGACTTTAATCCTGACTTTACATTCACAAGAGAGGTACTTTGATGACCTCTGGTCTGAAAATAATTCTCATCTCGACAACTCTGCAAATCAGCAGTATGTGTCACTCACGACCCTTTTACTCAACGATTTCCTAGTCAAAATCGATAGGTCAAGCATGTACAACTCTTTAGAAGTGAGGTCACCCTTTCTAGACCAACAACTAGCAGAATTTGCTTTTACTATACCTGCAAGGCTGAAGTTCAAAGGACTGCATTCAAAGTATATTTTAAAGAAACTCTTAAATACAAAATTGCAAAGGAATGTCTTCAAGGAACCCAAGAGAGGTTTCACAATACCCATCGGTCAATGGCTCAAAGGAGAACTCTCTACTTGGGCCGAGGCAATTTTACTTGATGGGCTTAAGAATAGACAGATATTTGATGAAGACTATCTGGTAAAAATGTGGAGTGAGCATAAACAGGGTGTTCGCGACTATCGTGATTTTCTATGGATTCTTATTGCCTTGGAAATATGGTTTCAGGAGTGTTATGATCAGACAGGGTAAAAAGGTAAAGGTTTTCGTCTGGGGCTTGGTAAATTGGAATTGGTCGCTAGACATCAATGCGGCAAATATGGTGGCTGCACTAGACAAAGATAAGTTCAAGGTGTATACCATGGTTACCACTCGACTTCCTTTTAAAAGGGTGCCAGGAGTGACCTATTTCAAGCGTCATTATCCAGACAGGTTATGGTTTTTTGTAAGCCTGCTAAGAGGAATGATGATCTGTGATGTTGCTATGGTCTACAGGATGGGGGAGTTCAAAAAATACTCTTGGATGCCATCTTTTTTTGGTGTAAAAACAATGAGCGTTTTGGGTTTGGTGTCTGATATATTTATGAGTGAGTTTCATAAAATAGATAGTCTGCACGCCTTGTCAGAGCATATGAAAAAGCATTGCAAGGAATTGGGAATTCCTGTGAAGGAAAGAATCCTTTATAATCCCATTAATACCGGTCCTTTCGAAGGCATACGTCAAGTTAAATCAAGTTTGAAAAATGTGATTTTTATTGGTCACGACTTTGAAAGGAAAGGCTTTGACGACCTTGTTTTTCTTGCTAAGAGGTGTCCAGAGTTACAGTTTCACATAGTTGGAGGCTACGAGAATCAATTAAACTTAGCACGTCAAATGTTAGGGAAAGAATCACTTAATCAAAGGTTTATACTATATGGACCCCTTGACAGAGAAAACCTTCTTCAAGTAATGGGCTCTTGCCAACTTCATGTATTGCCTTCTAGGAATGAAGGAAGACCCAAAGGGGCTATAGAGGCTGCAGCGGCAGGTTTGCCATCAATATTGTATTTTGGATATGGTGCTGAAGAGTATATTACGAATGGAAAAAATGGTTACATTGTTTCCACTAGAGATGAGTTGCCAGGAATTGTGACCAAGTTACTTGACTCACCTGCTTTATTGCAGAGTCTATCTGAAAACACAAGTCAGATTAGTGAACAATTTCACCTTAAGGAAATAGTGAAGAGCTATGAGTCTCTGATTGAAAAATTGGTATTTGAAAAGGGAGAATCATGAGAGTATTAGTTACTGGAGCTGACGGCTTTATTGGTAGTCATTTGACAGAGTATTTGGTCAGCAAGGGGCATAAGGTAAGAGCTTTTGTCTATTACAACTCCTTTAATTCCTGGGGATGGCTCGATTCAATCGATCAGTCATTGAAAGATCATATTGAGATATTTGCAGGGGATATACGAGACCCAAATGGGGTCAGAACCGCAATGAAGGAGGTGGATGTTGTTTTTCACCTGGCCGCTTTAATAGCGATACCCTTTAGCTACCATTCACCAGATTCATATATTGACACCAATGTTAAAGGTACACTCAATATAATTCAGGCCGCTCGTGATGAGAAAGTGAACAGAGTCTTAATAACCTCGACTTCTGAGGTTTATGGAACTGCTCAATTCGTGCCTATTACTGAAGAACATCCTAAGCAGGCACAATCTCCATATTCTGCCTCGAAAATTGGTGCTGATGCAATTGCTGACTCCTTCTATCGAAGCTTCGATTTACCACTGACCATTGTTCGCCCTTTCAATACCTTTGGTCCAAGACAATCCGCAAGAGCAGTGATACCTACGATTATTACACAGTTAATCAATGGGGCTCAAGAAATTAAGTTGGGTGATTTAAGTCCTACTCGAGATTTGGTCTTTGTTAAAGATACGGTCAAAGGTTTTTTGAAGATAGCTGAGTGTTCTGAATTGATTGGACATGAAGTCAATATAGCTACACAAACCGAAGTCTCTGTTGGTACTTTAGCACAGGAGTTAATCGATTTGGTGAACCCTGGGGTAAGGATTGTACAAGACCAACAGCGATTAAGACCAGCAAAAAGTGAGGTGTTCAGACTTTTTGGTTCTAATCAAAAACTGTTGGATAAAACAGGCTGGAAACCAGAGACTTCTTTAAGGGAAGGCTTAGAAATCTGTCTCGATTGGTATTCGAGAGAAGAGAATATAAAACTTTTTAAGTCTAATGTGTATAACCTGTAACCGAATGAGTTGCTTTGTTTTTATCGACAATGATTTCGTGCTAGGACAACCTTTGGATTTGCGACAGAGTAATCTTGAACAGACTTTTTTTTACGCTTTTACTAAGAAACATATCTGGTGTTATTAGTGACATTCATATATCCTGCTTCGCTGCGTTTTCTTTCACAACTTGTGGAGTGTGTAAATAGTCAATCTCTCAAAGACTTCACCCTTATTGTCTTTAATGATACCGAGTTTGAAGAATTTGAGGCCTTTTACAATTGTAGGGTTCCTTTTACTATTGTCAACGTATCTGGTTCTCTCGAAGAGATTAGGTATTCAGCATTGTCATACCTTAAAGAAATGAAGTCTGAGAAAATTGTATTCATGGATTCGGATGACCTCATGAGCGTAAATAGATTGGAAGAATGTGATAAATATTTAGGTGAGTATAGACTTGTGGTTAACGATCTGAACTTGATGGACAAAGTCGGCCAACTTACTGACAAACTTTATTGGTCTGAGCGCCTGGCTCATGAAACGGAATTTGATTTTACTTTTTTGAATGATCACAATATTGTAGGTTTTGGAAATACAGCAATAAACAGTGATTTATTGAGATCAGGAATAAAGGAATGTGTTGAAGTCATTGCACTTGACTGGTATATTTTCTACCAACTACTGTTTGATAATAGAGTTCAAGCGATATTCATAAACACCTGCCAAAGCCACTATAGGCAACATGATGATAATACAGTTGGTTTGGCAGTGGTAACACCAGACAGACTTAAGAAGGCCAAAAAAGCTAAATACTTACACTATAGTGCACTTTACAAGATTGGGTTTGATACTAGAAATCAACTAGAAGAACTAGAGCAGCTCGATCTCAATGACCTATTTCCAGAACTTGATCTCCACCATTTTTGGTGGGAAGAATTGAAAATTAGTTAGTGATGTTAGATTTAAAGACAAGAAAGATCTCAAATTTTGGTAGACCATATGTTATTGCAGAATTGGGAGCTAACCATAACGGAGATATGGATTTGGCAAAAAGGATGATTTCCGAGGCCAAAGCAAGCGGTGCCGACTGTGTCAAATTTCAAAGTTGGACAGCTAAATCCATATTTTCTACTAAAGCTTACGAAGACAATTACTTTATTGCAGACGACTACAGGGATAGAAAAGATCATACGCTTGAGTCAATTGTTGAAGAATACAGCATTTCGGAGGCAGAGCTTATGGAAATGAAGGCATTTGCAGACGAAGTTGGGATTGATTGTTCTAGTACACCATTTTCAGAGAGAGAGGCTGATTTCTTAGTGGACGAAATGAAGGCTTCATTTATCAAGGTGGCTTCAATGGACCTCAATAACTATCCTTTTTTAAGGTACTTGGCGAAAAAGCAATTACCAATAATTCTATCTACAGGCTTAAGTGAGTTGTTTGAGATAGATAGAGCGGTTAGAACAATTGAGGAGGCAGGGAATAAACAAATTGCAATCCTTCATTGTGTGGCAATATACCCCCCTAGGGATGAGCAAGTTAATTTGAAAAGAATACAAACACTACAACAATTATATCCAGACTATACTATCGGGTTTTCTGATCACACACTTGGTATAGAAGTTCCACTAGCATCTGTGGCTTTTGGTGCAGCGATAATAGAAAAACATTTTACATTAGATAAAGACATGGAGGGCTGGGATCATAAAGTTTCAGCTAGCCCTGAGGAATTGAAGTCTATCACAAAAGGGGTAGAAAAAATATGGAATGCGCTAGGTACTGGTCGTTTAATGGTAGAGGAAGATCAGGAAAGGAAGGTTTCTTTTCGTAGAAGTATAGTATTGAAAGAAGATGTTAGACGAGGAGATATAATCACAAGAGAAAATATTGATTTCAAACGACCTGGCGAAGGTGTACTCCCAGGAGATATTGATTGGGTGGTGGGACGCACAGCTAAGGAAGATATCAAAGCAGATATACCCGTTCACAAGGAGAATCTTTTGTGATGATTGCTTTAATCCCTGCCAGAGGAGGATCTAAAGGATTGGCTAAAAAAAATATTAAGCCATTGGCGGGCATTCCTTTGATAGCCCATACAATACAAGCTGCAATTAATTGTCCGGAAATAAGTCGAGTTATTGTTACAACGGATTCTCCGGCTATTGCGGAAGTTGCCAAGAATTATAATGCCGAAATTCCCTTTCTGAGACCTGCCGAATTGGCTTCTGATACCTCAAGAGCCATTGATACCTATTTGCATGCAGTTGCATATTTAGAGGAGGTCGAGAATACTTCAATAGAGGAGATTTGCGTGTTATTGCCAACCGCGCCTTTAAGAAAATCCAATCACATCTCGGAAGCAATAAGATTGTTTAAAGAAAAGGAGGCCGATTCGGTTATTAGCTTTAGACCTGAGGACCATCCCTATTCATGGCATAAGTTAGTAGAGGATGATGGTGCACTTGTCGATATATTTGAGCCGAATATTGAGAACCGGCAAGCCAATAGGCTGTCATATTACCCCAACGGGGCTATCTATATATTTAAATTAGATTTACTCAAAACTGGGCACTACTATTCACCCAAATCATATGCCTATGTCATGGATAAGCTCAACTCAGTAGATATCGATGATGAGTTAGATTTTGCATGGGCTGAATTTTTGATGAGACGCTATGAAAAATAAGATACTCCTTTATAATAGCACCACCACTTTTGATCAAGTGATGTTGGCCCTTGATAACACTGGAATAGGGTTTCTCGCTCTGGTTGATGAAGCAGGTGTACTTCAAGGAATTGTTACTGATGGTGATGTTAGAAAGGCCTTTCTAAAAAAAACATATACGCTCGACAGTATCATTAACAAAACACCTGTTACAGCTCTTTTTGGAACCCCAAACGCATCCATCAAGAGTGAACTCCTCAAGATACACCGCAATCATATGCCAGTTGTTGATGAAAGCGGTGTTCTTAAAGATATAGTGGTTTTAAACGATTTTGCCGTATCTAGTCGGCCTAATTGGGTAGTGATAATGGCTGGAGGAGTAGGAAGCCGATTAGGCGACCTTACCAAACACGTTCCCAAGCCTATGCTGGAATTGGGAGGTAAGCCCATGCTACTCCATATCATTGAGAACTTTGAAAGGCTTGGTTTTAGAAATTTCATACTCTGTATCAATTATAAGGCCGAAGTGATCAAGAGGTATTTCAAAGATGGTTCTCGGTTTGGGGTCAATATTGAATATACTCATGAGAAAATGCGCCTAGGCACTGCTGGTGCTTTGAGTCTTATTCAAAGAGAAATTAAACACCCCTTCTTTGTAGTTAATGGAGATGTGATTTCATCGACAGATTTTGTTGATTTTTTGGACTTTCATGAAAACAGTAAGTCTCAGGCCACAATGTGCATAAAAAGCTACAATCAAAGTGTTCCATTTGCATGCGTTGAGTTCAATGATAATGATGAACTGCTTGAACTTAGGGAAAAACCAATACGAAATTACCACATCAACACTGGGATGTATATACTCAATCCTGAGGTCATTAACAGAGTGCCCAAAGATGAGTTTTTTGATATGCCAACACTCTTTAAACAGATGGTCCAGGATGGTTCACGCATAAAAGTCTTTCGTATGGACGAGTATTGGATAGACGTAGGAAGACCTGACGACTACGCCAGAAGTCAGAAGGATATTCACCAAATGAGTTTTGTAAGGAAGAAACTCTAACATGGAGAATAGGAATAGGAAGAAACTGCTAATCAATTTTGGTTATTATCGAAAACAGTGGATTGCTCCCTTTGAACAATTGGCCAATTCATTCAAATTGGTATACCTTTTTTATATCGATTCCACACAAGAACAAGCCGTTTATACAAAACATGAAAGAGTCTTTTGGAGTGATTTTAAGGGCGCTAAAGAGTTGTTGTCGGAAATTAATCCTGATCGAGTAATATTCATGGATTTGAACTCCGGACTAGGGATTGCATTGAACCTGGCGTGTAGGAATAGGAATATCCCAACCTACTTAATGCAACATGGGTTGTATCACAACTATAAAGACTACCGAAAGCGAGATATTCAAAGTAAAAAACTCCGGACTAAGAAAGATGTTATTGTTGAAGGGGCTGCTGTAGAATTTAGCTCCCTGACTTTTTTAAGACACTCAATTGGGTTATTAGATTTTTTCAAACTTAGTAGACTACCTTTTTATCTCCTTTTATTGAAGTTGGAGGGCCATACTTTTGCTTCCAGGTATGTCAGGTTTGAGGCTAGGAAACCAGATCACTATCTTTGTTATACGCCTTCTAACGCTTTAATTCATCGCGAGTTAGATGGAGACATTGAAGAACGGTGTTACTATATCGGGAATCCAGAGCTCTATCAATTAGATAAACAGTTGCGTAATGGGGCTAAACTTGAGAGATCAAATGATTACTTTTTGCTAATTGACCAACCTTTTGCAGACAATCGATACCAAGAAAAGGTTAAGACAAAAAAAGAAATGATCGCTTTCTATTTAGGCCTTTCAAATTGGTGTAGGTCAAAGAGTAAGAGATTAGTCATAAAGCTACATCCAGAGAGTTTCCACTCTCTGTGGCTTCCTGAGGATGAGAATATTGAATGGATCAAAGAAACTGATAGCATGGCATCGCTTATATTAAATAGTGATGGGTGTTTTGGATACTTTTCAACCTTAATGCTTCCTGTAATACTTCATAAACCAACAGTACTCTTCCAAGTCGGAGAGTCACCATTTTATAATGATATCAGGGGATTTGGCATGGCGCAAATAGTCCCATTTATGGCCTTTGATCAAATCATACTTAGAAGAAAAGAGGACTGCGATAATTTAGGGTTTGTTAATCACTATTTTTACCAAATCGATAAGAACCCAGTTGAAGTCTTAAAAGGAATACTGGGATAACACACTATAGCATGATAGACTATACTGACAAAGTAATCCTCATCACCGGAGGAACTGGCTCATTAGGGCAGGCACTGACCGCACATATTCTTAAGAATAAACCAGAGATTAAAAAACTGATTATTTTTTCAAGAGATGAACAAAAGCAATTTGTCATGGCTCAAAAGTACCCTCAAGAGAAATTTCATAAACTGCGCTTTTTTATTGGTGATGTGAGAGACTATGAAAGGGTGAAAAGGGCTTTTCGTGAAGTTGATTTTGTAATTCATGCAGCGGCTATGAAACATGTTCCAATTGCAGAGTATAACCCCGATGAATGCATTAAAACTAATATTGGCGGGGCTCAAAATGTAATTAATGCAGCTTTGGAAACCAATGTGGAGCGAGTAGTGGCTTTATCAACGGATAAAGCATGCGCCCCAATTAACTTATATGGCGCAACTAAATTGACTTCTGATAAATTGTTCATCGCAGCTAACAATATCAAAGGTTGGAACCCTATAAGGTTTTCCGTAGTAAGGTATGGGAATGTAATGGGATCCAACGGTTCTGTCATTCCATTTTTCATCGATAGAAAAAAAGAAGGTGTTCTTCCGATAACGGAAGAGAATATGACGCGCTTTAACATTACACTTGATGGTGGAGTGGATATGGTGATGCATGCGCTGGATTGTGCATGGGGAGGAGAGCTTTTTGTTCCTAAAATACCGTCTTATCGCATTACCGATGTGGCTGAGGCTATTGGCCCTGAGTGTACGAAACCCGTAATAGGGATTCGGCCTGGTGAAAAAATTCATGAAGAAATGATCTCTTCTTCAGACTCCTTCAATACCTACGACCTTGGTAAATACTATGTGATTTTACCAACCGTACCGAGTTGGTCGTTGGAAAAATATAGAAAAGAGAACAATGCTACTAAGGTGAAAGAGGGCTTTGCCTATAATAGTGGTGATAATGAAGAGTGGGAAACTGTGGAATCACTCAGAAAATTGATTAAAGACCATGTTGACCCCTCCTTTGAAGTATAACCATGAGTGCTATTCCATATGGTAGGCAAGCAATATCTGAAGAAGATATTTTAGCCGTGACTGATACATTAAGAGCCGATTACCTCACACAGGGCCCCAAGATTCCTGAGTTTGAGGAGAGCTTTGCTAATTATGTCGGAAGTAAATATGCCGTGGCGGTGGCCAATGGTACTGCAGCCCTTCATCTAAGTGCATTGGCACTAGGAGTGAAACCTGGGTCGAAAGTTATTACAACACCCATTACTTTTGCAGCTTCAGCCAATTGTATCCTCTATTGCAGAGGAGAAATTGAGCTGGTTGATATTGATCCTGAAACTTATCTCATTGACTTTCTAAAAGTTAAGGTACTTTTAGAAAGTCAACCCAAAGGCACATATCAAGGTTTGGTGGCTGTTGATTTTTCTGGGCGAGCAGTAAACCTGGAGAAATTCAGAAGATTGGCAGATGAATATGACCTTTGGATCATCGAAGATGCATGTCACGCACCTGGCGGTTTTTTTAAAGACAGTAAGGGACATGAACAGTATTGTGGTAGTGGAGCTTTCGCAGACTTGGCCATTTTTTCTTTTCACCCTGTAAAGCATATTGCTGCAGGAGAGGGAGGAATGATAACCACAAATAACGAAGAGCTTTATCAACAACTTATCGAACTAAGGACGCATGGTATAACACGGAGTCAGGATAAATTCCAGAATCCTCATGCCTTGGCAGTTGGTGATGAAGGAAGTCTTGAAGTTGAGTACCCAGGCTGGTATATGGAAATGCAGCATTTAGGCTACAACTACAGACTGACCGATTTTCAGGCAGCTCTTGGCAATAGTCAGCTAAAAAGAGCGAATGAGGGTATTGAAAGAAGAAGACAAATTGCAGCTAAATATCACTCAGCGTTTAGGGAAATTGAGGAGATTACCGATAGAAATAAGGAGGCTCCCACGCTTACCGAACATGCTTATCACTTGTATGTGATTGAAGCTAAAGATCGCTTAGGATTATATAAGTTTCTGAGAGAACATAAGGTGTTTGCGCAGGTTCACTATATACCTTTGCATTTTATGCCTTACTATCAGAAAAATTATGGAAGAAAGTGGCAATTGCCATATGCGGAGGCTTATTATGGGAGATGTCTGAGTTTACCAATGTTTCCCACACTCACTGAGGAGGAGCAAGATAAAGTAATAAATTTGATCATAGACTATTATAATTAGAAACAAGGATCATAGAGTTAGACAGGTGTTCGGAGCTAGTTTGGAGCATAAACCACGGATGATTGTTGGAGTGTTAATCTCAGAGAATTGTGAATATAATCTCCATTAATTATAGGCTAGCAAGACATTGCAAAAGAGAGTACTATTTTGAGAGCTTGCTTTTAAACTTACAAAGAAACAAAACTCGATTAATCCAGAGATCACTTAAAGAATTCCGATATTAATAATAGAATCCGTACCTCATGAATAAGCCTAAGTTTTTAGAGACCGAGAGAATTTACCTGAGAGAACTCCGTCCAGAAGATGCACATGGTAGTTACTATAACTGGTTAAATGATAAAGAGATCTCCCAATACTTGGAGACCAGATTTATTCCCCGGTCGGTAGCGGGTCTGGAGAAATATATAAGGGATATGGATGGAAACCGAAACGAAATACTTTTTGGTATCTGCCTGCAAGAAACGGACGAACACATAGGAAACATCAAAATAGGCCCTATTAATTCTGTACACCGCTATGCAGATATTGGGCTTTTGATCGGTGAAAAAAATCAGTGGGGCAAAGGTTATGCCTCTGAAGCCATCGGCTTAATCTGTAAATTTGGTTTTGATATCCTTAACCTTCATAAACTCAAAGCTGGATGCTATGAAGATAATATCGGGTCTGCTAAGGCCTTCTTCAAGAATGGTTTTTCTGAAGAGGGGCGAATGAAAAAACAGTGGTTTATAAATAACAAATATCAGGATAGCCTCATCCTGGGTTTATTGCGCGAAGATTACCTGAAGTTGATCGGTTGAATAGGAGCAAACTAATATTAGGGACTGTTCAACTGGGTCTTGATTATGGGATCAACAACGGTAGTGGTAAGCCCTCTCAAAAAGAAGCATTTGTGATCCTAGATAAGGCAGCAAAGAATGGAGTGGGATATCTCGATACGGCTGCCGCTTACGGTAACTCAGAAGAGGTTATTGGTAATTACCATCGACAAACCGCAGGAAATGCTTTTAACATTATTACTAAATTTCATACATCGGACCAATCACCTCATGAGGTGATCGAAACAGCATTGAATAGGTTATCAATAGACCGTATTGATACCTTACTTTTTCATTCTTATGCAGAATATAAAAAGCTGCGCGAAACAGAGGTTTATGAGGAGCTAAAGTCAGAAGTTGGTAAGACTGTTTCTCGTCTTGGTGTCTCTCTTTACAACAATGAAGAGTTACAAGTAGTTGGAGAAGACGCAACTATCGAAGTGGTTCAACTTCCATTCAATTTGTTGGATAATGAGGCCAGCAGAGGTACGGTATTAAAGAAGCTCAAGAGAAAAGGGAAAATAATCCATACGCGATCCGTATTTCTTCAGGGGCTGTTTTTTAGACCGGTTGATTCCTTGTTTCAGACCCTTCGGCCCTTGAGTAGTTACCTGCATAGGCTTCTTGATCTGTCTGATAAATCGGATATTCCCCTGGGTGCTGTGGCGTTGCAGTATGTATTATCAAAAAAATATATTGATGGAGTCCTTTTTGGTGTCGAATCAGCGGACCAACTTGAGACTAACCTAAACTGGCTGTCTGAAGAAATTTCAGGTGACCTTTTCAATCTTATAGATACAATTAAAGTAACGGAAAGACATTTATTAAACCCTTCTAACTGGTAGAAGAAAGTGTATTAGAAACGGATTATGCATAAGAATAAACTAACGATTATAGCAGAACTCGCACAGGGTTGTGAAGGTGATTTTAACCTGGCAAAAACATTGATTAAGGCGGCTGCCAAGGCTAAGGCGGACATCGTAAAATTTCAAATGGTCTATGCTGATGAGGTAGCCACATCGGATTATCAGTATTATGATTTGTTTACACAGTTAGAGTTCAGTACTGGTCAATGGAAGGAGCTAGTTGAATGCGCTAATGCATTAAGTGTTAAACTTGCCATGGACGTTTTTGGCTATCAAAGCTTAGAAGTATGTGAAGAGATAGGAGTGGATATTATTAAATTACACCCTACTGATACTACTAACGTTGCACTCTTAAGAGCTATCAGCCAGTCGCCAATTTCTGATGTGATTTTAGGAGTTGGAGGAGCCTATCTAGATGAGGTGAAAAATGCCGTTGAGGTGCTGGGCGAAGAAAAGAGAATCACCCTTCTACACGGTTTTCAAGGCTATCCAACACCCTTAAGTGGCAATCAACTGAGCCGATTATTGGTGTTGAAAAAAGAATTTAGTCAGTTTAAAAATATAGTTTTTGGTTTTGCAGACCACGAACTGGCAGATTCTCCATTTTCGGACACGCTTCCAGCCATGTCCATAGGTTTTGGTGCTAGTGTTATTGAAAAGCATTTCACGCTTGCTAGAAATATGGAGCTTGAAGATTCAGAGTCTGCATTGAATTCAGATGAATTTCAGACTTTTACTACTAGTATGAAAACGCTGTATTCCGCAATTGGCAATGAGAGTACAGGACAGGATTTTGGTATGAGCAAAGAAGAGAGCGATTACAGAACAATGATTCGAAGGCATGTCTTATTGAGGCACAGTCTTGATGCTGGGTCCATAATCTCTGAAGAAGATGTTGTACTGAAAAGGAGTGCGAGTGAAAGCCCAATTTATAATATAGACGAGGTACTAGGTAAAAGATTAGTTGTGGCACTTCCCAAGGAGAGTGCCTTAGAAAAAAAGCATTTAAGCAATGGGTAGAAGAATAGTAGCAACAATAGCTTGTAGAAATAATGGATCACGGCTATATGGGAAACCCTTACAGAATCTAGATATTGACAAGGGAATCACAATCATCGACAATATTATAGTATGTCTAAAAGGTTACAGTATTATAGATGAGATAGTACTGGCTATATCTGAAGGAGATGATAACCAGGCATTTAAAGAGGTAGCACATAGACACGAATTGAAATATGTAATTGGAGATGAGCGAGATGTGCTCGGGAGACTAATATTGGCAGGTGACGCAGGAAATGCGACTGATGTTTTCAGAATGACAAGTGAAAGCCCCTTTCCATTTTATCAGTGGATAGAGAAGGTTTGTAATGACCACATAGAATCGGGTAGGGATGCAACTTTTCTGGATGATATAATTGATGGTTGCGGTTATGAGGTTATGAAGTTAAGCGCCCTCAAGAAGTCCCACTTGGATGGTGAAGATAGGCACAGGTCGGAGGCTTGTTCTTTATACATAAGGGAGAATCTTAAGGAATTTGAGGTATTCAAGTTCAAAGGCCCAGAAGCCCTAAATCGTCAGGATCTGCGGCTTACGGTGGATAACCCTGAAGACCTTGTTGTTTGTCGTGCTGCCTATAAGAGGTTCGAAACGAATGCTCCAAAGATTGATCTTTATGAAGTTGTTGCTTTTCTGGACAACAATAAGATTTTAAAGGATTTGATAAAACCTTTTGTCGAGCAGGGTTATGCAACAATGTACCTTTAACTGGTAAGTGATATACCATTATGAGAAAAGGACAAAATCTTTATAAAAGAAAAAACACTTACTCTTGGAGGTAGAATGCCTTTGTCAGAAAGGCCTGAAATGTATTTACCAGAAAATTGGACCTCATGTTTTGACAGCGCGAAAGATTGTTACGTTTGGGACCTTGATGGTAACAAACTTTTGGATATGTCCATACTGGAATATGGCAATGAACAAATAGATAATGCTGTTAGAAGATCCCGTCTGTCATGGAGGTTTCTAAAGACTTAACTGATTCATGAAAAAAAGAATCCTATTTAGGGTTGATGGAAATTCTGAAGTAGGCCTTGGTCATTTTTACCGATGCCTATCTCTGGCAACCATGTTGACGGATAATTACGATATCTGTTTTGCCATGGCAGAACCTGCTAGAGAGCTAATAGACATTCTTAGTTCGGAGGGTATATCACTTGAACCACTAACTAAGGACAATGACCGTCATTCGAAAATAGAAAGGGTAGAATTTGAACTTTATAAAAGGATAAGACAATCAGATTTAATCGTTGTAGATGGTTACGATTTCAGTGAGAATTATCTCCTCGAATTGATTAGGTCGCCCCTTCCATTAGTAATAATTGAGGATACAGATAAGACAAATTGCCCTGTTGACTTAATAATCAATCATGCTCCGGGCTTAGATTTGAAAGCCTATGTAAGAGACAGTAATGCAAAATATTTAGCAATTGGCACAGACTATTTATTATTAAGAAGGGCATTCCTTAATAAGGCTACGATTGATAGCTATGAAACCAAGACCAATTCGATGATAACGATTTGTCTTGGAGGTAGTGATAAAGCCAATCTATCAGAGAGTATAACAGATTGGCTGCTAAATAATACTACTCATAATATCAATTTGGTTTTGGGTAGTGCAAATGAGTATGGAGATTCCATCCGCTTGAAATTTGAAAACAGTACAAGAGTCAGAATTCAACAAAATATAAGCGCCTTGCAGATGGCAAATAGTTTTGAAGAAGCTGATTTAGTGATAGTACCTTGTAGTGGTCTTATACTGGAGGCTGTTTGTTGTCGCACTCCGATAATTAGTGGAATGACGGCAAGCAACCAAAAGTCCATATATAATGGCCTGTTGAAAAAAGAGGTTTTTTATGATTCCGTTGACTTTAGCATCTCAAATTTCGAGAAAGCTTTCGCGTCTGTGAGTGAGTTGCAAAGTTCTAGAATGATAGAGAATCAAAGGCAAGTTATTGATGGAAAATCCCCTTTAAGACTCCGTAAATTATTTAACAGAATTCTCTCTGAGGTCACATTGCGTATGAGGTTGGCCGTTGAAGATGATTGTGATCAGTACTATAAATGGGTAAACGATGCCGCAGTTAGGAAACAATCATTTAACCAAAACAAAGTATCATTTAATGAGCACACAGAGTGGTTCAATAGAAAGTTATGTTCTGAGCGGGTCAAGATGTTTATTTTAGAGAAGAGAAACCATATAGGCCAAATAAGATTTGATAATACTGAAAGCAATATTTGGTATATAGATTACTCTGTGGATAAGAAACATAGAGGTTTTGGGTACGGACAAATACTTGTACGAATGGGTTTGGATTTACTTTCAAATGAAACCGAGAATTGTTTGGTTATGGCCGAAGTCAAAAGTGGAAATGATAGTTCACTATCAATTTTTAGAAGATTGAACTTTCTCGAACATGTTGACGATTCGGTGCATACTTTTTCAAAGAGAATTTAAACAAGAGAAACTAGGTGGTTCCTTTATTTTTACACTTTTAACAGATGTAAATGATTAAAAAAATAGAATTGGATAACGGTTCTGTATTTATCGGTGAATCCATTAATTACGGAAAGAACTTCTCTATAGGAAGCAATAATGTCATCAAGGCAAGACACTTCAATTGTGGTGATAATGTTACTATAGGCTCCAACAATAATATTTTGATTGGCAAGTCACTCAATGTTGGGGCTTGTTCTTCTATTGGTTCTAATAATGAAATTGTTGGTCTGGATGTTTCATTCGGTCAGTATTCATACATTGATTCAAATATTGTTGTGGGACACGGAGGCAAAATGAACTACGATTCTAAACTCTCGATTGGCGATGCTTGTATGATTTGTTCATATGTAAAACTGAATATAAATTATTCAATAACGCTGGGAGATAACGTAGGAATCGGTGAATATGTAGATATCTGGACACATGGTTCTTATTTGCCTATTCTGGAAGGTTATCCCTTTCAATTCAGCGGTGTTAAAATTGGTTCAGATGTTTGGATACCGGCTAAGTCTACAATAATGCCTGGGGTGAATATTGGTTCGAATGTCGTGGTTGGAGCAAACACTTTAGTGAATAGAGATTTGCCTCAAGGATCATTTTGTGCAGGTATTCCTGTTAAGGTGTTGAGAGAGAACGAGTATCCAAAGGTTTTGGATAAAAGCGAAAAAGCAGCATTGATTACTGAGGCTTTGAACGAGTATGAAAGATTGTGTGAGTTTAAAAGCATAAACCCATTTCTTAGATTTAACCCGGAATCACTTGAAATTACTACTCCAAATTCTGTATTCTCCTTTGACGGAATGACTGCAAAAGGTGACCTTTCGGAAGAAGAAGAAGATTTGAGAGATTTCTTAAGAAGAAGGGGTATGAAGTTTTTTACAGGAAAACCCTTTAGGTCAATTGTGCCTCCTGTTTATGCTGATTTAATAAAATATGAATAAAGCTATAAGAATAGGTTCAAGAACAATCAGTAAAAATGATCCCTGTTTCATTATTGGGGAGCTATCTGGCAATCATCGTCAGAACATTGATATTGCTTTTAGGAGTATTGACTCTATGAAAGAGTGCGGTGTAGATTGTGTAAAGTTACAAACTGCCACTCCCGATACGATGACTTTGAACTCTGATAAAGACGTTTTCAAGATAAAAGGTGGGACCTTATGGGATGGAAAAACCCTCTACGATCTTTATTCTGAAGTGTATACACCTTGGGAATGGCATGAGCCTTTGCAAAAATATACAGAAGAAAGAGGTATGGAATTTTTTTCATCTCCCTTTAGTCTCGAGGCGGTCGATTTTCTTGAGGACCTTAAAGTTCCTGCATTTAAGATTGCTTCTTTTGAGATTACCGATATACCACTCATATCTTACACTGCTTCTAAGGGTAAACCCATCATAATATCTACAGGAATTGCAGAACCAGAAGATATAGATAATGCTATTTCAGCTTGTAAGGAAGTAGGCAACGATCAAGTAATACTGCTTAAATGTACTTCTTCTTATCCTACTCCCTTGAGTGATGTGAATTTGAACTCTATAGAAACACTTCGAGAAGAGTATAACACCATAGTTGGCTTGTCAGATCATACAAAAGGGTCTCTTATACCAGTTGGGGCAGTTGCATTGGGTGCTAAAGTTGTCGAAAAGCATTTCATATTAGATCGTGAACTGGGCGGCCCCGATGCTGATTTTTCATTAACCCCAGATGAATTCAAAAAACTTGTTGCAGACGTAAGAAATATTGAATTGGCTATGGGGCAGAAGCAAATTTCCTTGTCAGACCAAACGCGCAAGAGCAGGCGATTTTCAAGATCTCTTTTTGTCACTGAATCTATGAAGCCCGGAGATGTATTTACAGAAAAAAACCTAAGGTCAATTCGACCAGGAGATGGTTTACATCCAAAGCACTTTTATAACTTGATTGGAAAGAGGTCTAAAACGTTCATTGAAAAAGGCACCCCGTTAAACAAAGATATGGTTAATGATGAGTTTGAATAGCGCATTAAATGATAAACGCATCTTGGTGGTTGTGGCTCACCCAGATGATGAAGTATTGGGCTTGGGAGCAACTATGAGTCAATTAATTTCTGAAGCTGGATGCCTTGTGAGAGTTGTGATATTGGGAGAAGGTATAACATCCAGAGCTGATCAATATGATCGTGAAAAGTGGTCGAAAGAATTATCCACCCATAAAGAGAATATTGAATCTGCAAGATTAGCCATTGGCTATGATTCCGTTAGCACATATGACTTTCCTGACAATCGATTCGATGAGGTTGCACTTTTAGATATCATAAAAGTGATCGAAAAAGAAAAAAGTGAATTTAGGCCTGATGTAATTTTCACGCATCATGGAGGTGATGTGAATATTGATCATCAAAGGACTTTTGAAGCGGTTATAACTAGTTGTCGCCCTGTTGAAACTGAAATGGTAAAAATGATTTTCAGTTTTGAAACGATGTCCGGTACTGAATGGCGTGCCTCCAGTGATCCTAAGCATTTTATACCCAACGTATTCTTTGAAATATCAGAACAGGCACTGGAAAAAAAGATAAAGGCTATGAATTCTTATGTTTTTGAAAAACGAGCCTATCCTCATCCTAGATCAGGAGAAGCTTTGAAAGTACGTGCACAGATGTGGGGTATTGCCAATGGATGCCAGTTAGCCGAAGCATTTTATCTAGTCAGGGCCATTTTTAAGTCGTAATTTACTCTGGATCTCTTGTTTACAATTTTGTCATATAGATGAATGTAATTTATGCCGTTTCACATCTGCCTGAATGGGTAGATGTAGCACAGAAGAATCAGGTAAATCTTGATTGGACTCCTGTTTATTGGATTACCAATAGTATCACTGAACCTTTAGTACAGAAGGCATTCCCTGAAACCATTCGGCAGTCATATCAAGATATTCTTGCACTAAAGTCACCGGCCGGAATGAATTTGTTCGATGATGTTGGTATTGATGAAGAAATGATAAAGCGATATGCTCTTTATGAGAGAGTGTCTTTGAAAATGATGGATCGTTTCGTGGAGAGCGCTAAAATGTCCTACGATGATAGAAAGCATTTCTATTATAGGTTATTGATCTATTCACACAAACTGATTGCTGAGACGAAAGCAGACCTAATGATTCTGACTGAAATTCCTCATCATGTTGCACAGTATGTGTTGTATGCTGTTGCCAGAGAGTCAGGTGTCCAATTGGCCATGTTCGCTTATCTGCCTTTTTATAAAGAAAGATTTGTATTGCTTCGTGGCATTGAAGACCACCCACTGAGTAATCAGAATGTTATGGATGATGGAAGCTTTGGGGAAGAGGTTTCAGAAATGATTAGAGAATATCTCGCCACCATTACCGGAGAGAGAGATAAAGCTGTCATGCCCCATATGATAAAGCAAAAACGTACTTCGGGTCTTTTTTATATAGCATTATCTTTTATCAAAAGGACATTCAATAAAATCCGTAATTCTACCAATAGCGAAAGAGTCTTGGGTATGTTGAAATCTAGAGAAGGGTTGATTCAGCTTTTGCCAATGAGCTATAGTAGATATACTATTCTGAGATTTAAGGCACTGAGAAAAAAGAGATTACTGAAAAAAGCCTATCATCAATTATCTGAAGATGTTGACCTAGATCAGAAATATGTATATGTCCCTCTTCATTATCAGCCAGAAAGAACCACCATTCCGGATGGTGGGATCTACTCGGACCAATGGCTAATGGTAAACTTAATTTCTGTTGCGCTACCTAAAGGGTGGAAGATTTATGTAAAAGAGCATCCAACACAATTTCATCCAAGGTATGATGGGCAATTAGGACGTCATATCTCAGATTATCATCGTCTGTTAGCCATTGATAACGTGCATTTAGTGAGTATCAAGACAAACTCATTGTTGCTGGCAGATAGGTCTAAGGCGGTAATTTCAGTCAATAGCAGCGTTACGTTTGAAGCTTTTTTCAGAAGAACTCCAGCAGTTGTTTTCGCGAAAAATAACTGGCTAATCAATTGGGAAGGGGTGTTTCATGCTAGAGATGAGGCCTCTCTGAAGGTGATTTTTGAAAAAATACAAGAAGGGATTACCTATGGTGATGACAGTTCTTTTGAGCTGATGAAAAAGCTACATAAGTCATCAAGGGAAATCAGGATGTTACCTAAGCACAATACCTGGATGTCAGCAGAAGAGAATGCGACTAGACTTCATCAGGTATTTGCTAATCTTGAAAAGCAACTAATGAAGGAGCAAAGCCAATAATGGTCGTCATTTATCCAAACCTCGGTAAGTCTTTTAGCATGGATCGCTATGCTGAAGGCCTTATCAGCGAATTTGAGGCACGCAATATTCCTTACAAAGTTGCCATCACCGATCAACACGACTCAAGGCTCATAAGGCTTGTCCAGAAATACTTCCAGTATCCGCTTATTGCCTGGTCTCTTCATAGAGCAAAACAACATATCATCATCAGCGAACGTTTCGCTTATCTTGCATTCTTTTTGCCAAGAAAAAGAACTACTACAGTTTGCCACGATCTGCATACGCTTTACCCTGAAGAAGGAAACAGCTCACTCCAGAAACAGCTGTACAGATGGCAATTGGAAGTTATGAGAAAACGGACCAGGACTGTTGCTGTCTCCGCACACACTGCTGAGGACCTGCAGAAGTATATTCCTCAGTATAAAAGGGAGGGCATTGAAGTCATACCCAATGGGCTTGAGGAGTTCTGGTTCAATGAGGAGGACTCACCTGCGCCTAATGAAGACGATAACAAACCTTATCTACTGGCTGTCGGGACAGATGTATGGTATAAGAATTTTGAGCTAACTATGAAAATACTAGAGAAGCTGCCTGTTGAATACAGTCTGGTAAAAGTAGGAGCGATCAATGACAAAAATCAAGCAACTATGAAGGGAAAAGGACTTGATAAAAGGGTCATTCAAAAGGAGTTTATCAGTGATGATGAGTTGAAAAAACTCTATCAAGGTGCTCATTGTCTTATTTTTCCTTCAATCAGTGAAGGCTTTGGTTGGCCTGCTGTAGAGGCCATGGCCAGTGGTTGCCCCGTGGTAACCAGTGGACAGGGGAGTATAGCAGAAGTCTGTGGTGATGCAGTACTCTATGCCAGAGAGCCTGAAGAATATGTTATGGCAATTGAATCTTTAAGTGATGAAACACATCGTAGTACCTATATTACTAAAGGAAAGAGTCAGGCCCAGAAATATAGTTGGAGACATACGACCGAAAGACTGTTAGCATTGTAATGAAGGTTTTATTCATACAGAAAGAGGGGGGGATTTTTGGAGCCGAACAGTTTCATCTTAAGACTATTCCTGCCTTAATTAAAGCTGGAGTTGAGATCAGTTTTCTAAGGCTTTATACCCAGTATCAGCTCGGTATAGACTCGCCATTTGTTTTCGAGTTACAGCATATGGGAGTGGAGGTGTTTCAAGTCGACATCGGCAAGTATCCTGGCGTTAGAGACCTTATAGCAGTAAAGAATGTCATAAAGAGGGGCAACTATGATGTAGTACATACGCACTTAATCCATGCCGATTTGTATGGGGCCCTGGTTAAATTTCTGTTCCTGAGAAAGATTAGGTTGGTTTCTACAAAACATGGCTTTGAAGAAAAGTATAATGACGAATTTGGTTTTGACCCAAGTCATATAAGAAAAAACCTTTATTACCGCATCAATCGTTTTGCTGAAAGACAATGCAATCAATCATTCAGCATATCAGATGGGCTCAAAAACCTTTTTGTCAAAAGTGGCATGTCTACTCCTGATAAGATGTCTAGAATTCATTATGGTTTCAGAATGCCAGAGATCAAGGTGGAAAATGAACCTGAAGAAAAACCGAGCTATCCTCAGTTTGTACTGGCAGGTCGATTAGTTGGTTTTAAAGGGCATAGATATGCTTTTAGGACTATGGCCAAAATAAAGGAGAAATACCCCGATTCGAGTCTCTGGATACTAGGAATTGGAGAACTCGAAGAAGAGCTTAAGGACATGGCAAAAGAGCTAGACATTGAAAGGAATATTCATTTTCTAGGCTATAAAACCAATGTATTGGAGTACATGGAGGCCTCACATGTTGTACTAATTCCATCTATAGCTGAGGGCTTTGGTGTGGTGTTTTTGGAAGCCATTAATGCACTGAGACCCATCGCGGCCTTTGATGTTCCCGCTGGAAACGAAATTTTTGCTGAGGGGTATAAAAAACTTCTTGCCAATCCTTTTGACGTAGATGAATATGTCAAAAACATTGAATGGATATTGGAGCATCCGGATGAAATGGCACAATTGACCAAAGACAATAAAGACAGGCTCACCAGTTATTTTACCATAGATCGTATGATCAGTGAGATTGTGGGATTTTATAAAAATGTAATCCGCGAATAGCGAATGTGTGGAATAATAGGAGTTTGGGATTATAAGAATAGAATTTCGGAATCTGGATTCGAAAAGGCACTACATACGCTTACGCATAGAGGACCTGATGATTATGGTACGTTTCAAGAGAACGGACTTTTTCTTGGAATGCGGAGGCTGTCGATTATCGACATTGAAGGAGGGCATCAGCCTGTTTTCAGTCCTGATAAGGACAGAGTCCTGGTTTTCAACGGTGAGATATACAATTATTTGGAGATAAAAGAGAAGCTTGAGGCACAGGGCCACTGCTTTAATACCTCTTCTGATTCTGAAGTATTGTTGCATAGTCTTGAAGAAGGTCCGGGGGGCGTTTCAGACTTAAGGGGGATGTTTGGCTTTGCTCACTACAATAGAGCCCAAAGAGTGCTTATGTTGTGTCGCGACAGAATGGGACAAAAACCACTCTACTATCTTAACAAGCCAGGTGATTGTTTCATTTTCGCCTCGGAGCTCAAAGGCATAAAGGCAATTTGCGAACAACTTAATATCTCTCTTGAGGTCAATCCTGAAGGAGTTTACCACTATTTGTCCTTCCTTAATGTACCTCAACCTATCAGTATATATAAGGGAGTAAAGTCATTGTTTAGGTCGGAATACCTCACGGTCGGCCCGAGCGGTGAAGAATCAATTAATACATACTGGAATATTAATTACGAACCAAAGCGCAATGATTCTTTTGAAGATGCTATGAGCAAGATGAAGGAAATCATTGCCGAATCTGTGAAAATCAGACTTAGAAGTGATGTGCCAGTGGGGATTTTTCTGTCAGGAGGACTTGATAGTAGTGTGGTAGCCTATGAAGCGAGTAAGATATCTAAGAACCTGACCACATTTACTGTGGCCATAGCAGGTGATGAAAAACTAGATGAATCTGGCATCGCCAGCAGAACAGCCACGGCATTGGGCTTGAAGAATGAGATACTTCCCCTAAGCATCAATGTCTTGGATACTGTTCAACAAATAGTCGGTCAATATGATCAGCCTTTTGCTGATCCTAGCGCTATCCCCTCATTAGGCATTTCTAAATTGGCCAGTCAACATGTAAAAGTGGTTTTGAACGGTGATGGAGGGGATGAGCAGTTTGGAGGGTATAGAAGGTATGTACTTACTAAGCATTTGGATAAGCTGAATCTTGTTCCTGATTTTATTGGTAAAGTTGGTTATGGCCTGCTTAAAGGTGCAGATAGAAGAAGTTATAGAGGGTTCATTCAGAGAATGCTGAGAATAAGTACGCTTCAAAGTAGAGAAGATCGTTATGTTGCCATGACGACAGACACCTTTACAGCACGGGAAAAAGCCGGGATGTGGACTAGTGAAATGCCTTTTCAGACAAGCCTCTTTAATGATTTTGATCGAACTGATATTTCGGGTATTGATTATCAGATGGATCTGGACAGAAATATCAACCTACCTTCAGGCTTGTTGGTTAAAATGGATATCGCATCTTCTGCTTATTCACTCGAGGCGCGCTCTCCGCTGATGGATCACAAGTTGTTCGAGTTTAGTTCGTTGGTTCCCGATAAGTTCAAGGTGAATAGCGGAATGACCAAGTACATGCTAAGGAAAGCCTATGAGGGTCTGTTATCGGAAGAGGTAGTCTATGGAAAAAAGAAAGGCTTTGAAATACCATTGGAAAAATGGTTGAATCAAGAGTTATCAGAACTTAAGAATGATTTGCTTCTCAATACAAACGCGCACATTTACGATTACCTTGACCGATCTCAGGTTATGAGCATTCTGGAAGGCAAAACATTCACAGGACGAAATAATAGTTACATAATTTATAGCCTTATCATTTTAGAGGCATGGTTACAAAATTTCAAGAGAGGGCACTGACTTGTTTTATTTACTTTTGATACAACATGGGTAGTTTTGAGTGGCCAGGATTTATTATTGGATTAATTCTATTTCTCATCATTGGGTATTCCTCTGGTAGGAGAAATGTCCCAACGGGTAATACAAAGTTAGTCGGTAATGCCCTGCTGGTTCGAGTCATCGGAGTTATCGTCTATGCCTTTGTTGTATTTGCTATTTACCGAGGTGGTGCGGACCCGGTGGTATATATGCGCTGGGGAAATCGCTTCGCTTACTATTTTAGACAATTAGATTTCTCACCATTTTATGACCCAGATTTATGGAGAGGCCCTTTTTTGGGGACAAACTTTGTTGGGTACCCCGCAGCTTTGATAGCACTTATCACCGGAGATAGTTATAGGGGGGCTTGGTTGGTTTATTCTTTATTCTGCTTAATAGGGCTTTATTTTTTTGGCAAAGTATTCTTCAGAGCCTATGGGAAAATTGAGTATGAGAATTATATAGGTATCCTAGTGCTATACCCATCCCTTTGGTTCTGGACTGCATCTATAAGTAAGGACTCCTGGATGATATTTGGAGTGGCAATTTTTATGACAGGCATGTTAGATAGTAAGTCCCGTCAGAATATTATAGTTATGGCTTTGGGTCTTCTTTGGTGTTATATGGTTCGTCCTCAGGTTGCTGCTATGTTGGCTTTTTCTGCCGCGGGGGCATACTTTCTGGTGAGCCTAAAAAAGCTAAATTTTAAGAATGTCATGGTCATAATAATGGCATCGGTTGGGGCTTTTTATATATTGAGCGTACTGGGTGTTGGCGGAGGAGTACAGGACATTCAGCAGTTTGCAGAGGGTGAGCGCAACAGGTCGGAGTATGGTGGAAGTGTTATTAATCTAGCATCCGGACCTTTGGCCTATGTTCTGGGACCTGTAAACATACTTTTAAGACCCTTTCCTTGGGAGGTTTCGGGTGTTCTACAAATTATTAGCTTCTTCGATGTATATTTCATCTGGTTTTTGGCCTTAAAAAACCGATCTGCTGTATTCAGGTCTGTAAGGATGATTCGAAAAGATAGACTGATTGCATTTTGTTTTGTGTTCATTCTTCTTTTCTCAGTGGGAGCGGGTCTGGCCTTGAGTAACTTAGGGTTAATTGCACGCCAGAGAATCGTTTTATACCCCTTCATGTTTTGGATTATTTATGCTTATTCTGATAAAAGGATGGCCTATCTGAGAAAAAGAGCCAGCGCCCTACGCAAAAAGAAATACCAGAAAATTGCAAGACTCCAAGAAATCTAAGTTTTTGCTGATAGGTGGTTTCGCCTCATCGTTAATCAATTTTAGGGGGCCTTTGATAAGGCTTCTGGCCAAAAGATTTTCGGTATTTGGAGCAGCTCCTTTTATTGATGAAATCACCAGGAACAAACTCCAGGAATTGAAAGCTGAACCTGTATCTAATACTTTCGAGCGAACGGGTATCAATCCAATTAAAGATATTATCGCACTGGTTAAGTTTAAAAAACAGGTGAGAGATATTAATCCAGACGTTGTACTCGCCTACACCATTAAGCCGGTCGTCTTTGGCTTATGGGCATCTAAGACAAAGAGAGCGAAACGCTTTGCCCTGATAACGGGAAAGGGTTCTGGTTTCGAGTCTGGTATTGTAGTCAAGACAATGGTTAAGTCATTGTACAGAAGTGCGTTAAGATCACTTGATGGGGTGATTTTTCAAAACCAACAGGACAGGGAGTTTTTTCTTGAAAAAAAGATTTTGCTACCATCAATTAAAAGTACTGTTATTGAGGGTACCGGGGTGGATATGCAATACTATTATCCAAAAGAGAGAGTTGATAAAGTAGAAAAAGTGCGATTTCTTTTTATTGCCCGACTAATAAGAGAAAAGGGGATTCCTGAACTCGTTGAGGCTACGAAAATATTACTAAAGGAGTTTGACAACTTTGAAGTTCAATTATTAGGATGGGTCGACCCTAACCCAGGGGGTATTTCACAAGAGGAAATTAAGAATTTACATGATTCGGGTATAGTTACATATTTGGGAACAACAGATGACATAAGACCCTATATGGAAAAAGCAAATGTCTTCGTTTTACCCAGTTATTATAATGAAGGACTACCAAGAACAATTCAAGAGGCAATGGCAATGGGTAAGCCAATCATTACAACAGATCATCCCGGATGTAGAGAAACAGTTGAAGAGGGGAGAAACGGATTTCTAGTGCCTATAAAGGACGCCCAAGCGCTCATGATAGCAATGAAAAAGTTTTTAGCTAAACCTGATCTCGCTTTAAGTATGGGCGATCAAAGTCTTCAAATGTGCAAAGAGAAATTTGATGTACATTTAATAAATAAGCGACTTGTGGACTTCATGGACCTGAACGATGTATAAGCTGTTCTTGAAGAGATTATTCGATATATCAATGGCCTTGGTCTTGATCCTGCTTTTGTCTCCTCTGATTTTAACAACCATTGTGTTGCTTGCGATTGCTAACGCTGGAAAACCCTTCTTTTTTCAAAAGCGCCCGGGCAAAGAAGGGGTAGTTTTCACGATTGCAAAGCTTAAGACTATGAATGACAAAAGAAGCCCTGATGGAGAGTTGTTGTCTGACGAGGAACGACTTACTTCAGTAGGGAAGGTGATAAGAAAACTGTCATTAGATGAACTACCTCAACTTATCAATGTCCTTAAAGGACAGATGTCCTTTGTAGGACCAAGACCACTTCTAGTCGAGTACTTGCCGTTGTATAATGAGAAACAAAAGAGAAGACATGAGGTCAAACCTGGGATAACAGGTTGGGCTCAGGTGAATGGTAGAAATACTGTAGATTGGGAAAAGAAGTTTGAGTATGACGTCTGGTATGTAGATCATTTATCTTTCGGCTTAGACCTTAAAATCCTATTTTTAACTATCGTTAAGGTTTTTAAATCAGAGGACATTAACTCTGGTACTTCTGCCACAATGGAAAAGTTTAGAGGGACTAAGAAATGATTTTATTTGGAGCTTCAGGACATGCAAAAGTTATCATTGATATTCTAGAGAAACAGGATGTTAGTGTGGATTATCTGGTTGACGCTAATCCGAATATTAAATCACTTCAATCGTACGATGTCATTCACGAATCTAATTGGGGTGTATCGTCTGATCATCAGGAAGTTATTGTCTCCATTGGTAATAACAAAATAAGAAAGGAAGTGGCTGATCGCCTGAAGAATCAATTCGGCTGGGCGGTTCACTCTTCTGCCATCTTAGGAGATGAAGTTTCAATCGGTCAGGGTTCGGTCATCATGGCAGGTGCTATTGTAAACAGTGCCACAAGTATTGGCAATCACTCGATAATCAATACGGCCAGTTCTATCGACCATGACTGTTCATTAGGAGATTTTGTGCATGTTTCCCCAAATGCTGCTCTATGTGGTTCCGTCTCCGTGGGTGAGGGCACTCACATTGGTGCAGGAGCTACTATTATTCCGAACCTGACAGTCGGCAAGTGGGTGACTATTGGAGCAGGAGCGGTGATTACAAAAGATGTTCCAGATTATGCAGTAGTTGTTGGAAACCCTGGAAGGATAATAAAATATAATGAGTGATTTATCCAGAATTTGGTTGTCCTCGCCTCATATGGGTGGGGATGAGCAGCAATTTGTTCAATCAGCTTTCGATACAAATTGGTTATCTCCAATGGGAGCAAATGTTAATGGATTTGAAGAAGACTTACAGCATTATACCGGAGTGAATCATGTGGCTGCACTATCTAGTGGTACTGCGGCCATTCATTTGGCTTTGATTATTCTGGGGATTGAGAAAGGGGATGAGGTCTTGGTCTCGACATTTACTTTTGCTGGTTCGATTAATCCGATAATCTATCAAGGTGGGATTCCAATAATGGTGGATAGTGAGCCTGAGACCTGGAATATATCTCCTGACTATCTTGAGGAGGCAATTGTAGATAGAATTGCCCAGACTGGAAAAGCCCCAAAGGCTTTAATTCTAGTTCATCTTTATGGAATGCCGGCAAAACTGGATGAAATCATAGCAATTTGCCAAAAATACAATGTGCTTATTGTAGAGGACGCTGCTGAAGCGCTAGGAAGTAGCTATAAGGGAAGGAAGTTAGGTTCTTTTGGAGATTTTGGTGTTTTCTCTTTCAATGGAAACAAGATTATCACAACCTCTGGTGGAGGCGCCTTATTGTCTGAAAATGAAGAATGGATTTCCAAATCTCGCTTCTTAGCCACTCAGGCCCGTGATAAAGCCGCGCATTATGAACATAGTGAAATTGGCTATAACTATCGTATGTCAAATGTAGTAGCAGGCATTGGAAGAGGTCAGATGCTGGTGTTAGATGAATGGGTGGAGAGAAGGCGTGCAATGAACAGATTCTATAGGAACCTGTTGGAAAGGGTTGATGGAATAGAGCTTTTGGTCGAAAGTAATGATGATTACTTTTCTAACCACTGGCTGACCGCTATTACTGTTGACAAGCATAGCACGGGTTTTGACAGAGAAGCTATTAGGCTTCAGCTGCAAAGTGACAATATTGAATCAAGACCACTTTGGAAGCCTATGCATTTGCAGCCGGTTTTTAAGAAGTTTCCTTATTATGGTAATGGTATTTCTGAAAGACTGTTTGAAACCGGTTTGTGCCTACCTTCAGGGTCTAACTTAGGTTTGTCAGAGCGTGAGCGAATTGAAGAGAGTTTAAGGAAATTGCCTTTGGACAAATGATTAGTAAAATCAAGACCCTTAACGTATTACCCAGGTGGATCATCGTCTTTATTGATCTGGTTGTTTTCTCTGTATCAGCTTTGGCCGCATACTTGCTAAGGCTTAATTTTCTTATTGATCAACTTTATGAGTTTGACTTTGTAAGGGGAATATTGATTTTTACAATTTCAGGTTTCATTGCTTCACTACTGACACGAAGTTTTGCTGGAATTATAAGATATACCGGTATTCAAGATACCATCAGAGTGCTGTACGCCAACTTGGTTACACTCATAATTGTTTTCGCGGTAAACTATCTATCCGAAAACTCACTGCCGTATTCAGTAGCTTTAATTGCATTTCTGGTCTCGCTAGTTATATCTACTAGCTATAGACTCTTGGTTAAAGAATTGTTTGCATTTTATCGTACAGCGCCAACAGCCCAACGTAAAATTTTGATTATGGGAGCTGGTCGCTCTGGAATGATGACTAAGCAACTACTTGATAATGATACGAAGTCAAACATCAAGGTTGTTGGTTTTCTCGAAGATAATGAGCGAAAAATTGGCAACGTGATTGGCGGAGTTAGAATATACTCCGCTACTGAAGAGTTTGAAAAAGTTGTGCTCAAGCAGAGTCCTACGGAATTGATTATAGCGGTTACAAATTTGTCCTTAGAAAAGAAGAACGATCTGGTGGACCGTTGTTTGGAATTTGGTATTAAGGTTTCTGCTGTCCCGTCTACAGATAAGTGGATAGGAGGAGAGTTTGATATTTCGCAGATCAAGGAAGTTAGAATCGAAGATTTGCTTGGGAGGAGTGCGATTGTTTTAAACAATGAATACGTGGCCAAAGAGGTACGAAATAAATCAGTGCTAATAACTGGAGCTGCAGGGTCAATTGGGAGTGAGATAGCCAGGCAAGTGGTAAGGTACGACCCATCACAGATAATATTGATAGATCAGTGGGAAACAGGTTTGTTTGAGATTGAGAATGAATTGCGTTCAATCTTGAAGCTTGACGAAAGACTCATATGTTTCGTAGCGGATGTGACCAATTATCAAAGGGTTAGAGCATGCTTTGATCTTTACAAACCAGACTTGGTGTTTCATGCCGCAGCTTATAAACACGTTCCTATGATGGAGACAAATGTTCCGGAAGCCATCGAATGTAATATAATGGGAACAAAAAATCTGGCAGATATATCGGTTGAATACAATGTGCAAAAGTTTGTGATGGTGTCTACCGATAAAGCAGTGAACCCCACAAGTGTAATGGGTGCTACAAAAAGGGCTGCTGAAATTTATGTTCAGTCATTGAATGATTTTCTTAGTAGCCTAGACAAGACTACCAGCACCAAGTTCATTACAACTAGATTCGGAAACGTACTAGGGTCTAATGGTTCGGTTATTCCAATCTTCAAGAAACAGATTCAAAATGGAGGGCCAATCACGGTGACACACCCAGAAATCACGCGCTTCTTTATGACAATTCCCGAAGCCTGTAGCCTGGTTCTTGAGGCAGCAACAATGGGTAATGGTGGAGAGATTTTTGTATTTGATATGGGTAGATCGGTAAAGATTGTCGACTTGGCAAAAAGGATGATTCAATTGTCAGGTTTAATTGAAGGGAAGGACATAGAAATTGCCTTTACTGGCCTCAGGCCTGGAGAAAAGCTGTATGAAGAGTTATTGGACAATGATGAAAACAACATGTCTACACATCATCCTAAAATAATGATCGCCAAAACGAGAGTTATTGAGTTTTCGGATGTTAAAACCAATCTGGATAACATTTCACAAACTTTAAAGACCGATAATGCCCAAATTGAGTTTGACCTAGTTCGACAATTGAAAGCTTTTATTGCGGAATATAAGAGTAAGGCTTCCCAGTTTGAAGTCTTAGACTAGCAAGACTAAAGAGGTTGTTATCTGAATTTCGGCTTTCTTCTAGAAGGAGACAGGAGTTCAGAAAGGAAGTTGTCAGGCAAATACATTTCAAGGCGAATTTGAAATATATAATAGGCATCATTATTCTCTCTTCCACGCACATTGCCTGGACGTCTCTGTTCAAATCCTCCCTCAACTGATCTATCAAATACTTGTAGTGCTACTTGTGCCTGTGGAGACCCAGGTCCGCCATTCCATTCAATGATTTCATCTATACTGGGGTATACAGTTGCCACATCATCCAAATAATCGGTGAAAGTAAAGCGTCTGGCTCCTTCAAAAAGAATGTCAATTTGACGACTGGCCTTAATTCTTACCCCAATACCAAAAGGTATGACGGTAACATTTTTTGGGTAACTAGAGACGGGAGCGGCTGCTTCAGTTTGGATTTCCCATAAATTGACGGTGTAATTTCCTTCTTGGCCCGGTAGGTAGGTTTTAGGTCGATTGGTAGTTCGACCAATACCGAACATCAGGTAGGGGTTTACAATGGGTCTTCGTGTGTAACTTCCGTCAACAGGTATTAGATTGAATACCGCCATCAGAGACATTTCCAAGTTCCGAGCTCTGAAATTCAGGTTTCTAACAAATCGAGTGTCAGCTTCGCCTGAAGCTCTTCCGGCTGGACGATTTATTATTGCACTAGCTCCTCCTTCTGCATCATTGCCTCCTAACTGATACCAGTTGATATCGAACCTCAATGATAATTGTGAACCAAATTTTCTTCTAATACCAGCACCAATTGTAGGATTTGCAGCGGCAGAGAAGCCATCATACAAGAAATCGTACATGTCTCCATTGTACAGAGAGTACCCTACACCGTAGGACAGCATCCATAAGCGGTCTCTTCTTCTGGAGTAGAAACTCTGAGCATCTGCAAACTCAGCAAATACTAGAAATAGGCATAAGATGAAAGCGAATTTTCTCATCGAGATTAACTCAATTAATACAAAACTAATTAAATGATGGGGTTAGAGCAAAAAAATCTCGGTCGAGGAACTCAAAACTACAATTAATTAAGAAAAATAAAAAGTCCTCAAGATCATCCTTGAAGACTTTTGCGCACCCGGAAGGAGTCGAACCCTCAACCCCCAGAGCCGAAATCTGGTGCTCTATCCAGTTGAGCTACGGGTGCAAACTCTTATAGAGCTTCTTGTACTTTTAATGCTGCATCCTTCAATACAATAGCTGATTGTACTGCCAAACCGCTCTCATTTATTATTTTGGCTGCTTCTTCGGCATTTGTTCCCTGAAGTCTTACGATAATTGGTATCTCGATATTGCCAATCTTTTTGTACGCTTCTACAACACCATTGGCTACTCTATCACACCTTACAATACCACCAAAAATATTAATCAAAATAGCTTTCACATTGGGGTCTTTCATGATGATGCGAAAGCCTGCCTCAACAGTCTCTGCGTTTGCAGTACCCCCAACATCTAGAAAGTTTGCAGGTTCTCCACCTGAAAGCTTAATAATGTCCATTGTAGCCATTGCCAGACCCGCACCATTGACCATACAACCAACATTGCCATCAAGCTTTACATAACTGAGGCCATATTTCCCAGCTTCTACTTCAGACGGATCTTCTTCCGTAATGTCTCTCAACTCCAGAAGGTCTTTATGTCTGAACAGACCGTTGTCATCTAGGTTTACTTTAGCATCTACAGCAAGAATTTGATTATCTGATGTCTTCAAAACAGGATTGATTTCGAATTGAGAGGCATCACTATCTTCATAAGCCGTGTAAAGGGAGTAAATGAATTTCACCATCTCCTTGAAGGCTTGACCTTCCAAACCAAGTTTGAAGGCTACCTTTCTAGCCTGGAAACCTTGTAGTCCAACTCTAGGGTCGATCCACTCTTTGATGATTTTTTCCGGAGTTTCTTCTGCAACGGTTTCAATATCCATTCCTCCTTCAGTAGATGCCATTATAACATTGCATCCCTTGGCCCTGTCAAGTAGTATTGATAGGTAATACTCTTTTGGCTCAGAATCACCAGGGTAGTATACATCCTGTGCAATTAAGACCTTGTTTACTTTTTTGCCTTCTGGACCAGTTTGGTGAGTCACTAGCGTACCTCCAAGGATGGCTGCTGATTTTGGTCCCACTTCGTCCAAGCTTTTGGCTAATACTACGCCATTAGAATCTGTTTCTTGAACTTTTCCTTTTCCTCTTCCACCTGCGTGAATTTGGGCTTTCACTACATACCAACTTGTACCTGTATCGGCATTAAGTTTTTTTGCGGCTTCAGTAGCACTATCGGCAGAATCGGCAACAATACCTTCTTGTATCTTAACTCCGTATCCTTTAAGTAATTCTTTGGCTTGGTACTCGTGAATATTCATGTCTCAAATTTTGTGCGAAGCTAAATCTTTGGGCTTATAATAACAAGCGAATTCATACTAATACATTCAAGCATTTAGTAACAATACGACATTAATCATTATGTTTGACGAGCTATGGATCAGCTTATGTTAAAAGCGACTAATCTCAGAAAGTCTTATTCCTCTTTGAATGTTCTGAAAGGGGTAGATCTGACTGTGCAAAAAGAAGAGGTATTATCAATTGTAGGAGCTTCTGGTGCAGGTAAGAGTACACTATTGCATATTCTGGGTACACTTGATTTGGCAGATACCGGATCGCTAGAAATTGACGGGACGCAAATATCCAAATTGTCTTTTCAACAGTTGGCAACTTTTAGAAATAGGCGAATAGGTTTCATCTTTCAGTTTCATAACCTGCTTCCAGAATTTACAGCTTTAGAGAACGTATGTTTACCAGGCTTCATTGGCGGAAGAGCAGAGAAAGATGTAAGAAGTAAAGCACATGAACTGCTTGGTATGCTAGGTTTGACTGGACGGCTTGATCATAAGCCCTCTGAACTTTCGGGAGGTGAACAACAACGTGTGGCAGTCGCACGTGCATTAATCAATGACCCCTCGATCATTTTCGCTGATGAGCCCAGCGGGAACCTGGATTCAAAAAATGCAACAGAGCTTCACAGGCTATTCTTCAAATTAAGGGATGAATTGAATAAAACCTTTGTAATTGTAACTCACAATAGTGGGTTGGCTGAAATGTCCGACAGAAAGGTTGAGATAAAAGATGGGACTATCGTGTCCTCTTAACGACTTTACAGCGTATGGACGATTTGCCATAAAGTGACTTGGGCAAGTAGTATCCAATCCTGAATCCGAATCTCAAGTAAGCATCATTTGACAGGTCACCTCGGGCACTCCCGGCCGAAACTGGTGCTATGGGAGGAGAGAGGGTAACCCTAGGATCTGATAAGATACCCAAAGTTGTCGCATCAACACCATTAGTGTCGCTAAATGATGATGGGTCTCTGTAAACCCCACTAACATCATCCAGATAGCCAGTTAAAGCGATCGTGTATTGAACTTCGAGTTGAATATCCACATACCTCGAAACATAAATACTCGTGCCCACACCAAAAGGTAAGGCAAGGGCTATCCCGCCATACTGGACCCCTTCCAGGGCCAATGGTCTCAATTTATACTCAGTAGAATTGACAGTTGTCTTAGGATTGTTTGATGTTATACCCAAACCCAGGTGAAAATAGGGGTTGATAAAGGATCTATCTTTATAGCCCGACCTAGGGTGCCTAAATGCATAGTACATAGCCTGAGCAACGAATTCTACATTAGTTGCCTTAAAGTTTATGTTTCTCAGCCTATTGTTAGCAATAGGAGATAGTGAGTCATCCGCTTGAATCTTATAGATACTGAGAGAAGTTCTAATGGCTATGTTGTCCGTGAAAAGATGCTCATAACCAATGCTTACACTTCCGCCAGATTGGAATTGAGAGTCAGAAATCCTTCTCAATTCTCCAATGTATGTGTTCAGACCAAAGCCAATACTTGCTTTTGAGATACGATCGAAATCGCCTGTTGTCACGAACTGCTGGCCCATAGCCCATCCATTCAACAGCAGACAGAAAGTTAATAACAGGGGTTTCCTCAAGAGACTCTTTTGCATAGGAGGTACAAATTTATAATTCGAACGAATATTTTTGACTTTTATTCAGTTTTTAATTCGCGAATCATACGCTCTAAGTGCTTCTTAAATCCAAAAAGGTCGGCATAAACGGCTTTTATCCGCATGTCTTTGTCGATTAGATAGGTTATTCTCTTTGGTATTCTCACTACTGGAATTAATGCCTGGTATGATTTACAAACCTTTCCATCTGGATCGCTCAGTAAATGAAAAGGGAGCCTATTCCTTTCTCGGAACTTTTTGTGAGTTGATATGGAGTCTTTGCTGATGCCGTAAACACCGATGGATAGGTTTCTTAATTCTGCGAAACCATCTCTAAAACTACATGCCTCTTCGGTACAACCTGGTGTGAAGTCTTTCGGATAAAAATAGATGATACAGGGAACATTGTCTTCTAATTTGAAGTTCTTGTCTGACGTGCTTTTAAGCTCAAAATTGGGAGCTTTCTCACCAGGATTTAATGCCATAACTATTTCTGTCTACTAATTTTTAAATCTACACTAAAAATGGATCTTCGCACATGATTTCAAAAGGAGTGATTTACATGCTCTTGGCAACATTTGTGTTTGCCGTCATGAACGTTCTTATCAAGTACATTCCCAAAATACCTGCAGTTGAAATCATTTTATTTCGCTCAGTTGTTTCGTTTATTATGTCGGGTGTTGCCTTGAAATATCAGCGCGTACCTCTTTTAGGAACAAATCGTAAGATTCTTTTAATTCGAGGCCTAGCTGGAGCTATTGCCTTGATCATGTTCTTTATCACACTTCAGGAGATTCCTCTGGCAAGTGCAGTGACCTTGATGTTCTTAAGCCCAATATTCACCACTATTCTGGGTATTTGGATTGTGAAGGAAAAAGTAAACCCTTTACAATGGCTGTTTTTTGCTATCTCATTTGGTGGCATAGTCATGATCAAGGGCTTTGATACTAGAATCTCCATTGAAATGGCACTGCTTGGTATTGGAGCTGCATTTTTCTCCGGTGTTGCCTACAATATGATTCGTAAGCTCAAAACATCAGAGCATCCACTGGTGATCATATTTTATTTCCCGTTAGTCACCTTACCCATAGTGGCAATTTATTCTGGCTTTAACTGGGTGATGCCAGTGGGTAAAGAGTGGATTATCCTTCTGGGCATTGGAGTTTTAACGCAAGTAGCACAATACTTTATGACTAAATCGTATCAGTCAGAAGAGCTGGCCAAGGTGGCCAATATTAACTTTATAGGTATTATCTATGCTTTAGGCTTTGGTTATGTCCTTTTTGATGAGACTTTCAACTTGCTAACTTATCTTGGCATGACGGCTGTGTTGGTCGGTGTAGTCCTAAATGTTGCATTTAAGAACAGAAAGAATAATGAAGCTATTTCAAATTGATTCGTTTACTGAAGAACTTTTCAAAGGCAACCCAGCTGCGGTTTGTATAGTCGATCAGCCTCTGAATGATTTGCAAATGCAACAGATTGCCTTAGAAATGAATCTGTCTGAGACCGCATTTGTAAAGCTTGGAGAAGCCTCCTGTGATTTACGATGGTTTACACCCGCTAAAGAGGTGCCTCTATGCGGACATGCAACCCTTGCGACTGCTTATGTTTTATATAATGAGGGTTATTGGTCCGTTAATGAGCCGATTGTTTTTGATACGCTGAGTGGCGAGTTGATTGTTGCTCAGAATGCCGATGGTAGTCTTTCGATGGATTTTCCAGCCTCTATACCTGCTGAGGATCAAAAAGCTTCTATCTTTGAACTGGAAAAGCTTTTCGGAGGTAAGGTAAAGGAGGCTTTGACAGTGCCCAACGAATTGATCGTAATTTTTGAGGACCTGAGTACTTTACTGAACACTGATCCTGACACGAGCGTCATAGCTAATCTCGCAGAAAATGGTGTGATTGTTTCCGCATGGGCTGGTAGTGATACTTATGACTTTGCATCCAGATATTTTGCACCAAACCTTGGTATTAAGGAAGATCCGGTAACCGGTTTTATGCATACTATACTGACTCCTTACTGGTCTTCCAAAATGAATCAATCGAAATTCAGAGCATTTCAAGCTTCTAGTCGTTCTGGAAATATGACAGCAGAATTAAGAGGCAATAGAGTTATTCTTAGTGGTCATGCTATCAAGGTATTCGAATCAGAACTAAATATTAATTCTGACTGAGAATGAATGCCGTCATGGCAGGGACTGTGATGCTTCCTGATTTCGATCCGCCAATTCCGTTTTCATTGATCACCTCTCCATTTCCAATTAAAGTCCACCTTCCTGTTGGCAAGGCTAAGGTTCTATTCAGATCACTGCCATTAAGCATAATAAGTATCTCCTTCCATGTATCACCATTGGCATTGTCCTTTAACCTATATGCGAGGAAATTTTCTCCCTCAATATCCAGAAAATCAAGGTGTTCTCGAATCATTTCGGTTTTAGGCATTCTGAAAGCAGGGTGGGACTTCCTCAGAGCAATTAGACGCTTGTAATAGTTAAATACCTCTTCATACTCTTCTTTTCTGGTCCAGACGATTTGATTGATCTCGTCTGGCAAATTGTAGGAATTTTCTTCTCCGTTTTTGGTTCGAAGCATTTCCATGCCGGCATGGACAAACGGGACGCCCTGAGAGGTCAAAACAATGGTTTGGGCTAGTTTATGCATTTTGATTAGCTCTTTCTCTGTTGCTTCAGGATTAGAAATTTGAAGACGATCAAACAGTGTATGATTGTCGTGACATGAGACATAGCTAATTGTTTGCGAAGGTTCTGATGCCCATGGAGCGTTAGAATAGTTAACCGCTTCATAATTGATTTGAGGATGCTGAGTTGATGCTACAACCCCAAACTTAATGCTCTCCTTTGTTCCATTTCCTTGGCTCACGAATCCCTTCTGTTCATGCTCAAAGACACTTCCTTTTAAACCATCTCTAAGGTCATCACTGAAGGCAGAGACTTGTTCCATTTGGTAGGTGTTTGCCTTAAGAGCAAGCCGATCATCGGGGAGAGGAGAGTCACCAGCTTTCCATCCTTCACCATAAACAAAAATTGAAGGGTCAATGGATCGCACCGCAGCGCTGATCTCATTCATGGTTTCCATGTCATGAATTCCCATCAGGTCAAATCGGAAACCATCTAAATGATACTCATTGACCCAATGCTTGACTGACTCAACCATGTATTTGCGCATCATAAGTCTTTCAGAGGCCGTTTCATTTCCGCAGGCGGAGGCATCAGAAAATGAACCGTCAGCTCTTTGACGATAGAAATAGTCTGGTACTAGTTGATTAAAATTAGAGTCTTCGGTCTGTCCAGTATGGTTGTATACCACATCCAGAATAACACGGATACCATTACGATGGAAAGCTTGTACCATTTTCTTAAACTCCTTTATTCTGGTCCGGCCATCATAAGGATTAGTGGAAAAACTTCCCTCCGGAACATTGTAGTTTAGAGGGTCATAACCCCAATTATACTGTGGCTCATCAAGACGAGTTTCATCTATTGATTTGTGATCAAAAGTTGGAAGAAGGTGTACATGTGTAGCTCCAAGCTCTTTGATATGGTCAAGTCCAGTTGTTAGACCGTTGGGACTTTTTGTCCCTTCTTCGGCAAGTGCTAGATATTTTCCCTTATGTTCTGCTCCAGATGACTCGTGAATGGACATGTCTCTGATATGTAATTCGTAAAGTATAATATCTGTGTAATTGTCCAATGGCGGCCTTTTGTCATTTTCCCATCCTTCAGGATCCGTTTCATCCAGAGAAGTAACCATAGAGCGCTGACCGTTGACCCCCACGGCAACAGAGTACAAGTCAGGCTTTTCCTGAAGCCAAACACCATGCTGTCTAACTTGATATGTATAGTATAAAGAGCTGCTTTCACCATTGTTCTTAAATGACCAAACACCATTTGCTTCTCTCCTCATATCGTAAGAGATGATTGGTTTGCCACCATTTCCAAACTGATAGAAGTTGATTTTTACTTGTTCTGCGGTGGGAGACCACATTTTGAATACTGTTGCTTCGGGAGTATAGGTGAAACCCAGATCATCTCCTTCATACACTGGGTAGTCCTCTAAAGCTTCATACTGAGGTGTTTTATCACAAGCTGTCATAATCAGAAAGAGAAAGGCTGTTGACCGTAAAAGATTTTTCATAGTGTAATTAATGACCACCTGAGGCGCTTAATTTTGAAGTTTTAGTACCTGATTCTTTAACGAAGAGCCAGAGCACCGCTGAAATACCAAGGGCAATGGCACTTATGACGAAGATGCTATTCTTATTAACCTGACCGTCAATAAAACCTCCTAAACTCGATGCTACAAGTTGAGGAATGACAACAGAAAGATTAAACAGGCCCATATATAAACCCATTCGACTTTGGTCTACAGTTTCAGACATAATTGCGAAAGGCAAACTAACCACTGCAGCCCAACCAATCCCCACCACAGCCATTAAGACAAAGAGCATCGTGGATGACTGACCAAGTAGGATGATTAGAACATAGCCAATGGACATAATTGCGATGCAGAGCATATGTGTCTTAACTCGGCCAATTTTCTTGGATATCGGTTCTAAAACCAAAGCCGGCAACAAGAATCCTACGGTGTTAAGCACTGCAAAAGAAATTCCTGTAATAAATCCAATTTCATTGTTTTGGGCCTCGGCCAGGGTTTCCGCAGTGCCAAAGCCCATAATAACTTCCTTAATGTATGCGAAGGTGTAGACGAACATGGTTTGCACGCCCAGCCAAGTGAATGCATGAGCCAAACATATTTTCAAGAATTCCGGCATGTTGGTACTGCCAGGTTTACTTTCCTCAGCATTATCATCTGGGGCATTGAGTTGTCTTGGCTCAGTAATGAATAGGGTAGGTATAATCGAAAAAACAAATACCAATGCAGCTCCAGTATAGATAAGCATATAGTTGCTCACAAAGGCACCAATCAAATACGCGACTACTCCAAAAAAACCAGAGATCGTTTGCATCCATGTGTAACCCTTGGTCCTTGTTGAACCCTCTGAAGTAACGTCAGCTATGATAGATCGCGTAGGGTTAAAACTAATGTTGATCGCTAAGTCGAGAGAAAGGGCTACAGCAATAGCAACACCTAGAAATTCTTCTACGCCCAAAGCCTTTCCTATCAAGTCGATGTTTGGTAAAGCTAGCAGCATCAATGCTGCGATTAGTCCACCAATCAGAATAAAAGGCCTTCTTCGTCCTCCCCAAAACCAGACCTTATCACTAATAAGTCCAATGATTACCTGGCCGATAATTCCTGCTAAAGGGCCCGCTGCCCACACAATACCAATCTCGTGTAAATCGAAGCCAAACTTGGTGTTCAGAATCCAACTCAGCGCTGCAATCTGTACTGAAAGAGCGAAGCCCATGGCCGTGGCCGGGAGACTCAGTATTACAAAAAATGATTTTGTGAAATTCTTCTGAATAGGAAGCATAGCGAAGGTCGGTCTTTTACCAAAAAAGAAAGATAAGGCTTTCGACCCGAAACGGAAATGCTAACGTTTGCACGTTCCTCAAACCATGCTCAATAGGAATACGTGAGGGTCTTATCTCACATTAAAGGTTGTCTGACCTATTTCGTAAGTGTCAGCTAAGATTATCACTTTGTAATCTCCAGCATTGAATTCTGAACCCTTGTCATACACAAAAGATAACTCTTGTTTAGAGTTATCGAATACGATCTCTTGCATAGAAGTATAGAACTCCTCACGCCCATCTATTTGGAAAGACCCAGATCCTCTGGCAACATCAAAGATTACATTCCCAAGTGGGTCAACCAATTGTATAAGGATTTGATGACCTGCCACGGGTGCTACATCGTTAGGGGCCAGATTAAAAGTGACCTTTATTTTCTGTGCTTGCCTTTTTCGAAAGTCACCTTCACGCTCTTTGCCTCGGCTGTTGATATTAAAGATTTTAATGTTTTCAGCACGATGTTTAGCGGCTAGAGAAATTCTCTGTTTGTATGCTTCTTCTCGCTGAGCGGCTTCGGTTAGAGACCTATTCAACTCGTTTTTATCAACTTTTAGATCATTGTTTTCCTCAAGCAAATCGTTGTTCAACTTCTTTAGTTGAACAATTTCCTCATCCTTAGCTAATAGAAGCTCTTCATAGCCATTTACTTTTCTATCCAACCTCTGGATCAAGGCTTTGTTAGCAACTCTGGTTCTTTGCAGTTGATCACGCTGAGAAGTGATTGAGTCTTTAAGCAAAATCAAAGAGTCAATATCTCCTCCTAATTCAGAAATTTCTGAAATCCGACTGCTTAACTCTACTGAGATACTATCTAGTTTCGTAGTAAGTGTATTACGAGTGAGGTCAAATTCAGCCTGAAGCGCTTTTCGTTCCTCGCTGTCCTTGTTGATTTTATAACCGCCTCCTACTACTACACCAATCAGAATTACGATTAGAACGATTCTGATAATATCTCTGTTACTTTTGCCTGTTACTTCACTCATGATCCAGTGGATTTGCCAACTAACTTAAAAACGTTGGGTCATTTGATTATTGGGCGAAGTACTCACATTTTTTTTAATTATTCAATGTCAGAAAAAAGAGAAGCGGGAAATGTTGACTTGAATGAGCAATTCTGGACTCATAAATATCAGAAAGATCAAACTGGTTGGGACATCGGGTATATCTCAACACCTCTTAAAGATTACTTTGATCAAATCGAGGATAAGAGTCTTAAGATACTCATCCCTGGAGCGGGTAATGCATATGAGGCCGAGTACCTCTGGAAAAATGGCTTCATTAATGTTTATGTGGTTGATATTTCCGAGGAACCCTTAACGCGTTTTAATAAGAGGGTCCCTGACTTCCCTGAGGATCAGTTGCTCAACTTAGATTTTTTTCAGCTAAAAGATCATTTCGATTTGATCATTGAACAGACATTCTTTTGTGCACTTGATCCCAAGCTCAGAACTCAATACGTCAAAAAAATGCATAATCTTCTGAGACCAAACGGAATGTTGGTTGGGCTTATGTTTAAAATACCTTTGTTTGATGATCGACCTCCATTTGGTGGTAATGAAAGAGAATATAGATCGCTGTTTTCAGATCAATTTAATATCGATGTTATGGAAGAAGCCTATAACTCGATTGCGCCAAGGTCTGGCAGTGAGTTGTTCATTAAGCTAAGGCCATTAGAACTTTAAGATGTAATCGGCTTTCTGGATATTGGGGTCAAAGAATAAAAGGCCTCCCTCAAACAAGTCTATTGAAAGGGTTACTTCTGGTCTGTTTTTCAATTCATGCCATGCCTGATTCATCTCCTTTGACCAGTGAATGTCATCAATGACAATTATGCTTTTTTCATGAATCAGTGGTTGAATTAATTCGTAATAACGAAGTGTGGGGGTATAGCGATGATTAGCATCTAAATAAGCAATGTCGACCGAGGCAAGGGTTCTAAGCTGCTCTGGTAGCGTTTTGTCAATATTTCCAACGATCAAGTCAATATTTTCTCGGCCAAAATTGTCAAAATGTTCTCTGGCTATCTCGGCTATTCCGGGGTCACCCTCAAAAGTGGTGACATGAGTGTGAGATGGACTACTCATATAAAGTGTGTTAATCCCTAGAGAAGTACCCAATTCTAGAATGTTGCTATATCCATAGTAATTGATGGCCTTTGTCAAAAACCTCGAAAACTTTGAGGGTGTAGTCGAATACTTCGCAATTGAGCCAATAGACCGATGACTTTTGTTAGAGACTCTAGACCCTGCACCAAAATCAGTTAATTCAATAGCCTTTCTAGAATGCGTCAGTTCAAACCTAAGCGCCTCTATTTCGCGGTTTTTATCAGTTGGATTTGATATGACTCTGGTGTAGAAGTCAAATACAAAAGGGGAGTGCAACGAATGCTGATCAACTCTCTTTAACCAATAATTAAAAAAGGAAAGTATCTCGAACAAAACTAGTTCATCAGATAGGGCACCACCATATTGAATTCTGGAATGGCGACTTCAAACTCTCTGCCGTCAACCACTTTTTCCATGAGGTAGGTACCATACATTTTACCAAAGCCAGATCGCAAGTTACAACCCGAAACATATTGATGTTTTTCGCCCGGCTCCAAAATGGGCTGCTGACCGACAACGCCTTCACCTTCTACTTCGCGCATTACATTATTGGCGTCATGAATGTACCAATGCCTACGGTGAAGTTTAATGGTATAATCACCTTCGTTTTCAATGGTGATTCTGTACGTAAACACATAGTGCGACTGACTTGGACTGGAATATTCCGCCTGGTAGTTTGTTTCTACACAAACTTTGATGCCCTCCGTTGTCGCTGTAACAATCATTTTCTGTTTACTTCTGTGATTTAAAGTTATAGATTAGTTCGAAAATAACTAACCACCCTGAAGAAAATTCGATGGCTGTAAAAATTGAAGAAAGTTGGTCTAGAGTACTCTCAGAAGAGTTCGAGAAAGATTATTTCAAACAACTGATTGGTTTCGTAAAAGAGGAGTATAGCCAGTACACAGTTTACCCAAAAGGGAAGGATATTTTTCGGGCATTTGACGCATGTCCTTTTGACGAAGTAAAGGTAGTGATCTTAGGCCAAGACCCTTATCACGGTCCTGGGCAAGCCAACGGTCTCTGTTTTTCAGTACATGAAGGTATACCTTTTCCTCCTTCATTAGTAAATATCTTCAAGGAGGTTAAGAATGATCTGGGTCGAGAGGTTCCGCCTAATGGCTCATTAGAGCGTTGGGCCAAACAGGGTGTCCTGTTGCTCAATGCTACACTGACAGTAAGAGCGCATCAGGCTGGGTCTCATCAGAAAAGGGGGTGGGAGATGTTCACGGACGCAGTGATTTCGCATCTAGCCAATTCTAGGAAAGATATTGTTTACATACTTTGGGGTAGCTACGCTCAAAAGAAAGCGGCTATAGTGAATTCGGCAGATAACCTCGTGTTGAAGTCTCCACATCCATCTCCGCTATCCGCTCATAGAGGTTTTTTTGGAGGAAAACATTTTAGCCAGGCCAACGCCTATTTGGAATCCAAGGGCTTAGCCACCATTAGCTGGTAGTCAGTCAAATTGAAGAAAATCTTCCATAGACTTTACACCTTTCTGGCCCTTTAGCCATTCTGCAACGGTAATGGCGCCTTTGGCAAAGCCTTCCCTAGAGTGGGCTGTATGTCTTATATCTATTGTGTCAACAGTAGAGCTATAACTTACCTCATGAGTGCCCGGTGCCGGATCAATACGTTCTGATATAATTTCCAGCTCTTCCGAAGCAGAGGCTTCTTTGTTTACCCAATTGGTCTTGTCGTCTAGTTGTTCAATGATGCCTTCTGCAATGGTAATGGAAGTACCACTTGGAGCATCGAGCTTTTGAGTGTGATGAATCTCCTTTGTTCTTACGCTGTATTGTTTTTGGGTATTCATCAGTTTGGCTAACTGCTTATTCAATTTAAAAAAGAGATTAACCCCAATACTGAAGTTGGAAGCATAGAGGTAAGTACCACCTCTTTCATGACAATAGGAATCAACTTCCGCTCTTCTGTCTAACCATCCAGTCGTACCGACAGCTACCGGAATGTCATGGTCGATGCACCATTTAATATTGTCAACAGCTGCTATTGGTTGGCTAAAGTCAATGGCTACATCTATCTGACTAAAATCAAGCCCATCAAGTTCTTCTCTGTTATCAATATTGATTTTAGCGACTATTTGATGTCCTGCTTTTGTAGCCAACTGATCTATCAATTGACCCATTTTTCCGTAACCTAATAATAGAATATTCATCGTCCGATGGGTAGTGTAACGCCAAAACCGAGATAGGGTGCTCCATTTGAAATAACCCCAAGTTTTGGTTTAATATTTAGTGCAAGATTTTCATCAACATTGAAACCTTTGAGATGAGCATCCACTGCTGCTTCTATAATTTGTAAGGCATAAATACCTGCCATGGTCAGAATTACCAAATCTCTGTTCTTTCGCCAGTTATCGGCACGTCTTCGATAAATCCTAACCAAATTTTGATTCGGAGTGTCTTTTGCCAGTTCTTCGGCCGCAAAGTCAAGGTTCTCGTTTCTATTGCGTTCGTTCACACCTATGAAATGAATGGCTACGCCAAAGCCAGTATACAGCACTGGTACTTTCCACCAACTGTCATTATAAATTTGTCCCCAGCCAGGAATAATTGCCGACCGCCTGGAGGCAATTCTGGGGTTATAATACTTTTGTTTTGGGTCAACTTTGACTTCCTTTCCGGTGATTATGCCATTCTCAAGAACAGGGTTACTTTCTTGACCCAAGATGGGCAAGGAAAGTGTAAGGCAAAGCACAATCAAAGTAAAGAGTCGCATTACATGTTAATAATTTCCAATATGCGATTTAGGTCTTCGGTGGACACAAAAGGGATTTTAATTTCTCCTCTAAACTGACTATCTGCTCTTAGACCAACCCGAGTGCCGAAATGTGAAGAAAGCTTTTGTTGAACCTGCTGCACTTCATAGTTTCTGTGCTGCGTGCTTCCCTTCTTTTCTTTACTAGATTTATCGCTGTCTCCAGACATCAAATCTCGTACCAGTTGTTCTACTTTTCTTACCGAAAGCTCCTCGTCTACAATTTTTTTATAGATATGCAGCTGTTTGTCAATGTCATCCACATTAACGATCGCTCTGGCATGTCCCATTGAGATTTTCTTATCTCTGATCCCCGCCTGGATATCTGGTGGAAGCCTGAGCAGCCTGAGGTAGTTATTGACTGTCGTTCGGTTTTTTCCAACTCGTTCACCCAGTTGATCTTGTTTTAGGTCACATTCTTCTAGTAAACGCTGATAGCTCAATGCAATTTCCATTGCATTAAGATTTTCCCGTTGAATGTTCTCAATCAATGCCATCTCCAGCATTTGTTGATCATCAGCAGTTCTTACGTATGCAGGGATTTTCTCAATCCCGGCAATTTTCGAAGCCTGAAACCTTCTTTCTCCAGAAATCAACTGAAATTCAGTCTCGCTTAGTTTTCTAACGGTTATTGGCTGAATGATACCCTGAACTTTTATGGACTCAGCTAACTCTTCCAGGGCTTGCCTGTCAAAATGCGTTCTAGGTTGGTAGGGGTTGACCTGAATTTGATCTAGTTGGATTTCGTTCATTGATCCAACTGGGTTTTTGCGTAGTGATTCTGCAGCGTTTGTTGAGGAATCCTCCAAAAGTGCTCCCAAACCTCTTCCCAATGCGTTTCTACTCTTTGGAGTTTTAGATGCCATATTAAAAAGTATTATTGCTGATTCTTATCAGCGATTTCTTTAGCCAAATTTAAATATGCAAGTGCACCTTTACTATCCGCATCGTGTTGAATGGCCGGAATACCAAAACTTGGTGACTCGCTTAACTTTACATTTCTTGGTATAATGGTTTCGAAAACCATGTTCTTGAAGTGTGTCTGTACTTCTTCTACTACCTGATTAGACAAACGCAGTCTTACATCATACATTGTCAATAAAATTCCCTCGATTTCAAGACTCGAGTTCAAACGTTTTTGAATGATAGTGATAGTATTCAAAAGTTTTCCAAGTCCTTCCAACGCAAAGTATTCGCATTGAACTGGTATGATCACGGAGTTAGCTGCTGTTAATGAATTGATGGTAATCAAACCTAAAGAAGGTGCACAGTCGATTAATATGAAATCATAATTGTCAGCAACTTCTCCCAGTACGTCACGCATTTTTTCCTCTCTGTTCGTGAGGTTTACCATTTCTACTTCGGCACCCACCAGGTTAATATGCGATGGTACAAGTTCCAGATGGGGAACATCAGTTTGCACGATACAATCCTGAATTTTGGCCTTACCGACCATGCACTCATAAATACTCAACTCTACCTCTCTGGGGTTTTGCCCCAAACCGGAGGTAGTGTTAGCTTGAGGGTCAGCATCAACCACTAATGTCTTGTATTCCAATACAGCCAGACTGGCAGCTAGGTTCATAGCCGAGGTAGTTTTACCTACACCGCCTTTTTGGTTTGCTATCGCGATAATTTTACCCATCTGTTATTTATAGTGAAAGTGTTTGTCCAATTTCTGGAAGTATCAATTGTACCTTATTTTCAGCAGCAATCTCCATTGATTCTCGCTTGTCAATGGCAACGTAAGGAAAAGTGTCAAAGTGCACACCAATGACCTTGCTGCATCTTACCATTTTTGCGGCCTTCATGGCATCTGAGACTCCCATGGTAAAGTTGTCACCAACGGGCATAATAGAGAAATCAAGCTCAAACTCTTCTCCAATTAATTCCATATCTCTTGTCAAAGCCGTATCTCCAGCGTAGTAGAAGCAGCCTTCTGAGTTCTTAATGACCATGCCCGCAGGATGCCCACCATAACTGCCATCAGGCATAGAGCTGGAATGTACCGCGTTGACAAGTTTGACTTTGCCAAAATCAAAGTCCCAGGAGCCCCCGTGATTCATAGGGTGACCTCTGTCTAGCCCCTTTGCTCCAAACCACCCAACTACTTCGTAGGTAGAGATGATAGTAGCTTCAGAATTATCATAAATTCTTTCAACATCGGCTACATGATCGCCATGGCCATGACTCAAAAGAATATAGTCTGGCTTAATCGCATCTACGTCAATTTCCCTAGCCAATTCATTGGGAGTAATGAATGGATCGAAAAGTAGTTTCTTTCCCATTGTCTCTATCAAAAAAGAGGCATGTCCAAAGAAGGTAAATTTCATTTAGAAGTAGATTTTACTTGGTTGACGAATAGCTTACAAAGATATAAGTTTAGTCGAAAGTATAATGCGATTATGCCTTCTGCTCATAGACTAGTTTTTGTTGTTTAAAGCCAAATAAAAAAGGAGGCTTTTGAGCCTCCTTTTTTATTATTTCTTTCCTTTTTGTTTTTGCCGTTGAGCTTCTTGGCTGGCCTTCATGGCCTCTTCAAGTCTCAATGCAAACTTAGATTTCTTTTTGTTCACATTCTTTTTCTTGTTCTCTTCGAGTGTAGCTCGAATCTTGTCTTCATCAACAAACCTTCTGATCAATGTTTGCTGTCCAAACGTGATGATGTTTGAAACGAAGTAGTAGAAACTCAAGCCTGAAGAATAACTGTTCAACACAAACATAAAAATGACCGGCATTACATAACCTATGCTCTTCATAGGACCCTGTACAGAACTCACCTGATTGTTAGACCAGGTATAAAGCAGGGTAGAGAGTGTCATAAGTAATGTAAAACCACTGACGTGAGATCCGTAAAAAGGAATCGTAAACGGAAGGTTTAATAAAACGTCATAGGTAGAAAGGTCTGATGCCCATAAGAAAGACTGCTGTCTCAACTCTATAGAATTGGGAAAGAAGAAGAACATAGCGAACAAGATTGGCATTTGGAGTACTAGAGGTATACAACCACTGATAGGGTTAACACCAACTTCTCTATAGAGCTTCATCTGCTCCTGTTGCATTTTCTGCTGATCGCCACCTACTCTTTCCTTCATAGCGTCTAACTCAGGTTTTAAAACCTTCATTTTTGCCATGGAGAGGTAAGATTTTCTTGATAGTGGAAAAAGAACCAGTTTGACTATGAGTACGATGATCATAATAATTACACCGTAGTTGCCAATATATCTTTCTAAAAAGCCAAATAGCTCGACAATGATGTATTTGTTTACCCAGCTCACCAATTTGTAGCCCATGTAAACATTGTCTTCGTAACCTTCGGTCACTTTCTTTAGGCCTTTGTAACTGTTTGGGCCATAATAATAGGTGAAGTTTGCACCTGCATAAACGTCACCCATAGGAATAGATAATTCCATTAGACCTTCTTTGACTATAGTAGAGTCAAGGCCTACAGTAGAACCTATGGTAGCCTGGTTGAATCCTTTTTCAGAGATGATGCCCGAATTGAAGAACTTTTGAGAGAAGCTTAGCCATTTCACACCTCCAATAGTCTCTTTTTGAGGATCTCGCGAAGTGGCACTCAAGTTATCAGAGTCCTCATCAAGTGTGTAATATCTGAGTGTTGTTTTGTTTCTTGAGTCTTCAAGGTTCTTTTCATAACGCTGCATTGCAATAGCCCATGCCATTGTAGCTTCATTTCCAATAACTTCACCTTGAAGACCATTCAATTTTAGCTGATAATCCAATTCGTATTTTCCAGCATTGATAATGTAGGTCTGCTCAATTGACTTGCCACCACCTAGGTCAGCAGTGAATCTGATAGTTGTACTACCGTCCACTCCAACAGTTTGATTAGAACTATTAGACTGAAAATAGAGATTGTTGAGATCAATATTTCCTTTAGTCGTAGGGATATTCAAAACCCTTTGGCTTGTATTCTCATCGAATAGAATCAGGGGTTTTTGATCAAATGTTACGTAGTCCTTGAGTTCCACGGCAGCAATTGTGCCTCCCTTATTTGAAAAGGTGTATTTGGCTTTGTCTGTTTCAATGACAAACGTCTCTTCATTGCCTTGCATAGCTGCACCAAAAGCTCCGTATTGCGCAGAAAGGTCATTGGCTGTCTGGGTCTCATCGATTACCTCTGCCGGTTGAGCTTCCTGAACCGGAACTTGTGGAGTCACGCTTTCTACTGATGTAGTGTCAGCAAATTCTAAAGGCTGTTCTTGTGCAGGTGGTCTGTAAACTATTGAGTATACAATGAGTATGACCGCTATTAAAACAAGACCAATGGTCTGATTTCTATCCATTTCTGTAAAATTAATTCTTTTTGTTTTTCACTACTGCGCCAATGAAGCTTACAAATAGTGGATGAGGATTCATCACAGTACTTTTTAGTTCTGGGTGAAATTGAGTGCCTACAAAGTAGGGGTGATCTGAGATTTCAACGACTTCTACCAGCTTGGATTCAGGGTTTATGCCTACTGCTTTCATTCCAGCCTTTTCAAAATCCTCGAGGTATTCATTATTGAACTCATATCTATGCCTATGGCGCTCGGCCACGTTGACCGCACCGTATGCATTGTATACTTTAGAGGGTTTTTTAACCTTGCAATCATAAGCACCAAGCCTCATGGTGCCCCCATAGTCCTCAATGTTTTTCTGATTCTCCATAAGACCGATTACTGGATCAGGCGTATTGGCTTTTAATTCTGTAGAAGCTGCTTCTGAGAGGCCGAGTACATTTCGGGCAAATTCTACAACAGCGCATTGCATACCTAAGCAAATACCAAAGAATGGAATGTTATTCTCTCTAACATACCTGATGGCTTCAATCTTACCTTCTATACCTCGCTCTCCAAAACCTGGAGCTACCAATACCCCGTCCATATCTCTCAGGGTTCTATGTACGGATTTATTTGTTACCGATTCCGAAGAAATCCAGTGAACGTTCACTTTGCACTCTAAGTGAGCTCCTGCGTGGATGAAAGCTTCTGCGATTGACTTATAAGCATCTGGAAGTTCTACATATTTACCCACCAAACCGATGTTAACTTCATTGGTTGGGTTCTTTAACTTTCCTAAGAATTTCCTCCAGTCATCGATTTCTGGCTGGTCTTTTGAGGGCATCCTTAACTTAGTGAGTACTCTTTCATCTAGTTTTTCCTTTCTCATTAAAAGAGGGACATCATAGATGGTGTCTGCATCGAGTGCCTCAATAACAGAGTTCAACTGAACATTGCAGAACAGGGCTAACTTCTTTCGAATATCATTCGGTAAAGACTTTTCTGATCGGCACACAAGAATATCCGGTTGAATACCCGCCTCGAGCAACTGTTTTACAGAGTGCTGGGTTGGCTTAGTCTTTAGTTCTTTGGCCGCTTTAAGGTATGGTATTAGTGTGAGGTGAATTACTAAACAATTGTTTTCACCAACATCCCAGCGCGCTTGCCTAACGGCTTCTATAAAGGGGAGGGATTCAATATCACCAACACATCCACCAATCTCCGTGATCACAAAGTCGTAATCGCCAGTTTCACCAAGCCTGAAGAAGTTTCTCTTAATCTCATCCGTAATGTGAGGAATTACCTGAACAGTTTTTCCCAAATAGTCACCGCGTCTTTCCTTAGTAATCACATCGTAGTAGATTCTACCAGTAGTGACATTATTAGCCTGCGAAGTAGGCGTGTTCAAAAAGCGCTCATAGTGACCCAGGTCCAAATCAGTTTCCGCACCATCGTCTGTTACATAGCACTCTCCGTGTTCATAAGGATTAAGCGTGCCCGGGTCTACATTAATGTAAGGATCAAATTTTTGAATAGTTACTCGATATCCTCGAGCTTGAAGAAGGTTGCCAAGTGATGAGGCAATGATTCCTTTTCCTAAGGAAGAAGTAACACCACCAGTAACAAAAATGTATTTCGCAGATGCCATAAGTGTGATAAGAGAAATTAACTTATGGGATACAAAGGTAAGGATTTCAATTTAATCTGGTCGGCAAATTTTAATCTTTAAGTTGATGTCTTTTTGTTCGTTTTGAACTCCCTGAGATAAACTGCTAACTTTGCCTGCCTTTTAAGGAAATTGATCGATGAATCTGGCAAAAAAACTGAAACATCCCATTTTTAAAACCATAAGTCAAGTGGCTCATAATGAGCATTTAGAGACCTATGTTGTTGGCGGGTATGTGAGAGATTTATTGCTGGGTAGATCATCGAACGATATTGATTTTGTCTGTGTAGGTAGTGGTATTCAACTGGCTGAGGCAGTGAAAAAAGCACTTGGTGATAAAGTGCCACTGTCGGTCTTCAAAAACTTTGGTACTGCCATGATCAAGGATGGTGATTTGGAACTTGAGTTTGTTGGTGCTAGAAAGGAGTCTTATCAAAGAGATTCGAGAAAACCGATCGTTGAAGATGGAACGTTAGAAGACGATCAGAATCGTAGGGATTTCACAATCAACGCCATGGCCATAAGCCTTAATGAAGGGAGTTATGGCCAGCTTGTTGATCCTTTCGCAGGTATAAGTGATCTGAAAGAGCAATTGATTAAGACACCTCTTGAGCCGGACAGAACATTTTCGGATGATCCTTTACGGATGATGAGAGCCATTCGTTTTGCCTCACAATTGAAGTTTGATATTGATGCCGATACCTTTCAGGGAATTATTGATATGAAAGATCGTATCAGTATTATATCTAAAGAACGGATCATTGTAGAACTGAATAAGATCATATTGTCGGATGAACCGTCTTATGGTTTTAAGCTCCTTTTTCACTGTGGACTGCTCAAACTCATTTTCCCAGAGTTAGTGGCTTTGCAGGGAGTCGACAGTATTGAAGACAAGTCGCATAAGGATAATTTTTATCATACCCTTCAGGTATTAGATAATATCAGTAAGAATACGGATGATCTATGGTGGAGATGGGCAGCGATCATGCATGACATCGCCAAGCCAGCAACCAAACGTTTCAATAAACGCGTGGGTTGGACATTCCATGGTCATGAGGATAAGGGTGCACGAATGACCCCAGGTATATTCAGAAGGATGAAGCTACCGATGGGGGAGTCCATGAAGTTTGTTCAAAAAATGGTGAGACTTCACCTGAGGCCTATTGCCTTGGTAAAAGATGAGATCACGGATTCTGCCGTACGAAGACTTCTGTTTGAAGCTGGAGATGACATTGAAGCACTAATGACGCTTTGTCGGGCCGATATTACATCTAAGAATAATAATAAGGTTAAACGCTACCTACAGAACTTTGATAAAGTCGAAAAGCGAATGCGAGAGGTAGAGGAGAAGGATAAAGTTCGTAACTTTCAGCCCGTAATTACCGGAGAAATGATCATGACGGTCTTTGGTTTAAAACCAGGTAAGACCATCGGAGATATCAAGGAAGCGTTGAAAGAGGCAGTTTTGGAAGGTAAAATCAAAAATGAATTTGACGAGTCTTACGATTACCTGCTCACTTTGGGTAGGGAACTTGGCTTGAATGTTGTTAAATCACTGAAATAATTTAGTTACCAATAATAAAATGAAGAAGATTAAATTTTTAGTACTGGCCATTCTGTTGATGTTTGGAAGCCAAAGTGTAATGGCACAAGACAGTACTTATATCTCTAATGAGTATGCGAAAGCAATCGCTCTTCTGAGAAAAGCAGAGCAATACAATGATGTACTGATCCAGAAACAGGCGCTGACGGATATCTTGGTCTTAAATCCCATTGATTCTGCAGCCATGAGAATGTTGGCTGAATTGTATTACAACACCTCTCAGTTTTCATCAAGTGCTTTGGTAGGTTTGGACTTTCTCCAGAAATACAGCAACAATGAGATTGCTTTGGAAATTGTAGCACTGAGCTATGAAAACCTTAGGTTATATGACAAGGCTGTCGAGTACTATGAGAAGTTATGGTTAGTGACAGAAGATGTTCAGGTGCAGTATCAGTTGGCCTATCTTCTATATTCCCGAAGTCGTTTTGCCGAGGCGGAGGCTAACTTAGGCGTTATAGAGTCCAAGATTAAGGATGAAGATAAGATTGCTTTAAATAAAAGTGATGGCAGTGCTCAGGAGGTTTCCTTTAAAGCTGCTATTTATAACCTCAGAGGGCTGATGGCAATGGAGCAGGGGAAAAATGAGGAAGCGAAAACATATTTTACTCAGGCTTTGGCACTAAGCCCTGATTTTGAAATAGCAAAAACCAGTTTAGAGGCTTTAAACAAAGGCTAGACATAAAGAAATCACTTTCCTAAAACCCCGACTAGTCGGGGTTTTTTTTATGCTTATCTTTCAGTATGCAACCCTATAAGGATTGTAATGTCTTTATTGTGATTTCAGACGTTGGAAACAGGATACCAGAATATACATCAACCCATTATTGATCGCTGCCTTGCTGGAGACAGTACAGCTCAATATGAATTGTACAAGCTCTATTCAAAAGCTATGTACAATACATGCTTGCGAATTACCGGAAGCGAGATGGATGCAGAAGATGTTTTGCAAGAGTCCTTTTTGAGTGCTTTTAAGAATCTTAAAAATTATAAGGGCACAGCTTCATTTGGCAGTTGGTTAAAACGTATTGTGGTGAATAATGCCATTAACCTCGTCAAGAAGCGAAGGCTTGATTTGGAATCTGTTGATGATATCGGTCAGTTTGATGATCGCGCTGTTGAAACAGAGTCTAGAGATGTAAGTTATGATGTAGCAGTTGTCAATGAAGGGATATCCCGTTTACCAGATGGTTATCGCGTGGTTTTAACCTTGTACTTGTTAGAAGGTTATGATCATAAGGAAATCGCTGAGGTTTTAGGGATTACTGAATCAACGTCAAAGTCACAGTTTAATAGATCAAAGAAGAAATTGAGAGAAATACTAAGGGAGGAGTTGCAGTATGCAGGATAAAGACAACTTAGAGAGATTTATAGAAAACAATAGAGGAGCATTTGACCTCAAAGAGCCTAAATCCGATGTTTGGACGAACATTGAAGCCAAGTTAAGGCCAGAACGCTCTACTGCGTTATGGTATTGGAAGGCAGCTGTTATTCTTTTAGTCGGAGCGGTAGCTTTCTTACTTACCGACAAATATCTGCCTTTATCACAGAGTGAGACTTCTTTTGATGAAAGTGAAATACTTGCCTCTAATAACCTAGAGAAATTTGAAGACCTTGAAGTTTTTTACACTTCCATAATTTCGAAGAAAAAAAGTAAGGTTTCCGAAGAACTTGAAACGGGCAAGGTGTTCAATTTTTTGGAAGCCGATCTTCAGGAGTTGGATGTTATTTATAATGACTTGAAGGAAGTATTTCTTGAGAGTCAACAATCTGAAGAGGTGCTTGACAGACTTTTGCACCTACTGCGTCAGAAAATTCATCTACTAAATAGTCAGTTGGATATTCTTGAGAGGGACAAGCTTCCTGAGGATATGAAGAAGGAGCTGGATATTTCTATGTAATTGGCTGAGCTGCGGAGTCCATTACCCGACCATTTCCGCAGGTCAAGGTCCGCTTAGGATAATTTTCAATCAGTTTGAAATCATGCGTTGCCATCAGAATGGCAGTACCACTTCTATTGATGTCTTCAAAAGTTTTGAAAATGCCTTCTGAAACCTCAGGGTCAAGATTTCCAGTTGGTTCATCGGCAATAAGAATTGCCGGCTCGTTAATCAAGGCCCTTGCGATAACTACCCTTTGTTGTTCTCCACCTGAAAGCTGATGGGGCATTTTATTAGAAACGGCTCCTAAGCCCACTTTCATCAGTACATCAGCTAATCTGCTTTTCATCTTAGCTTTGTCTTTCCAACCAGTAGCCTTCATCACAAAGAAGATGTTTTCGGCAATGGTTCTATCGGGTAAGAGTTGAAAGTCTTGAAATACTATGCCCAGTTTTCTTCTGAGCATAGGAACTTCTTTTCGTTTGATCTTTTCTATTTGAAAGTCACATATGCGAATACTTCCCATATGGAGCGGTAGATCGCAATAAAGTGTTTTGAGCAATGAGCTTTTTCCACTTCCTGTTCTTCCCACCAGGTAAACGAATTCTCCTTTGGCTATCTCAAGGTTGATGTTATTGAGAACGGTTTGATCTTCCTGAAAAATACTAGCGTCAGTAATCTGAACAATGGGTTCTCCGGAAAAAGGCATGCTAAATTTCGAGTTTTTGAAGTTTACCGAAAGGCAAGTTATTAATTACTTTCTCTAACGCAACTTCCTTGCCTTCCAGTCCATATTTCTCCAACTTTTTTAATGGACGATCAGCTCTGAAGTAAGCAATAAGGACGAAGTTCTCGTCCCTGAGCTGTATGTAGTCTGGAATTTTGGCTTTCCCCTTTACCTTAATTATATACATTTCCGTAAAAACAATCGGGTTGTTTGGGGGATAACCAGAAGTTTGCGGTAATGTTTTAGCCATTGGCTTTTGCATGGTCAGCAAGAAATTGCTGCAAGCCTTTATCTGTTAAAGGATGGTTCAATAAGCTCGTGATGACTTTGAGTGGACAAGTCGCCACATCGGCTCCAATCTCAGCACACTGAATGAGGTGCATCGTATGTCTTACTGACGCAGCTAATACTTCGGTCGGGTAACCGTAATTATCATAAATCTGGACAATCTGCTCGATCAACTCAAGGCCATCATATCCAATATCGTCAAGTCTACCAATAAAAGGAGAAACATAAGTTGCACCAGCCTTAGCAGCCAAAATAGCCTGTCCGGCCGAGAATACTAAAGTACAGTTGGTACGGATGCCTTCTGAGGTGAAATGCTTGATTGCTTTAACACCATCTTTGATCATTGGAACTTTCACTACGATTTTGTCATCAATTTGTGCAAGCTCTTTTCCTTCTTTGATCATGCCATCAAAATCAGTGGCGATTACTTCGGCACTCACATTATCATCCACAATATCGCAGATTGCCTTGTAGTGAGCTATCACGTTGTCATGCCCTGAAATTCCCTCTTTGGCCATAAGTGATGGGTTAGTGGTTACGCCATCTAAAACACCAAGGTCATAGGCCTCTTTAATATCATTTAGGTTTGCGGTATCAATAAAGAATTTCATAGGTTCTGCTTCTTAATTTATGGATGCACAAATCTAAAACATTCTCTTCTTAGAAGGAGCCTAAAATCATGAAGTTTTGAACAAGATGCTTTTGAGGCGCGGTGGTGGCAAAGATTATCTTGATTCATACTACAAGATTCAATAGCTTGAACTTTAGCGAATGATAAATACACTACAATGTCAACACAACATATAACCCTAGCCAAGAAGCTGATGAGCTTTGCCGAGGCGGATACAAGTTCTGAAAAGAAGGGCTTTGTTGAAGCTGGTAATTATTCATTATTATCAACCAAACTTAACTTTCCGAATGATGACACAGACTATGCCCAGATAGAAACTGAGGCAGGCAAAGTCTGGATTTGTTCTCGCTGGAAGGGGCATCGCTATACGGAAACTCAAAGTTCTCCAGAATTACCATCAGATGACCAACCTGATTCATTTTTAGATGCTATCGGAGCTGTTTCACGCATTAACTTTAATGGTAGGGATGACGCAGTGGAGGAATCCAAGCTGGTAGAGATAGTCAAGGACTACGATGGTTTTGCCTATGATTTACATGACCCTGCCTATCCATATGATCTTCCCGGAGTAAACTTGCCTTTAGCACCGCCAAAAACCAAGCAAAACAACTGCTGTACTTTTGCCGAAGGTTTAATTGTTAAAGCTTGGTCTGATCAATTTTCGGATTTTGAATGGAATAATCACCGTCATGGACAAATGATGATCTTTTCAACGGAAGACTATTTCTCACCCGTCACTGCGGCAGTCGAGAGCGGTATGGGAGAGGAGGTTGAGGATGTAGAAGCTGCACCTGCCCCATGGACATTGGTGCAGGGTTGGAAATCAAAACAGTCAGATGATGTGCCTGGATCTAAATGGTTTGGAGGGCATACCTTTATCATTGTAGATCATCATCTGGAAACTGACAAGGTATTGACTCTGGAATCTAATAAGGCTTTTGGATTGGATGGAGTGGGTTTTAGGAAGATTGGAATGGCTTCAGCTCACAATCATCAACCACCGGCCAATTGGTGGGACCTGCCAGGAGTTTGGACATGGAAACAGATTAAGAATAGCTATAAGGCCCGTGCTATGGTCACTTTAAAAGTGAAGAATAGAAGCTGGTCAGGGTTGGCCTGAGCAGCTCAATTTCGCTTGTTTCAGATTCAGTTTATTGCCCCTTGCTTAATATCGTATGTGATATTAAGCGCTGAACCCCAGTCATAGGTGACTCTTTCTGGAAGATTAAAGTCGTTGTACTCATATGATGTATTACATGGATTACAGGCCAGGTCCAATAGACCGGAGTAGTCCTTATATCTTGCTTGGGTAATGTTGTTTTGAGTAGCAAGACTGACCTCATAGTCACTGAAGAAAGGATTTCCCAGCTTGTAATTTTGGGCATTGTCGTATAAGTAGAAGGATTCATATTGCAATGCATCGCCATAGAAGTGCTCAATCTTTACCACATTTCCATATTCCCAATAGTAACGATTGCTTACCTCGGTATCCAAAGAAACTGGATTGTATGAAGTTCTTGAACGTAGGGTTCCATCATCATTGTAGGTGTATTCACTTACCCAACTTAGTCGCATTACACCTCCTGAATTATATGAAGAATGAACCTCATGGATCAGGCCATTCCCATAATATGTAATAGAGTCTTGTCTATGAATTTCATCTGTTGATTGGTAACTAAATGTCTTTAAGGTCAACTGATCATTTTCATAAATGAAGTCGGTGACCTCTATATACTCATTTGATGGATTATTGGTATTGCGGTTGTCTATCACAGTGAGTAACCTTCCATTGCTATCATAAGAGAAATCCTGAACCTGCCGCTGATCCCCTTGTTCGGAGACAAGTTGAGAAACTAAAAAGTTACCGGTGAAATTGTGATCAATGATTTCTTCATTTTCGCAAGAGCAGATAAGCAGTAAACCAAATACAGGAAGCAAATACTTTTTCATATTGTCTTTGTGTTTCCTTCCTTGACACAGACTTGATAGATGGGGTTGTAAAAGACAATTCAAAAAACATCAATTCACATACTCTTGCTTCTTTACCAGAGCAAAATAATCTCCCTCTATTGGTAGATAGCCATACTCATAACAGAAGTAATAAGTGGCTCCGGCTTTTGTGGTATAAGTGCTGGTGTGATAATTAAAGTCAAAGCCTTTCTCGGTCAGCTTGCTGCGGGTCGTTTTCGACTTCCCCTTAGGGTTCAGTTCCTCTAGTATTCTTCTGTTTCTTCTGAGAATGTTGTGTACATTTCTGACGTAGTTATTGCTATCGGAATTCTGTTTGTTATTAAAAGTATTGCGACACTGATCGTCACAAAACTTCTTGTCTATTCTTCCATACACCGGTTTTCCGCACTCCAAACACAATCTTTCTTCCATTTCTCCTTATTTATTATCTCTATCGCAATCTACTGATAAACAGGTGTATATCCAATTACAAACGTTTACAAACGAATGTTAATCGGTTACAAGCGCTTAGCAACCGACTTGGCTTTTCAGTCTACTATTACTTTGCCATCGTCAATTCGAACAAATCGAAACGGACATCACATCGAATGTTAAACGTTAAAATTTATAATCATGCAAAATCTTAGAAATCGAGTACAGTTAATCGGAAGACTAGGTCAAAATCCTGAAACCAAAACTTTGACATCAGGTAAGTCGCTTACGACATTTTCAATCGCTACTACTGATAGTTATAGAAACGCCAATGGTGATAAGGTTGAAGAAACCCAGTGGCATAATATCGTAGCCTGGGGTAAGGTAGGTGAGATCGCAGCGGAGTACCTGACCAAAGGACAGGAAGTCGCTTTGGAAGGTAAATTGACACACCGCTCCTACGAAACACAAGAGGGAGATAAGCGCTATGTCACAGAGATTAACCTCAATGAACTGTTGATGTTAGGAGGGAAGAAGTAGTCCCCGTATAGAACTTTGTTCAGAGGAGTGCTTGGGGTCCAAGTGCTCCTTTGTTTTTTGTCATGATCTGAAGCTCAAACTTGTCAAAGGCCTCCTTCAGTTCGGTCAGCAATTCTTCTTTTCTGCTGTTTTCCAAAAAGGAATATTTGACGGAATTGTGGACCAAATCCTTAATCATCGAATAACTAAGGTTTGGGACATATTGAACAGCCATCACATACTGGTTGGTAAGGTCGCTTCTCAGAATAGCAGGATCATCAGAGCTAATACAAACAGGTATATCAGCGGCTAAATAAGCTTTCAAAGGATGGGTACTGCTATCGCTTTCGAGTATCACTCTATTGGTTTCAAGATTGATCTCAACTGCAATACCCTTGGATTTCATTAGGTCCATGGTTTTGGACCAATTGTCTTGGTGCAAAATATCGAAGCCATGTCCAATACGTTGGGCATGCGCTATGCTTATGGCCTGATAGATATGATCTCCAGCAACCTTTTGAGTTGATTCACTCAGCTCACCCGCATGGAGTGATACAGGCACTTGCGGAAACCTGGATTTAAGAAAACGGAACATGGCCATATGGGTCATATAATTTTCAATCGCTATTGGATCATCTTCCGGAGCTACAAAATTTACACCTACCACATTTTCGGAGAGTATTACTGTTTTAAAGGCAAGCACCAGGTGACTAAAGACTATTGACTGGTCTGGAATAATCCTCATTCCTACAGTCTGAAAAGTCAAATGAACACCATTGTTATCAATGTTTTCTACCCAATGATCCATAATCTCTGCGTTGTAGTCTGCCCAGGTATCAATGTTTTGGCGCTCTAAATAAGCATACCAATCCGCCAGGTGATCCTTAACAGAAATCCCGGGGTTCCAGCTTTTGTCTGTTGTGAGATCCGCCACCTGTTTCATAATGCTGGGCACACCGACCATTGTTTCCAGGTATTGAATGTTTTCCGCTGCCGCAGCTTCGCAAATCTTAGAAAGCAGTACTATCTCATTTCCCGACATGGCCTCTTCAAACTTTTGGAATGTATTAAAGAAGTGATCCCGTCCATTCGCTAAGTTCTTTTTATAGTTCCTCATTGACCAGTTATCAATGATCTTATCTAGGTGATCGGGTGATTCGTCTAGGTGTTGGTTGATGTCTATTGCAGTAGCATCTTCATTAGCCAAGGCCACAGTTTGGTTAGCATAAATCCGGAAGCTCTTAGGGTTAATTAAAAAATTCTTCTCTGAAGCAATGTCCAAATAATCTTCTGCCCAGACTGCTCCCAGCGCATGGTGATGTACATCTCCGCCTTTAGGCATAGCCCAAAGAAATTCTCGCAGTAACTGAGGCTGTGCTTTTATTTGGCTGAAGTATGCTTCGGTAGCTTTCTGGCGGTCATTTATGATCTCGGTACTTGTAGTATTGCAGGCGGTTATTGAGGTCATTTGTAGTAGAAGTATTAATCTTTTCAACTCGATTTTTAAGGCTTTAATACCTACAAAACTCTTGAAATGAACATTAAAATCTAGTAAATGGATAATTATTGGTTAAAATTCCTATTTATTAAGTTCCTTTAGGAATTGATACTTTTGCGTTGTTGAATTCACATATGAATAAGGAAAAAACACCATGGCTGTTTTAGATACTATAGACCGAAAAATAATGAGGTTGCTTCAGGAAGATGCAAAACTGAATGTGAAGGATATTGCCATTCGCCTCAACCTGACTAAGACGCCTATATATGAACGCATCAAACGATTGGAGCGAGAGGGGATCATTGATAAATATGTTGCCATAGTTAACCGGAAGAAGTTATCGCCTTCCATACTGGTGTTTATCTCTGGCAAGCTGGAGGTAAGCAAATTTGAGCAAACAGAGGAGTTCTATGCTGGAATAATGGAACTGCCAGAGGTTTTGGATTGCTACTTAATGAGTGGAGAGTACGATTTTCTGCTCAAGGTAATGGTCAAAGATTTGGATGACTACCATGAATTCTATTCTAAGAAACTCTCTCAGGTTCCGAGAGTAAGTTATGTGAGTAGTTCATTTGTGTTGAATGAAGCCAAACGATCGACCGTATTGCCAGATTAATAAAAAGAGCACTTGCTAGGCAAGTGCTCCATTAATTGCATCAAATGCTTTACACAAAATGATTGCTGTAGCTAGTGTAAAGAAAGCCCAAATCGCCCAATGCATTCTTTTGCCGGGTCTAGACCTCCTTCTCCTTTTCTCTTGGTGATTCAGGGAGTCATGCGTGTCAGTCATAATAGTAATGTCAGTCGCTTACTATGACTCAAATCGCTTGCCAGTACTTTAAATGAACTTTCTGTGTGCTTTTGATAGATAAATTCATCCCATTTTGGGAAATTTTTCCAGAGCGAATTACTGTATAGGGCTATTGCTTAGATTCCTCATAAATAGCATAGATAATAGCCATGAGCGCAAGGCCCACAGAAATCCAACCGAGGAGGTTGGTACCATCTTTAAATGCAAGGTAATAGAGTGCTGCCCCAGTGCCTCCACCCAAAATAGGCCCTGCAATGGGGATCCAACTGTAAGACCAGTTAGAGTCGCCTTTACCTTTAATGGGTAGTAAGAAGTGTGCCAGTCGAGGTCCGAAATCACGGGCAGGGTTGATGGCATAACCTGTGCTACCACCTTGGGCCATACCGATAATAACAATCAGCCCTCCTACAACTAAGGGATTTAGACCTTCGGTAAATTCGTTAGCACCAATCATCATTAATCCAAAGACTAAAATCATGGTGCCCATCATTTCACTGACTAAATTGGCACCTTTCTGGTCTATGGCGCCCGAAGTACAGAAAACACCCAGTTTGGTACCTTGATCTTCCGTTTTACCCCAATGAGGTAAGTATTGTAACCAGGTAAGGCTAGCACCCACCATAGCACCAAGTACTTGCGCGATAATATAGCCTGGGACAATACTCCATTCCACTTCACCAGCAATGGCAAGACCGACAGTAACGGCAGGATTAATATGTGCACCGCTGATTTCGCCAACAGCATAAATACCAAAAGTTACAGCAAGACCCCAGCCGATGGTGGTAATGATCCATCCGGAATCTTTGGCATATGAATGATTTAATGTGGTGGCGGCATTAACACTATTCCCGAAGTAGAGCAGGATGGCCGTACCAATGAATTCTGCGAGATAAACTGACATGGGCTTGGAAAAAATCGTTGGGTAATGATACGATTTAGGAGGGAATAAAAAAAGGCATCAGGATGTCGCACCGCTCAACCACTTACCCTTGCTCTGTTCCCAGCCTGGGGGAGTTCAGTAGGAGCTGGTCGCATCCCTTTGCCGGGCACAAAGGTATCAAGAATTTGTGAACAGGAAAGCCCGATTTTGGAAAATTTCAGATTAAAAAAATACCTACTTCTGGGTATTTTTTTAATCGAAGAATTGAATCTAATTTGTGTATACACACACGATTCTTCGCCACTCGGTGAAGGTTTACTGACGAGAGCATTTTATTTTTTTAACACCATTAAACAACTAGAGTATGTTTAGACTACAACTGAATGCATCGGAAGATGTAGAATTTAAAACTGTTTTAACCAGCCAATTGGCTAACTTAACCGACCCAGACCCTGATCCGGACCCAGATGATCCAGATGGAGGTAGTGGAGATCCGGATCCAATGAATCCTCCTGGATCTGGAGATTAGATGATTTTATGAAATATATAATCAAAATATTCCTCTTACATGTCCTTGTAACTCCCATAGTTGTCTATTCTCAGGACAGCAAGCTTGAAACTTGGAGAGAGCAAGGGGAAAAATATAGAGCTGAGTCAAAATTTGATTCAGCTCTTATTGTTTTCCAGAAGGTGGCTCTGCAGGCTCAGACAGAGAATAACCTTGAATATCAAATGAGGGCAGCTATGGGCATGGCAGCTGTCTATGTTGAGACAAGGAAGTCCGAACTGGCGATTCAGTTCTATCAGAAAGCAACTCTTTTTGCAAATAGAGCGGGTGATGTATCTGCTGAAAACAGAGCATTATACGGAATTGGAGTAGCTCACCAAAGTGCTGGTAAACTCGATTCAGCTCTATATTATTATGATTTAACAAAGGACTCCTTTGTACAAAATGATAATAAAGAAATGGGTGCCAGAGTGCGATATCAAATGGCAACACTTTTAAGGAGCAAAAAGGATTATTTGGAGGCAAATATCAACGCCATCGCTTCTGCACGTTTACATCGAGAAATTGAGGATTATCGGTGGGAAGGGAATAGTTACTATTTGATAGGAAGTTCGTTTATGAGCCTTGAAGAGTTTGATAGCTCTTTCTATTACTTTCAAAAAGCTTTCGATATAGCAGATTCTTTAAATTATCCAGATAACAAGGGATTTGCACTCAACGGTTTAGCTAGACTAAGTCAACGAAGAGGTGACTTTGAATCTGCATATTACTATATGCGTGATTATTATGAGGTCTCCCGGAACATATTCACCGAAGAGAATAATGATAAACTCGTGGAACTTCAAGAAAAGTACAATGCTGCTTCATTTGAGTTAGAAGCTGAAAAACAGAAGAACCTAAGACTGAGAGAGGAACGCATTAAAAATGTTGTACTAATAATCGGTATATCTCTTCTCATAATTATCTCTATCTGGCTATATGTAGTTGATCAACGAAGAAAAAATATTAAGGCCTTAGCGGCTAAGAATGACGAAATCAATAAGCAGAAGATTGATGAACTGCTTCAACAACAGGAAATTGCTTCCCTTCAAGGCGTCTTAGAAGGTCAAGAGACCGAACGAAAACGAGTGGCCATTGACCTTCATGATCGGCTTGGAGGCATTCTATCTATGGTGAAGCTTCATTTTAGCGCGGTGGAGGAGAAGATCGAACCGGAAAATCCAAGCAAAGAGAAGTTCCTGACCGCTTCGGAGTTACTTGATCTGGCAGCAGGTGAGGTGCGCAATATTTCTCATAATATGATGTCTGGCGTTTTGGCCAAGTTTGGTCTCGTTCCTGCCTTGGAAGATTTGAAATCCAGAATTTCTGAGACGGGCAAACTCAAAGTCAACCTGTATACCAGTAATATCAATGGTTCGCTAGATGGTGAGCAGGAACTCCAACTGTATAGAATAGTACAGGAATTGATGAGTAACATCCTTAAGCATTCGGATGCAACAGAAACCAATATCCAGTTGAACGAGAATGAGGATAGTGTTAACTTGATTGTTGAAGATGATGGAGTTGGGTTTAACCCCGAAAAGCTGGACGTGAATGCCGGGATTGGTTTGACCAACCTCAAGGCAAGGGTGTCTAAGCTCAATGGTACTTTGCATATTGACTCAGGTCTGGGTGCTGGTACAACCATTTCCATCGATATTCCTGTAGAAAATGATTAGAGTTTTTATCGTTGACGATCACCAGGTGGTAATTGATGGTCTGTCTTCCATACTTTCGGAAGACGACAATATTCAATTCTGTGGTAGTGCGCAAAATGGTAAGGAGGCATTACACCAACTTCAGTCCGTTTCTCCAGATGTGCTCTTGTTAGACATCAACATGCCAGAGATGGACGGTATTGCTGTGGTCAAGGCACTCAGGGAAAGGGGAGATAAGACCCGAATACTGATACTGACCATGCATAACAATCCCCAATTCACTAAACAATTGATTCAATTGGATGTGGAAGGTTGTGTATTAAAGAATGCGGGCAAGAAAGAGCTGATACAGGCCATAAGTGACGTGAACGATGGAGACCGTTATTATGGAAAGGATGTAACCGAAACCCTCTTTGCTGATGTCAAAAAGACAGAAAAGGCAGTAGAGAAAGTACAGCTCACCAAACGTGAGGTTCAAATAATCCGTTTGATCGCTTCAGAATATACCACTAATGAGATCGCTACCGATTTGGCCATCAGTACACATACGGTTGATACACATAGAAAAAATATTGTCAGTAAACTAGCGGTGAAAAATACTGCAGGACTGGTGAAGTTTGCAATGGAGAACGGTCTGGTTTAGTCGTCTTTTCTTTCAAAGAAATCCTTTTTCATATAGAGCTGAAATTCCAATGGGCTGCTCTCCTTAAACTCATCGACTTCAAGGTCTTCATAAATGTCTTCGTCAAACTCCATGTCCGTCTTTTCTACTTTTTCATCTGGGTGAACGATTAGCTCGATTCCTGTGAGGTCAATGGGGTTTACGGCTACCAATACTTTGTAGTCGTCAAATACCCGCTTGTAATACTTGTAAACGATGGCGTCTTTTTTACCCATTTTCCAGTGGTTTTAATCGCTCTAAGCGAGATTTCAAGAAGAAAACAAAATAAGCTGCGCCTATGCCGATCAGGCCACCAACGATGATGTCGCCAGGAAAGTGGACGCCTAAATAAATGCGACTGTAGGCCACTAAAGCCGCCCATGGTACTAAGAGCCAAATGTATTTGACATGGTCTCTCAAAAGCAGCCAGCAAAATATCGCTACGGCAAAGGAATTTGAGGCGTGAGATGAAGCAAAGCCATACTGACCACCACAGCCTTTGAGCAAGTGTACACTGTCTGCCAATTCTGGATCATAGCAAGGCCTGAGTCTACCGACCCAGGGTTTAAGTATGCCAGAGGCAACTTGGTCACTGATTAGGATCAACACCCCAATACCGATTAGCGTGAAGATCAGATTGCCCTTTTCATGTTTGACCAATAAGTAAATGAGCAAGGCATACAGTGGAATCCAGATCCATTTATCGCTAATCCATGGCATCAGAAAATCGAATAGATCGTTATGCGCTCCGTTGAGGAACTTGAAAAGTGCTTTATCCCATTGTTCTAACTGATCGATCATGCTGTCCAATCAATTCCTTTCTTAAGTAACCTTAGGGTATCTGATTCTATCGACTTGACCGGAGGTTCATAATCGTACTCCCAGCCTGCTTCAGGAGGCAAACTCATCAGGATGGATTCTGTTCTTCCATCGGTTTCAAGCCCAAACTTAGTCCCTCGGTCCAGCACCAAATTGAATTCTACATAGCGGCCTCTTCTGAGGCGTTGCCAATTCTTTTCTCTTGATCCATAGGGCTTACCTCCATTCTTTTGCATAAAGTAGGTGTAGATAGGAGCGAAGCAGAGGCCTACGTCTTTCACAAAGTTGAAGATGTCTTCCTTAGAATGCTGCTTGTCTTCAGACTTATGGTCAAAGAAGATACCCCCGATTCCGCGGGTTTCCTTTCGGTGCTTGATGTAGAAATAATTGTCAGCCCAGTCCTTAAATTCTTTGTAATAAAAGGAGTCATGCTTATCACAAACTGCCTTTAACTTTTCATGAAAGAAGCTTGCATCATCATGATCAACATAATGAGGTGTCAGGTCAATACCACCACCAAACCAATAGGTACCGGTGGACATTTCAAAATACCTGATATTCATATGGATGATGGGCACCCAGGGATTCTCGGGGTGTAGAACGATCGAAACGCCTGTTGCAAAGAATTCACCTTCTGTCAGGCCGAATGATTTCAAAAGTTTCTCAGGAGTCTTACCATGTACCTCAGAGAAGTTCACTCCCCCCTTTTCAATGATATTGCCATGACGTAACACCCTGCTTCTACCACCGCCACCGCCAGGTCTCGTCCACTTATCTTCTTGAAATTCACCCAGGCCATCGGCTTTTTCCAGTTCGGCACAGATATGATCCTGAATGTTTTTAAAAACTCGGGCTATATGTTCTTTGTCGATCTCCGGCATGATGCAAAAATATCAGAATATTCTGATGGTAAATTAAAAGTGAAGAAAAGCTAAACTGTACACTCATTTTGAGAGTTAAAAGAAAGATAACCTAACGATCGGTAGGTTTTTCTATTAGCCTTTAAATTATTGGTTATTTTTGAATCGAAACGCCAATTACTCTATGGAATTGACCAAGGATAAAAAGACGAGTACCTCTAAAAGCAACGATATCAATATTCCAAAAAAGACCTTAGAAAAGGCCTACCGCTTAATGCAGACTGCCAAAAATATGGCAATTCTGTACGATGAGAACAGGGCTGTATGTAGTAAGTACGTTCATAGTACATCCAGAGGGCATGAGGCTATTCAGTTGGCCGCAGCATTTCAACTACAAGCTTATGATTTTGCTGCTCCTTACTATCGTGATGAATCAATTCTATTAGGTATAGGTATGCAACCGAATGAGTTAATGCTTCAACTCATGGGTAAAAAAGATGATCCATTCTCCGGAGGACGTACTTATTATGGTCATCCCTCTTTGAGAAGAGAAGGTTTTCCCACCATTCCGCATCAAAGTTCTGCCACAGGTATGCAAGCGATTCCCGCGACTGGTATGGCACATGGTCTTCATTATCTTGAAGAGCAGGGACTTTTAGCGTCCAATAACAAGCCTGTCGTTCTTTGTTCTTTAGGAGATGGTTCGGTTACGGAAGGCGAAGTTTCTGAAGCAATGCAAATGGCTGTGCTTCACAAGCTCCCAGTAGTATATCTTATTCAAGATAATGATTGGGGTATATCTGCTACAGGCAAGGAAATGCGTGCTATGGATGCTTACGAGTTTGCAGCAGGCTTTAAGGGTATGGAGCGCATGCGGATCGATGGGGCAGATTTTGTTGCTTCATATGAGGGCATGAAAAAGGCCTTTGATTATGTGCGTGAGCAGAGAGCTCCCATATTGGTTCATGCCAAAACTCCATTACTGGGGCACCATACTTCAGGCGTAAGAAAGGAATGGTATAGAGGGGATTTCGATCTCGAAGATCACCAGAAGTCAGATCCAATTCCAACCTTGCGAAAAGCTTTAAAAAAGGCCGGTTACAAAGAGTCAGACCTTGTAAAGCTTGAAGATGAGGCCGTGGTCTTTGTTCAGGCGGAATATGCAAGGGCCTTAAATGGCGATGATCCTGATCCTGCTACTGTCCTTGATCACGAATTTGCACCTACACCTATCACAGAAGAAAAAGGTCAACGCAAACCAAGAGGTGCTGAAAAAGTGGTGATGGTAGATGCTGCATTACATGCAGTAGATGATATTTTAAGGAATAATCCCGAGGCCTTGTTCTACGGACAAGATGTGGGAGGAACACTCGGAGGGGTATTTAGAGAGGCGGCTACACTTGCCCAAAAGTATGGAGATAGCAGAATCTTCAATACGCCTATTCAAGAGGCTTACATTGTTGGTTCCACAGCTGGTATGAGTGCTGTGGGGGCCAAACCTATTGTAGAAATTCAATTTGCTGACTATATCTGGCCAGGAATCAACCAATTGGTTGAAGAACTTTCTAAGAGTTGCTATCTGTCCAACGGTCAATTTCCAATACAATCATTGATCCGAGTGCCTATAGGAGCCTATGGCGGTGGTGGACCTTACCACTCAGGCTCTGTGGAGTCTACTTTGCTCAATATTCGAGGAATCAAGGTGGTTTATCCATCTAATGCAGCCGATATGAAAGGTTTGATAAAAGCTGCCTTTTATGACCCTAACCCAGTGGTAATGCTTGAGCACAAAGGCCTGTATTGGTCGAAGGTACCAGGGACAGAAGAAGCCAAGACATTTGAACCTGATTCGGAATACATTATTCCTTTAGGTAAAGCATTAGTGGCTCAGGAAGCATCTGAAGAAGCCATGGAAAATGGCGAGTCTTGCGCAGTAATAACCTATGGAATGGGTGTTTATTGGGCCAAGGCGGCAAGTAAGGCCTTTAAGGGTCAAGTGGAAATTCTAGACTTGAGAACCCTCAATCCACTGGATTGGGAGGCTGTAATGGATGCTGTCAAAAGACATAATAAGGCACTGGTCCTAACAGAAGAACCACTGATGAATTCATTTGCTGAGTCTTTGGCGGGTAGAATATCACAACATTGCTTTCAGGACTTAGATGCTCCCGTAATGGCTTATGGTGCAGAGAACTTGCCAGCCATTGCATTGAATGTAGACCTAGAAAAAGCAATGTTACCAACTCCCGAGAAAGTAGAGGCTGTCCTTGGTGATTTACTTAACTACTAGAAGGCGTAACCCACTGCTATATTGTAAACGGTTTGATTGGGCCTTTTAAAGAGCCTCTGCCAACGCTTTCCTTCAGGAAACCTGGGGTCTCTAATTTTATGGCCAACATCTAGTCTGAATACCAGAAAGGAAAAGTCTAGCCTTAAACCTATACCTGCTCCAATCGCCAATTCCTTGTAAAAGTCATTAACATCGAATTTGGCCCCTTGTGAGATTCTCACTACTTCGCCTGGAGCGGGTGTTTCGAACTCCCTTAATCTCCAGATGTTACCCGCATCAACAAAGAAAGCCCAATCAAAGAAGCCGGAAATCTTTGCTCTGTACTCTGCATTCATTTCAATCAGTACTTCCCCCGGTTGCTCAAACTGATAGCTGTCGGATCCCGTTCGGTTTGGTTTGAGCTCTCCATTTTCGAATACATTTTGACCACTATCGTCTAACTCATAAGGGAAGGCTGAACCAGGCCCTAAACGTCTTGGACTCCATGCCCGGTTACTACTACTACCTCCACCAAAGAAGTACTTCTCATAGGGTAGGGCATTGTTTCCGCCATAGGGGTCTGCAATACCACCGTTGACTCTGAAAACCATAGATTTATCAATGCCAAGAGGTACTTGCCTTCTGTAGTCAACTTGTACCTTGTAGAATTGGTAGTTCTCAAGGTCATTGTTCTCCAAAAGTCCACGCCCTACAATGTCGTAGATCGTTCCACCTGATTCTAAGAAGAGTCTTAAGTAACTGGAAGGATTGGACGGGTCTCCGTAATCGTAATTGTATGTAGCATTGAAGGAAGAACTGGAAACAAAGGAACGGTTGAAAGAAAAGGCCAGTGTGTTTCCCTGCAGAAGTAAATCATCCAATTGCTCTTGAAAGCCAGATGTTGGATCGATTTCCGTATCGATTAAACTAATATCAGCAAGGTTAAAAGTATAACTCTTGTTGCCTTTGAGGTTTTGCCATGTATAGGCGAAAGCTCCATTGAGATTACTCCTTACATACTCCGGCCGATCTATAAAGTTGAAACCAAGAGAGACTCTTGTTCTGGGATTGAAGGTGATTTTGTTTAACCCACGTGACTTAAAAGGAGTAATGAACCTTGGGAAGGTGATTGATGCATTTGCACCATACTGAATGGTTCGAAGCACCTGGTTTTGGGATGATGCAGTACTGACACCATCTAGACCAGCAAATATTCCGATTTCAAGAATTTCAGAACCCAAAAATATATTCCTGTTTTTGAGACTAGCATTGTACAAGGGACCCGGAAGTCCCTCTGTAACGTTGAATCCTAATTCTTGTGTTAATTGAAACTTCTGTAAGGGAGCAGTGTAAAAATTAGCAATGGACTTTCCTGGTACTGTTGTGGTATCAAAATAGGTATTGACAAAACGGAACATATCCATATTAAGCAGCTGCTTTTGTGTGTTTTCAAAGTCAGTAAAGTTATACTTCTGACCTGGTTCAAATCTTAACCGGGCATCTAATGACTTAGGAGAGTATATGAAGTTGCCATAGTTGTATTTAACTCCAAAATAGTCTTGAGTTTTGGTAATAGGGTCATTACCATTCGTATTGATGATTATTGAATCGAGTGAAAAAGACCTATGTGTTTCTTGATCTGCTGGTTTGTTGATTATCGTTGCTACCCAAAGGTCGGTGGTCGATGGGTCCTCCAAAATTTGAAATTCAATATAGGCTTTGTTGAAACCGTAATAACCATTTTCTATCATGAGTAACTCAATACGGTCTCTTTCGGCATCCAGTAACGATCTGTCATAGTATGAGCCTTCAATTAGAAAAGAACCAGACCTGTTGGCTTGAAGTAGTGCCGTTAATGCTGGATCACCTGTACGTGTAATCAGGCTATCAATCGTATTTCTGGGACCAGGGTTTACCAGATAGGTCAACGATACTTTCCGATTCTTTTCAGTGTAACTAGTTGTGACATCCGCCTTGCGAAAACCCTTTGAGTTGATCAGGAAGGAATTAATTCTGTTTTTCGTACTCTCAACTATAGTGCTATCAAAAACGGCTAATGGACTTCCCGTTTTCATACGAAAATTTCCGTCTTTCAATTTTCTATCAAATCGAGCGATTTTTCTATTCTTCTTAGCTTCTAGTTTGGTGGTGCTTTTTCCAGCATTAGTTCGTTCTTGAATCTTTGCATCTATCTGTGCAATTGCATTTCGTTTCCTTTGGTTGATCTGTGCCGTGTCAAAGTCGTTTTCACCGCGCTCATAAAGTGCAGCGCCCAAGGGACCAATGATTGGAATACGCGTATTGGGTTTTAGGGTAATGAGATTATTGATCTCATTCTCAAGGTTTTTATCTACCCCTTTTACTTGTTGTTTGTAAAGCCATTTTTCCCCATCTTCCAAATGCCTGACTCCCGAGCAGGCGTAAAGGAGATGCACTAATAGTAGGAAGAGAAAAAAACGAGTGCCAAACTTCACGAACAAGTAAAAATATGCTTTCTAAACGATTAAGTAAGTACTTTAAATCTCTGCAATTAAAAAAATATCGACTGCAAGAGCGAAAGTTTTTGGTTGAAGGTGCAAAAGGGGTTTTGGAGGTCCTTCAATCCGGTTTTCAAATAGAAAATTTGTTAGCAACCTCTGATTTTCTTGATACACTCGATGCTTCGTTAAAAGCAGCTGCTCATGAAATTATTGTTTGCAAATCTACTGATTTAGAAACCGTAGGAACCTTTAAGTCCAATAACGCTGCCATTGCCGTGGTAAGTATGCCTGAACAGACTTCGATCAATGTTCCTAAAAGTGAATTGAGCTTGGCCCTGGATGGGGTAAGTGATCCGGGTAACCTAGGTACAATCATTAGGATTGCTGACTGGTATGGAGTGAAACACATCTTTTGCAGTGAGGAGACCGCGGATGTATATAATCCGAAAGTCATTAATGCTACTATGGGATCGTTTACTCGTGTACAGGTTCACTATACTGATTTAGCTGACTTGATCAATTCGATTGATATACCAGTTTACGGTGCAGTACTTGATGGTGACTCCATTCGTGAACGTGACTTAGTACCCAATGGAATGTTGGTAATGGGCAGTGAATCTCAGGGGGTTAGCGAGATATTAAAACCTCTATTGACAGCACCTATCTATATACCTGGTAGAGGAGGGGCGGAGTCACTGAATGTTTCTGTTGCCACAGCAATTTTGCTGGACAATTTCTTCCGTTAGAAAAGAGATTCTCCACTTTCTTTACTGGCTTCTTCCATCAATATTTCGGCATTTTCCTTTCCTAAATATCGATCAATAAAGTAGTGTGCTATGTAGAGCAGTGGTGTCAGGGCAATGGCGATCAGGAATTTATAGATGTAGTTGGTAGTGCCCACTGCCAGTACCTGACTGAGTGACCAGCCTCCGAGAATGTAGAAGGCAACAATCAATACAACAAAACTATCGATCAGCTGAGAAATGAGAGTTGAACCTGTAGCTCTCAACCAAATCTTATGTTTACCAGTGATTTTTCTCAGTCTGTGAAAGACATAAACATCTACAAACTGACCAATGACAAAAGCAACGAGTGATGCAAAAATGATGTTCAATCCTTGAGTCAGCACTTGCTGGAACGCATAGTTGATATCAAAGGGAGCACCGTTTTCATCAGTACCAAAGACACTTAGCCAGAAGTCAGCCGGAACCAGACGCATAGCCAGATAAATAGCTATAAATGCATAGGTTATGAGGCCTACTGTTATGAAGGTAATCTTACGCACTCCCTTTTTTCCAAAGTATTCGTTGATTATGTCGGTGGTAATGAAAACGATAGGCCATAGAACTACTCCGGCCGTAAGGTTGAATTGAAGCACAAAGTCGCCAAACATTGGGATATCTAAGGGCTCATAGCCGAGTGTTCTTTCGACCGAAAAGATTTTGCCACCAATTAATTCAGCAATCAGCGCATTGGTGATAAAAATCCCACTCAGAATAATGAATAGGTTTGTTTTTTTGTCGCTTAAGATTGATTTGCTCATGGGCTAAGCGTCTAGTATAAATTCCTCTCCTTCGAGGGCCAACTCTGAATTTTCGAATACGGTCTGAGCTTCTTCGCGAATAGGTTCCAGTTCTTTGTATCTCACCGAAAAGTGGCCAAGGATCAATTTTCCAACCTTGGCTTTCTTAGCAATAGTAGCTGCTTCTTTGGCAGTACTATGGTAAGTGCTTCCTGCTCTGTCTGCATGTTCTTCGAGGAAGGTCGCTTCATGATAGAGTAGGTCAACTCCTTTGATCATCGGGATGATGGATTCATCATATTTGGTGTCTGAGCAAAAGGCATAAGAGTAGGACTTCCTTGCCGGTAATGTGAGCGCTGCATTCTTGTACAGTAAATTTCCGTCTTCGTCCAGAATATCTTCACCATGCTTGAGCCTGATGATATTCCTGATGGAAAAGTCATCAGGAAGCACCTCTTTCTTGATCCTTCGATTCTTCTTTTTTTCGGCAAATAGATAGCCACAACATGGAATGCGATGATTCAACGGAACACTATAGACTTGTACAAAGTTGTCTTCGTGTACCACCTTATTCTGAGTGGTATCGACCTCCACAAAATTGATATCGTAGTTAAATACCGTTTGCGAATATTTGAGCTGCATGGTGATGATCTCTGATAAACCCTTAGGTCCATAAAGGTTTAGTTTCTGAGATCTACCCATAAGGTGCATGGTGGATAACAAACCCATCAGCCCCAGGTAGTGATCACCATGGAGGTGCGAAATAAAGATGTTGTTGATCCTTTGGGCTCTGAGTTTATAGCGCTTTAGTTGAAGTTGTGTGGCCTCACCACAATCCATCAGGTAGTACTTCCCTTCAATGTTAATGAGTTGGGCAGTATGATGTCTGCGATGTGCAGGCGCTGCGGAATTAGATCCTAATATTTTGACTCTTATACCCACAACGGAGATTAAGCTTCTCCGTCTTCCGGGCTATTGGCCAGTACCAAGTCCATAGCAGCCTCGTCAGTGGCCAAAATGGTCAGCACATTATTGAGCTGTGAAATGGTCAATAGCTTATCCACAAAAGGAGTAATCTCAGAAAGGATAAAGGCACCCCCGTTTTCTGCGTATGCCCTGTTACCTGTCAACAAAGCGCTTAGCCCTGATGAATCGGCATATTTTGTAGTGGAAAGATTCAAAATAAGATTTTGAGTTCCCTGTGCTTGTAGTGAAACAAGTTCCGACTTTAGGTCAGGAGATAAAGTCGAGTCAAGCTTCTCTTCTTCAAGTTTGAATACTGTATACAGGTCTTGTTTATCTATGCTAAACTTCATAATGTCTTTTTATCTATTCTGTAGGTAATTCGTAATATTATTCTCAATTCTCTCGAGTACGTTTTGGTTCCCATCTTTTTGAAATGATTCACCAGTAACTTTCTCGAAAAGTTCAATATATCTTTCGGAGATAGAATTTACAACTTCGTCAGTCATTTCTGGAATAACCTGACCTTCTTTCCCTTGAAACCCATTCTCTATCAGCCATTGTCTAACAAACTCCTTAGAAAGTTGTTTTTGCTTTTCTCCAGCTTTTTGTCTGTCATTATATCCTTCTTGGTAAAAGTACCTGGATGAATCTGGTGTATGAATCTCGTCAATCAGAATGATTTCATCATCTAGTTTTCCAAACTCATACTTAGTATCGACCAAAATAAGTCCTTGGGCTGCTGCCATTGCCGTTCCCCTTGCAAAAAGTGCCTGTGTATAGGTTTCTAGCTGCTCATATTCCACTTGGTCTACGATTCCCTGAGCTAATATTTCTTCTCTAGAAATATCCTCATCGTGGCCTTCTTTAGCCTTTGTAGTGGGGGTAATAATAGGTGTTGGGAGCTTGTCATTTTCCTTTAATCCATCAGGCAACGCTACTCCGCAAAGGACTCTTTTACCATCTCTATACTCTCTCCATGCATGACCGGCAAGATACCCTCGAATGACCATTTCTACCTGATAAGGCTCACACTTAAGTCCTACACTGACAGTTGGATCCGGGCTAGCCGTAATCCAATTGGGTACTATGTCACTGGTGGCTTTGAGAAACTTAGAGGCGATCTGATTTAAGACCTGTCCCTTGAAAGGGATTGCTCTGGGGAGCACTACATCGAAAGCTGAAATTCGATCAGAGGCGACCATGACCAATAGGTCTGAGAAATAATAGATATCTCTTACTTTGCCACGATAAAAATCTTGTTGATTTGGAAACTGAAAGTTGGTTTCCTTAATGCCTTCAATCATCGGGTAAAAATAGTCAAAAATTGAATCTAGGCCTGCTGGAAATTAATTTTCTGAACTACTCATCAGGTTACCTCTGGAATAGTTTTCTGTCTTGGTTACTTTACCCTTTTCATCATAGTATTCCCAAGTACCCTGACGTACATCATAGAGATGATTTCCTTTAATTTTAACTTTCCCATTTTCATAGAATTCGTAGTAACGACCAGATTTTTGACCATTGAGCAACTTGGTTTCAGTTCGTTTCTTTTTGCCAGGAAAGTAGGTGATTTCTGAGCCTGTCTTTCTTCCAAATTTGTAAGGAACGGTTTTTTCAAGCATTCCTTCCTTAGAGTACATTTCTATATTGCCATTAATGACATCTTCCAGATAGGGAGATTTGGTCGCCAGCTGACCATTTTCAAAATAAGTCTTCCAGGCCTTGTTCTTTCTACCTCCTTCATAAAACTGTTCAGTTTTAACCTGGCCGTTTTTATAGTATTCGGTAAGTACTCCGTCCTTGGCTATTTTAGTATAGTTTTCCAACCACATTAATTCACCTGACGCATAGTAGACATAATTCTCTCCAATTTTTGCTCCAGTTTGGTAGTTAAAGACCTCTTTTCTTGCGCCATCGTCATAGTAAGTCTTACGAATGCCAGTTTGAACCCCTTCGTTATAAAAACCTTCATCAATCAGCTGTTCCTGAGTGTTGTAATGAGCATAGGGACCTGTTTTATAGCCTCTGACGTATTGATAAGTCCACTCTTTTTTACCATTGCTATAATAGGTTTGGTATAAGCCATTGATTACTCCTTTTTGGTAAGTAAACTCTGCTGAAACCTGACCGTTTTGATAGTAAGTTTTGGCTTCACCATCCTGAGTACCATCTAAGTAGTTAAAAGCTTGTTTGAGTTTTTGATTAGGATAGAATTCTTCCGTGAGTCCGTTTGGGGTTCCCTCTTTGAAAGTTGTTTTTGTTCTAACCTTACCATCTTCAAAATACCCATTAACGATTCCATTCAATTTCCCATTGACATAAGCCCCTTTTTGAATGGGATTTCCGTTCTGAGAAAGGATTTCAAAAGCACCTGTTTTTACACCTTGTTGATAGGTGGTTTTTGAGAGTATATTTCCATTCTCATAGAATTCTGTGAATACACCATTGGGTTTGCCATTGACAAATTTGCCTTTCATGGCAACTGAACCTTCTTGAAAGTACTTGGTATAATCACCATGAATCATAGAAGAGTCTCCATTCAGAATGCTATAAGTCTCTTTTTTTACTCTATAATCAGGTGGGTAGTAGGTTGTGATTTGTTCTTGTGCAAAAGCACTGACAGCACAGGTTAGGAATAGTAGAATGTAGATGGTGTTGCGCATAAAAAAGCCTTACGTAAAATTACGTAAGGCTTTTACAAATAGTATGTTAATCTTACAATTTCTCAATGACCATTGCAGAAGCACCTCCGCCACCATTACAGATACCTGCAACGCCTATCTTTCCATCATTTTGATCAAGAACATGGCATAGCGTAGTCACAATTCTGTTTCCAGATGCTCCAAGAGGGTGGCCTAATGCAACAGCACCTCCATTGACATTAACTCTTGAGGCATCTAATCCAAGCTCTTGGTTATTGGCAATTGCCACTACGGAAAATGCTTCGTTGATCTCATAGTAGTCAACGTCATCCTTGCTAACACCGGCCATGGCCATCGCTTTAGGAATTGCCTTAGCAGGGGCGGTGGTAAACCACAGCGGATCTTGGGCTGCATCTGCAAACCCAATGATTTTTGCGATTGGAGTCACGCCAAGCTCTTCCGCCTTCTCTTTGCTCATTAACACCATGGCAGATGCACCATCATTGATAGTAGAAGCGTTTGCCGCTGTTACTGATCCATCTTTATTAAATACAGGACGAAGGTTAGGGATCTTTTCGAAGATCACATTATTGAATTCTTCGTCTTCAGTCATCATTACTGGGTCACCTTTTCTCTGAGGAATTGCCACAGGAATAATCTCGTTTTTGAATTTCCCTGCTGCTGTTGACTCAGCCGCTTTTTTATAGGAATCAATGGCATATTCATCTTGGGCTTCACGTGAGATATTCATCTCCTTGGCTGTATTGTCAGCGCAATTTCCCATAGGGAATTCATTGTAGACTTCCCAGAGGCCATCTTTTACTAAGCCATCGACCAACTCGCCATTACCATATTTGTAGCCATATCTAGCTTTTGGAATATAGTATGGAATGTTACTCATGCTTTCCATACCGCCAGCTACCACTACATCGTTGGATCCAACCATAATAGACTGTGCAGCTAGCATCACAGACTTCATTCCTGAAGCACATACTTTATTGATAGTGGTACATGGTACATTCTCGCCAACACCAGCTCCTAAAGCTGCTTGACGCGCTGGTGCCTGACCAAGACCTGCCGAGACAACATTGCCCATCAATACTTCTTGTACCTGATCAGCAGCGACATTGGCTTTTTCTAAAGCTCCTTTAATGGCGAATGATCCTAACTGTGTGGCTGTAAAGCCTGATAATTTTCCTCCAAAACTGCCAATCGGTGTTCTGGCAGCTGATATGATATATACTTCCTTCATTGATTATTAGTTTACCTAACGACTGTTAGCAAAGTTAATGAAAGGAACGAGAATACCCTATTAGAAGTTCCTGATAATGTTTAATTAAGAAGCTAGAATTAAGGAGTTAGAATTAAGAAGTTAGAAGTAAGAATGTAACCTCACTATCTGCATCGAGTATTTCCCAATACCCAATACCCAATACCCAATACCCAATACCCAATCTACCAATCAGGTTTGTCTGAGCGTTTACGTTGTGTGGCTTTGCGCTTCTTTTGCTGAACGTATTGGGTTTCGTTGTTCTTCATGGCCTCAAGAATCATTTGAGCTTTTTCTAAAGGGATGTTCATTTCCTTCAGTTTCTCTTTCAGCTTTTCCAGAGGATCTTCTTTTTGTTCTCCCTCTTTTTGTTCCTGATTCTCTTTCCCTTCTTCCTGTTCCTGTTTCTGATCTTGGTTTTGCTGTTGCTCTTGATTCTCTTTCTTTTCCTGATCTTGTTTTTCTTGATCCTGATTTTGCTGGTCTTTCTTCTGCTGATCCTTATTCTCTTGATCTTTCTTTTCTTGATCCTGCTTCTGATCTTCCTTGTTCTCCTGATCTTTTTGCTCTTGTTCTTGCTGTTGTTGCTGTCGGATTAATTTCTTCAGCAACTCGTAATTGTATCTAGCCTGATCGTTTTGAGGGTTTTTAAGAAGAGCCTGTTTAAAGTTGTTTAAGGCAGATTGAGTAAAAGACTCTTTCTCATCCGGAGATTGCTCACCCATTTTATAAGAAATGATTCCCAGCTGATTGTGAGCCATTGAAGCGAGGTTAGGGTTTGATCCATCCTTGACACGCTTATAATTTGAGTCAGCGATGTCAAAGAATCTGATATCATTGCTAATGGCATTCAAGGCGGCAGTATCTTCGACCATTGTCTCGCCAGAACTGATTTCGCTAAGGAGTCCCATGTTTTCACCACCATAAGACATAATGTAAGCGGCATTGGCCAGGTTAAGTCTTGCAACATCATCCTCAATTTCCATTGAATCGAGTAGCATCTGGTAGGAGGTGATTGCCTCTTCAAAATTTCCCTCGGAGTAAGCTTCACTAGCCTCTTTCTTGAGTTTGTTAGACTTAGCAATCTTGGTCACTGGATCGGTGACACTTGTAAAAAGAAGAACTATACTCAATAAATACTTCATATTCTTAATGTCTTTCTTCTAATCATAGCGTCTAAAACAAGCAGTGCAATCGCCCCGATTAGGAAGTAATAAAACTTGTTGGCTGAGGCATCAATGACTCTGGCATCTCTCAGTTCGCCTTCCACCTCATTGATTGCACGAATCAATCGGTTTACATCATTCTGGTCTTCATTGATCTCGAAGTACTTACCGCCTGTATCTACCGCCAGTTTTCTCAACGATTTTGAATTTAGTTTTGTTACTACTTCGCCACCTTGTCTGTCTCTCTTGAAGCCGTTGCCTTGTCGAATCTTGGAACCTGTCTCTGTTCCTACGCCAAGAGCAAAGAGCTGAATGCCTGATTTCACTACTTTCTCTACTGCGTCTTGTGTCTCGTCACCAAAATCTTCGCCATCACTGATCATCAATATAATTTGGGCCTTCTGTTGTGTAACAGAGGCTTCGGTGTCTTCTAATTTTTCTAAAGCAATATTTAGAGGAGATCCAAAATCTGTCCCAGCATTGGGTACCAGGCCGGTGTTCAGGGTATTGACAAATAGATTTAATGCGCTTTGATCATATGTCAATGGACATTGAACAAATGCCTCTGAAGAGAAAATAATCAGTCCTATTCGATCAGAATTGAAAGCTTCTATGATCTTTTTCAGTTCGTACTTTACCTTTTCCAATCGAGTCGGCTGCACATCAAAGGCATTCATGGATTGAGAAAGGTCTACCGCTACATAGATGTCTTTGCCTTCAGATTTCACCTCTTTGGTAGTTTCTCCAAAGGAGGGCCCCAATAGTGCAATGATCAATAGCGAAAGCGCCAATGACCTCAGTAAAATTTTGAAGAGGAGTGGTCGAAAAGTGGTTTTCATCCGCTTTGCTAAGCGAAGAAGCCGGAAAATGTAGACCAAATATGCCACAATGAAGAGACCCACAAAAATCCCTTCAATCATTCCAATACTCTTAAACCAAGTCATGCTTTAAATCTTCGAACGAGCAAATATAATCAAGCCCTGAACTTTATGAATACCATTCATAAATAGCTTACGTGAGAAGGCAGTTAAAGATTGTTAATTAATGTGAAGAGTGGAGAGCGTTTTGGGCTGGTTATTCTTTATTTTTATCTAAGTAGCTTCTAATTTGATTTTGCGATTTGACTTCTCCTGCAAACAATATTGACGATCTGGTATTAGGGGTGGCAAGCGCTACCAATGCGTTGATTGCTCAAGAGCTGAGCCCTGGTCTAAATAGGGCACTGAAAGAACTATGCGTACCGCTTGGCATAGATGCAGGGTTTGTAAGTGTAAACCATGAGGATTTCAATGGTGATTTTTTAACATCAGTGAAGTATTTCTGGACTCCTCATCATAGCGAGGATCGCTATGATCGTAATCAAAATGTTAAGGGCGAAACGCTTGGTGAGGTCCTTGCCGCACTTTCTGCTGGGAAGTATTATGAGTTGGTTTATTCCAGTGCTACCCAATCTCTAAGGGAACATATGGGTTTTGACGGTAGCAAAGCGGCAATACTTTTTCCAGTAAATGTTGACGAGTCTTTTTGGGGTATTCTTGGTTTGGTTGATTTTCATCAAGAACGAGAATGGTCTAAATCGGAAAAATCCCTGCTCTTGTCTTTTGCTAACTCAGTTGGTAATGTCATCGGAAGACACAATCTGGAGTCAAGCCTGGAAGACTTGGTGGAAGAAAGAACCAAGGAGTTGAAGCAAAGCCGTATGCGCTTTCAGTTAGCCATCGAGGGTTCTCAGGATGGTATTTGGGATTGGCGACCCAAAGAAGATAAGGCCTACTGGTCTCCCCGTTTATTTGAGCAATTAGGTTATCTGCCCAATGAAATCCCTGTGCCTAAAGGTAACTTCTTCGATATGATTCATCCGGATGATGCTGACGAGACTCGTTTGCGTTTCGAGAAGCATATGAAAGAAAGAGCTCCTTATGAAGTCGAATTCAGACTCAGGATGAAATCTGGAGGTTACCGATGGTTCAAATCTACAGGGCAGGCGCTTTGGGACGAAGAGGGTAACGTGGTAAGAATTGTGGGTAGCCATGAAGATATTCATGACAAAAAGATGGCCGAGCTGGAGGTAGAAGAGAGTCACAGGAGAATGAATAACCTGGTCAATAATCTTCCTGGCATGGTCTATCGATGCCTGAACGATCAAAAATGGACCATGCAATATCTGAGTAGTGCTTGTGAGGCAATCACCGGTTATACCTCTGAAGAATTCTACGGTGACCCGGGAGATATTACTTATGGGGAGTTAATACATGTAGACGATCGGATGGAGGTGTGGGATCAGGTGCAGATTGCCCTAAAGAACAACGAGTCTTTCCGTGTTGTTTATAGAATTGTAGATAAGACTGGTAGGGAAAAATGGTTATGGGAGCAAGGAAATGGAGTCCGTGATGATGTGGGAGAATTGAGTGCACTGGAAGGTTGTATTTTTGATATCAGTCCTGTAGTCAGAAACCAGGAATTACAGCATCAGGCCATCTATCGGGCAGAAGATAATCAAAGAAGAAAGGTTGCTGCAGAGATCCATGATGGGCTTCAGCAGACCTTGAGCGTAAGTGCCTTGAACCTTCATTACCTTGAAGATGAGATGGATAAACTTAGTCCGTCAAGCCGCAAAAGGTTTATAAAAGGGAAAGAATTTTTAGAACAAGGGATAGCTGAAACCCGAAGTATAGCCCATCGATTGATGCCCAAATCCATTGATGAGCTTGGGCTGGAAAGGGCCTTACAGGATTTACTTACTTCAGTAGAAGCTGCGGCCGATATAGCCTGTAAATACTACAGCAATCTAAAAGGTAGACTTAAGGATGAAGTCGAATTGGGATTGTACAGAATGGCTCAGGAAGCACTCAACAATGTGGTCAAGTCGTCTAAAGCAAAACAAGTCAATGTTCAGCTTGTTAAAGTAAAAGGAGGTATTCAGTTGATGATTGAGGATGATGGCATTGGCTTCGACAAGAACAAACTTGACTTGTATGAAACAGGCTATGGTCTGACCAGTATGAAAAATAGAATTGGAGCTCTTTCTGGAAGTTTGACTATTGATTCGCGACCTAATCATGGGACAAGTGTGATCGCTCTAATTCCACTAAATGAATGATTATGAACACACCAATAAGCATTTTTATAGTTGATGATCACCCAATGATAATAGATGGTTTAAAAGGTTATCTGGATGATGCCGATCGCTTCGAGGTCAAGGGAGCAGCTTCCAATGGGCTTGAAGCTATGGAAAAACTCATGTCCCTGGAGATTGATGTCATTCTTACAGACATCCAGATGCCAAGGATGGATGGAACGGAGCTCATCAAAAGAATAAAGCAAGACAAGCCCGAGCAAAAAGTCATTGTGTTGACCATGTTCAACGAAGTACAATACATTAAAAAGATGCTACAGTTGGGTGTTGTGGGTTATGTACTCAAAAGTGCCAATAAAGCAGAGTTAATCCAGGCGATTGACTTTGTAAATGGTGGAGGGCAATACTATTCTCCTGAGGTCACACAAGTGATTATGAACAAGCTGCGTGGAAATCAACCTGCCGTCAGCATGGTCACCGAACTTACAGACAGGGAGAAGGAAATTCTCTATTTGATTCTAAAACAAAAATCTAATCAAGAGATTGGTGAAGAGTTGTTTATCAGCACCCGGACTGTGGAAGCCCATAAACGGAACCTGTTGGAAAAGACAGGCAGCAAGAACATCGCTGGACTGGTGATTTATGCTATAGATCATCAGCTTTTTGAAGACTTCTAAGGGAATCACCTATTCTTTTATTTACGTATTCACCTGATTTTAAGCCCATCGAGGCTTCATACTTTTGTGCCGTAATCGAAGAAGGGTATGGAAGAGCAGTTGGAAGAACAGAATGTTGAGGGGAAAGTTGAATCCAAACCAGTCTTGGTTACTAAGCTATCAAAGGAACTCCTTTTCACCTTAGGCAACCTGGAAAAGCAAGCGAGAGAACTGCGTGACGAGCCATTTGTAATTAAGCGCCATAAGCCAATGTTGGATGATATGGTAGAAGAAGCACACAGAATGGATGGTTTGCTACAAGCTTTAAGAAGGGCATTAAGATCACTTAAATCAGACGAGAATTAGTTTTGGTTGATTGTGTGTGTGATTGATTGGTTTAAAACAGTGATTTGACTAAACGAATGTTTAGAAAGTGCTCGAAGAGGCCACCCGAAAGGGTGGCTTTTCTTGTTTTAAGTCCTGATTCGTAAGCTTCATTAAGTCTTCTAGGCGGACCTGCTCTTGAAAAGAGCATAAAAAAAGACACTCCATTATGAAGTGTCTTTCTGGGTGATCCGCTCAGGACTCGAACCTGAAACCTACTGCTTAGAAGGCAGTTGCTCTATCCAGTTGAGCTAGCAGACCAACGGGCTTTTTCAAAAGCGAGTGCAAATATAGTGAAATAGCTTTTTCATAGTCAATGAGATTTAGAAAATCTTTGACCTTTTTATGTCTTTATTTTCGGAAGAGATTGATTACTTTCAAAAGAACAATCAGCCTATGAAAACAGACTTCACCAGAGATAACCTTAGAAATGCCTCATACTGGGTAATAATCATCGCTGGCGTCTTTTTTGGGCTTATTTATTTCAGGGCTTTTCTAGAGCCGATCGTTCTCGCTCTCGTGGTTTGGTATCTGATCAGAACCGCTCGAAAGTTTATTGGCAGGATTAAAATTAAGGGCAAGGCGCTGCCTGGAATCCTTCAGCGTATCATTGCCTTTATATTGACCTTATCCTTGCTTTATGGCCTATATCAGATTGTTTCTGTTAATGTGAAACTGATTAGTGCCAATGCGGAGAGTTACGATGATAACCTTCAAATATTCATCAACCAGATCAAGGAATTTACTGACGCGAACAGCGATTACATCCCAGAAGTAAACGTTCAAGAGACAATTGATAAGATTGACTACCAATCGGTTGTTTCAAGCGTTTTTAACTCTGTGAGTGTTGTATTGGGTAACTTTGCCCTGGTTATTGTGTACGTCATTTTCTTCTTGATAGAAGAGAACTATTTCGGCCAAAAGCTAGACAACTTATTTAAAAAGGAGGCTAATCGCCAAAATGTGATGGGGATTTTGGGTCGGGTTGTTAATGCGGTGAACAAGTATTTTACTGTAAAAACTCAAGTCAGCCTTATCACTGCCGTGGTGGGTTATTTCATATTGCTGGCCTATGGGGTAGACTTTCCTGTGCTCTGGGCCTTTCTGATCTTTATTCTAAACTTTATACCCTATATCGGTTCTCTGGTGGCCAGTTTGTTGCCCTCAATCTTTGCGATTTTTCAATTCGCATCCTTTTGGCCTTTCCTTTGGGTTTTCTTGACAGTGGAGGTAGTTCAAATATTTGTTGGGAATTATGTGGAACCAAAGTTGATGGGAAGAACACTGAACTTGAGTCCTCTGGTAGTGATTATTGCCCTTTCTTTTTGGGGTTCTATCTGGGGAATCTTAGGCATGATTTTGTCCGTGCCGATTATCTCCGTTGCGGTGATTATTTGTGCGCAGTTTCCGTCCACTCGAGCCATCGCCATTATGATGACAGAGAATGGCTATATAGAGGAAGATGACCCCAAAGAATAACTATGAATTTCAGGAAGCTCAAGCGAGCAGATCTAGATATATCTGAGATCAGTTTTGGGTGCATGTCCCTTGGCCATAATCATGCAGAAAACGAAGCCTTAATCCATGCTGCTTTTGACGCTGGTGTTAACTACTTTGATACGGCCGATATTTATCAAAATGGTTTCAATGAAGAAACAGTAGGGAAGGCCCTGAAGTCAATTCGTAAGAAGGTGATTCTGGCGGCCAAAGTGGGGAACGTGCCGAATGCAGAAGGTAGAAACTGGGATTGGAACCCTTCAAAAAGTTACATACTTAAGGCAGTTGAAAAGAGCCTAAAAAGACTAGGTACGGATTACATAGACATCTACCAGTTACATGGTGGAATGATAGAAGATAACTGGGAAGAAACCATTGAAGCATTTGACTTACTGAAGGAGAGGGGACTCATTCTTCATTATGGAATTTCATCCATCAGGCCGAATGTCATTCGAAGGTTTGCTCGTCAATCTGAGGTCGTCAGTAATATGATACAGTATAGTCTGCTCGACAGACGTCCGGAAGAAGAGGCATTAGAGGTGTTGTCGAATTCCAATGTTGGTGTGATGGTAAGAGGAGGGCTTGCAGGCGGTTTATTGGCTGGAAAAGATTCAAGAAATTATTTAGAATATACATCACAAGATGTTGATTTATTGATAGATAAATTAAAAGTATTCTCAATTGAGAAAATGTCATTGGCGCAGGCATCCTTGCAGTGGTTACTATCTAATCCAGCTGTCACAACAGCAGTGGTGGGCATCAGAAATATGCGCCAGTTGAAAGATGTTTTAGGGACGGTGAAGACTTCAAATCTTTCGGCTCTGGAGATTACTGAATTGAGTGGCTTGCTGACGCCAAACGTGTATACAAAGCACAGGTGAAAATGGAACATCAATCATTTTCAAGATCAGCAAAAGTTGTACTCAGCCAGTACTTGAATGGAGAAGAATACTCTATGAATAGCTTGATGGAGTTTCTGGAAAATGTACAATCCTTTGACTTGGCATCGCTTGATCATGACAACGATAAAAAAGCATTTTGGATCAATGTTTACAACGGTCTAACGAACTATCAAATTGTCAAAAATCAATTGAGGAAATCTGTCTGGGAGAAAGAAGATTTCTTCAGAGATGAGCTGCTGAAGATTGGTGATTTTCGTTTTTCTTTAGACGCCATTGAGCACGGAATCTTAAGAAAGAATGGGTCGAGAAAAAGGGGTAAACCAAGACAGTTTTTAGATGAGGATCCAAGGTTGAAATTGATGGTTGAAGATATGGATTTCCGGGTGCACTTTGCGCTCAATTGTGGGAGTGTTTCTTGTCCTCCTATCGGCTACTATTCGGAGGCCAAAATTGATGAGCAATTAAGCCTTGCCGAGTCTAGTTTTTCCGAATCGGAATTCGTAGTTGATCATGTGAATAAGCACATCGAATGTTCGGCTATTTTCGTATGGTATAGATCGGACTTTGGAAACCATTACCTTAACGATTCGGTTTTGTCCCGATACACTGTGACCGAACGTCCTTATATGTGGAAGATTCAATAATTAAACAATCCAACTCAATGACACAAATCAATAAATCCTCATTCGATTTTTTAAACCAACTAGCTGAAAACAATAACCGAGATTGGTTTAATGAGAATAAGCCCTGGTATCAGGATGAGCATCAAAATGCATGTGACTTTGCTGAAGCAATGCTGCAGGGGCTCAGAGAAAATGATGATATCACCACTGTGAGCGGTAAGAAGAGCTTAATGCGCGTCTATCGTGATGTGAGGTTTTCAAAAGATAAATCTCCCTATAATCCACGTTGGGCGGGTAGTTTCAATAGACTAAAACCGCAACTGCGAGGAGGTTACTATTTCCATTTAAAGCCTGGCCAAACGGTGATTGGAGGTGGATTCTATGGGCCTGCACCAGAAGACCTGAAGCTCATCAGAGATCAAATAGCTCAAGATGATCAACCTTTGAGAGATGTTTTGAATGAGCCTGCCTTCAAGAAAGTCTTTGGAGCGTTACAAGGCGATCAGGTGAAGACAGCCCCAAAGGGCTTTGACAAAGAGCATCCAAGTATCGACTTGCTTAGGTATAAGTCAATGTATGTATTTAGGAACTTCAGTGATAAAGAAGTCCTGAGTCCTAACTTCTTAAAGGAGGCCATAAGTACCTTTGTAGCCTTAAGACCATTTTTTGATGTGATGACTGAGATGCTCACAACTGATTTGAATGGACTTTCATTGATTGACTAGTAGATTCATTAATGGCAAAACAGAATATTTTTAAGTTCCTGGAGGCCCTTTCAGCCAATAATTCCAAAGAATGGATGGACAAGAACCGCTCTTGGTATGAAGATACTAAGCGTGAGGTGGTGGATTTGTTTGATCCAATACTTGAGGAAGTCAAGAGAGTGGATCCACGAATCGTGCAGCCTAATGCAAGAAGGGCAATTAGCAGAATCAATAATAATCTGATGTTTCATCCTGATCGACCTACTTATAAGGATCATTTTGGAGTTGTGTTTGGCTATGGTAAGGGTTTGGCAGATTTCTACGTGGGCTTGGGCGTGAGAGAGACAGAGATAGCTGGGGGACTGTGGCACCCGGATACTGAACGCCTGAAGAAAGTGAGGATGGAGATTGACTATGAGGGAGATAAACTGGCTTCAATACTCAATTCAGAGGCTTTTAGTCGGTCTTTTGATTTATACAAGCTCGACACCCTCAAGACAACGCCTAAAGGTTATCCAAAAGATCATGAGCATATTGAGTTGTTAAGGTTAAAGACCTTGGCTGCCTTTAGGCAGATTACCAGAAAGGACGTTTATTCAAGTCATTTCAGTGAAATGGTGGTAGAATCCTACCTGGCAATTGTGCCTTTATTGGACTTTATTAATACAGCAATCACGGATAACTAGACCTAACTTTGAACAGGTTTTATTGATGGAATGGGACTGTGTTGAGATAGTCTCAAAAAATCTGAAATTTTATCGTTCTGGCGGTATTGCAAAACAAAAAATCCCTCTATATTTGCACTCCGATTTGGGAGTTACATCGCAAATCATTGGGCTCGGGGTGTAGCGTAGCCCGGTCATCGCGCCTCGTTTGGGACGAGGAGGTCGCAGGTTCGAATCCTGCCACCCCGACACAAAAAAGCTAGTTTATGACTGGCTTTTTCTTTGTCAAATGACCCGAGTTTAAAAGGTTTTTTCTTTAAATTCACAGCGCATTTGACAGCAAATCAAATACAGCAAGAAATCCACGGAGAGGTGGGTGAGTGGCTGAAACCACATGTTTGCTAAACATGCGTGCGGGAAACCGTACCGGGGGTTCGAATCCCCCTCTCTCCGCATTTAAAGACATAAAATACTGGTAATCAGGATTTTATGTCTTTTTTCTTTTGTGACAAGCTGGTCCAAGATTCTGGACATAATATCCAGCTTTCTGGACATCTCCAGATTCTAGTCCGAATTCCCTGCAGACATCAATGGGAAGTGAATTTGTGTAGTTCCTTTTAACCACTAGCCGTTGCTTGACTTGGTAATTCAAAACATCTGAAATAGAGACTCCATATGCCTTGGCATATTTCTGGAGACGTGATTCTGGCATTGAAAATTGATCATTAACAAGAGTCGTCTTGTCCTTCATATATGTGGACCAAGGTATGTTAAGTTCTTTAGCAAAATTCCTTTCAGTCATTCCGGATTTTGGTAACAAGGAGTTAGCAAGTGCCCTGAGTCTGTATTTTAATTTCTGGTTTTTTGTTTTCATGGAACAGATAATAAGAATGTCCGGAGAATTAATTAGCTGTCGGTGTTTTCTTAGAGATTACAGACATGGCCATGGCGTTGATCCTTTCATAAAAAATCAATATTATGATAAAGGGATAAATTTGTATCTTGGTTAGAGTGGTTTCATGACATGATATGTTTGTCTATGCATTAGAGATAGATGGTATAGACGCAAGTGGACCAACCCTAGATTTAACACACATAATTAATGGATAAGAAATACACCTCTAAGTCATTAAGGCTGGATGAATTGGTCTTAGACAAAGAAAACCCAAGATTCGCTGAACTTTACAATGGGAGTGACAAAGAAGCAGATATAATAGAATATCTGTTGTATACAGAATCTGCTGATGAAGTAGCAGAAGCTATTGCATCTGCTGAAGAGTTTTATGATGACCGGCCTCTTTGGGTATTTAAGGACAACGAAAATTACATAGTAAAGGATGGTAATAGAAGGTGTGCAGCTGCCAAAGCACTACAACTTCCTAATAAGTATGGTCTGGAAATTCCAAAATTTGAAATCAATGAGCTTCCAGTACTTGAGTATCACCAACTGTCCGATTTAGAAACACGGATTAGAATAGAGCACAATAGCAATCTTTTTAAAAAATGGGGAAGGATTGCTAAAGCCTTGGAAATTTACCGTCTTTTCTCTTCAGGCACTTCCTTAGATGCACTAACAGAAATTGACTCCAGCCCTAAGGATTTTATTAAGATTGCAACCTTCTATCATGAAGCCGTGAAGATAAAAGGTGAAGAGTTTAAGAAACTTGTGAGGGATGGAAGAGGGAAGACAGGTGGAAAGACAATTGTTTTTGAAAGATTATTTAAATCTAGATCAGCATGTGGTTATCAATTCAAGAGGGACACTAGCGAAATGGTGATCAAGGACCATGAACTTTTCACTTCCTATGTAAATGCAATTGTTTCATACTTAATCGATAACCCGGATACTTCCTCGCGAGAGGTTGATAAAATGAAGCCAGACGGTTTATTGTCGAAATTGAAACCTTATGGATTCCCACCTGAGAGGCCCGATTTATTTGGTAACAACAGTACTCCTACAAGTCCCGACTCTGCAAATGAAACTACGAATACTGAGGATGTTTCAATAAATCAGAGCGGTGGTAGTGGTGCCATGGCAACTGATGATTCGACAGGAGAGAGTTCAGCTCATTCCTCGACCATAGGCATCCCAGTTCCACCAGCTTCGGATGGAAGTTCTACTGGTGCGTCTACGACCTCTTCAACAAGACATAGTGTTAAGAATAAACCTTCATTGAAGAGAAAACAAATACCAGCGGGGCTAAAGAGGTTAATTGAAGAGTGTTATAAATTGGATGAACACAATTTTCCCAATGCAAAGACGGCTTTAACACGGGTGACTCTAGAGTGTACATTAAAGTACGTTGTAGAAAACACTAACAAAGCGAACGGAAATCCAATTAAAACATCTAATCATTTTGATTCGGCTTTCAAAGATCGTCATGGTAATCAACTTCAATACACTAATTTTGATACCTTAAAATCAAAGTTTTCAGAATTAATCAAGAATGTAGGTATCAGGAAGGCTTTCGAAGATTTTGATCTTCAAAATCCACATCAGATAATTCACAATTATCATGTAGAAGCTGTACCAGCAAACGCAAGAGCACTTTGTGATAATCTGACTGCCCTATTAGAGTTTATGCTCCAAGATGCGACCGATTTAATGAGTTCTTTAGATTCAACGAAGCTATAAGTATGCTGTATTCACCATTGAGATACCCAGGAGGCAAGAACAAATTGTCCGCGTTTATAGCAAAAATCTGTATTGACAATGATATCAACGGGCACTATGTTGAGCCATATTCAGGGGGGGCTTCAGTAGCTCTTTTTTTACTCCTTGAAGGGTTTGTTAATTCAATAACCATTAATGATCGAGATAGGTCAATTTTTGCTTTTTGGCATTCAGTCATCAACAATACTGATGAGCTTTGTGAGATGATCTACAATGCTGAACTTTCAATTGAAGAATGGAGAAGGCAGAGGAGCTTACAATTCAAAAAAGACAATGTTGATTTACTTAGCCTTGGCTTTTCTACCTTCTATTTAAACAGAACCAACATATCCGGTATAATCAATGCTGGTGTCATGGGGGGAGTTGAGCAAAACGGAAACTATCTGATGGATTGCCGTTTCAATAAGGAAGATTTAATTGAAAGAATAGAAAGAATAGCTCTGCACAAAAAAAGTATACGCCTTTTTCAGGAAGACGCAATTCAATTAATAGATAGAATTCAGATTGAAGCACAATCTGAGAATGTAGTTTTCTATTTTGATCCTCCATATTATTTGAAGGCAAGTTCATTATATATGAACCATTATGAAGACAAGAATCATAAATGCGTAAGTGACAAAATCAAGTCGATAAAAAACATTAAATGGATAGTGTCTTATGATAATGTGCCTGAGATTCGAAAATTGTATTCTGAATGTCCATCGAAAGAATTTTCTTTCAAACATACTGCTTACGAAATAAGAGAAGGAAAAGAGGTCTTGTTCTTTAGTGATAACCTTAAGCAACCAGAAATTGTCAATTGGAGTCCGCTTAAGTTCAAGGTGAAAAAGAGCAGAACTACAAAAAGTATCGTCTATAGACCTTGAATAGGTTGATAATCAAGAATCGGAAATGTAGATAGAGGACTTGTCAAATTAGACTGGCGAGGTTTTAGTGTTTGGACTTTTTTCAAGATCCCCTTGTCACATAGTTGTCACAATAAGTCCTAATCGTGGCCTTGAATTTGTGACAAATCAGTTTGTCACATGCTGTCACAAACTAAAAATCTGCCTAGATTTCATAAAAATGAAGAATAAAGAGTCTGAGTTTCAGGTCCCCCTCTCTCCGCAATGAACCCCGGACCGAAGGTCAGGGGTTTTTTGTTTTGGTATGTTGAACTTGTTCATAAGTGCCATAAAACAAAAACTACGCTGAGCCTGCTCAGCTGGGTTCATTGCAGCCCCCTCCAAGGGATCAACGGAGTTAATCCCCTTCTTTTATTTTGCCTAGGTGGTGAGAACTCCTTGGGTTCGAAATCGTAGCGCAGCGGAGATTTACGAGGGGTGGAGCGCATGCCTGTGCGTACGAGTAATCCCCGTTGATCGAGCTTGCTCCGATTCGTCAGAATGAAAAAAGTATTGGTTGAATGTAATGAGACCAGGGTTTTTGCAGGCCACCTAATCGGGATCAACGGAGTTAATCCCCTTCCTAAGCCGTATGAAGGCTAATCTTAGTCTCTGAAAATAGATGATAAGCAGCGACAATGGTCGAAAGGCCATTCTGATAATCCTCAAATTGACTTCTTTGCTCTAGATAAACAGGTGAGAAGTCCTGTTCCCCTTCCTCCCAAAGGACCAGCATAAACTCATAATTGATCTTACTTTCTCTGCCTTCAACCAACCACTGGTCGAAAGTATCTTCATCAAGTGATTTGGGGAAACCGAGGCCATCGAACATAGCCCAAAAATAAAAAAAGGCCTCCATACAGAGGCCCTTTCGTGGTTGAGTTTTGATTTATTTTTATTCGTAGCGTAAAGCCTTTACAGGGTTTTGGTTCGCTGCCTTTAGCGAGTGGAAGCTCACCGTCAGGAAGGCAATCACTAATGCCATAATACCTGCAACGGCTGCTGCACTTATGATCATGGTGGGCAAGTCCATGGTATATTGGAATACCTGCAGCCAATCTTCTATCAATAGGTAGGCAATTGGTGCAGCAATCACAAATCCGACAATCACTAGGACCATAATGTCTCTGAAAATCATAAACACTAACTGAAAGACTGAGGCACCTAATACTTTTCTCACACCAATCTCCTTGATACGTGTAGCCGTTGTATAAGACGATAAGCCTAAAAGCCCAAGGCAGGAGATCAGAATACAGATATATGATAGAATTGCTGTCAGTCTACTCTGTTTCTTATCTGACTTGTAAAGCAACTCTGCCTGGCTATCGAGCAGCCCATATTCGAACGGATGGCTTGGGTCAAGCTCGGCATATTGAGTTTCTAAATAGTTTAGCGTCTCCTGAAGTTTGCCGGCTTTAGCGTGTATAACAACAGAAGGTTGTACCTGGGTAATGGTCGCAAATCGCTCATATCGGAAGATAAGCGTAGGCTCTACCTTTACATGCAATGAGAAGGCATGGAAGTCCTTGACTACCCCAATCACCCTGAAAGTAGGCACGTTAGGTCCTGCATTCTGGACTTTTTTACCAATCGGGTTTTCCCAGCCCATTTTTTCCACCATCGCCTCATTAACCAGTACACCATTCGTTATATCGGTAGGGATATTCTCATCGAAATCTCTTCCGTCAATGATTTCCATTTCCATGGCCCTCACAAAATTCTCCCCGATATTCATCATGTTATAGGTGTCTGTCACCATTAGCGTATCGCTACCTTCAACCATCATGACCTGTCGACCGCCTCCAATCAGGCGATTGCCAACAGAATTAGAGGTTCCAGTGTTCATCCCCGTTGAGGTGGTCACATCAATGATATTCGGGTTTTCACGGAGCTCATTCTGAATAAACTCGAGTCTTCGACTCACTAAAGTGTCCCTTGTGGGTATGATGATAACATTGTCTTTATTAAAACCAATGTCTTTCTGCCGCATAAAGTTGATCTGGTTACCCATAAGCAGGGTAGCAATTACCACTCCGATAGAGACAAAAAACTGAAAGGCCACCAATACTTTTCTTAAGAAGAGACTACCAGGACCTGATTTCACTGAGCCTTTCATTGCCAGTAGTACTGAAATTGTAGACAGATAAAAGGCTGGATAAAGTCCGGACAGTACTCCGATTAAGAGTGTGATACCCAGCGACCCGAAAAGCAATAGGTTATTACTTAGGAAGTGAAGCTCAAGTTCTTTGTCCAACAAATCGTTTAAGCCTGTACCATGAATCAGTAGGTTAACGATCACGATGGCGACAATAAGAGAAAGGAAGGTGATCACAATGGATTCGCTTAGGAATTGACCAACCAACCTCCCTTTGGTTGAACCTAGTACTTTCTTAATACCAACTTCTTTGGAGCGTTTTGTAGCTCTGGCAGTAGCCAGATTCATGTAATTGATAGAAGCCAGAATCAGCACGAATAGGCCAATAGCCATAAAGGCATTAGTGTAGGCCTTATTGCCAGTAGGTAGGTCATACTGTACTTTTGAGTTGAAGTGAACTTCATTTAACGGTACCAATCTTGGGGTAAAAGATGCTTCTCTAAGCGAAGGAGCAAATTGAGCGATCGGTGCCATGTATTTGTCAAAGAACTCGGGGAACTTGTTGTAAATGGTGTTTATGTCATATCCTTTAGGGAGTTTGACATATGAGTATAAAGCAATATTCCAAAGGGCTCCAGACCGCTGTTGGGCGTTCAAAGGAGGTTGTCCAGAAGTAGCAGTAGTAAAGGAAATAAGGCCATTAAACCTTAGGTGGACATTGTCCGGAACATCTTCGATAATACCCTTTACAGTAAATGTATTCTGATCGGTTTTCACCAACTCATTCAAAGGGTTTGTGTCTCCAAAAAGCCTCTGTGCGGTACTTTCTGTTAACACCAGACTATTAGGTTCTACAAGAGCAGTTTTTGGATCGCCCTGAATGAACTTATGGGTGAAAATATCGAAAGTGGTAGAATCAGCAAGATAGACGTCATCCACATAGAAATTGTTGTCGTCTATTCTGAAAAGTATCTGCCCTGTATTTTGGAATCTTGTAAAAGACAAGATTTCTGGAAACTCCATTTGCATAGTTTCTGCCAATGCGGTAGAGGTGAGAGCAAACTCATCATTCTTAGGAGGGATGTAGAATTTAGACTCGATACGGTACACCTGATCCCAGTTTTCATGGGATTTATCATAGCTGTAATCACTCTGCACATACAGCAGGATGATTATACTGACCGCAAGGCCAATGGCAAGTCCGAAAATGTTGAGGAATGAGTAAAACTTATTTCTAAGCAATACTCGAATTGCGTAAGCGATATTCTTCATATGAAAGGTTGGCAATTGTTAACGCTCCTTCCACTACACTAAACATACCAGAAACAAGTTTTGGATATAACTAGTTGTTTAACAGTGTTTTATGTTTGAGTGCTCTTTATGGAAACGCGTTTTATGTGCGTATTCGAACTAGATTATGAACGAAAACGTACAACGAAAAAAGGCCGCTCCTAACCAAAGGAAACGGCCTAAACAATTAAAGGAAAAAGTCTTACTCGTATCTCAAGGCCCTCACAGGATTTTGACTTGCAGCTCTCAACGAATGATAACTTACCGTTAAGAATGCAACTACAATTGAGAGCACCCCTGAAAGTATGGCTGCAAAAGCTAGCATTTGTCCTAATGGCATTTGGTAGGCAAATTCCTGAAGCCACTGTTCAATAATGTAATAAGAGACTGGAATAGAGATCACGAAACCAATAACGATCAACACCAACACATCTTTGAAAATCATATAGACCAATTGGAAAATGGATGCGCCAAGCACCTTACGTACGCCAATTTCTTTGATGCGCTGCGAAGTGCTAAAAGAGGCAAGTCCTAATAGCCCAAGGCACGAGATGAAGATACATATGTAGGAGAGAAGCCCTGTGAGCTTACTCTGACGAGCATCTTCTCTGTATAATTCTTCCGCACGACCATCGAGGAATCGGTACTCAAATGGATGACCAGGATCTAGCTCGGTAAACTTCTGCTCAATAAAGTCCATAGTTTGCCTCAAGGACTTTCCATCTACATGAATCATAAAGGATGGCAAGGCACCCTGAGCTTTCAGAAATGGGTTGAAATCGTAATGAAACATAACCATAGGTTCAACGGCCGTATGTAATGAGAATGCATTGAAGTCTTTTACTACACCTATTACTTTGCTTGGTTGAACGCCAGGTATGGGTAGCCCGAGTTCTCTTCCAATAGGATCAGCCCAGCCCATATTCTTCACCATAGTTTCATTGACTAAAACACCTAATGTTCTGTCAGATGGTTGGTTCTTGTCAAAATCACGTCCGGCTACAAGTTCTAATTGCATCGTCTTTACGTAATCATCTCCCACAAACATGACCGGGTAGGTATCATCTCTGCTTATAGAATCAGCAGATTCTGCTCTGATTAATGACTTTGAAGCACCTAGTAAGTTGTTCCCCAAGTTAGTGTCTCCTCCAACCACAATGGCATCAGTAACATTAATGACATTAGGGTTTTGTCTCAATTCTGACTTAATAAAATCAACACGGTTGCTCATGGCAGTGTCCTGCATATTAATGATCACCACGTTGTCTTTGTTGAAACCGAGGTCTTTATCTGCTAAAAACTCAATTTGGTTTTTCATCAAAAGCGTAGAGATGATCACGGCAATAGAAATGAAGAATTGAAAAGCAACCAGTCCTTTTCTCATATTCATGCTACCAGGCCCACTTTTGGCAATGCCTTTTAGCGCTTTTATGGTACTCACAGCAGATAGATAGAAAGCAGGATAAAGGCCTGACAGAATACCTATCAAGAAGGTCACGCCTAATGCTCCAAGGGTCATTGTGAGGTTTGACATAGGATCAAAAACCAGTGTTTTGCCCATGATGTCTCCAATGCCAACACCGTTAATCAGTAGTGTAACAATACCAAAGGCTAGTACTAAGGAAACCAGCGCAATAATGATCGACTCACTTAAGAACTGGGTGACCAAGGCACTTTTAGTAGAACCCATTACCTTTCTAATACCCACTTCTTTAGATCTACTGGTTGAACGGGCCGAAGCCAAATTCATATAGTTGATCGAGGCGAGAAGCAAAATGAATATGCCGATCGCTGTGAAAGCATAGGTATAAGTTTTATTGCCTGTAGGATAGTCAAACTGAGCCGGTTGGGAGCTGAAGTGTGTGTCTGCAATATTGGTGAGGTCAATCATGAAGACCCCTTGATAATTGATGATTTTGGCAATTGGGGCCATGTACTTATCATAGAACTCAGGGAATTTGTCCTTTAAGTCCTGAGGATTATAATTCTTCGCAAAGACCAAGTAAGCAAAATCAGAAGGACTCCATAACCCACCTTGTTGCTCTTGTTGTGCAAGGAGTTCCTTGTTGGTTTGCACCGTCTCATAAGACATAAAAGCGTCATAAGTCATATGGACATTCTCCGGCATGTCTTTCATCACACCTGTCACCTTAAACTGATTAGTAGCCGTCTTAAGGGTCTGTCCCATGGCATCTTGTCCTTTGAAATACTTGTCTGCCAGAGTCTCAGATAGTACGATGGCGTTCGGTTCATCAAGCAAGGTTTCAGGGTCGCCTTGAATCAGTGGATACTTGAAAACAGTAAAGGCAGAAGTATCGGCATAGAAGATGTTGTTCTCATAGAACTTTCTTCCATCAATGTCGAAAAGAACCTTTCCGGCCGGTCTAAAACGAACATAGTTCTCGATCTCAGGATAGTCAGCCTTTAGGCCTTTGGGTAAAAACTGAGACACAAAGGCATATCGATCTTCCTTTTCACCTACGATGAAATTCGATTCTATACGATAGATTCTCTCATAATCGCCAAACTGCTTGTCAAAGCTCATATCACTTTGTACAAATAGAAAAATAATGATGGCGACCGTTAGGCCAACAGCGAGCCCCAGGATGTTAAGGAGGGAGTAAAACTTGTTTTTAAGCAGTACTCTAATGGCAAGTGTGAAGTTCTTCATGATAATGGTGTTGAGTTTTTGGTAGAATAAAAGTCTGAAGAATGAGCCTTATGGTTCAATGAAAGATGAAGAACGTCTTAATTCGGCTGCTCTGTGGAAGAGATTTCCGCTGAGTGGAAGCTGTAAACTCAAAAAAAATCCATTGAAGCGGTAACGTTATTAAAATCCGAAAGTAACAGTGTTGGGGTCTTTCTCGTCATTATCATATGGAATCTTTCCGAAGACTTAATCACTAGGTTAAAATAATTTGCTAAACTTGTGGTTATATTATTTACATAATAGTAAAATATGAAAGGCACATATTTAGGAGAGTTTGAAGAAGTGGTGCTGTTGACCGTAGCCATGTTAGAAGACGAAGGCTATGGCATATCGGTGAAGCAACAAGTAGAACTCAGAACCAAACGAACGATTAACCTTAGCGCGATTCATTCAACCCTATATCGGTTGGAAAAGAAGGGGTTTTTGAACTCCAGACTTGGCGAAGCTACAAAGGTTAGGGGAGGTAAGCGGAAAACGTATTTTCTATATCACTCCTTATGGAGTAAAAAGCCTTAAAGAAGCGAAAGCGCTTCGAGAGGATATTTGGAATTCAATACCAACTTATGTCTTACAAAAATAATGTGCCATCTCCACCGCGCCTGGCGCTCTGGTTCCTTCATGTCTTTTGTACCAAACGTTGGTTAGAAGAGATAGAGGGAGACTTAGAGGAGGAATTCGCCCTGAATATTGAGCAGAAGGGGCTCCACAAGGCAAGAAACATTTACTTCTGGACGGTAATCCGATCGTTCAGGATCTATATACTTAAAGAGAAATTTTTATCCGGTCAACACTCAAACAAAAGAATCATGTTCTCAAACTATCTAAAAATCACACTCAGAGCCCTGCTCAAAAATAGGGTGTATTCATTCATTAATATCTCAGGCTTAGCGATCGGTATCGCAGGTGCTTTACTGATTTTTCATTATGTCAGTTTTGAGTCTAGCTATGAAAAGTTTATGGAAGGCTCAGAAGACATGTATCGGGTGAGTCTTGAGCTCTACCAAAATGGAGAGCTTGTCTATCACAGTGCTGAAAACTATCCACCTGTTGGAGAAAGCATGGTGAATGACTTTCCTGAAGCTGTAGAATGGGCGCACTTATACAACATGGGTTCTAAGAACAATGTGGTAATCACCTATGAGGAAGGTATAGGGCAACCCATAAAGCTTAAACACAGAAGGTTCCTTTATGCCAGCCCCAGTACACCTTCCATGTTTTCGATGGAAATGATTGAAGGCGATGCTGCTACTGCATTAGATGAGCCTTATAGTATTATTATCTCTGAGAGCACTGCCCGGAAGTATTTCGGAAACGAAAGTGCAATGGGCAAAAGACTTCGACTCCGTGATGATGATTATAACAATGAAAACTGCCTCGTGACAGGTGTATTCAAAGATTTGCCAGCCAATACCCACCTCAAATATGATGTATTGATTTCAACTGGAACCATTTATGGGCGATATGATGGCGCCTTAGCTCGTTATAAAAACGGTTGGGTGCGAAAAGATTTTTATTCCTATGTCAAGTTAAGACCCGGTGCCGATGCAGCTGCTTTGGAAGCAAAACTTCCTGAAATGATTAGTAAGTACATGCCGCAGTTGGCCGAAAGAAACCTTGAACATAGAATGTACTTACAGCCCATGAACCGAATTCATCTGGATTCGCATTTGGCTGATGAAGCAGAACTAAATGGTAGTTCAGAACCCGTTACTTTCCTTTCTATCATTGCGGTCTTTATAGTAGTGATTGCCTGGGTAAACTATGTGAACCTGGCTACTTCAAGATCATTAGACCGCGCACGGGAGGTGGGCATTCGCAAAGTGCTCGGATCGCTGAGAGGTCAATTGATCAGACAGTTTCTGTTCGAATCGGTTATTATCAATTTGTTAGCCATAGTGCTCGCCTTGGGTATTGTTGCCTTGGCTCTGCCGGCATTCTATGAAATTAGTGGAATGCCAGAGACTGTGGTTCTTTGGCAGAATAAGTTCTTGTGGGTATTGCTTGGAGTAGTCTTCTTATTTGGTTCTTTGATTTCTGGTTTTTACCCAGCCATTGTATTGTCCTCTTTTAAACCTGTGAGTACCCTGAAGGGTAAGTTTAGAAACTCCAGCACAGGAGTATTCTTGAGAAAAGGACTTGTCGTATTTCAGTTTGCTACTTCTGCGGCATTAATCATTGGTACACTCACCGTTTCCAAACAGATGAATTTTATGCAATCTGCTGATTTGGGTTTTGATCTGGAACAGACTATTGTGGTTGAACGGGCGGCCATTGCTGATAGTACGCCAAATGGCAGAAATCAGCAGATTATCACTTTTCAGGAAGAACTTAGAAAAAATGCCAGCATTAAGGCTGTTGCAAGTAGTGGAATGGTGCCTGGTAAAAAACTAAGGTTCCAAGGAGATATGAGAGCCTATAGTAGCCCACAAGGAGAAGTTTATCCCATGGATGTAACCGGAGGAGACTACGGGCTGATAGAGACCTTAGGCATGAGTATAGTTGCAGGGCGTAATTTTTCCAGAGAGTTTCCCAGCGATCCTGATACAGCACTTCTGATTACTAGAACTGGTGCCGAGATGCTCGGTTACAAAAATCCGGAGGATATCATCAACAAGACCGTTGTCATGGAAAGCTTTGGTGACGCGGGTATTATAATAGGAGTAGTGGAAGATTATAATCATGAATCCTTGCGCGTTAAAGCCGCTCCTTCCGTCTTTTCTTTAGCTCCATTTTGGGCTGAGTATTTCTTGATAAGGGTAGAGGGGCAGGCCATCCCGCAAGCTTTGGTAGACATAGAAAGTGCATGGAATACAGTCTATCCAAGTAATCCATTTGATTACTTCTTTCTGGATGAGTTCTTTAATAATCAGTACAAATCGGAACAACAGTTTCAATCCATGTTCTCTGTCTTTTCCGTGCTTGCTATTCTCATAGGTTGTCTTGGCTTATTCGGTCTTTCGGCCTTTACTGCCATGCAGAAAACTAAAGAAATTGGGATTAGAAAGGTTTTGGGCGCTTCGGTACAAGGAGTGTTCTACATGCTTTCGAAAGAGTTCATCGTATTGATACTCATTGCTAATGTGATTGCCTGGCCTATCATTTACTTTGCCATGGATAAGTGGTTGCAGGGTTTCGAATATAGGACGACAATTGATATTGCAGTATTCGGACTAGCCTTGTTAGCCGTATTGGTAGTGGCACTTCTCACAATTAGTTTTCAGACAATCAAGTCTGCAAGACTTAATCCTGTAGATTCATTGAGATATGAATAGAGAATAAAGGGAAGATGCATTGACCAGCATTTCATGCCCGAAAAGAGGCGTGAGGTGCTGGTTTTTTAGTGGTTAGCTATCTTCTCTTTTTGAAATTCTTCTTTTTACCTCCGTACGATCTCTTTCCACGGCCGGCAAACTTCTTGGGATTGTATTCTGGTCCATCACCTAGAAAATCAGGCATAGGGACTTTTCTGACCTCAGCCTCAATCAACTGCTCGATCTTTTGAAAATTCTCCTGATCGTCTTCATTGATAAAAGTGACAGCTTCGCCTTCAGACTCGGCCCGGGCTGTTCTACCAATACGGTGTACATAGTCTGCTGCATCGTTGGGTACATCATAATTGATGATCATATCGATGTTGTCTACATCGATTCCCCTTGAGATTACATCCGTGGCCACAATGATGGGCAATTGTTTATTCTTGAACTCTCTGAGAATGTCCTCTCTTGCTACTTGCTCAAGATCACTCGAAATACCCTTTGCCTTAAACCCTTCTTTTTGTAAAGCGCGGGTAATATCTCTCACTTTACTTTTTCTAGAGGTAAATACGATCAGGCTAGGAATATCTCCAAATCTCAATAAGTGCTTTACCAAGTCAATCTTTTGAGAATCATAGGTGAGGAATGCCGCTTGAGTAATCTTTTCTGAAGGCTTGGCAATTGAAATATTGATTTCCTCAGGGTTATTCAATATTTCCTTGGCCATCTTTCTAATCTTCGGAGCCATGGTGGCCGAGAAAAGGAGGTTTTGACGCTCTTTTGGCAGGTGGTTGATGATCTTCATGATGTCTTCATGAAAACCCATGTCGAGCATTCTATCGGCCTCATCGAGGACCAAATGCTTCAACTGATCTACTTTTACATAACCGAGGTTCAGGTGAGATATAAGCTTGCCTGGTGTGCCGATTACAACGTGAGTTCCTTTGGCCAGTGCATTCTTTTCTCTGGTAAAGCCAGCACCATCACCACCGCCATAAACTGGTAGTGAAGTAATTCCGCTGAAGTAGCTTAATCCTTCCAATTGCTGATCAATTTGTACAGCCAGTTCTCGTGTTGGGCAGATAATCATGGTGTTGATATGCTCATCTGAGACACCACTTTCGGCAATTTTGTGCATCAAAGGCAGTAAAAACGCAGCGGTTTTTCCTGTTCCCGTTTGAGCACAACCAATAAGATCTTTGTTGGCTATTATAGTTGGGATGGCTGCCTCTTGGATTGGAGTTGGTTTTTCGAACCCCATTGCATCCAATCCTGCAAGCACATCTTCATGTAAATTGAGTTCTGAAAAGGTCAAAGCTTGAACTATATTTTGAATAGATTTGTAAGGCCATAAGGAAGCCTTTTCGAAAGATACTAAGATCAATCGATGGCGCAATAAAACTGTGTTAAAATGAAGAAAGCTGTTTATAAGACGAATATCAACTGCGGTGGATGTGTTGCTACAGTAACACCCTTTATGGAAAAGGCCAGAAGTGTTGAAGAGTGGTCGGTCGATACTGACTCGAAAAACAAGTTGCTCACGGTTTCTGGTAATGATTTAAATAAGGTTGAGGTTGAAGACCTTGTGAAATCTGCTGGTTTCGAAATCAAAGAAAAGAAAGGCTTATTCTCCTTCTAATATCGCTTATCGCTTTCTCCAAAAGTGAGGGGAGAGTAGCATCAATACCGTAAATAGTTCAAGCCTACCCAATAACATCAAGGCTGATAACAGCCATTTTCCGGCAGTAGGCATGCCCTCAAAGTTGTTCATAGGTCCTACATCTCCAATTCCTGGCCCAACATTACCCAAAGATGTTGCAACAGCACCAAACGCTGTGTCAAAGTCGACATTCATGGAGGAAAGGAGTATTACACCTACCAGGAAGACCAAAATGTAGATCATAATAAAGGCAAGTACATTATATACAATGTTTTGCTCAACGGCCTTGCCACTGATTCTCACGGGCATTACAGCGGAAGGGTGCAACTGTCTTTTTAACTCTAAGAAGGAGTTTTTGAACAGTACAATGTGTCGAATTACCTTCACACCACCTGCGGTTGATCCGGCAGAGCCACCCACAAAAAGAAGGACGAAGAATAGTACTGACAAGAAGGGTGCCCACGAAGTATAGTCTGCGGATACAAAACCGGTAGTTGTAATCAAAGAGACTACTTGAAATAGCGCATCTCTGAAAGAGTTTTCAAAGGGTTTGTCATTAACAACTAGTAGCGTTACCGTTACAATTACAGTGATTACCGCTGTAAAACTGAGGTAGACTAAAAACTCTTCGTTTTTGAAGACTTTCTTAAAATTCCTTTTTAGGCCAAAGTAGGTAAGTGTAAAGCTTGTTCCTGCAAGGAACATAAAGAAGATGACGATATACTGGATCACAGGCTCTACAAACTGAAGGCTATCGTTTTTAGTCGAAAAACCTCCTGTAGCCATTGTAGTTAAGGAATGATTGATCGCATCGAAAGGCCCCATACCTGCAAAATAAAGGGCAATAGCTTCTGCTAAAGTCAGCCCGACATAGAGAAACCACAACCGTTTGGCAGTCTCCTGAATACGTGGTTGAAGTTTGTCTGGAGTAATTCCAGGGGCTTCAGCAACAAAGAGCTGCATTCCTCCAATACCTAAAAAGGGTAGGATAGCAAGGGCCAGTACTATGATTCCCATACCACCTATCCATTGTGTTAAGCTTCTCCAGAATAGAATGCCGTTCGGCACTGATTCTATATCTGTTAAGATGGATGCTCCGGTAGTGGTATAACCAGAAATGGTCTCGAAAAATGCGTTACTAAAGTTGGGGATAGAGCCACTGATGAGATAAGGTAAAGCACCAAAAATGGACATTACTATCCATCCCGCTGTGACAATCAAGTATCCGTCTTTCTTTTTGAGTTCTTTGCTTTTCTTTTTTCTGGTGAGGTATCTCAATAGGAAGCCAGAACCAAGGGTAATGAGACTGGATGTGGTTATCGCAATCCAATCATGCTCTCCGTAATAAAGCGAGATTGGCAGACATAGCGCCATAAAGCCACCATTGATGAGGAGAAGAATCCCCAGTATGTCACCGATAACTTTTAAATTGAACCTCATGAGATTGTTCTAGATGAAGTAATCTTCAACCTTTTTGATACACTCAAGCTTGGACAGTACAACAACTCGGTCTTTAGGTTGAAACTTGAAGTTGCCTGGAGTGGTCAAACCTTTGCCATCTCTGATAACGCCACCGATGATAGCAGATTTTGGGAATTCAAGATTACGTAGTTCTTGCTGGGTAATCTTTGAGGTCTCCTGCACTTCAAACTCTAGGATTTCTGCATCTACTCCATGAATACTAGCGATAGATACAATTTCTCCCTGACGAATATGACGGAATATAAAGTTGGCAGCTATCAGTTTCTTATTGATCATGGTGTCAACACCGATACTTTGCGACAGGTGTATATAGTCCATGTTTTCAACCATGGCAATGGTCTTCTTGACGCCCATTTTTTTAGCTACCAGACAGGAGATGATATTCGTTTCAGAATCACCAGTTACAGCAATGAAGGCGTCCATTTCATTGATGCTTTCTTCTTCCAAGAGATCGACATTTCTACCATCACCGTTGATGACCATAGCATCAGGCAATTGATCGGCAAGTTCGAAGCACTTTTGGGCATCACGTTCTATCAATTTCACATTGTATCGAGCGCTCAACAGTTTGGCTGCATGAAAGCCTACCCGCGATCCACCAAGAATCATAACACTCTTAACACCTTCTTTTTTCTTACCAGTAAGGAAGAGTAGTTTTTCAACGCCATCAGGCTGAGCAATGAAATAGGCGTGATCATTCTCTTCAAAGCAGGTATCGCCATAAGGAATAATAGTCTCATTATCTCTAAGTATCGCCACCGTCATAAACGACTGATCCGGATTGATTTTGGCAACCTCGAGCATTGACTTGCCTTTGAGTGGGCTCTTGGAATCGATATTAACACCAATCAATTGAAGTAAACCCTTCTCGAATTCGAAACTATCCGTTACAGCTACTTCCTTAAGCAATCTCTTAATCTCTCGGGCGGCAAGCGACTCAGGAGAAATCACATCATCAATACCAAGGTGCTTCAAATTGAGCTTGTCCTTTTGGTAGAGAAATTCTGTATTGGAAATTCGTGCAATGGTCCTTTTTGCCCCTAAGTGCTTGGCTATGATCGCTGTGGCAATATTGGCTTCTTCGGACGAAGTAACCGCTATGAGCAAGTCTGCATCTGCCACACCAGCCTCTTCCAAAACAGCATAAGAGGTGGAAGTGCCCTTAATTGTAGCTGCGTCTATAGTATTACTTGCTTGTTTTAATTTATCTGCAGCCCTATCAATCAAGACAATATCTTGTCCCTCTTGACAGAGAAGTTTAGCCAAATGAAACCCTACATTTCCAACACCCGCAATAATAACTCTCATCCGAATTCCTTATAAAGTGGGCAAATTTATGAAAAAATCATCTACTAGTTTTCAAATTGACGCTGATTACTGAATCCTACTTCAGCGGTTTGTCTGTATTTGTCCAACCAGATTTTAGGTGCAAATCCCGCTGAGGGTAAGGAATTTCAATTCCGTGCTCCTTGAACTTCTCAAAGATTTCATAATAGAGCTGGCTCTTTAAAATGATCGGTTTGTCTATGTAACTGCTGGTCCATATGAGCAAATCAAAGTCTATGGAACTGTCTCCATAGCCTACAAAGAGCACATCAGGAGCAGGTCTTTTCAGCACGTCTTTATTTGCATCTGCAACCTCTAGTAATACTTTTTTAATGATTGCAGGGTCTTCCTTATAAGATACCCCCACAGGCACATGGTATCGAATACGCCTATCATTGTGACTCCAATTGATAACCTGTTTATTGATAAGGTCTGAATTAGGAATGATAATGGAGATATTATCATTTGTGTTCACCGTACTTGCTCGAGAAGAAATTTTGACCACATCGCCTGATACATTTCCGACCTCTATACGGTCACCCACCTTAATTGGTCTTTCAAAAAGGATGATTAGACCAGAAATGAAATTATTGGCAATGTTCTGCAGGCCAAAACCAATACCCACACCGAGTGCACCGGCTAGTACGTTCAATGAACCTAGGTTAATGCCTGAGTTTTGAATAACTACGAAAGCACCTACTATTATAATAAAGTATTGTATGATGGTTCCTATGGACTGACTAACCCCTATGTCATCAGAGTATTTTGAAAGTATCTGCTTGACGAAAATGGATTTTAGCTTTCCAGAAAGGAAAACCAGTAATGTCATAAAGAAAGCCAGCCTGGCTATGCTGAAGAGGGTAAGGTCTGGATTGCCTTCACTGTCTCTGGTAAAGGAATAGTTAAGTTCAGAGTCTTCATTAAGGCCAATTGCGGTCAGCAAAAAGGCAACACCTATTACAAGCAATGTATACTTAGTGGTATTACCGATGGAAAGCACCGTTTTTCGGTCATGAACATACCGGGGGAGTATTCGATTAATCAGGGTAGCCCGAACCAGATTACCCAATAAATTAACCAGAAATAAAAAGACAATCGGTATGATAATCTCTGTTGCTGTAAAAGTAGCCCCTTCTCCGAAAGCTGGGATTGGCTCACCCAAAAGTGGGATATTAGAGTTGATATAATTGATCAGCCAATCGTAGACTTTTGTCATACCCGAATATAGTTATCTTTTGAGATTAAGGAAGCAAAAGAGATGAGTCTCCGTAACTCAAAAAACGGTAGTCGTTTTGCAATGCGTGATCATATACTTTTTGCCAATGCTCACCTATGAATGCAGCTACTAAAAGCATGAGGGTACTACCAGGCTGGTGGAAATTGGTAAACAACCCATCGCATACCTTAAATTGATAGCCGGGCATAATAAAAATTTCAGTACTGCCTGAAAGCTTATCAATCCCTTTGTCGATCATCCAATTATAAATGCGCTCAAATGCTTGGGTTCGGCTTGGCAAGTTATCTTCTTGATAAAGTTCAAGTTTCTCAATATGAAATTGCTCATTGCCATTTGTCAATCGGACTCCAAACCAATAGAGACTTTCTAAGGATCGCATAGATGTGGTGCCCACTGCTACGATACGGTTTGAGGTGGCTATGTCCTTAATAGTATCGATAGTAACTTCTATTTGCTCCGAATGCATAGGATGCTCTCGAGCGTCATCAACTTTTATCGGTTGGAATGTGCCGGCACTTACATGAAGTGTTAGAAAAGATTCTTTAACACCATTTCTCTTAAGTTGTTTCAGTGTTTGATCTGTAAAGTGCAGACCCGCAGTTGGAGCGGCAACGGCACCTTCTTCCTTAGAATATACCGTTTGATAGCGAGGTTTGTCCTCAGGTTCGGCAGCACGATTCAGATAGGGAGGAAGAGGTACCTGTCCGGCTAATTCGACTATCTCTGCGAAAGAATAATTCTGATTATCCCATTTAAAGGACACTAATCTTTCATTCCTATTGACCAAAGTAGCCTCTAGTTTTACCTCTTGCTTACTTTCATCAATTAATATTCTGTTAAGAACCGTTTGTTCCTTCCACCTTTTGAGGTTACCAACCATGCATTCCCAAGCAACTTCATCAGTCGACTCCATCACCGTACTGATGATTGGGGTTGGCGATACGGGCTTGAGCAGAAAGATCTCAATTTGGGCACCGGTCTCCTTGTGAAAGTGAAGTCTTGCAGGGATTACTTTCGTGTTATTGAAGAAGAGTGTTGTATGCTCATCAAGAAAGCCAGGCGCTTCTCTAAATACCTTATCACTGACATGGCCCCTTTCATATAGCAGTAATTTGGAATCATCCCGGTTCGCTAGAGGACGTTTAGCAATTTTCTCATCTGGCAGATGATAATTAAAAGTTGATAAATCAGGCGATTCTGGTATCCTCATATTGCTTCGGCAAATTAAAGTCAAAACTTCAATTTATCCGCCTGAGGCACCGTTAAACATTTTTTTTCCTCCTGATGCAACTTTTTTTGGACCCTATTTCGAACAGAATTGTCCGCATTTATGAACGGAAATGGACATATCCGAACAGGTTTAAAACTTCTTAAAAAGTTAATTAACTGATTATCAATAAGTTAAATTTTTTGGCATAGCGATTGGAAAAAGAATGGCAGGTCAAAAACAACGGTCAATTTTTAGGTCAATCTTCCGTCTCAGGACGGAACTCAAAATATCAGAACAACATGAAAACAGTTAGTAAAAGAAATATCTCAGCGCTTTTCGCGCTACTGCTGGCAGGAACAATTCTTACCTCTGCCAAGTCAGATTCAGTTGCAAGTTTATCGGAAGTCCCTGCTATTGAAGAAGCTCATTACTTAGAATATGTAGATGAGTATGTGGAGGACTACTATGAAGAAATAGGAGACGAGCTTTTCGAGACAAGCGAATATGTGAAAGTATATGATGCAAATAACGAATTGTTGGTCGCTGGAGAAAGATCAGAGTTGGATCAGGATCAGCTCCAAATTTTAAGACAAGCTGACTTGCTTACTGAGCAGTCGGGAACAGAATATTATCAATTGAATAATTAGTTAGTAGTTTTAGTTTAAGGTTGATTAAGGCGATTTCGAACGGAGATCGCCTTTTCGCATTTAAGAGTTTTCTAAACTAACCAGCATGAACTTTAACTCGTCACCAGGCTTCATTTGGGCCACTATCTCCAAATCTTCTTGAACTACGTTCACTATTCTAGGATAACCACCGGTGGTTTGTGCATCAGCCATTAATATGATGGGGCTGCCTCCGTTGTTGAGCTGAACTGTCCCGATCGTAATTCCTGATGATATTTCCTCTCCTAATGGTTTATAAGCGTCAAGGTATCCTTTTAAACGGTATCCCATTCGGTTCGAATCAGCATCCACAACAAAGATTTGCTCGAAGAACGCTTGAATTACATCTATTTCGAATTGGTGAAACTCAGGCCCCGTGACAACACGAATTATATAACATTCTGCATATATCGGCCTCTGGTGCATCGGGATTCTCACTGAAGGAAACTTGTCTCCTGTAATGACCTCAAAGCTGAAACCGTCTCTGATCTTTGAAGGTAAGGCATCGCTTTGCATCAAGCTAGGTAGTGCGCTGTAACTACCTAACCATCGTTTGGTTTGCCATAAACCTCCTACCGCCAGATAAGTTCGACAACCATGGACTGTATCATGAAAGGTTAAGACATCTCCTGAGTTCACATCAATTGTGGAATAGTTTTCAATCTGGTTGCCATTGAGTGTAGCTTTCATATCGGCCCCTGCTATAGCAATTTGGCCTTTGCCTTGAAATGAGAGTGTTGGCCCAAACATGGTTATTTCCAATACTGGAGTTGTTGAAGGGTTGCCAACCAGGCTATTAGCTATGTGCATTGAGCTTTTATCCAAAGCACCAGAGAATGGAATTCCCTGATCTTGAAAACCCATTCGACCTTCGTCTTGGATGGACGTATAGAGTCCCGCCTTCAAACATGTGATAGTCAGTACATCAGACATGGGTTTCTTCCATTTCGAAAATGGCGGTTTCAATCTTTAGCTGAATGATTTTGAACTCTTCTAATCCGATCGATCTAAACTTTACATAATCTCCGGGTTTCAGTAAGCTGGTCTGTTCTCGATTCGGATCAAACATATTGAGAGGCGTTCGCCCGATTATTTGCCAACCTCCAGGAGCTTCAGTGGGGTAGATGCCTGTCTGTAAGCCCGCCAAGCCTACAGAACCTTTTGGGACACTCAGTCGGGGAGTCGCTTTTCTGTAGCAAGCTAAATGTTTAGGTAAGCTTCCCATGTAGGCAAAACCCGCTACAAAACCCAACATATAAACCCTGAAGACCTGATCGGTATGTACTTGGACCAATTCCTCCTTGTTTAAGCCTGTTTGTGCGCAGACTTCATTAGAGTCCATGTCAAATGGCTGCTCATAACAGACTGGGATGGAGTAGATCTTTGACGCCTTTTCTGTCTCTTCTTTTGGGAGTGCTTCATTCAGTTTCCATATAAACTTTGAAACTGAGTCGAAACTCCAGTCTTCAGGTTCAAAGCCTATGGTGAGCGAGTTATATGCAGGAATGAGGTAGACGATTCCCTTTTGATCACCTAGCGCATTGTATAATGATATTACCTTTTGATTTACCTCTTCAGAAATTACTTTTTCGAAGGATACTAAAACGGCACTTTCCCCAAAAGGCTGGATCTTCATATCAGAAGTGCTTTTTGTCAATCTGATTTTCAACTAATAACGCCTCGATTGCTCTTAATATATCCACAGCAGCAGGATTATCGCCATGAATGCAGAAACTCTTGGCAGAAAGCATTACATCAACTCCATCCAGGGTTGTTGTCTTGCCTTGTTGGGTTATAGAAACCACTTGTTGAGCAGCAAATGATGGATCATCTATCACGGCCATCGGTAATAACCTTGACCTAAGTTTACCATCAGCCTCATACCTTCTGTCTGCAAAAGCCTCTGGTATGTATTCCATACCGACAGTCTCCAGTATCTCCTCAACATGACTACCGGCCAGCCCCATGATTTTCAATTCGGGGTCAATCTTTTTAATGGCACTATAGACTGTTTCCGCTACGGTCTTATTATTGGCAATCTCGTTATATAAAGCTCCATGAGGTTTTACATAGGCTAGTTTACCCCCAGCGCTGGCTACCATACCCTGTAGCGCAGATACTTGGTATTTGATGAAGGAGGAGAGTTCCTCCTGCGCTATAGGGATGACTCTTCGTCCGAATCCCTGTAAATCAGGATAGCCCGGGTGAGCGCCAATTTGAACATCATGTTCAAGTGCTAGGTTGATTGTCTTCTCTATATGATAGGGGTCTCCGGCATGAATGCCACAGGCTATATTGCAGGAGGTGATATGAGGAAAAATCGCTTCGTCATTGCCAATTTTAAAATTGCCAAAGCTCTCACCCATATCGCAGTTGATATCTACAGCATCCATAGTCGGTTTTGATCTCAGGCTATGAATCTATGAAAATTGTCTGAGTTAATGTTTGGGCTTACTGACTTTGTAAGGAGTTCTTATGCTATTGGTCGTCAAATGGACCGCTTAGGGGAATTATATGACAGCAATCATGACCAACGAGAAAGTCTTGCTGCACGACAATCTGATTTCCCTGGAGGCCTATAAATCGAATGTTAGTACCCTCTTGATTAATCTCTTCAAGTTGTTCATCGCTGACAACTACATAGCTTGCAGTACTGGCAATATTACTATTCAAAATACTGTAGGTTTGGCCATTGTCTAGATTTTGGGAGTAATAGTTATCCAAAAAAATTGGCGTATCGTTAGCACCTTTAGGACTAAAGGTCAATGAAATTAAAATCTCAGTACAGACTACATTGTCAGGACATTCAGTCGTATTGTCGATGTCCTCATCTGAGTTCGAGCACGAGGTTAAAATCAGTAATAGAGAAAAAAGGGTACAAAAGAGTTTTCTCATGAAAGTTCGTTTGTCTTATTAGACCTGATCAAATAAAAAAGGGTTGGAAGGGAAACTGAATAATTATCCCTATTTGATATAACCTTCGCTTCTGAACCAAGCGTATGCGCGGTGTACGGCATCCTCTGCACTTAATTCAGGGGTATAGCCTAATTCACTTTTCGCCTTATCTCCATCAAGATGTTGTCCACCAGAAAGCACTGCAATTGCTGTTGATGATAGGGTAGGTGCTGTGCCCCTAAACAGGGTGTATTTTGTTTCTTGAATTTTCGAAATGATCTTGGCCAATTTGAGCGATAGTGTTTTCTTCAATGGGTCCACACCAGCCTTCTTACAAATTAAAGCCACAAGGTCATCTGTATTGGTGTTATCTCCTGTAATCAAGTACCGTTCACCGAACCTCCCTTTTTCAAGTGCCATGAGTAGCCCTCGTCCGGCATCACCCGCAAAAACTACATTGCGATCTCCTTTTATATAGGCAGGTAGGGTTTGATTAGCTAATTCAACGATTAGTCGCCCTGTTGTTGGCCCATAATCGTATTCTCCAAAGGTCATTGATGGTATACCAATCACTAGGGGGACTCCTGTTTTTGCAGCTTCTCTTGCCATCTCGTCCATAAGCCATTTTACCTGGACATATGGTGCATTGTTCTCAGGTGCACTTTCATAAAGCCCAGATTCATTGGCCATTCCAACTGGTGATTTTGGAATAGCAATTGCTCCCCCAACATAAAGTGCTCTTTTAATGCTTGATTCACGAACAGCATCAATAAAAAACTGCATTTGAAGTCGTGCTGTTTTGATTTCGGCTGCCAAAGGCCTGGGTACGGTAGGATAGTAGGCAGCCGCATTTACGATATAGTCAAGACCATCAAAAGCTTTGATGAGGCTGCCTCGATCACTCAAATCAGCAGTTCGGGATTCATACTTCAAATCACGAATTCTACTCAGGTCGGAATCCTTACGGTGGATGATAACAATCTCATATTGTTTGAAGCCAGCTGCTATAGCAATGTGATGGCCAAGCATACCTGTACCTCCGATAATTCCTAATCTCATAGAATGAGTTTTCTAATAGTATATTGAAAAAGACGACTAGTCTTCCTCATTGTTATCATCGGCATAAGGATCATGCACTTCGGCTTCTTCCTCATGTTTGTCTTGATATTCCTCCTTAATATCATCTTTTAAATTACCATCGTCATCGTAGTCATCATCGTCTTCGATGATTTGCTGGGCCTCTTCGATGGTCATTCTTACCAGATAATGCTTTTCATCAGTTTCAAAAGGAAGTGCAGAAACTCTTTTACCTTCCTGATTGGTAAAGGAGATTAAGTTTTCTTCGAATCCTTCAGGGTATTCAAGTTTAATTTGTTCTTGAATGGACAGGTCAAGTTTTTCGAAGTCTTTGATTACACGTGGTTTGGTGCTAGGTGTTGACATGTGCTTGGATTTCATTCCTTAGAGCAATATCAGGCATCTTTAGCTAAAAAGTCAATAATCTAATGTTAACAAATTAGAATGCTTGTATGACAAAAAACTCATTTTACGGCCTGTGCAACAATTTTCAATTGCGCATCCCTCTTATACCTTTCTATACCCAGTTCGATAAGAATGTCAATCAATTCTGTATAAGGAATACCAGTAGCTTCCCACATTTTTGGGTACATGCTGATGTTTGTAAATCCAGGAATGGTATTGATCTCATTGATTAAAATATCCCCTTCATGAGTCACAAAGAAATCAACTCTAGAAAGTCCTTCACAGCCCATGGCCTGATAAGCTTTGATTGCAATTCGTCTTACATTCTCTAACTGCTGATCGGTAAGGTCGGCTGGAACTTGGGTAGAGGAGGCATCTTTATCTACGTACTTAGATTCAAAGTCGTAAAACTCAGTATTCATGATTACCTGCCCGGGGAGAGAGGCTTTTGGTTTTTCGTTCCCTAAAACTGCACATTCAATTTCTTTACCATGGATCGTCTTTTCAATCAGCACCTTACTGTCATAGGTCAGTGCGTCATCGAGTTTTTCCAAGTATTCCTTTTCGTTTTCCACTTTAAACACTCCAACTGAGGAACCCAGGTTGGCTGGTTTTATAAACAGGGGCGTACCCAGATCACGTTCAAGTTTTGCGAAGTCTGGTTTGCTTTCTGAAGTAGCAATGGCATATGGGGCAATACCAATTCCGGCATCTCGCAAAATGCGCTTGGTCATGTCTTTGTCCATACATGCCGATGATGCCATGACATCACAACCCACAAATGCCACATTCATCATTCTAAGGTAGCCCTGAATGGTACCATCTTCACCAAAAACGCCATGTAGCACTGGAAAGACCACGTCTAACTGTTTTAATATCTTTCCAGTATCGGTTGCCAATATTAAGGCACCATGCTGACCGGGTATAAGTGCTATTGCTGTGGATTCTTTTTGATCGAAGCTATCTACCAGTGACCAACTTCCTTTAATGTCAATATGGATCAGTGAAATGGTGTATTTGCTTTGGTCTATCTGATCCAGAATACTTCTGGTAGAAAGGAGTGAGATTTCGTGTTCTGTGGACTTTCCTCCAAAAACTATGGCCAATTCAAGCTTTGACATGGTCAGCGATTATTCTTTGTTTGAAGAACGTCAACTGATCACAATTTTCATACACAGCGGTTCATTTTTTTCAAAAGGCTAACAGGAGGTTCAACAGAAGGACCATGCTTAGGTTAAATTTGTATCTTCCACGATGAAATCAAGATTCTGGAATTTCATTTTTTGGTTAGTGATCGCAGCCGCGTTCATTGGACCAGGAACTGTAACCACAGCCGCTTCAGCCGGAGCCAATCATCAGTACCAACTATTGTGGGCCTTACTCTTTTCTACGCTCGCTTGTGTGGTGTTACAAGAGGCGGCAGCAAGGGTCAGTATTGTGACAGGCCTGAGTCTTGGTGAGGCAATTAAAAGTCGTTTTGAATCATCAAGCCTTGTTTGGTTTATTGCTATCGCGGTGTTTTTGGGTTGCGCTGCCTATGAAGCGGGTAACATTCTTGGAGCTATTTCCGGTCTGGCCTTAATAATCACTGGGCCACCAGTATGGATCTTCACCATTGTCATTGTGGTGGTTGCCGCAGCGGTACTTTATAAAGGAAGTATAAATAAGGTGGCCAATTTTTTGGGAATCGTTGTCGCCATTATGGGCTTAGCCTTCTTGTATGCGGCTTTGAATTTGAGTATTGATGCGAACTCCTTTTTTCAAGGTCTTTTTATCCCGCAGATTTCGGAAGAGAGTGCATTGCTTACCCTGGGTTTGGTAGGTACCACTATTGTACCTTATAACATTTTTCTCGGCTCAGGGCTGGCCAAAGGGCAAACCATAAGGCAAATGCGTTCTGGTATGATACCCTCAATAATTCTTGGAGGGGTCATCTCTATGGCCGTATTAGTGGTCGGTACATCGCTTAATGGTGAATTTGGCTTTGGTAGCCTCTACGAGAATCTAGTCTCGAATTATGGTGCATTGATGGGGGTAGTTTTCGCTATTGGGCTATTTGCTGCTGGCTTCACTTCGAGCATAACAGCTGCTCTTGCTGGTGCTATTACCATTAAAAGTGCAACTAAAGCACAACCTGATGAAGCTACCTGGAAGTTCAAGCGAATTTGGATGTTGGTACTCTTGACCGGATTGGTTTTTGGAGTTTCTAACATAAAACCAATACCGGTGATCATTCTAGCTCAGGCAGCCAATGGACTGATATTACCACTTTTGGCTTTTATACTTTGGATGATGGTGAATCAGGCCACGATAATGAAAGAAAACCAAAACAGTCTTTGGCTTAATGTGTTTATGGCCATTACCGTTTTTGTCACCGCCATGCTGGGTTTTATTAATGTTTTTAAAGCGGGATATTCAGTGTTTGGTGGTCAATTTTCATTTGCGGGCAACACGCAAATAATCATACTAGGCCTTGCCTTGATCACTTTAGTCTATGGCCTGATAAAGGTTCTGAAGGAAAGAAGAACTTAACAAAAGCCTAAAAGCAGAATCGTTTCAATTGACTTTACACCGACTATCTTTGCGCTATGAAAAAGAGCTTTTGGCTAATCCTTGTTGCCATTATTTTAACCTCTTGTGAAGGAAGTGATGATTCAACACCAGATAATGACGACAATACGCCTACACCCTTGTCATTGGCTAATTGTCCTGTTACAGTCTCGAGTGAGACGTTTGATATTATGACTTGGAATATTGAGCAGTTTCCGAAGACAAGCACTACAGCTGATATGGTTGAGCAAATCATAGAAACTTATGATTTAGACGTAATTGCCTTGCAAGAAATAACTAGTATAAGTGCTTTTGATGCCCTGGTGTCAAGCTTAGAAGGTTGGTCAGGCTTTGTAACACAGTTTAATGGAAGCAATCTAATGGTTGGATATCTCTATAAAGCAGGTGAAGTTACCGTTGATGGCACCCCAATGAACCTTTATGAAGAGGCTTCAAGCGAGAATAACAATGCATTTACAGCTTTTAGAAGGCCCTATCTAATGAAAGTGAGTCATACTAATGGACTTAGTGTCAGCCTGATCAATATTCATTTAAAATGCTGCAATGGTTCTCAGGATCGGAGAAGGGCCGCGTCTGATCTCTTGAAAGCATATATAGATAATAACCTGGCTTCAGAGGAGGTATTAATGTTAGGAGATTACAATGATGATATAGTGGATACAGATAATGTTTTTCAAGTATTCCTCGATGATCCACAGAACTATAAGTTTACCACACTGCCCATTGCTGAAGGACCTCAGTCGGGATGGTCATTTCCTTCATTTGCCAGCCAAATTGATAATATCCTCATCACCGATGAACTGTTTGACAACGAAGTGTCTACGGAAGTCATCAGCATAGATAATTGCGTTTCAACTTATGGTTCTGTCGTCTCAGATCATCGACCAGTAGTGATCAGACTTAGAGCTGATCAATAAGCAAATAGTGGGTTTCTCTAATTTGGCACAAAGATTGTCCAGAGAGGGTAAACCATTACATCATGCAAAAACTCAAATTATTAATCTCACTATTTTTTGTTGGTCTGGGTCCGGTCATGGCGCAAGACTTTGTTGAACCCTTTTCTGACTTTGTCAGCAATAGGGAATGTTATGTTATCACCAATGATGGAGAAACCATCGTGGGTTACTTAGGAGGAGCCACCGAATCCAGAGGCTTTATTACACGGCTAAGAATCAGGGATGAAGACGGTAGGCTGTACAAATTCAAAGCGGAAGATATTCAAAGATTTGCCATTAGGCCAGGCTCATTTGCGAAACTATCGACCCTATCAGAAAAGTCTACTTCTGTAAGGCATATTCTAAACACTGATCAGAATGATATCCTGGATCGTGAATGGATTTACTATGATGCACAAAATATGCCTAGAAGGAAGAACAAGATCGCACTACTTCAACTATTGAACCCTGGTTTTGATCAACACATAAAAGTCTATGATCACCGTAATGGTTCCAAGTCTATGCCGATTGGTGTTCAGGGGATTGCACTAGTAGGAGGTGAAGAAAGAACCTATTGGGTTGTTAAGGGGGAGGGTAAGCCCATGATTGTCAGAAAGGCATCCTTTAAAAAGTCCTTTGTCGATCTGTTTGCCGATGAGCCTGACATAATCAAAGCGCAAAGAAAGCGGCCGAAGTTCAGAGACTTTGCAGGTCATATTCAGTCTTACAACGAAATAAAGTATCGTTCGATTGAAAGCAGAAATTAATTAAGACCGCCTTCGGGCGGTTTTTTATTGTCTATTCCTAAAAAACATGTGGATAGAATTTTCAAGAAGTGAAGTTCAATGACTCTTGATAATTCTATGCGATGGTTCTCCATATTTGGAGCTCAGACTTTATATGAGAACAGGAATGGCCTAAAAAGAGCTAACCTCTGATGGTCTATCTTCGTCTAACCAAATACAAATGGACTTCATTTTCCAGAAAAGAAATAGAACTTGGGTAATAGCTGTATTCTGGCTGTTGCTGGCAGTGCTATTAACCACACGTTCAGCATTAGGGCAGTTGCATGCGAATGGTGAAGTCCAATGGCTTCAGAATTTTTTTTTCCAAGCGTCAGGAGCCTTGATATGGGCATTATTGACACCTTTTCTTATTCGCTTTACAAAGCGTTATGACTTAACATCTAAGCGGATGTGGCGTGCTTTTTTGGCCCATCTATTACTGGGCATTCCTTTGGCGATATTACACAGGTCACTGGCTATGGTAGTGGATTTTGCGGTTAGAGATCTGGTCGGAATGGGTTTTTTCGATTCATGGAATCCCTTTAAGATAATATACCGATTTAGGTATATGTTATTGAGCAGTTCTATTACTAATTTCCTTTCATATTGGGTATTGATTACTTCATTGTCAACTATCCTTTATTATAGAAGAGGGAAGATAAAATCAGCGGGAAAAGAAAGGGATAGCGTAGACCAATTTTCCGGACAGCTTAAGGTGAAAATTGATGGGGTATATAAACTTATCCTCATTAAGGATATCATTAGCTGCGAAGCCTCTGGAAACTACATCACTTTATTTACCAAAGTGGGAAAATTCAGAGTTAGAGAGACAATGAACAACTTAGAAGCTCGACTCGATACTTCATTTATCAGGGTACATAGGTCTTCCATTGTAAACCTTAAGTTTCTAGAGAGTTTTGAACATTTGTACCAAGGCGAGTATTTATTGAAATTGAGTAATGGCAAACAGCTGACTTCGACTAGAAGCTACCGCAAAAACTTAATGCCCCTGCTTTCCAATGTCCGGGCGTAGCATTTCGTCACAGAAAAGGTAAAATTCACCCCAAATCCTCTGCTTTGTGTCAGAGAGGGCCTTTTTTTAAATAAAAACATGATACGCCAACTACTACCTCTCTTCCTATTAATTGTTATAGCCATTTCTGCAAAGTCACAAACCGATAAGGTATGGCCTGAGGACCCAAGTCTAATTCCGGACTTGAATGTTGAAATATTTAGTGTAGATGCCTCTCATTCCAAACTAAATTTTGCCATTGGATTTTTTGGATTTAGTGATGTCGAAGGCTCTTTCAATCGGGTAATTGGAAATGTTCTTTACAATGAAAACGATCCTAGCAATACCTCGGTAAGTTTAGTGATAGACGCTTCATCTATTGATACGGGAAGTTCCTTTAGAGATAAGGACTTGCAAAAGGAAAGCTTCTTCGATGTAGAGCAACACAGAATGCTCACCTTTAAAAGTAAAAGAGTAAAGGTTACCGGTAGTGAGATGGAACTGATAGGTGATTTAACAATGAAGGGTAAGACCAAAGAAGTCACAATTCCTTTTCAGAGAACTACTGGTAGGTTTGAGGACCCATTTTGGGGGAACCTTAATATTGGTTTTAAAGGTGAGCTAACACTCAATCGTATGGATTACGATATTCATGGCGGACGATGGGGTGAGAAAGTACTTTCAGAAGAAGTCAAAATAGAGTTTTCATTGGTGGCTAAACGTGGTAACGAATTTAAAATAGGCCAAGGAGATCCTTCAAAGCTCATTACCCAAATTGTAGAAGAGGCCATAAAGAATGGGGTTGACTCAGGCAAGTCCAAATACTCAGAAATAACAAAAACCCAAGCCTTAGATGGTTTTTATACCACGTTGATAGGCAGGAGGTTATTGCAGAAAGATAAGTATCAACAAGCGTTAGATATGTTCGATTTTGCCCTTGAGAAATACCCAAATGAGTCAACGAGAATAATCAGGTATCAAGCCCGGTGCCATGCCTACCTAGGGAATAAATCAAAAGCTCTGGAGTTGTATGCCAAAATGAACAAAAGAAACGCTTTTGATACTGAAGCATGGGAGATGATTAAACGTTTGAAGTAGGTTCTGTGATTATGATTCTTGACCTACCAAAGGACTTAAAAGCCGATTGTGGATGAGTTTTTACGTTTTCTATCAAATTCTAAAATTTCCATTTGCTTTAAAAAAATCCTTTTCTACATTTGACCCAATGAAAAGAACAAACAGATATAACGCTTGGTGGTGGCACGTAACGGAACTCCGATAACGTGAACTAAGTGCTATAGCTAAAAATATAAATTAAAAGCCTGCAGTTCATGCAGGCTTTTTTCGTTTCAGGACTTTCGTCATTGCGAGGGAGTTCGTAGAACGACCGCGGCAATCTCATTAAAGTGGAGATTGCTTCGCTTCACTCGCAATGACAAAGAGTAGAATGAGTAATGATAAAACTGAATACCAACTATAAGAAACTGCTTGCCGATACTGTCACACCAGTCAGTATCTACTTGAAGCTGCGTGATAAGTTTGAGAACCCCATTCTTTTGGAGAGTTCGGATTATCATGGTGCGGATGATAGTTTTTCCTACATCTGCTGTGAACCTATTGCCAGGTTTGAAGCGAAAGACAATTACTACAAACAATCCCTGCCTGGAGAAATGACCGAAGGTGAGGTTGAGGGGAGTGAGGTAATGCAAAAGCTGGATGAGTTTGTAGCATCATTCCAGGCGGATGAAAACCCATTCAAGTTTATCAATAACGGGCTCTTCGGGTATATAGGCTATGATGCAGTGCAGCATTTCGAAAACATTCCTGTTGGAGATCATCAGGCAGATGAATATGGTATTCCTGATATTCTATATCATGTTTATCGCTATGTGATTGCCATAGATCATTTCAAAAATGAGCTCTACATCTTCGAGCATTCACCGGAAGGTTCAACACCGAAAGGTCTTGCGGTAATCGAGAATCTAGTCAATAATAAAAATTACCCTTCCTACGAATTTGCACCTGCACAAGAAGAGTCCTCGAATTATAATGATGAGGAGTTCCTCCAGATCATTGATAAAGGAATTCAGCATTGTTTCAGAGGAGATGTATTCCAGATTGTGCTGTCTAGAAGGTTTCAGGATGACTTTTCGGGAGACGAATTCAACGTTTATCGTGCCTTAAGATCGGTAAATCCATCGCCTTACTTATTCTACTTCGACTATGGTAGTTATAAGATTTTCGGTTCTTCTCCAGAAGCTCAATTGGTAATTAAAGATCGTAAGGCTACAATCCACCCTATTGCGGGTACTTTCCGCAGAACAGGAAATGATGAAGCAGATGCTGAACTGGCCAAGAAGCTTCATGAAGACCCTAAAGAAAATTCAGAACATGTGATGTTGGTGGATCTTGCTCGAAATGACCTTAGTCGTGCAGGTTCTAACGTGGAGGTAGATACTTACAAAGAAGTCCAATATTTCTCTCATGTCATTCATTTGGTATCGAAAGTGACGGGCACCCTGAGTGAAGACATGAGCGAAACTCAGATGATATCAGGCACTTTTCCTGCAGGCACGCTTAGTGGTGCTCCAAAAGTGAGAGCCATGCAGTTGATCAACGAATATGAATCGACAAGACGCGGCTATTACGGAGGAGCAATTGGCTTTATGGGCTTCAGTGGAGATTTCAACCATGCGATTATGATCCGATCTTTCCTGAGTAAGAACAATACCCTCTTCTATCAGGCTGGAGCAGGAGTGGTGGCCAAATCGAACCGTGAATCCGAGCTTCAGGAAGTTAATAATAAACTGGCTGCATTGAGAAAGGCCATTGAACTGGCGAAGGAAATACGATGAAGATACTGGTATTAGATAACTACGATTCGTTCACCTTTAACCTAGTTCACTACCTAGGAGAGCTTGGTTATGCTGATCATATGGATGTTTTTAGAAACGATCAGATCGACCTTCTGAAAGTTGGTGCTTACGATAAAATATTACTTTCCCCGGGTCCGGGTATTCCTAAGGAGGCAGGTATTATGCCGGAGCTCATCAAGATGTATGGTAAGGAAAAGAGTATCCTAGGTGTCTGCCTGGGACATCAGGGCATTGCCGAAGCCTACGGGGCTGAGCTGTTTAATATGCCAGAAGTGTTACATGGCGTGTCGAGCGAAGTACAGGTGACAAAGTCGGAAGATAGGTTATTTAATGGCCTACCGCAGACCTATAAGATTTGCCATTATCACAGTTGGAATGTGGATAGAGAAAAATTAGGAGATCAATTGGAAGTAACAGCTATAGATGAGTACGGAGAAATCATGGCCATCAGCCATAAAGAGTATGATGTAAAGGGAGTACAATTCCACCCTGAGTCAATTATGACGGAACATGGGCATCAATTATTAAAAAACTGGATTAATAACTGAGATGAAAGAAGTATTAAACCAACTATTTGAGTACAAGTCACTTGACAAAGCGACCGCCAAGGAGATTCTGAAAAACCTGGCACAAGGGGAGTATAACCAAAGTCAGGTAGCGGCATTTCTTACAGTTTACCTGATGAGAAGTATTACGGTAGAAGAATTGGAGGGATTTAGGGATGCTATGCTGGAACTATGTGTTCCGGTCGAAATTCCAGAGTATGATGCCATTGACCTATGTGGTACAGGTGGAGATGGTAAAAATACGTTTAACATCTCAACACTATCGTCATTTATCGTTGCCGGGGCTGGTCAGAATGTAGCTAAACATGGAAATAATGGAGTGTCTTCTGTTTCAGGATCTTCGAATCTGATGGCACACTTTGGCTATGAGTTCACTAATGACATTAGCAAGCTTAGACAAAGTCTTGATGAATGCGGATTGTGCTTTCTACATGCACCACTTTTTCATCCGGCCATGAAGAATGTAGCCCCCATTAGGAGAGATCTCGGGGTTAAAACCTTCTTTAATATGCTAGGCCCGATGGTAAACCCATCTTTCCCCAAGAAGCAGTTGGTGGGTGTATTTAGCTTGGAGTTAGCCAGGTTGTATGGCTACTTATACCAAAAGACCGACAAACACTTTGTGATTTTACATGCCCTGGATGGATATGACGAAATATCGCTGACTGGCGGATTTAAGAAAATTTCGAATGGTAACGAATCGATTATCAATCCGGTGGATTTAGGTTTTGAAACGATAAGGCAGGAGCAAATTCACGGAGGTGATACTGTTGAGGAGTCAGCAAAAATCTTTGAAACCATCTTGAAAGGTGATGGGACAGCTGCTCAGAATAATGTGGTAATTGCCAATGCGGCAATGGCGATTCAGTGTGGGAAAGGAGTTTCAACTGACAATGCATTAGGCATGGCTAGAGAATCTTTAGAAAGTGGTAAAGCACTTAGAACTTTTAAACGAATTATTGAATTATAAAATGCACGTCACTGCGAGGCACGAAGTAGTCTCCCGAAATAGATAAGAAGATTGCCTCTCCCGATAAATCGGGATCGCAATGACGGAAAGAGAAAAATGGATATACTAGAAAAAATCATTGCACATAAGCTCACAGAGGTAGAGAATAGAAGAGCGCTTTTCCCTGAAAAACTTCTTGAACAGAGTGTGTACTTTGAGGGAAAAACTGTCTCTTTGACGAAATACCTGCTAAGGGAAGATAAGTCAGGCATCATTGCGGAGTTCAAGCGAAAATCTCCTTCCAAAGGCGTCATTAACTCACATGCGAAAGTAGAACGTACCACCATAGGCTATATGCAGGCAGGAGCCTCGGCACTTTCGGTTTTAACGGATACGGAGTTTTTTGGAGGCAAAAACGAAGATTTAAGTGAGGCTCGTAAGTACAACTTCTGTCCAGTACTTAGGAAGGATTTCATCATTGATGAATATCAGATCATTGAGGCTAAATCGATCGGTGCGGATGCCATTCTGTTGATTGCCGCTGCTTTGACACCGGAAAAGTTAAGTGCGCTGGCCGTTTTTGCCAAGAGTTTGGGGCTTGAAGTGCTGATGGAGGTACACAATAAGGAGGAACTAGATAACAACATGAGTGAACACCTTGATATTGTTGGAGTAAATAATAGAAACCTCAAGACTTTTGAGACCACCATTGAGACATCAAAAGAATTAGCAACAGCAATTCCAGATGACTTTGTAAAAATATCAGAAAGTGGCATTAGTGATCCAGCGTCAATAGCTGAACTGCGTAGCTATGGTTATAAGGGATTCCTGATTGGAGAAACCTTTATGAAAACTGCCAGACCGGAGAGAACAGCTCAGGAATTTATTGATAAGCTGAATCGGATATAAGAATAGGAAAATGAAGCTGAAAGTTTGCGGCATGCGGGATAGTGAGAATATAGAGCAATTACTTGCCCTAAAACCTGACTATATGGGCTTTATCTTCTATGATAAATCACCACGTGATGCTAAAGATGTACTGGATGCTGAATTGCTAAACGACTTTCCAAAGGAAACGGAAAAGATTGGAGTATTCGTAAATGCCGATCTGAAAGTAGTGAAGGAGAAGGTAGGGACTTTCGGATTAGACTATGTTCAGTTACATGGTGACGAGTCGGTCGAATATGTAGCCGAGCTTTTTGCCGTGGGAATCAAGGTGATCAAGGTTTTCTCAATCGGAGAGGCCTTTGACTTCAGTGGTTTGGATGTCTATAATCCCTTTGTCGATTTCTTTTTGTTCGATACAAAAGGAAAGGCAAGAGGAGGGACTGGAGAAACTTTCAACTGGGAAATATTGAAAGGATATAATCAAAAGGTGCCCTTCTTTCTTAGTGGCGGCATTGATTTGAATAATATCAAAGCACTTGAAGCGCTCAAGGGGATGAATATTTATGCCATTGACGTCAACTCCAGATTTGAGATAGCACCAGGTTTGAAGGACATAGAAAAAGTAAAAGAGTTAACATCGTCACTGCGTGAGACGAAGCAGTTTCCTAATTAATAGGAGGGTCGCAATGGCGAAAATGAAGTAAGATGAAAGTAAAAGTTGACGAGAGAGGGTATTACGGAAATTTTGGGGGAGCCTATATCCCAGAAATGCTATACCCTAATGTGGAAGAGTTGAGAGAGAACTACGAGCAAATTATGCAATCTGAAGACTTTCAAGAGGAGTTTCAATCGCTGTTGAAGGACTTTGTTGGAAGACCTACTCCACTGTATTTCGCAAAGAGACTCTCCGAAAAGTATGGCGCCAAAGTGTATCTCAAAAGAGAAGATCTTTGCCATACTGGAGCACATAAGGTAAATAACACCATAGGTCAGATTTTAATGGCCCAGCGCTTGGGTAAAAAGAAAATTATAGCCGAAACCGGGGCAGGCCAGCATGGTGTAGCTACCGCTACAGTTTGTGCACTGATGGGTGTGGAATGCATTGTTTACATGGGCGCTGTAGACATGGAACGTCAAAAGCCAAATGTTGAGCGTATGCGTATCCTCGGTGCGGAAGTTCGGGCAGCGGAGAGTGGAAGCAAGACCCTGAAAGATGCCACTAACGAGGCCATGCGTCACTGGATCAACAATCCGACAGATACGCACTATATCATAGGATCTGTGGTTGGACCTCACCCATATCCTGAAATGGTGGCTCGCTTTCAATCCGTGATCAGTGAAGAAATTAGAAAACAGCTGTTGTCACACGAAGGCACTGAAAAACCCGATTATGTGGTCGCTTGTGTCGGTGGCGGTAGTAATGCTGCAGGAGCCTTTTATCATTTCTATGATGATGAAGAGGTACAACTCATGGCAGTAGAAGCCGCAGGTCTAGGGAATGATTCGGGAGAATCTGCCGCCACAACAGTGTTAGGTAAGCCCGGTATACTTCATGGAAGTAAGACACTCCTTATGCAAACCGAAGATGGGCAAGTCGTAGAACCTTACTCAATTTCGGCAGGCCTTGACTATCCTGGTATTGGTCCAGTACATGCACATCTGTTTGAAACAGGTAGAGCACAATTCTATAGCGCCACAGATGAAGAGGCCATGCAAGCAGGTATTGAGTTAAGCAGGCTTGAAGGTATAATCCCAGCTATAGAAACGGCTCATGCTTTAGCCGCATTAAATCAAATGACTTTTAAAGCAGAAGACGTGATTGTGCTGAATTTATCTGGCAGAGGTGATAAAGATTTAGAGACCTATATCAAATGGGGAAAGTACTAATTGTATTGAGTCTTGTGTATTGAGTCTTGAGACATCTCAATACCCATTACCCATTACGAAATACTCATAAACAATGAACAGAATAGAAGAACTTTTTAATAGAAAATCAGAGCAAGTACTGAACGTGTACTTCACGGCTGGTTATCCAAACCTTGGAGATACGGTTGAAATAATGCAAGGCCTGGAAGCGTCCGGTGCCGATTTGATTGAAGTAGGTATTCCATTTTCTGATCCTATAGCCGATGGCCCGACCATCCAAGAAAGTAATGGTATTGCACTTGACAATGGGATGACATTGAAACTTCTTTTAGAGCAGTTGGAGGGTGTTAGGGATAAAGTTGGTCTTCCAATTATCCTTATGGGCTATATCAATCCAATCATTCAGTATGGGATAGAAGCCTTTTGTAAGAAATGTAATGAGGTAGGTGTAGATGGACTGATTTTGCCAGACTTACCGATGTTTGAATACCTTGAAGTGTATAAGCCGATATTCGAAAAGCATGGTCTTCTGAATATCTTCCTGATCACACCCCAGACATCAGAATCTCGTGTCAGAGAAATTGATGAGAACTCAAAAGGCTTTATCTACATGGTCTCATCAGCAAGTACAACGGGTGCCAAGACAGGGATCAGTCAGGATCAAGAGGCTTATTTCGCAAGGATAAAAGCCATGGACTTGAAGAACCCAACATTGATCGGCTTTGGAATCTCAAATAAAGAAACATTCGATAAAGCATGTAAAAATGCCAATGGCGCCATCATTGGAAGTGCATTTATCAAGGCAATTTCCCAGGAAGGAAAAATTGTGAATAACATTAATGAATTTATTCAATCTGTAAAGAGTTGAACAGACTGAGCTTGAAGCTTTTTGCTTATAGCTCGAAACTTATAAGAAATGATCATACAATTCGAACGAGAAATAGAACAGGGCCAAAAAGAGGCTATCATCAATAGGGTCAAAGGACTCAAATACAAGCCTACTGAAGTAAAAACCCAAAAAGGCGATTACTTGGTAGGTACTGGAAGCAAAGAATTTGATATCCGATCTATCGGATCAATGGATGGTATTAAGGATATCCATATCGTATCAGATGGGTTCAAGCTTGTGTCACGCAAATGGAAGGTGAACCCTACGATTATCGATTTGGGTGATGGAGTGGTGATCGAAGAAGGTGGATTCCAAATCATGGCAGGTCCTTGTTCTATCGAAGGCGAAGATCAAATCAGAAAGACCATTGCACATCTAAAATCTCAAGGCATTACCATAATGCGAGGAGGAGTATACAAGCCAAGAAGTTCTCCGTATGCTTTTAGAGGTTTGGGTATTGATGGACTGAAAGTGTGGTACGAACTGGCCAAAGAAGCAGGGATGAAGATCATTACTGAGGTTATGCAAGTCTCTCAGATCGCAGAAATGGATCCTTATGTAGATATCTATCAGGTAGGTGCCAGGAATACTCAGAACTTCAATCTGCTGGATGAATTGGGGAAGGGTACTGACAAACCTGTAATGATTAAGCGTGGTATTTCTGGAACGATTGATGAGCTGCTTTCTTCAGCTGAATACGTCTTTAGTGGAGGGAATGAAAGACTTTTGCTTTGCGAAAGAGGTATTCGAACCTATGAGAAAGCCACGAGAAACACGATGGACTTAAATGCTGTGGCTGTGCTGAAGGAGAAAACACACCTTCCGGTAATTGCTGATCCTTCACACGGTATTGGTATTCGAGCGCACGTTGAGCCGATCGCCTTGGCAAGTATTATGGCTGGTGCAGATGGGGTGATCTTTGAGTCACACGAGATTCCTGAAGAAGCGTATTCAGATGGGCAGCAGACATTGAACTACAATGAGTCAAATCGTCTGATAGACCGTATGAGAAAGACTTTCGAATTGAGAAAGAGCTTTTAATTGATTATCGTCATTGCGATCTTGAGTTAATAGGGAGATTGCTTCTCCCGATGGGTCGGGATCGTAAAGACGCTAAGGCCTAAACCTTACTCTGATCTTAACTGTGGAACTGACAGGAGTCTTATTGACTCCTTCGGTTCTAGGGTTCCATTGAGGTCCTTCTTTTACTAGCCTGATGGCCTCTTCATCACAACCATAACCCAATCCTTTCACAATTTTAAAATTTGAGAGTTCGCCCGAAGCACTAACATCAAATTCTAACGTCACTCTGCCGCGTACTTTTTGTTCCTTGGCTGCTTCAGGATATTTAAGGTTTCTTCGTAGGTAACGGTTAAAACCAGGATAACCACCTTCTGGTTTAGCAATGGAAAAGGTGCTTACGTCTTCCTCTTCTTCGTCATTAAGACCTATTCCAGTAATCACAACTTCTCCTAGTGAAGTAGCATCAGGTACTAATTGAATGTTCAACACGGCACTTGTGTCTACTTTCACCTCTTGGGTAACATAGCCCAAGTACCTGAATACAATCGTAGAACCAGGTTGAATGCCATCCAGGGTATACATCCCTTCTCGAGTGGTTCCGGTTCCATGTAATGTTGTGCTTTTAACAAAAACAGATACCTGCGGCAAGGGCAGTCCATCATCTGAACCCGTAATCTTACCGCTTACGGTTAGGCTTTCAAGAGCTTCAGGAGTGTTTTGAGGTGTAAAGGAACTTTTCAAATCTGAATTGTCAAGTTTCCTCTTGGAAGTATTCTCACTCAATGACAAGACTTCTTGTCTAATACTCCTCTGAGCTTTCGATGTCAAGTTAACCTCAACGACACTATCAAGTGACTTATCAAATGTTCTCATTGGTAGGGAGATCTCCTTAGGCACAACTGTTTGAATATCTGCTAGTTCAAACTCTCTAGAATTAAAGACCTTTTTTTCTGGCACTGGGGCTTCCGTGGTCAGACTTTTTGCTATCGCCTGTGCCGGTTCTACAACTTCTTTAGACTGTTCTATTTTTGGTTTCTGTAAGTCATCAGTTTCGGAAGAAGGTCTAATTTCTAATGAAGGCTCTGTTTCGTCTGCCCCAGTACTACTTTCCTTAGGTGCTTCAGTTTTGGTCTCTCCGGCCTCACTCAATTCTTGAGTGGGAAGAGGTTGATCATCCAATAAATAGAATAATCCCACCGAGGAAACTAACAGAAGGAGAATAGCCGCTGCTCTTCTGTATGATGTCCAAAATGGAGTAGCTTTTGAACTGACCTGTTTATTCACTCGTGCTGTCAATTCATCCAGATCACTGGCAAGGGTTACAGGATCAATGGACTCAATACCCTCCATGCCTTCGGCATACAAAGGGTTTTCCAGCATAAGCACTTCCACCTGATGCACCTCCTCAGGAGTCAGCTTGCCAGCATGGTAAGCTTCCATGACCTCGGTAGTCAAATGATCAATATGTTTGTTCTTCTTGTCCACGGAGTTTTTCAATACATAATTTCAAATTCCTACGTCCATTCTGAAGATAGCTTTTGACTTTCTTCATATCGTAACCAGTCTGGTCACAAACCTCTTGATAACACTTTTTGTCAAGGTAAAACAGCTTGATACATTGTTGCTGTTCTTCGTTTAATCTATCAATACAAGTACCTAGTTTCTCTACATCTTCATCAAGTGCCTCATCTTCATGATGCGTAGCAATGGACAATTCCATAAAATCAGTTCCATTAACAATTTGAGCTTTCTCATTTTGACTGGATTGTTTCCTGAGAAGCATCAAACATTCATTCTTCGTTAGCACATGGAGCCAGCTTTTAAAATTCTTTATCTCTTGATCTTCCAATCGTAGCAGTAGCTTTTCAAATACCTGCATTGTCATATCCTTAGCGGCCTCTCTTTCTTTTAAATATTTAAGGCAAACACCATAGACCAAAGGCATATAACGCTTAAAAAGCAGCCCTACTAATTCCTTGTCCTTATTTCGTTGATATGTCGAAATAAGCTCTAAATCAGTGAGTTGGTCGATATTTAATGTCCTTCTTTTCAAATGGTCGAAAGAAAAAGTAAGGTTTTTTTCTCAACTATTTATGGAATCAAGTTCCATGCCGCATCATGTGAGTAAAGAATTGAAAATCTAAATCATATAATCATGAAGCAGGTATTAATCATAATGATGACACTTTTAGTAGGATTCCATAATCCCATGGAAAAAAAATTACAGAGAGTGATAACTGGAAAGGTTGTGAGCTCAGATGATGGACTGCCCTTGCCGCAGGTAAGTATCTTCCTAAAGGGAAATTCAAACATAAATGGAGTAACTAATAAAGAGGGCGAATACAGGATTTCAGTACCCGATCAAGGAGGTACCCTGGTGTTCAGGTTTTTGGGATATGTTACTCAGGAGATAAAGATAGGAAAAGGGAATACCCTGAATGTTTTTTTAGCTGCCGATCAAGTTTCTTTGGGTGAGGTTGTTGTAACAGGAATTGCCAAAAATGATAGGCGCAGTAACAGAAGAGCCAAAAGGCTGGCCCAGACTAATTTCGAATACGAAATGGATATAGCCTCGATGCCTTCTCCGGTATATAAAAGGTCAGTGTATTTCGATAATTATAGTCCATCCAATGAGTCGTATAAAAAGATTGATGAAAACGGCTTTAAGTCACCCTGGAAGAACCCATACAGTACACTGTCCATCGATGTTGATGCTGCATCATACAGTAATGTGAGAAGGTTTATCAATGCAGGGCAATTGCCACCGAAAGATGCGGTAAAGATTGAAGAAATGATCAATTACTTCAATTATGACTACCAATCTCCAAGGGGCAAACATCCTTTTGGTGTTGAACATGAAGTGTCTTTAGCGCCTTGGAATAAGGAACACAAACTGGTTCACATCGGTATTCAGGGAGAAAAAATAGCAATGGACAATCTTCCTGCCTCTAACATTGTATTCTTGATTGATGTATCGGGATCTATGGGTAATCACAACAAGTTGCCGCTTTTGAAGAAGTCATTCAAGTTGTTGATCAATGAGTTGAGACCAGAGGATCGTGTAGCAATAGTAGTCTATGCCGGAGCAGCAGGTGAAGTGCTAGCTTCTACGCCTGGTAATGAGAAAAGAAAAATACTAAAAGCCCTGAATAAGCTTAATGCCGGTGGCTCTACTGCCGGAGGAGCAGGAATAAAGCTTGCTTATAAAATCGCCAAAGAGAATTTCATAGAAGGGGGGAATAATAGAGTAATACTTGCTACTGATGGAGATTTCAATGTAGGTGCTTCAAGCGATAATGATATGGAGGCCTTGATTGAAAAACAGAGAAAGAGTGGCGTGTTTTTAACGGTGCTGGGCTATGGTATGGGTAACTACAAAGACTCTAAAATGGAAGTGTTAGCCGATAAGGGAAATGGTAATCATGCTTATATCGATAATATCCTGGAGGCGAAAAAAGTACTTGTTAAAGAGTTTGGAGGTACACTTTTTACCATTGCTAAAGACGTTAAGATTCAAGTAGAGTTTAATCCAGCAACGGTTCAGGCTTATCGTCTGATTGGTTATGAGAACAGAAGGTTAAATGATGAGGACTTCAATAATGATAAGAAAGATGCAGGTGAACTGGGGTCAGGGCATAGTGTTACTGCACTTTATGAAGTGATTCCGGTAGGCATCCAAAGTAGCTTTAAACCTTTAGATGATTTAAAGTACCGTCAAAAAAAGAAGATCGAGCTGAGTGGAAATAAATCAGACTTGATGACAGTAAAACTCCGATACAAGAGGCCGGACGAAGACAAATCAATCTATTTGGATACAGTCATCAAGAACGATGTGCAAAAGATTGGAAAGACCTCCAGCAATTTTAGATGGTCAGCTGCTGTAGCTGGGTTTGGGATGCTACTGAGAGATTCTGACTACTCAAACGACCTTAAGTTTGAAGATGTCATCAGGTTGGCAAGGGGAGCTAAAGGTCTGGACCGAGAAGGTTATAGGGCTGAATTAATAAAGTTGATTGAGATGGCCGAGTTGCTTGAAGAGGGTGAGTAACAAAAAAACACCTCCATTCCTGGAGGTGTTTTTGAAATTCTTTAGGACAGTCCTTAATCTATAACCGTTCTTTTCAGTTGGATTTTTACTTCATGTGGTGCAGTTTGATTTCCGCCAAAGTAAGGCCATAACCAATAGTTTTCTCCTGAATCGCAGTTGCTGCTTCTCTGCATAGTGACAGACTGAAGCCCAGTGCCAGAATACTGATAGGTGTCACCAACAATCCTTATCGACAAGTCCACTTCTGTATTTAGGGGAATAGCTCCCATAAGTTCGAATGAAAGGTTGCCTTCAAGATAGGTATAGGCTAGAATCTGTAATTCATCGTTGAACCATCTCCAGCCAATTCTTCCACTTTCACTTTGATGGTGCTGAGTGCAATCAGAGAAGCCAATAAGTTTATTAATGTCCGCTTGATCCGAAGTTACTTCTAAAGTGTAGATAGCGCTGTCATCAAAAATAGCTTTGATGTCTATTCCAGAGCCTGTGAAGGCCTCATTTCTAATAATTGAATTATGCGAACCTACAGGAATTGTGAATATTTCAAAACCAGTATCAGGATCAACATCAATGGAATTGTTACAGGCACAAAGTGTGAAAACTAGTGCACAGAGCGAGAGTTTAGCTGCCTTAATCATGTAAATGTAGTGGTAGTGTCACTTCAAATGTAAGAATTTATAGATTAATTATGTTCCTGACCCCCCTAGACAATACGTAGACGTAATGTTCCTGACAACACTTCGTCTGTTATAATATCCGGTTCAGTGCAATGAATTACTGATTCAGTGCATTGAGGTATGTCAGTTTTTTTGTTTTTATTAGTTTTACTAATGGGTAAGATATTGAATCAATGGAAAGAAGACACTTTTTAGGGGAGTTCGAAGAGACGGTACTACTTGTGGTAGCCACACAGCAAGGAAAGGCCTATGGTCTCTCTATCACCAATGTCATTGAAGAGGAACTTGGTAGGTCGGTGAATATGAGTTCGGTTCATACCGCACTATATAGGCTTGAAGAAAAGGGTTATGTGAAATCGGACTTAGGAGGTGCGTCTGAAAAAAGAGGCGGGAGGCGTAAGCGAATCTTCGAGATCACGTCTGCAGGCAAATCTGCTTTGTTGGAGGCCAAAGAGCATAGGCAATACCTCTGGTCTAAAATACCAGATTATGTATTTGGAGGAGGGCAATCATGAGCGAGCCTCAGAACAGAAAGCCACCTAAGTTGGCCGAAAGAATTTTCTACTGGTATTGTGATGATCCACTTCAGGAAGAAATCGCAGGAGATCTGGAGGAACGTTTTCTAGATCACTGTGAAAAATATGGACTGTCCAACGCCAAGAAGAAGTATTGGCTTAATGTATTCAAATTCGTGCGCTGGCATACCCTCAAAAGAAGAAACTCAAAAAGATATTCTCAAAACAATTTAGCTATGGTCAGAAACAACTTTAAAGTCGCTTTTCGAAGCGCAAAAAAACACAAAACTTATTCGTTCATTAATCTCGCAGGTTTAGCGATCGGCTTAACAAGTTTCATACTAATCACATTATATGTAAAGCATCAACTAAGCTTTGATGACTTTCATGAAAAAGGGGACCGGATATTCAGGATTACCGAGGGAGCTGATGCTATTACTCCCAATATTATTGCGCCTTTACTTGCACGTTCCTTCGAAGATGAAATTGAATATAGTCTAAGAGTATTCGATATGGGTGGGCAGATTTTGCGCATTGATGATCAGTCCTATACCGAACGTATTTACTTTGCTGACAAGGACTTTTTCAATCTATTCTCATTTCCACTGATTCAAGGTACGTCTGAAAAGGTTTTGGAGGCTCCAAATAGCATGGTGGTAAGCCAAAAAGCTGCTTTAAAGTATTTTGGTACTACTGACGTAATAGGTAGAGCACTCGAACGCGAAGGTAGGGCATATACCATCACTGGCTTAATGACTGACGTGCCGGCAAACTCTTATCTGCAATTTGACTTCGTGGTGCCTTTTACGGATTTGGGGTGGACGGTTCGAGAAACATGGAGCAATTGGAACTATCAGACATTTGTTGGCCTCGCTCAAAATGTTGATCCTGTAAGTTTCGATAAGAAGATGTCTCTATTCATTGATGAAACATTGGAGGAAGCAGGTAGCACAAGAGATACTGGTCCTTATACACTTCAAGCTTTAAGTGATATCTATCTGCAAAAGCGGTTTCATTTAGACTATGAAATGGAGAAGGTGGGAGACATAAAGTATGTGTATATCTTCTCTGGTGTAGCATTTCTGATCCTTCTTATCGCCTGTATCAACTATGTAAATCTGGCAACCTCTCGTTCTATGGAACGGGCCAAAGAAGTGGGTATAAGAAAAGTGGTGGGTGCCCATAGAAGTCAACTGAGAGGTCAGTTTCTTAGTGAGTCCTTCCTTTTTGTCCTTGTAGCCACTATTATATCCTATGGTCTGGCTTATTGGGCGATTCCAGCATTCAATGAGCTTTCTGGAGAGACCATTTCAAAGCTCGAGATGATGTCTGGGTCCTTTATGCTGTCTCTGTTGGGTTTGTCAGTGATCATTGCAGTGTTATCAGGATTCTACCCTGCCATCATGTTGTCAACATTTAAACCTGTTTCGGTTTTAAAAGGGAAGTTTTCCGCTTCGGCAAGTGGAAATAGACTACGCAAGTTGCTGGTAGTTTTTCAGTTTGCTATTTCAGCCTTTTTAGTGGTAGCCACTCTCGTGGTAAAAAAGCAATTGAGTTTTATTCAATCCAAAAATGTCGGTTTTGATCGAGAGCAGGTCGTTTATTTCGGTCTGGATGGTGATGCCAAAAAGAACTTTGATGTACTCAAGAATAGACTTCTTACTAATCCGAATATTGAAATTGTTAGTAATGCTTCAAATACACCATCAAGTGTAGGTTCGGCCCATGGAATTCAAACTGGAGATACTGAGGAGGATTGGGAACTTATTTACTTTCTCACGGCCGAAGAGGATTACATGGACTTAGTAGGTCTGGAGTTACTGGCTGGTCGTGGTTTGGATGAAAGGTCTGTAATGTTTAGAGAGTTGGACTCTACCGATAAGAAACCATCTTATATCATTAATGAGACTACGGCCAAACTCTTCAATTGGAACCCAGAGGAGGCAGTAGGTAAGAACATTGTAATTAGTGGATATGAAGCACCAGTGCAAGGAGTGGTTAAGGATTTTCACTTTAAATCAATGGAGCAAAGCATAGAACCATTTGTGATAATGGCTGACCCCTTTCGAAACAACCTTGGTTTTGCAAAAATCGGCACCAATGATATTGCAGGCACCTTGTCTTTTATAGAATCGACTTTGCAAGAGTTGGCACCTAAACTACCTTTCGAGTATACGTTTTTGGATGATCAATTCGAAAGAATGTATCGTTTCGAGAGCCAGCTGGGTACAGTGTTTTTTACTTTTTCTTCCATCGCCATAGCGATTGCCTGCCTTGGGATGTTTGGCCTCATTTCGTTTATGGCTATTAGCAGAGCAAAGGAGATGGGGGTCAGAAAAGTCCTGGGAGCTTCAGTAACCAGAATCGTTATTCTCTTATCGGCTGACTTTATGAAGCTCGTGGGAGTTTCACTCCTCATAGCATTGCCGATAGCATACTATTTCATGAGAGATTGGTTGAATAATTATGCTTATAAGGTTGACCTGGGCATGGATGTAGGTTTGATAACTGTGATGTTTGCCTTATTGATTACAGGGCTTACTATTTCTTATCAGGCTATTAGGGCAGCATTGGTAAATCCAGCGCGGGTGTTAAGAAATGAATAAGTTGAGTAAAAAATAAGATTCAGCATTTGGATAAATTGAAATGGATATTACCTTTGGCCCAATGTTGAAAAACAAAGCATATCACTACCACTATTATCACAACGGAACGTTGCGGATCGGTAGGTATATGTAATCAGAAAAGAAAAAATTAACTGAAAATATAAGACCCGGTTCCAAAAGAGCCGGGTTTTTTTATGGCCGGGCCTTTGATTTGAACCAATTCGAAAAACAAAGCATTACAACCCGTAGCAATGAAACAGAATTACGACAATTACACAGCGGAAGATCAGAAAGTATGGAATATACTTTTCGATCGCCAATTCCCAGCTTTACCAAAGGCGGCAACAAAAGAATTCTTGATCGGCCTAGATAAGGTAAACTTTACTGGTAACGCAATTCCCAACTTTGAAGAAACCAACAAATTGTTGCGTGAACTTACTGGGTGGGAGATTTACGCGGTGCCTGGTATCGTGGAAGATGGGCTTTTCTTCGATCTAATGGCCAATAAAAAATTCCCTGCAACTACTTGGGTGCGTAAAATGAGCGAGCTGGATTATCTAGAAGAACCGGATATGTTCCATGATGTATTTGCGCATATTCCGCTATTGGCTAACCAGTCCTTTGTTGACTTTTTACAGGCAATCAGCAAGTTTGGTCAAGAATGGATAGATAATGAATGGGCAATTCATCTTTTGTCGAGAATTTATTGGTTCACGATTGAATTCGGCTTGATACGAGAAGAAGGGGAACTGAAGATCTATGGAGCCGGAATTCTATCATCATCCGGAGAAACTAAGTTTTCACTTTCTGACGAGCCAAACCATTTTGAATATGATGTAGATACCATTCTTGATACACCTTACCGAAAGGACAATATGCAGGAGAACTACTTCATCATTGACTCATACGAACAGTTGTATGAATCACTGCCAGAGATTAAGTCCAAGATAGAAGAGCGTTTAAAAGCGAAAGAAGCGATCGTTTAAACACTTTGTGAAACAGCGAGTTTTTTAGAGCTATGAGCGTAGTGATTGTAAACTACAATGCAGGCAATGTACAGTCTGTTACCCATGCTTTGAACAGGCTGGGAGTAGAGCCTGTACTTTCTGCAGACAAGGAAGTTATTCAGTCTGCCGATAAAGTGATCTTCCCAGGAGTTGGTGAGGCAAGTACAGCCATGAGATTTCTTAAAGAAAAGGGCCTAGATACGGTGATCAAGGATTTGAAACAGCCCGTTTTTGGTGTCTGTCTTGGCTTGCAATTGCTTTGTTCTCATACTGAGGAGAACGACACAGCATGTCTTGGTGTTTTTGATATTGAGGTAAAGAAGTTTGAACCTAAGTTGAAAGTTCCGCAAATGGGGTGGAATACTTTGAGAGAAATGGATGGACCTCTCTTTAATGATTTGCCAAATGACCCTTACGTGTATTTTGTACATAGCTATTATGCTGAACTAAGTAACGAGACTATAGCTATTACAGATTACATCAATCCTTTTTCTGCAGCCTTGCATAAGGATAACTTCTATGCCTTGCAGGCACATCCGGAAAAGAGCGGTAAGGTAGGCGAGAAGATCTTGGAGAATTTTTTGAAATTATGAATTATACGTCATTGCGAGGACGAAGGACGCGGCAATCTCTTAATCCATTAGGAGATGCTTGTTTTTGCTGGCTCTAGCATGAAAATTGAATTAGCATGAAAATTATTCCCGCAATAGATGTTATCGAAGGAAAAGCCGTCCGACTTACCCAAGGTGACTATAGTCAAAAGACGGAATATAATGACAGTCCATTGGAGGTAGCCAAGGCTTTTGAATTTGCAGGCATCAAAAGATTGCATGTAGTCGATTTAGAGGGAGCAAAGGCTAATAAACCTGTAAATTTGAATGTTTTGGAAGCCCTTAGTAAGGGCACAGCGCTAAAAATTGACTTTGGGGGAGGTGTCAAATCCAATGCCTCACTTGAAGAAGCTTTAAAGGCAGGTGCTCACCAAGTAACTGCTGGAAGCATAGCGGTTAAAGATAAGTTTCTGGTGGAGGAATGGATTACTAAGTATGGGGCTGATACCATCATATTGGGTGCTGATGTCCAGAATGAGAAGATTGCCATTAACGGATGGCAAGAAGACTCAGGTCTCGATCTTTTTGAGTTTCTAAGGGAGTATGTTGAGCTGGGTATTCGTTATTGTATTTGCACCGATGTCAGTAAGGATGGACTGCTTCAGGGCCCCTCATTTGATCTTTACGATAAGATTATGAAAGCCTTTCCTGATCTTAAACTGATTGCCAGCGGTGGAGTATCTTCTATGGAAGATCTAAAACGTTTAGACGAAATGGGTGTTTATGGAACAATAGTGGGTAAAGCCTTTTATGAAGGACGTATTAGTCTTGAAGAACTCGCTTCATTTGAATAGATATGCTAACAAAGAGAATCATTCCCTGCCTAGATATTAAAGATGGCCGTACTGTTAAGGGTGTCAACTTTGTAGGGCTTAGAGATGCTGGAGATCCAGTAGAACTTGCCGCTCGCTATGCTGAAGAAGGTGCCGATGAATTAGTTTTTCTCGATATCACTGCGACAGTTGAGAAGCGAAAGACTCTGGTTGAGCTTGTGAGAAGGGTGGCTGCACAGATTAATATTCCCTTTACTGTTGGCGGAGGTATAAGTTCCGTTGAGGATGTATCAGCACTGCTTAATGCTGGAGCGGATAAGATTTCCATTAATTCATCTGCTGTTAAGCGTCCCGATCTGATTAATGAACTGGCGTTGGAATTTGGTAGTCAATGCGTTGTTGTGGCCATTGATACTCGATTTGTGGATGGAGAACATATTGTACACGTACGCGGAGGGAGAACACCTACCGAACTTAGAACACTGAACTGGGCAAAGGAGGTTACAGAACGAGGAGCTGGTGAGATCTTATTGACTTCAATGGATCACGATGGCACCAAAGCGGGTTTTGCAGATGAACTGACCTGTGAGGTTTCGCAAATGCTATCAGTACCTGTGATTGCATCTGGTGGTGCAGGCAGTATGGAGCATTTCGTGGACTCCTTTACTAAGGGCAAATCCGATGCAGCACTGGCCGCCAGTATCTTCCATTTTAAAGAAATTTCAGTACCAGACTTGAAAGAATTTTTATCCCAAAAGGATATCCCTGTAAGACTAACACAATGAGAAAATTTGAATCCATAGAGCAAATAGCTTTCGATAAAAATACAGGACTTGTCCCGGCAATAATCCAGGATGCCGTATCTAATAAAGTGCTCATGTTGGGCTATATGAATGAGGCCTCAATTGAGCAGACTTTGAACACTAAAAAAGTGACCTTTTATAGTCGTTCAAAACAACGGTTATGGACCAAAGGAGAGATCTCAAATAACTACCTAAACCTGGTGAATATCTCAGTGGATTGTGACCAAGATGCCCTGCTTGTAAAGGTGAACCCGGAAGGTCCCACTTGTCATAAGGGAGATGATACTTGCTGGAGCGAAGAGAACAAAACTGGTGCTTTATTTCTTGACTATCTCAGCGAAGTAATAAGACAGCGAAAGACGCTATCTCCAGAAGAGTCCTACACAGCACGCATGTTTGAAAAAGGAATCAACAAGCTTGCTCAGAAGGTGGGCGAGGAGGCTGTCGAACTGGTAATAGAAGCAAAAGATGACAACGCTGACCTCTTTAAAAACGAAGCAGCTGACCTGATTTTTCATTTTTTAATGTTGCTAGAGGCGAAGAATTTTACTTTGGAGAATATAATTGAAGTACTTAAAGAAAGACATAAATAAGAAACATTTAATTTTCTCATTAATAATCAGTTAATATAAATTTTTAGATGAGTCTAAAAATTGAATTGCTACTTTTAGATGCGCAAATTGAGTCTTTTCAGGGCTTTTGACTTACTTGCCGAAAAACTCAAATACTGTATATGAGAACATCACTTCTAATTTTTCTTTTGTCTTTCTCATCTATATCTGTGTTTGCACAGGACGGAGATATTTCTTCCTCTGATATCATTACCGATCGTCCTACTCAGACTACCTCACCATACATCGTTCCGTTGAAGGCATTCCAAATTGAGACAGGATTTTATCAACAATCAACAAGTCTATTTGTGCCTAATGGCCTTGGAGCATCAGAAGTCGATTTTCAAAATATTGTTTATAACAGTATGCTCCTGAGGTATGGTTTATCAAGCCGACTTGAGCTACGGCTTAACCAGGAAATTGGGCGTTCGAGATTGCGTCTTGATAACCAAACCTTGGAACAGTCTGATGTGTCTTTTGGCCCGACAACAATCGGGGTGAAATATCGCTTGATTAAGGAGAGTGGGTTGCGCCCAGAAGTTGCCTTGACAGGCCATGTCGGAGGCGAGGTTTTATCGAGTCGAGGTGGGGCAACGGGAGATCTCAGAGTGAACTTTCAACACAATGTTTCTGACAAGTTCAATGTGAGTTATAATCTTGGTATAATATTGTCTGAAGGTGTAGATACAATATCCCTTTGGACATTGAATTTGGGCTATGCTATTTCCTCCAAACTTTCAGCGTTTTTAGAAGGCTATGGTTTTAGCCAGAGCTTTTCTTCACAGCAGAGTATTGACTTCGGGCTAACCTATTTATGGAGCTCCAGTTTTCAACTCGATTTTTATGGTGGTGTAGGTGTTTCAGATTTTGCACCTGACTCTTTATTTGGCTTCGGTTTTAGTAAGCGATTATCGAAAAACTGAACCTATATTTGGGTATGATAAAACAGGCTTCTCAGCAGATTATGATGGTAAGACCGAAACACTTCGGTTTTGACCAAACCACGGCCTCATCAAACTCCTTTCAGAATGAAGATGGGGCGAGCGCCATTGATGAAATTAGCCAGAAGGCTATTGCAGAGTTTGATAGTGCAGTATCAACGTTGCGAAATAATGGTGTAAATGTACATGTGATAGAAGATACTGACGTCCCTGTTAAACCTAATGCAGTATTTCCCAATAATTGGGTCTCTTTCCATGGAGATAAGGTTTTACTCTACCCAATGTTGGCAGAGAACAGGCGATGGGAGCGAAGATCCGAGGTGCTAGAGCAGTTAGCGCATAATGGGGTTTCTGTAGGAGAAGTCATTGATTTATCGGGTTTCGAAAGTGAGAATAAGTTTTTGGAAAGTACCGGAAGTATGGTGCTTGACTATGTAAATGAGTTGGCTTACGCTTGCTTGTCTTCCAGAACCGATATCGATGTTATTGAGGAGTTCTGCAAAGTAACTGGCTTTGATGCTTTCACCTTCGATTCCTTTGATAAAGAAGGCCTGTCAGTTTATCATACCAACGTGATTATGTGCATAGGTTCGAAATATGCAGTGATCTGTCTGGAATCTATTCCTGAAGAACAACAGAGTACCGTAGTTGAAGCGCTTGAAACAACTGGACATGAGATAATTCCACTCTCCATGGATCAGATGTATGCTTTTGCCGGTAATATGTTGGAAGTGTTGAATAGTGAGGGGGATTCAATTCTCGTGATGTCTTCAACTGCATTCAAGAGTCTTTCCGAGGAACAGATTGAAACTATCGAGGGCTACTCAAAAATACTATCGGTGGATATACCTACCATCGAAAAGTATGGCGGAGGGAGCGTTCGTTGTATGATGTGCAGGGTAGCCTAGTCACCTAAGTGATCTTGACATTCATTTACGCCAGCCTCAATTCCTAGTTGAGCGTAATGAGATTTTGCTTTCTCCCAGTGCGCTGTTGCTTCTGATGGCTTACCCAATCCTTCTAAGGCTAAAGCATAGATTCTATGCGTGTTCGCTTTTTCGAGACGATTAACGAAATGCCCTTCTTCAACATAGTCCACTACTTGGACGAGGCATTTTTGAGCGCATTCCAATTCATTTAGCTGATAGTAAAGGTCGCCAATATGCCTTAAAGTGTGCATTTGCCTTTCTTTATCGTCTATATCAATGTAGATCTTTTCAATCTCCTTGTAGTAAGTCAATGCCTCTTTCAAACGTCCCGTATCGCTATATACTTGAGCATATAACTTGAGAAAAAGTGCTTTGTCTTCTGGAGTCTTGGATTTCTTTAAGTACTCATTTGCAATTAGCAGGACCTCATCCGAATTCCCTTTATTTCTCAAAGCCCAGGCTTCATTGAATTTGGATTGCATTTCGGATGAGGTCATTGCTTATATGTTTTCTCTAGTACTTGGCTGGTGTACCTGCTGGAGGAATTGAATTCTTGATGAAAACACGAATGTCTTCATTCGCATTCTTTAGATCTTCAGCTCTAAGATACATCATATGGCCACTTCTATAGCCCTTAAAGCTCATTCGATCTTTCAACTTACCACTTGGATCCATATGCCACATATTGTATTTGGCATTGAAATATGTGGTCGCTCCATCATAGTAACCGCTTTGGGTCATGACATGCAAATACGGATTCATGGCCATTGCCTGACGAAGGTTTTCTCCAGTATTATCGCCACTTCTATCCCAAGGACCTACTGGACCGAACATATTGTATTTAATATCGGTCTTGTAGTTCAAAAAATTCTGAAAGTACCCGTTGATTGCTGGCGTAAAGGAATGTAGCCATGAAGTAAGCTCAGAGTTGAAATCTGGACTCATACCAGCGTCCATTCGATCTAATCCCTTATATCTTGAATCTAATCGACCTACCGTGTGACCCTCATCTCTCAACAACTCTTTCCAAAAGAAACCAGTAGGAACATCTAAGTTGTGCTGACGAATCACTTCTTCATTGAGTCCAGAATATCTTGAGAACATCTTTACGGCCTGCTGCTTTTCAGCATCTGTTGCCCATGCTCCTTTTGCCAAAGTTGGCAACAGTTCGTTCATGGTATAGTTCTCCGCTTCTTCAAGTACATCCAGTAAATCTTTGCTTTGAAGGTCACTAGGTAACTGCTTATGGTACCAAGCTGCTGCAGCGTAATATGGCAGTCGGTTAGCTCGATTTACAGGCCCATCTCTGTCGATACCTAAGCCAGTCGGGGAAACTAGAATCACCCCGTTTAAGTACATCCAATGACTATTCTGAAGCCTATAAGACAAACCTGATACTCTGGTGGTACCATAACTCTCACCAATCAAGAATTTTGGAGAGTTCCATCTATTAGTCCTTGTAACAAAAGTATTTATCCATTCCGCCAGATAACTAATGTCCTGATTTACTCCGAAGAACTGACTTCTTTTCGCTTTTGGGTCAACGATTCGCGAATAACCAGTATTGACAGGGTTGACAAAAACAATGTCAGCAACATCGAGAATAGAGTGTGGGTTGTCTTTTACACCGTAAGGCTGAATCGGGTAGCCTTCATCGTCTATTTTTAGAATTTTAGGTCCGGTATAGGCGAGGTGCATCCAGACAGAGGCTGATCCAGGGCCACCATTGAAAGAAATGACTAGCGGACGGGTATCCTTGTCCTTAACGTCAGTTCTTTGGTAGAAGGTAAAGAACAATGTAGCTATGGGATCACCATCATTGTCCCAAACAGGTTGCGTACCAACAGTTGCTGAATAGGGGACTTTCTTTCCTTTAATAGTCACTTCATGGTTGGTTACCACTGTAGACTCCACATCAATTTTCCGACTTTGTCCATATGTTATTAAGGAGCAAATGCTTAATAAAAGCACTAAGAGCTGGGTTCTTATTCTCATGATTCTGTTTTCTTTAAATCAATTATTAGTCTTGTATCGTAAATCGGTTTTCTTTTTTCATACCTCTATTTAGCCTGGGTATGGTTCTTTTTAGAATGTCATCTCGCTCACCAGCCAGTTTTGGTATCATGGATTTATAGTAGGCAAATTGTGCCTTCTGATCTCCACTCCAAGGACCAATCCAACTGGAAACTCCAAAATAGAGAGATCTGACACGACTCATTAATTCGCCATACTTTCTATTTATTTCCTTTATCGGAGCTGCTGCATCTTCATTATAGCTAATATTTTCCTTGTCGAGTTTGCTCAAGTGCCATTGCATTTTTTGAGCACCGTGCATTTCGTCAATGATTTGCTCATACAAAGTTCCAATTTCAAAAAGGGAAGAGGTCCAGGCTTTCCTTACATTGATATCAACTTTGAGTCTTGGGTCGTCACTCACCCTGAACTGCTGTTCATACTTTTTACCATTGACCTCTAGCCTGGCCACATAAATACCCGGATCGGCACCAGGGCCAAAGAGTCCGAAGCCTCTTCTTCCTCTTCGATTAGAAGACGGGTCCGTGTTAGTTGGTTTGAAAGCTTTGTGCTGGAAGTTCCAGTAGATGCGCTGAATACCCTTCTTTCCTGAAGGATTCAACTCGTTGATGAGGTTTCCTTCCAAATCAAAGATGGACAGTTTGATATCATTTCTAGATACGGTGTCCCTCAAATAAATATCCATAGAAGCTCCTCTACGAGGGTTCTCTCCTCTGTAGTACATGTCTCCTGTATGGGCACCGCCAATATTATAATTGATCATTTTGGCCTCAGGAATACTAAAGAGTGCAGCCTCTTGGCCCACAACATCACCCAGTTCCTGAATAGCACTAAGGTTATCAAGAATCCAAACGCCACGACCATGGGTAGCTAGAACAAGATCATTATCACGAGGGTGAACTACCAGATCATTGAAAGGTAGCGTTGGCATATTGTTCTTTAACTCGACCCAGTTTCTACCGCCATTGACCGAGACAAACAGTCCTAACTCTGTGCCCAGGTATAAGACATTCGGGTTTTTAGGGTCTTCTCTCAGCGTTCTGGCTACACGATCTTTAGGTAAATCACCTGCAACTGAAGTCCAGGTTTGCCCAAAATCGGAGGTTTTATAGACGTAGTTTGTAAAGTCATCATTGCGATAGTTATTTATAGCGACATATGCGGTTCCGGCATGATGCCATGAAGGTTCAATTGTGTTTACCCAGGTTTCTTTGGGTAACCCTGTGAGTCTTGAAGTCACATCTGTCCAAGTTTTTCCATCGTCAGATGAAATCTGTATCAATCCATCATCGGTTCCTACATAAAGCATTCCTTGTTTTTGCTTGGATTCTGCTACTGCAGTGAGCGTTGGGTAGTAAGGGATACCATCATCCAAAGAATGCGTACTAGTGTCAGCCCTTTGTCCCATAATGGTCAACTCTCTACGATTGACACGGGTGGTCAAGTTTCCAAGAGACTTCCAGGTGGCGCCACCATCAGAGCTCTTCCAAAGCTGCTCTGTTCCGGCATATATGGTATTGGGGTCGTGGTAGGAGAGGAAGAAAGGGCCATCCCAGTTCGCTGGTTCCATCGCATTACCCAGTTCTGGCTCTTCAGTTCCTGGTCCCCATGAAGTCCAGTTTCTCCGCGCTCCGATTCTTCCTTGTGGGTCACCGGGCCTAATGGATTGTCGCTGACCATTCTTCATGTTAAGCCTAGAAAGGCCTAAATATTGAGATTCAGTGTAGACAATATCTGGGTCAGTATGGTGAGGTAGATTCAAAAAACCATCACCACCTCCGAGTTTTTTCCAGTCTTCGTTCAGAATACCTGCACTTCGGTAAGTCTGGCTTGGTCCAACCCAACTTCCATTGTCTTGAAGACCACCATACACATGGTAAGGCTCTGCCATATCTACGGCAACTCGGTAATACTGACTCACAGGTAAATTGCTAACAAGTAGCCAATTAACACCTCGGTCATAAGAGATGCCAATGCCCCCATCATCACCTTTCATTACATGTCTAGAGTCTTTAGGGTTGACCCAGAAAATCCTATCATCTCCATGGAGCGACTGACGCGCTGGTCTAAAGGTTCTACCACTATCGCTAGAATAGCTGTACTGGTTCATCATATAAATTCGAGAAGCATCACTTGGGTCGACTAATGGCTGACTTGCATACATGGGTCTGGGGTTCCAGTTACTCATAAACTCCCAAGTTTCTCCTTTATCCAGAGAGCGATAGAATCCTGCTCTTCTTTCATTATAAGCCGTAGAAGCATTGTATTGAAAGCCTTGTTCTACAGATGCGTAGATGAGATTTGGGTCCTTTCTATAAATCGTAATACCAATTCGGCCAAATTCCCCCTCGGGTAGGCCGACTCTTAATTCTTTCCATGTTTTCCCTCCATCTGTAGATTTATGCAATCCACTGCCCGGTCCACCTCCATGAAAGCCAAAGGGTTTTCTTCTGCGCTGATAGGTAGCCGCATAAACTATTTGAGGGTTCTCTGGGTCGAGCGCTACGTCTACCACTCCTGTATCATCATCCACATAGATGATTCTATCCCAAGTCTTACCACCATCAATGGTTTTGTACAATCCTCTTTCATTGTTTGCTCCCCATAAATGCCCCATGGCCGCTACGTAAACAGTGTTTGTATCAGTTGGGTGAAGGGCAATTCTACCTACATGGTGTGAGTCTTTTAGACCCACATTGGTCCATGATTTACCTCCGTCAGAAGACTTGTATACACCATCTCCCCATCCAGAACTCTGGCGATTGGCACGTTCTCCTGTACCAACCCATACATGGTTTGGGTTGACTTGATGTACTGCAATGGCACCAATGGAATGAGTCGTTTCTTTTTCAAAGACAGGTTTGAAATTGACACCGTTATTGGTTGTCTTCCAAACACCACCGGTGGCCGTTGCCACATAGAAAGTATAAGGGTCACTTTCCACAACAGCCAAATCAACCACTCTGCCACTCATTGTGGCCGGGCCAATATTTCTGATCCTTAGGCCATTGAAAGTTTCTGAAGTAATGTTTTGGGCGAAAGCCAGCGGAGCGCATAAGACCATCGCGCATAGAAAGGATAGTGATTTTCTAAGCATTATGATTCGGTTGAATTAAGTCCTCAATTTAATGATCTGACTTGAAGTCGGTATCAACTTTTTTAAGAGTGGTAATGGAATTGTGATTGGGGAATTATGAATGTTGAATTAAGAATTAATTTTTGCTAGAAGCTAGAAGCTAGAAGCTAGAAGCTAGAAGCTAGAAGCTAGAAGCTCTTCAAATGTTTAATGAAGAATTACTAATGAATAGTTGAAAGTGATTCACAAAAATGAAACTTCACCCAATAGCCTAATATCCTTTTATAATCTTCTCTAGGATTGTGCCGAAGCTTTCTCTGATTGTACTAGTAGGAACTGTATAATGATTGGCCATCAGGACGAAAATCAACGTTCGACCACGATCGGTTTTGACATAACCAGCTAGACTGTGGTTATTGCTAAGCGTTCCTGTTTTTGCATACACATTGGGAGAATACCAATCTTCCAAGGTGCCAGAGGTCTGGCCTTGAGGTAATAACTCAGCCATATCATTCAAATCATGGAGTTTTAGTATGTCTCTGATCTCATTGGGCTTGAACATGTTATATCGAGAGAGTCCTGAACCATCGCGCCACACTAACAGTTGATCTGATTTGAAAGACTTGATGGTACCTTCTATACTCAAAGTATCGCTCATCAGACCACTCGCCATCATCAAGATTTGCTCGGCAAAAAGGTTGTCACTAGGCTGAAGCATCCATTTGTAAAGGCTATCAGAAGGGGCTCCATTGAGGGTCTCAAATTGATTTGGGCGTTCAAAACTATCAATCTCACTAATTTTCTTGCCGGAGGTTTTGCCCAGTAAATCAAGGAAGAGTTGTTCTGAATAACGAAAAGGACGAATCAATGTATCAATGCTGATTGAATCTCCATCCTGAAGTTCTTTGTATTGGATTTCGAATTCGTTCCAGAACTCATCTCGTGATACCCTTGCTCTTGTACCCAAGGAATCACTTTCGGTGAAGCGCAGGCCTCTGTGACTGGGTGTAGTTGAGAAGGTTTTATTTTCACTATCTATAATTACTTGAATACTATTACCATAGATCGGAAATAGGGATTTTTCGGCTCCATAATAACCTAAATAGTCATCCCATCCCCAACCCGGGCCAAAGCGCTCGTCTTCGATTGGTCGAGGCCAATAAAAGAGATTTTTATTGCTTTCTGCCAAGAAATCAACCACCCTAGAGTCTGAATGATCAGGGTGCAAGGTCAGTGGATAACCCGTACTCCAGAAAATCAGGGAGTCGCCTTTAAACACATATTCAAGTGCTGGCAGCATATCAGGTAAAAATCTCTTGCCAGCTTCGTAGGTGAACAGTTTCGTTACCGATGCTGGGGTCATGTATTGATCGGCATATTGCTCGGCTATCACTTTGTCTTTGACCGGATCATAAAGTGTGAAACCGATAAATGCATTCTCGAATCCGGGAAGTTCCTTAAGGTCTTTTAATATCTTCTTTTTAGGATAGCGTTGTGCAATGCCCGATTGCGCCATCAAACACAAGAGAATAATACCCGTAACTATACCTCGATTCATTAAAACACCTTTAAAAGGTAATCCAGGGATTGCTAAAGCAATCCCTGCGCTATCATGGCATCCGCCACTTTGATAAATCCTGCAATATTAGCCCCACTCATATAGTCGTTGTTGGAATTATATGTTTGAGCCGCATGGAGGCAATTGTCATGAATGTTCTTCATGATAACCTGAAGCCTTCTATCCACTTCTTCGCTTGTCCAGTGTGAGCCGGAATAGTTCTGAACCATTTCAAGCCCAGAAGTAGCTACACCACCAGCGTTGGAAGCTTTACCGGGAGCGTACATCACACCATTGTCTCTTAAAATGTTAATTGCTTCTGGAGTACAAGGCATATTGGCTCCCTCGGCAACAAGTTTTACATTGGCCTGAACCAAGTGGTTGGCATCCTGAGCATTCAATTCATTTTGTGTAGCACAAGGAAATGCGCAATCTGCCCTGTGTGCCCAAATTGGGTTGTGATCCGCAGATCTGTCGACAGGGAAGAAGGTAGCTGATGCGTATTGATCGGCATACTCAGATATTCTCCCTCTTCGCTCGTTTTTAAGTGCTTTGATATATTCAAGTTTTTCTGAATCAATGCCCGCTTCGTCAAGGATATATCCTGATGAATCTGAGGCGGTGATCACTTTTCCACCAAGTTCTAAAATCTTTTCTATGGCATATTGAGCCACATTTCCTGACCCTGAAACAATACATGTTTTCCCTTCTAAAGAATCTCCTATGTTCTGGAGCATGTATTGAGAGAAATAGATTAGTCCATAGCCCGTTGCTTCTGGTCTAATTAAACTACCTCCCCATTTTACACCTTTGCCCGTAAGTACTCCGGAAAACTGATTTTCAATTTTTCTGTACATGCCATACATGTAGCCAATCTCCCGGCCACCAACGCCTATGTCACCAGCAGGGATATCTATTCTGTGCCCAATATGCTTTGAAAGTTCCAACATGAAGTTTTGACAGAAACGCATAACCTCACCGTCAGACTTCCCTTTAGGATCGAAATTAGAACCGCCTTTTCCTCCACCAAGAGGAAGGCTGGTAAGCGCGTTTTTGAATATTTGCTCGAAGCCCAAAAATTTAAGAATACTTTGATTTACAGAAGGGTGAAACCTGAGTCCTCCTTTGTAGGGGCCAATGGCACTGTTCATTTGCACCCTGTAACCTCGATTTACCTGAGGTACACCGTTATCATCCATCCAAGTCACCCGAAAACTGACTATCCTCTCGGGTTCAACAATACGCTCCAGTACTTGATTGGACCTGTACTCTTTATGTTTTTCGATTACTGGAAGTACACTTTCATATACTTCATAAACGGCTTGATGAAACTCTGATTCACCTGGGCTGTTCTTTTTCAAACGGTTCATAAAAGAGTCCTCCATTACTCTTTGAACCTGTCCATTTTCCATTTCCATTGATAGTTATTACTGTATGCAACTGAGGGCTTAGATTTAGCCTCGTATGATGGATGAATGTAGTGATTTTTTATATAAAAGTGCCTAAAGCAATCCTTTGGATAATGGTTTCATCGTTAGAGTTGATATCCCATCTTAATCGTAATAAAAAGTCACTTCATCTAGCTCTTTGCGCCTATTATTCGGCACATAAACCTCCTTTGCTTCATATCCTACTGGTAATAGTAAGAAGGCTCTTTCATTATCTGGTCTATCCAAAATCTTCTGTAAGAAGTTCATTGGGCTAGGGGTGTGAGTAAGCGTAACAAGGCCGGCATCATGAATAGCAGTAATGAGCATGCCAGAGGCTAGACCGACAGATTCATTTACATAATAATTCTGTCTTTTTTTGCCATCAGATTCATACTCAAAGGGTCTTTTGAAAACGATGATCAGGTATGGGGCAATTTCGAGAAATGGCTTTTCCCAATCTGTTCCCATAGGCTTCAGGTCATCTAGCCATTCATCGCTCATACGCCTGGTATAGCTTTCATACTCTTCCTTTTCAGCTGCTTCACGAATTCTGGATTTGATTTCAGGGTTGCTGACCACACAAAAAGTCCATGGTTGTTTGTGCGCACCAGAAGGAGCAGTAGAGGCAGAGCGTAGGATGTTGTCAATAACTTCCTTGGGTACTGGTTTATCTGAAAAGTCCCTGACCGATCGCCTGGTTTCCATCCATTCAAAGAATCTTTGGCTCCGCGCTATCATTTCTTCAGGAGCGTAGCGGACATGACTGTATTTGATATGTTCAAAGCCCTTAATAAGCTTGATGTCTTGCTTTTCTTCCATAGTCATTTCTTGATATACGAATTTAGAGATTCTAATTAAGAAGGTTTTGACAAGGGTGATGAATGATCAATTAAGAATTAAGAATTAAGAATTAAGAATTAAGAATTAAGAATTAAGAATTAAGAATTAAGAATTAAGAATTTAAGAATTAAGAATTTAACCTTCCTATATGAGATCAAGTTTTGCAATACCCAATACCCAATACCCAATAAAAAAAGAACCCCAGCTGCGTAACAGCCAGGGCACGATTTGGATGTATAAAATCCCACAAGTGGGACATCTTTAAGACGATGTCAATCAAAGGATGTTTCCCTCGATCCTAATTTTTTAGTCTTTTCTTGAACTAGATGATTCGCTTTTTCATCTTCTCCAGCCCTCCAAGGACAAAAATTACAAATGCAAGCCCCAAACTTCTGTAAACGAATTCCATATTGCCCCATATCTGAAATTCAGGATCTCTTAGGTTTCCTAAACCTAAAATCTGATAACCATATGGATGATAAGGAGCGTACTTCCATCCTTGTGATAGAATCATAAAGGAAATGAAACCTCCTATACCAATACCCAGTGGTAATATCAGGTTTTTCCATCGCTGACTCATCCAGAACTGAATAGAAGCGTAGCCCATGGTCATTAGAAACACCTTAAAAGGCAATGAAAAGAAAAGACTTTTATTAAAAGCCTGATCGAATCCCAAATCAGGTTTGAGCGCACCCACAACTTGACCAACCAGAACAGAGAAAATACCAAAGAGCATAAGGCTCATGAAGATCATCACTATGAAGACTTTTACTTTTGAGAAATACACTACACCTCTAGAAAGAGGTTGGGTATAGATCAATTTCCAGGTATTAGAATTGTGTTCAATGCTATTGACGAATAGGGCGACAATCATCACAAAAAATGGAAACAAGAAATTCCCCGGGTCTATGCTAAATTGAAGTAGCATTTGCCATGGATTCCCGCCATTGGCCATTACTTGCTCACCACGGGTTAAAAATATGATTAGATTAATTACGGGTATAAAAGCGGGTCCTAATATCAGAAACCAGAGTATAAAGGTTCTCCTAAACTTATATAGTTCAGCTGATATTCCTCTTTTTAAAGCGATTGCTGCATTCATTGGTCTAGTTTTTTAGTGATGTTCAAAAAGATTGATTCCAGGTTCTGTTCAGAGGTTTTCAACTGATATATGTCGAGATTCTTATCTACTAATGCCTTGTTGATTTGTGCTACCTCTTGTTTTTCTCCAATTGGAATGTGAATAGAGCGACCATTTTGTTCTGAAACTGTATAGTTCATAGATCTCAATACGGCTGCTGCTTGGGAAACTTCGTTAGTTTCTATAATCAACTCCAGACCACTGTTATCCTGATGAAGTCCTTCCAGTTTTCCCTGATATAAGATTTTACCTTGATCTATAATGGCCACATCAGTGGCTAACTTCTCGATTTCCGAAAGAATATGACTGGAGAGAAAAATAGTCTTTCCATGATCTTTGTTTAGCTCAATGATCAGTTCACGCATCTCGATGATTCCACTTGGGTCCAGGCCATTCGTGGGTTCGTCAAGAATCAATAGATCAGGGTCGGTTAAAAGTGCCCCGGCTAACCCAAGTCTTTGGCACATGCCCAAAGAATAGTTTTTGGCCTTTTTATCTGCATTATCTATCAAACGAACGATTTTCAATACCTCGTCAATTCTTTCTTTGGGCACATCAACCATTTTTCTAATGACTTCTAGGTTCTGTCTACCACTGAGGTGCTTGTATATTGAGGGGTTTTCGATAAGAGCGCCTACTCTTCCTAAGATTTCTACCTTGTTTGCTCTAAGTTCTTTACCAAAGATTTGAACCTCACCAACTTTTGGGTGAAAAAGGTCGAGTAAAACTCTGATAGTGGTAGTTTTTCCAGCCCCGTTTAGGTCCAAGAAATCCATATATGCTTCCTTTTGGAACCTCCAGGTTGATTTGATCCAATGCCTTGAAATCTTTAAAGTAGAAGTCCAGGCCTTGAGTCTGAATAATGGGTTGTGACATAGTTTTGCTGTTTGATGAGATGACGGGCAAGAAGTGGTTTTTGATAACTTTATTTTTTTTAACTCGACCACTTGGGTGATTTTCACGACCAAATAGATTCGAACATCTATCACTTAGAGAGTGACATATGGCGACAGGATTTGTCATTATTTCTGAATAAAAGAATGCACTATTTTTAAGCTATGTCTTCTCTGAAAAAGTGGATGAATCTTCATTATCGACAGGTGGTTGTTGCGGCTATCCATGTACTGGCTTGGGTGCTCTATATGGCATTTTACAGTTTGGCTTATGTTCAGCAAAGTGGTAATCAGAGTTATCGCACACTGTTTATGCTCTCTATTCTGGTGACCGACCTTCCACTTTTCTATTATTACTATATAAGTGCCATTCCAAAACTGCTTGTAGGTAAAAAAGTCTGGAAATTCATTTTAGTTACTGTCATTTTAGCCCTTGCATATCCCGTTGTAAGGTATGGCTTAGATACCCTGTTTGTAAGTTACTACTCGGATCAAGTAACCCCGCTTTCGAATATTGCTGTAGGCGATTTTAACATTGTCTTCGGTATTCGGCTTTTGGCTGCTCTATTTGTGATAGCAATGGCCGGTATTGGAAAGTTTACATTTGATTGGTTTGAAAATCAGCGAATTAGAAGAGAGCTTGAAAATCAGAACTTGATGAGTGAGTTGGCCTTTTTAAAGTCTCAAATCAATCCACATTTTCTTTTCAATACGCTTAATAACATCCATACACTGGCATATAAGAAGTCGGAAGGGGCCCCCGAGGCAATCATGAAACTCTCAGACCTTATGCGTTATATGATCTATGAGTCAGATGTAGAATTTGTCCCATTAGAGCGTGAGGTTCAGCACCTAAAAAGCTTTGTTGCTCTTCAAGAATTACGATTTAAATCAGAGGCGATAGTGGAGTTCTCTTTTGAGGGAGACTTAAGTCAAAGACAAATTGCTCCTTTGATATTGTTACCCTTTGTAGAAAATGCATTCAAACACGGTTTTGACTTGAATAGAAAAGGGGCAATTCGAATCAGACTTATCGTTGCGACAAAACTCATTTTTGAAGTTACAAATCCACTAATGCCTTCTGGTATGTCCATAAACAAGGATCAAGTGGGTGGTATCGGGCTTGATAATATCAAAAGAAGGTTGGACCTGATATATAAAGGAAAGCACACATTGACGGTGGATGAATCGTCTGATAGTTTTAAGGTAACACTAAGCATCAAGTAAATGGAGAACATTAAATGTCTAATAGTAGATGACGAACCCCTGGCCATTGAGATTCTACAGGCCTACGTTCAGAAGATTCCATGGTTGGAATGTGTTGCTGCTTTAGATTCAGGAATCGAGGCAATTAGCTATCTGAATGAGAACAAAATTGACTTGTTGTTTTTGGACATCCAAATGCCTGATCTTACAGGTATTCAATTGGCAGAGCATGTAAAAGGAAAGTGTGGCATCGTTTTCACAACAGCTTATAATGAATATGCGGTAGAAGGATTTGAATTAGAGGCAGTAGATTATCTGTTAAAACCCATTTCATTTGATCGTTTTTTTAAGGCTGCACAAAGGGTTCAAAAGCAAAGTGACAAAATAGAAATAGAAGCTACTGACTACATTTTTGTCAAGAGTGAATACAAGATCAAGAAGATTGAACTTGCTGATATCTTATACATAGAAGGGATGAAGGACTATTTGAGAATAGTCACTAAAGAGGAGAAAGTGATGACCTTGCAGAGTTTTTCAAAGTTAGTTCCGGTGTTGCCTGCAGCTAAATTCGTTCGTGTACATAAGTCATTTGTGGTTGCCCTGGATGCCATTGATAGTATTGAGAAGAGTAAAATAAAGGTTGGAGATCAACTTATTCCAATTAGTGAATCATACAGAGAAAATTTCTTTGAAATAATCCAAAGAAAAGCAGTCTAGGCACCAACCTTTATCAGCCAAATCCGAAAATATTAAGTGATAAGTTTAACCTTTTCACTTAATCAAATGTTATCGGCATATGGAAGGCACAGCAGTTAAGAAAAAGCCAAGAGCAAAGGCAAATCCAGCTCAAAAAATCAAAGATGCTTATATCGAGTACATCCTGGAAAACGGGACTAAACCAGCTTCCATTTTCAAGTTTGTAAAAGAGCTGAAAGTCAAAGAGGAGTTGTTTTACGACCACTTCAATTCTTTTGAAAGTGTTGAAAAGGAGATTTGGTCAGACATGTTTGAACGTACCATTCAGGCAATAACCTCCGAGGAAGTTTATGGAGAGTATTCAGTGAGGGAAAAGATGTTGGCATTCTTCTATACCTGGATTGAAAACTTAAAGTCCAACAGAAGTTTTATTCTGCAGTCTGTTCCAAAGAGAATGAGGCCGGAAATTACACCTTATTATCTGGAACACGTTCGCTATGGATTTAAGGATTGGGTAGCTGATTTATTACTGGAAGCCAAGGAAACTGAAGAGGTAACAACAAGACCAATAATAAGCGACCGCTATGATGATGCTATTTGGTTACAATTTCTTTTTATTCTCGGTTTTTGGGTGAAGGATGATAGTAAAGCCTTTGAAAAGACTGATGCAGCCATTGAAAAATCAGTGAATTTGGCTTTTGACTTAATGGGCCGTGGTCCATTAGACGCAATGGTAGATTTCGGGAAGTTCCTATTTCAGAACAGGTAAGACACATTAGATATAAAGGCATGAAGGAGCAGTCGAAGATTCCAACCTCAAAAGTGCAGCGCGCAGCTAAGTTTGTGAAAACTGGAGCTAAAGTAGGGGGCAATTATGTAAAGCACTATGCCAAAAAAGTGGTTAACCCGTCATTGACTAAAGAAGAACTACACGAGGATAACGCACGTGATATCTATAACTCCTTGAGCGAATTAAAGGGGAGCGCATTAAAGGTGGCACAGATGATGAGTATGGATAAAAACATGCTTCCAACTGCCTATCAAGATAAGTTCTCAATGGCTCAATACAGTGCCCCACCACTTTCATATCCACTGGTGGTCAAGACTTTTCAACAGTATTTTAAAGAATCTCCATCGTCCATTTTCGATACCTTTTCCAAAAACGCCAGGAATGCAGCTTCGATCGGTCAAGTGCATGAGGCAATCCTAGGCGATAAGAAGTTAGCTGTCAAAATTCAATACCCTGGTGTGGCGGATAGCGTCAAGTCAGACCTCAAGTTGGTTCGCCCTTTTGCAGTACGTCTGATGAATTTGAACGAAAAGGATCTGGATCACTATATGGAAGAGGTAGAAACTAAACTGTTGGAAGAAACTGACTACCTGCTAGAGGTGGAAAGGTCGATTGAAATTTCAGAGGCTTGCAGCCATATCGAAAACCTAAGGTTTCCAAAGTATTATCCTCAATATTCGGCTGGACGCGTAATTACCATGGACTGGCTAGACGGAAAAGTTTTAAAGGAGTTCATTCAGTCCAATCCTGACCAAGACACGCGTAATAGGGTAGGTCAGGCAATGTGGGACTTCTACGATTATCAAATTCATACCTTAAGGCAAGTGCATGCCGATCCGCACCCTGGTAACTTTATTATTAGTGATGACGGCATTCTTGGTGTGATTGATTTTGGATGTGTAAAAGTCATACCAGACCAATTTTATGAACCCTATTTTAGTCTGATAAGAAAAGATATGTTGACTGCGGGGTCGGAGCTGGAGGATACTTTTAAACAGCTTCAGTTTATTTATGATTCCGATACCGCTGAGGATAAGGCCTATTTCTCAGAAGTCATTAAAGATATGATGGGACTGCTGGGTCAACCTTTTCATCAAGATGAGTTTGACTTTGGTGATGACGGTTACTTCCAAAAGATTTTCCAAATGGGAGAAGTCATTTCCGAGTCCAAAAAATTCAGAGAGTCAGAGAAGGCAAGGGGTGCTAGAGATGGACTGTATATCAACAGAACCTACTTTGGCCTTTACAATATCCTTAATGAACTGAAGGCTAAGGTGAGAACCACGAAGCCAGAATGGGCGGCAAAGGTGGCCGTTTAGTCCTGAAAAGGTAAACTCGTGGGAAGCGTTAACTGGGCTGAGCTGATTGACTTGATGGACATCTTTGAGATATGAAAGTTTCTTTCAAAATCTTCACTGAAGTCTGAAGGGTCTCTCAAAGTTGCAATCAATCGACCTGCTTCGTCATAAACCTCAAAGTGTATTAAACCTTCCTTAGTAATCTGTTTCATATCTTCAAAAAGTTCATTGCGATCTTTTTGGATATTTCTTTTTACAAAACCGAATACGGATTCTGAGATATTGCGAGGGGCAATTCTGTCATTCATAGCGCATGCTATGAAGAGTACTAGGGCGAAAAGGTAGGTGAAGACTTTTCTCATTGTCAAAATAGGTACGCGTCTAGCAACGAATACCCTACTTCCAAGATAAGAAATTATTTTAAATGAAGCTTCATTCCTTCATGAGAGGCTTTAAATCCAAGTTTCTCATAAAACCTGATCGCATCAGGCCTTTGCTTATCAGTAGTAAGTTGTAAAACATGGGCGTTTCTTTCCTTGGCTCGTTGAATGGCCCATTGGAAAAATCGTTCTCCCAGTCCTTGTCCTCTATGGTTTTTTTGAATTCTCACAGCCTCTATTTGAGCTCTGATACCACCCTGATAGGTCAGGTATTGAATAAAACTCAATTGTAAAGTGCCGATGATTTGGCCATCACATTCGACAACAATTAACTCTTGGTTTGGATCTTGATTAATGGCTTGAAAAGCATTTAGGTAACTAACGGGAATGGGGAGTTGGAAGTCTTCCCTTTGACTGCCTAGTTCATCATCTGCTAACATCTCTACGATATGCTTGATGTCTGAAGAAGTGGCTTTTCGAAAGGATAAGTCCATGGAACCAATAAAGATTATTCTCTGAATAGAAACAAGTGAAATAGGGTGAGCCTTCAATTAATATGTTGTTGTTTATTGGAATAATTTAGTTGTTGGTCGATTACTGAAAGAACCCATCTTCAAATCGCCTATTTTGAATCAGACCATTCAAAGTGAGTATGAAAAACAGTTGTGTATTTTCAATTTTAGCCATTCTATTCATGTCTTTAAGCTGTTCATTAAAGGTGCTTGACAGTGAGACCTGGCAACTAGTTTATAGGAATGATGCTGAAGGTGAGACGGTCTTTGGTGATAAATCGCAATTGCTTGATGCCGTCAGAAGTGGCTTGCCCATTAGGGTGGGCTTCGGGGGTAGAAGTCAGGCAGATACCACCCGGTCAGTGGAACATGTGGCAGATGCTCAATTTTTGAGTATTCTTGATGGTGACGAGGTATTTGCTCAAATCACTCAGATCATTGGTCAGGCGCCAGCTCGAGAAGCAAATGGAATCAAAATTCGTTTTCGTACGAATAATAAATGGACCGCAATACGGGGTACCAATGGCTACAGTACTGGGTTGATGGTAGACTACATGGCGGATACATTGTCTAATATGCCCAGAGATTCAAAGAGAGGTACAAGCTGGTTTGTATATACGAAGAAGAGCCCTGAAAAGTCTCCAAGGCCATTGTATGATTGATAACTAAGGTAAAAATTAATGATAAAAAGACTTCAGTAAGCAGTCTGAACGCCTCGAGTCCATCGGATTTTGACTGCCATTATTTTTTTGTCAATACTTTGTGAGGGTAATAACTCAAATCCATTCTTAAAATAGAATGGGAGTGGAGACTGATAGACAGTACCATCAGACTTTTTGTATCGGTTTTCATCGACCACCCAGCCGTTTAATACCGTATTGGTCTTTTTGAGTTCAGACAAAAGTGAACGTCCGTATCCTCTGGCCTGGATGTCTGTATCAATAATGATTGCGAACCATCGTTCATCATCTCTTAAAAAAGTGATCGCCCAACCCAAGAGTTTATTGCTATCTGTGCAAAGAAGGAAGTGTTTTACATCGGATAAATCATTCAAATATTCATCAAACTCATATTCATTTTGGTAATGCACTTGAATTGGATATTCCTGATTCCATAAAGCCACTACTGCGGATTTTTGAATATTGGATAGCGTAGAGACCTCTCGAATTTTCACACTGCAATTTTACGAATGTCCTGCGTAAATCATATCTTGAAAATGGACACAACACTGATTTCAAAATGATACTCTACAAATACCGTGACTTCAATAACCTGGAGTTCGCCCTTGATATCTTCATCAATCAAAGACTTTTCGCTGCAAACTTTAGAAGTCTCAATGACCCAATGGAGGGTAGATTTGTCTATTCAAAGGGCTTGTTCAGGCCAGGAGATTTGATGGAGATTAGAGGCTCCAAGGCGAGATACAATATTCTTTCGTTAGGTCAAGCCCCTAATAACATGTTAATGTGGTCTTACTATTCTGGAGGGCATGCGGGGTTCGTTGTGGGTGTAGAAATAGCAGATGATAACACAGAGGTAGAACCTGTGCAGTATGTTGAAGAACTCAGGCTGGATGAGGTTCAGGATAACCTGCCAAAGTATATTCTCAGCCGAAAGCTAAGACTATGGGATCACGAGCAAGAGTATCGTGTATTCAAACAGAATGATGCCTTTGTCAAGGTAAAGGTTAAAGAATTAATATTTGGCCTCAAGACTGATAATAACCAAAAGGAGATGCTGACCAAAATTGCCAAACAGTTTTGTCCGGAAATTGAAGTGACAACTATCACCAGGGACCAACTGGATACTGGTGAAGATCCAGATAACGAATTTTAGCTTATAACTGCCGATCGTTAATTTCTATCCAATAGCCATTAGGATCCTGGAGATAGATTTGCCGAACACCATCGGGTCTGATCGTTATGCCAGCTGGTTCACCTTCCCAACTTTCAAAGCTGACTTTTCTGTTTTCGAGATTAGCGATAAATGGCCTTAACGCCTCTACCGAGAAGCTATAGTGCACTGATTTGGTCAGATTAATCGAAGACATATCACCCTCTATCATATGGATTTGCTGTCCACTCTCATTTTCTACCCAATCGATCAGTGTATTGCCTGTTGGGTCCTCAATATTCTTGAAACCCAGCACATCGACATAGAACTTCTTACTTTCTTCTAGGTCATTAACCACAATGGCCATATGATCAAAAGTAGCCTGACCCCAGGCAAAGGTAGATGAGAGACATATAAACAGACTAAGAATTACTTTTCGCATTGCGTTTTTCTTTATACCATTTAGCAGCTAAGTTCATCAGCAGGTAGCCACATAACAAGCAGAAAATTACATAGGGCCATTTGCCAAGATCAAAACTTAAAAACTCGAATTCACTTTCTTCAGGTTTGAAAAGGCTATCGACAAAATTAATAAGGTAGAACAACCCACCGATGAACATGAGCATAATCATCCAGTTGGGTTTGAGCTTTTGTTTAGCCATATTTATTTGTCATGTAATCATAAGAACCCTGTATAAGTTCTTCCAATACGTTACGATCAACATCGTCAAGTTTCTTGATGTATAGGCATGACTTTCCAGTTTTATGCTTACCCAGGTTTTGCATGAGCTCAACGTATCGCTCAAAACCAGGCATAATGTATACAGTAACGTTTTGGGCACGAGGAGAGAAGCCTACTTTCATGAAGTCACCCTCACGGCCGCTATCATATTTGTAGTGATATTGATCAAAACCAACAATAGAGGCTCCCCACATTTTTGCCGGGGTATTCGTTACTCGCTCCATCATGGATTTTAATTCAAGGCAATCTGCCTTCTTCTGCTCATCCTTGACGCTGGCTAGAAAGTCTTCAACGCTGGCATCGTTTTCTGTTGTTTTATTCTTCGCTTTGGCCATTAGTCTTTTTTGATTTGTTAATGATTGATATTCTAAATTTGGGAAGCGGCTTATCTTCATGTGCCTCTTCCATAATTGACATAATTTCTGCTACAATTCCGACTTTGATCTGCTGATATTTTTAGGTTCTGCCGGGTTTTGGGTCAAGTCATACCATTCTATCTCTAAGTTTCCTTCGAATATGTTCTTTCTTATTCCTTTAAATATCCCATTCTCAATGCCGCTACCTCTTATATTTGAGAAGCTCCCAATAAAAATATTCATGTATACTTTGCTCTACTTTAAACCCCAAGTATAATAGCGAGGGTATAAACAAAGTTAGCCTGCAAAAGTGCTTGTTTAGTTTGGTCGTTGAAGGCCATAAAAAAATCGTTTCTCCAATTTAGGAAAAACGATTTTGTGATTCTACTTGCTTAGACCGTCTATTTTTTTTGTGATCGCTTGAGTTTTCTGAAGAGTTTCTTTGTTTTTGCATTCTTCTCCAGTTGGACGATGATAGTACCAAGATCATCCTTATCTGTCTTGGACTTTATCACATCAATTGATTTGAGGTATTTAGTGCCCAATCCTTCCAGGTCACTCAGTTTATCTAATTCAATTTGTTCACCATCCAAGCCCAGTAGAATGAATGGACTAACCTCATCTATACTTAGCTGAGACTTACCTCTAATATTTAACTGGCCATCCTTGAAGACCCTACTAGGATCGAGAGAAAAGCTTGTTTTTTCGGTTACTGAGATCTCAGCGTCAGTTTTTATCTGTGGAGCAGGTAGTTTTCCTGCTTGGAGTTTTTGGAAGAATAGGTCATTACTATCGCTTTTGGATAAGGTCAGCATAATCACACCATTTTTTCCGCTATCTCCATAGAGGGCTTTTGCCGAATTACCCTTAAGTACTTCGATAGAACTTATGCCTTCCGCAGGAATGGCTTTTAATAGCTCGCTGGAATTGTGATTATGAAACTCAATTTTTTCTGTGTTGTATTGGATAACCAGTAATGGGCTCTTTTCCTGGTCCAGTGGGCTTACCTTAGTTTCTTGTCCATTCACGGATAAGAGAAAAGCAGAAAGAATGGCAATGGTTAGAAGTTGTTTCATGAGTCGTTAATTTAGACAAAAAATAAGCAAAAATATGGCCAGAAAACAATCACTCCAATGATAACTGAAGTGATGGCTGATATAAGAACAGCACCCGCTGCAATATCCTTAATTTTTCCTGCAATTGGATTTTGCTGAGGTTCCACCAGGTCTACCAATCGTTCAATGGCGGTATTGATCATCTCGGTGATAAAGACCAATGAGATTGATAGAGTTATCCAAAGCCATTCACTGGTAGACACCTCGAAATAGGTTGCAAGTGCAATTACTAATAGGGCGGCAACCAAATGGATTCTGAAGTTATGCTCAGCCCAAATGGTGATTCGGATACCCTTTATGGCATGTCCAAAGCTTGCAATCCGATCACGAATATTGAATCCACTCATGAATATAAATTTAAACAAATGGTGTTAACTGATTCTTCCCTTGTTAAAGAGTCATTATAGCCTTTATTTTGATCAAAATTTCAATGATGAAGAAGGTATTAGTGTTGTTTGTACTGAGTCTGGTGTTTTCATGTGACAGTGATGAAAACAAAGCAGGTCGCTTCTTTATCAAGGGAAATGAAGCCTTGAACAAGGGGGAATACAATGAGGCTGTAAGACTTTACTCAGAAGCCATAGCCAAGAATGGTAATTACACAGAGGCCTATAATAACCGAGGAGTGGCTTACTATAGAGATAGAAAGTACATCGAGGCTATTAATGACTACACAACCATCCTTTTGCAGATAGATCCAGACTTTACAGATGCCAAGCGAAATAGAGTAAATGCTTATTTGGATGCCAAGCGATATGATAAAGCATTGGATGATCTTGAAGGTTTAGAAAGACTTTTTCCTGATTCTGCCTATGTAGATTTCAATCGCGGCTTGGTCTATCATGAAATGAAGGACTTTGCAAAATCCATTAGTGCTTTCAATTCAGCTTTGGTCAAAGATGAAGGTAATCCTGAAATACTGATCAATGCCGCCAATGGTTATTTTATGCTTAAAGACTTTGCTAAGGCGGAAGCTCTGTTGAATCAGGCCGAAATGATTGACGCATCGGAACCTAATATTTATAACACTCAGGCCTTGATAGAAACAAGTAAAGAGCACTACAATGTTGCGCTCACTTTGGTAGAAGAGGCTTTAGCACTAGATCCGACTAACCCTTATTTTCTGAATAATCGTGGATTTATTTACCTAATGCAAGGAGATCTGGTGAAAGCCGGACCAGATATTAGAAGAGCCATCATCGGTGCTTCTGATAATGGGTGGGCTTATCGCAATAGGGGGATCCTATTATTTATGCAGGAGAACTACGAAGGAGCGATTCGAAATTTCGAACGGGCAGAAAAACTGGAAGGTAAAATTCCTTTGATGCTTGACTACTGGGTTGCTGCGCTCAAAGCCGCTGGAAGGTCAGAAGAAGCTTGTGCTAAAACCCAGATGGCACCTGAAGAAGTAAAGCCTGATACCAAGGCGGGTCTGTCCTGCAACTGATTTTCAATGCAGGCGGCTTTTCGACCATCTATTTGACTGAAGGCCCTTTCTCTCAGAAACCCTCTGTTTCTTCTTTAAACCGTACTTTCTTCGGTTAAGAGAAAAAATATTCTATTTGTGTTAACAAGCCTTAACATAGGCTCGTCTATTTTTTGATTATGGATGTATCGCGCTTCAAAGCAGAGGTTTTACCCTTGAAGAATAAACTGTACCGCTTTGCACTCAACATTGTAAGAGATGAAGAGTTGGCAAAGGATGTTGTGCAGGAGTGTTTGATCAAGGTGTGGGAGAAAAGATCGGATGTCGATCTGATCCAGAATCTGGAAGCCTGGTGTATGCAGATTACCCGTAATAAGGCACTGGATAAACTGAGGTCGAAGCATGTAAAGAAAACAGACTTGTTTGAAGTCGAGTTCGATACAAGAAAAGAGCGTGATACCCCATTTGTTGTAACTGAGCGAGAGGACTTAATGAGTAGAATCAAAGGGTTAATCGAAGCACTGCCGAACCGACAGCGAGAGGTAATGCAACTCAGAGATATTGAAGGCTTTAGTTATAAAGAAATTGCTGAAAACCTCGATATCGATATCAACCTGGTGAAGACGAACTTGTTCCGAGCCAGAAGAAAATTGAAAGAAAGCTTAATGAAAGTTGATGCTTATGGACTCTAGAAGAGCAGAATTATTAGAGAAGTACTGGGAGGCTGAAACCAACCTTGAAGATGAGAGAGAACTCAGAAGGTTGATCAAAGAGGCCCAGGCCACTGAGGAGATGGAAGAGGTGAAGGCACTGTTTGATCATTTTGATGCCGAAGCCAAGTTGGAGTTGGATGAATCATTTGATGAATCAATTTTAACAATGATCTCCGAAGAGAAAGAAACCAAAGTGATCAGTATTTCAGGTTACTTTAAACAATATGCCAGCATAGCAGCTGCGGTAATTGTAATGTTGGTGAGTGGCTACATGTTTGTGCAACAACAGAATCAATACAGTTCAGAAGATACTTTTGAAACTCCTGAAGAAGCTTATGCTGAATTAAAAAGACAATTATTGGTAGTGTCTAACTACATGAACAAAGGAAATAATACAATGACAGAATTGGCCAGCCTTGGTAAAGTTGGCACAGAAATTCAGGACTTGACGAAAATGAGTCAAGCATCTGAAGGACTGGAATTACTGAGTGAAATGAATGTAAAAAACAATTAGAGGAAAATAGATAATGAAAAAGTTAGTATTAACAATGGTAATGGGTTTGTTTGCTATGTCTGCAAGTGCCCAGAGTGATGCGATCTCAAAGTACTTTGACAAGTATGTAGATGATCAGTCTTTTATGCACCTGAACTTCAGTGGCAAAATGTTTCAAATGATTGCTCAAATTGAATTTGAGGATCCGGATGAGCAAAAAATGGTTGAAGAGTCATTGGGTAAAATCAAAAGGGTACAAGTATTAGGTAAAGATAAAGATGTCGATGGTCGTAAGATGTACAAAGAAGCCCTAGGCTTGATTGGAAATGACTTTGAGGAGTTGATGTCTTTAAGAGAAGATGACAAGGACATCAAGTTCTTGATCAAAGAGAAAAACAACAAAATCGATGAGCTCTTTATGGTAATGGGAGGCGATAATGAATTCGGTCTTTTGAGTATCGTAGGAGATGGAATCGACTTGAATGCTATCTACAAGCTGTCTAAGTCTATCGGTATGGACGGTTTCGAGGAACTAGAATTCCTTGATAAGATGGATGGTAACTAGAATATTACTATTATGATTACAGAGGGTACCTCGGTGCCCTCTGCTTTTTATTGGTCAAAGCTCAAAATTATTGGATGTATGAAGAAGCTTTTAATACTCAGTCTACTTTTTAGTATGACACTTAGCGGTTTTGCTCAAAGCCGGAGTGTCGAAAAATTCCGTCAGGACAACCGCGCCTCTACAACGCTCTTCTTCTATAAGAGTACCCTCAAAATGATTTCCAGGATTGACTTAGGTGCTCTAGGCGGAGCAGACGTCAGTGAATTTCAGGATATGCCACCTATTGGTGATATGATTCGGGGCATAGAAAAAGTTAAATTCTTCCTTTTTGAAGACAATGATGACCGTCATAGCGCGAGTAAGTCAGACTTTGCTGCTTTGCAGGCCGATATTGAGGAAGAGGGTTACGAATCTATGATGTCGGCCCGATTGGAAGGAAACAATATGAACATTATGATGAAGGAGAGACGTGGAAAGCCACAGGGATTTGTCGTGCTCATCACAATGGAAGACGGTTATAGCATTATTGATATTGAGGGCTATCCTGATGTAAATAACATTGTGAAATTCTCTCAATTCATGAATAGTAATGGATCTAGCATGGGTTTGAAAGAAGCCTTCAGGTAACATTACCGAGCTACGGCTCATTTTTTACTCAAAAACAACACGATTTGGATACTGTATTATCAATTAAAAACCTTTCTAAGCACTATGGAAGGATCAAGGCCGTGGATAACCTGTCGCTCGAAGTTAAGCGAGGTAGCGTCTACGGAATACTTGGCCCGAATGGTAGTGGAAAGACGACAACACTGGGAGTTATCCTAAGTGTTATTAATCAAACAAGCGGAGACTTTGAGTGGTTTGGGGCAGCCCCAACGCAAAACACCAGAAAGAAAATTGGAGCCATTTTGGAGCATCCAATATTCTATCCCTATCTCACTGCTGTTCAAAACCTTAAGATTGTCTGTGACATAAAGGAGGTTTCTTATTCTCGTATAGATGAGGTGCTCGAGCAGGTAGGACTGGCGGTTCGCAAAGACCACAAGTTTAAAACCTTCTCACTGGGTATGAAGCAGCGCCTTTCGATTGCTTCAGCACTATTGTGTGATCCGGAAGTAATGATTTTGGATGAGCCTACTAATGGTCTGGACCCCCAGGGAATTGCTGAGATAAGAGATCTTATCATTGAAATTGCAAACAGTGGCAAGACTATTATTGTAGCAAGTCATTTATTAGATGAAGTCCAACGGGTTTGTACACATTTCTGTGTATTGCAGCAAGGAAAGCTGATTCATGATGGCTTAGTTGAGGATGTAGGTAAGGGGGCAACATTAATTGAGGTAAAGGCTGATGCTGACAACCTTCAAGAAGTGCTCGAAGCTTCAGGAATGGCTAGCGGTGTCAAAAGAGAGCTTGATAAGTATACCTTAACCATGTCTAATGGATATGGAGCTGCAAACGTAAACGAATATCTTTTCAAGCAAGGCATAACTGCAAAGCACTTGATTGTGAAGGTGAAAACCCTTGAAAAGCAATTCTTAGAAATTTTAGCAGAACAAGAAGGAGGTAACAAATGATACGTTTACTAAAAATTGAACTGCACAAGGTGCGGAGTAATAGGTCGTTCAAGGTCTTATCAACGCTGTATATCATTGCCCTATTCCTTATTAGTATGGGTGTAATGCCATTTTTGCAATGGTTGAAGAACAAATTTGCAGAGTTTGATGCTGATGAAATTGATCCTACAATCTTGCCATTCTATGAGTTTCCTGACATCTGGCAGAATTTGACGAGTGTTGCGATATACTTTAAGATACTTCTGGCATTAGGCTTGATTTATTCGATCACCAACGAATATACCTATCGGACTATTCGCCAAAATGTGATAGATGGACTGAGCAAGCAGGAGTTTATTTGGTCCAAGATTATCATGGCGGGGTTCTTAAGCGCAGCTTCGGCAGCAGCCTTGCTGGTCATGGGATTGATTACTGGGTTTATTTACTCGTCTGAGATCTCCTTTGGACTGATTTTCGAAGATATGCACTTCCTCCTGGCCTTCTTTCTGCAGTTGTTCGCATTTCTTTTGTTCACGCAATTTATAGCAACCCTTATCCGCAAACCCATTATGACGATGGGGCTGATGTTTCTATGGGTTGTTTTGATAGAGAATGGACTCTTTGTTTGGGGACAAGTTAAAGACCAGCAATGGGTGGAATACTTTCTTCCTGTGAAGTCTATTAATGCTCTGATTCATGTGCCTTTTCAGAAGTATGCGCTGATGGAAATTCAAGACTATATAGCGTTGCCTGAACTAGCGCTGGTACTCTTCTATGGTGGCTTGTTCTATTGGGCGACTACCAGGTTAGTGGTCAAAAGGGATCTTTAATATAACAAAGCACTAGAATTGAAAAGCCACCCTCACATGTCAGGGTGGCTTTTTTTAGCCTTGTAGTTTTCTCCAGTCGTCAATTATGGTTGCCTCCCTTGACAAGACGCTGCGTGGATTTGATTCATATTTCTCTCTATGATCAGCTGGTAGGGCATCTGATACCCACCACTCATAAGTCTCTTTTACAGTGTCTTTCAAAGGCCTGAAAGAGAGTCCGGCCTCTTTTGCCCGATCATTTTTTATAAGTGCAGATCCGTAGTATTCATTAGTAGGCATGATCCATGGAATAATAAATGAGACTCGGTTCTTCCTTAAAAAGTCGTAATCTGGAATACTCACAAAGGTTGAATCTACATCGAATGCTTCTTTAGCTCTATTGACAAACTCATTTAAGGTTTCTGGGTTCTGCGGGCCCACTGCATTGTATGATCCTGCTTTTTTCTCTTCTGCCAGACGAATTATCCATTCGGCAACATCTCTTACATCCACGTACTGCACGGGATCTTCCGGTTTTCCGGGTACAAGGACCTCACCACCTTTTGCAAGCCTAATGGGCCAATGAATAAATCTGTCTGTTCGATCACCTGGCCCAACCATGTAAGTAGGACGGATGATTATAGAACGTTCTTTGCCGAAGGCGGTAATGGCTGCGGCTTCGGATTTGGCTTTCATAACTCCATAGGAATCCTCACGCTGAATATCGGGACGATTAGGGTTGACAGGGTCTTCCATAAGCATGTCAGTGTTTTCATCAATACCAGCCTTGAGATAAGGGTAGTAGACTCCTGTGGACGATATATAGATATAAATCCCAACTTTGTCTTTTAGCAGCTCTGCAGTTTTCCTGGTCCATTCCGTTTTGCGGCCAGAGTTGTCTATGACTACATCCCATTCACGGTTTTCAAGCGCGGTTAAGTTATCTTCTCTATCTCCAATCAGCATTTCAACCTGATCAAATACCTCTTGATGGATGGTGGGTTTGGTTTTGCCCCTGGTAAATGTGGAAACCGAATGCCCCCTTGAAATAGCATAGGCTACTTGGTTTGGACCAAGAAAGCTTGTGCCCCCAAGAATGAGTATGCTTAGTTTTTCTTTAGCGCTATGTTCTTCCTTGCTAGTGGAGATGCAAGAGGTGATGTTACTCCCCAATAATGGTAAGCCTAGGCCAACAGCCAAGCCTCTTTTCAGGAAAGTTCTTTTACTCTTATGATGTGCCATTACTTTTGAGTCTGGTTGAGACAAGAAGGTAGTCAGAATTTTTGCAATGAGAATCAGAATTAATCCGAGTGGTGTGACGTTTCACATCATTGAACAGCTTTGTTTGTTTTTGAATAGATTTTGTTAGTAGTCCAAGGGCTTAATTGCGATCTTTCAGTCACTAAGAACCAAGACCAAAACCTATACTTTTTCAAAATGAGATATCTTATAACAATAGTTTGCTTAATGGTACTTTTTAACCTGGGCCATGCTCAGGATTCACCATTTAAAAACATATCTAAAACAGAAACTGAATTCAATTCAGGAAATGTAGCCGCCCGCATGGTTGAAGGTCTCGGGTTTAGGTATTACTGGGCTTCTGAAGGCTTGAGAGCTGAGGATTTGAAGTTTGGGCCTGTGGAAGAGGGGAGGAACTCCAGACAAACGGTTGATCACATTTACACCTTGTCGAGATTTTTATTAAGTGCTTTGGAAAAGGAAGTATTTGATGCGGGAAATGCCCGAGAAATGTCATTTACCGAGGTGAGAAATGGAACACTGAAGAACCTTGAGAAGGCTGTGAGCATTCTAAAGGGTAGTAAGAGTTCGGATTTTTCTGACTATAACATCAAGTTTGCAGATGGCAGACAAATGCCATTCTGGAATGCGATTAACGGCCCTATTGCGGACGCTATCTACCACACAGGGCAAATTGTAATGATGCGTAGGATGTCTGGAAACCCAATTAATCCCAACATTAGCGTACTCAGTGGAAGTCTAAGAGGTAATTAGGCTTCTGTTAGAGTTTGTACTGACAGGTCATCTCTGTGTCTTCGATGACCGTTCCTCTTTTCTTATAAAAGGCAATGGCGGGTTCATTCCATCGAGATACCAACCATCGCATAGATTTGCAGCCTTTGCCTCTGGCAATGGCTTCTAACTGGTCCATGATTTGAGCACCGAGCCCTTGTTTGCGGTATTCTGTTTCAAGGTATAGGTCATCCAGAAATAAGTGTTTGCCTGACCAGGAACTGAACCCAAAGTAATAAGTAGCAAAGCCAATGGCTCTGTCTCCATCTCGTATGATTAATGCTTTGAAGTCCTCCGAATTGGCCAGCATTTGGTCCAGTGTAATGGATACCTTTTCAGGTGTTTTCTGAAAAGTAGCAAAGTCCAGAATCATCTGATGGATTTCTGCATAGTCTGCTTTAGTGGCATGATTGATCGTGGTCATGGTAGGTTATACGTTGATTAAGAATCACATCGAGAAGGGAATGGCAAGGCAAAATCTCTTCAATCTATAGTCTAATGTCTTCAATCTTTATGGTATCCATTTAATGTCTTTGAAATTAGGCTTTCTCTTCTCCAAAAAGGCATTTCTTCCTTCTTTAGCCTCTTCTGTCATATAAGCCAGGCGAGTGGCTTCACCGGCAAATACTTGCTGGCCCACCATGCCATCATCTGTCAGGTTAAAGGCAAACTTGAGCATTTTTATGGAGGTAGGGGACTTCTCTAAAATCTCTTGTGCCCAGTCATAGGCTGTGTCCTCTAATTCATCATGAGGAATTACGGCATTGACCATTCCCATTTCAAAAGCCTCTTGTGCAGAGTAGTTTCTACCTAGGAAGAAGATCTCTCTGGCGCGCTTTTGGCCTACCATTTTAGCAAGGTAGGCTGAGCCATAACCACCATCGAAACTGGTGACATCTGCATCAGTTTGTTTGAAAATGGCATGCTCCTTACTGGCCAATGTTAGATCACAGACTGTGTGCAAACTATGCCCACCACCAACAGCCCAACCCGGACAAACGCAGATCACTACCTTGGGCATAAATCGAATCAGCCGTTGTACTTCCAGAATATTGAGCCTTGGCATACCATCATCGTCCACATAGCCTTGGTGGCCGCGGGCATTTTGGTCACCACCGGAACAGAATGCCCATCCGCCATCTTTTTGAGAGGGGCCTTCTCCTGATAAAAGTACCACGCCAATAGAAGTGTCTTCACGGGCATCGAGTAATGCTTCAAAGAGTTCACCCACGGTTTTGGGTCTGAAGGCATTCCTGACTTCAGGTCGGTTGAAAGCGATTCTAGCGACACCATTACCAGATTTTTTGTAGGTGATGTCTTGATATTCCTTTACGGTTTTCCAGGCTACTTTACTCATAACAGTGGGTTTGTTGCGAAAATACAGCTAAAGCAAAGATTAGCAAAGGGGGATGCTGTATGAAGTGTTAATTGAACCGGAATGCTACCATAATCTTCATTTCGCTTTCTAATGCCTTAGTGTTTTTATAGGAATCATTCGAAGTGGATTCTTCAATTCCCTAATGTTCGCGAATAGTCACTTTTTCTTAGTTGTTAGGTAGCAGCGGGATTCGTTCTAATAATGTCAGAACCAACGAACTCAAGAATTTGGGCGTGATTTCTTTTTTTCCAAGTGAAGAAATCTTGAATTTCTTCTGTGTTGTTTTCCAAGAACATGCGACCATATTTTAAAAGGTAAAATCTCCATGCAATCAACTGAAAATTAACCTTCTCGTCTATTGTTAGATTAGGCGGTATTACTGTCCGACTGAAATAATCTGAGTCACCATGGTAAATAGGCAAAGCAACGAAAAGATGTTCGTCATCTTGAGTTTTGTAAGATATGGACATGCCAAAACCATCATACCTTTCATCCCAAAAGGATATAGTAAAATGACCTTTGTAATAGGAAACAACAGAGTGTTTAGGCTCACTCGTTTCACACTTTATGCGAAATTCTATAAAGATGTCTTCAAATAACAGGTGAACCTTCTCTTTTGTAGCCAGATAGTTTTCCAAGCTCAAGTTCTGGGGCTGAAGTAAGTTGAATTCAGAGAGTATGAGTGTATATAGAAATCTAAAGAAACGAAACATATATGCACCTCTTCTTAATTGGTCTTGATATTTAGGGTTTACGAATTTGGCCTACTGAAAAATTTCCATAATAGACCCTTGACGTGTTCTCGAATTCTCGAATTACTCCAATCTTCTAAATTATACGTTATTAAATCTGTCTCTCTAGCAATATTGACCCAATCGAAGTGTAGGTTTTCAAGAGCTAGACTGAGCTCTTCTTCCAATTTTTCCGCGTCTATGAGGCCTTGAATTATAGACCTGTCTAAGCTAGCAAGATTCTGATCTAAGCTAAGGTCGTATTGATCCGTGAAAATACTGAGGGCAGCTGATAAATTTCCAAAGTTTTTTTTCATTACTTCTAATATGGAGTCGCCAGCCTATGATTAGTCAATTTAGAATCAAAAACTAGATTTATAAATGCCTTCTGAAGAAATTTTTTGAGAGGTTGGAATCAATGTAAAAAAAAAGGTCGCCATTTGGCGACCCTTTTTTATTGACTAGTCTGAATTAATTCTTTATCGAATCATCAAAATCTTTGAAGAAGCTCATATCAGTAGCTTCATAAGCCGCTTTGAATTTAGGCCACTCATTTTCAAAGAACTCATTGACAATGGCGATCGCCTCGTTCATCATCTTCTCAGCATTTTCCAATAAGCCTCGCTCGTTAGTGCCCGGAGCGGTTAGCCTTGAACTGGCATATCTTCTTGCCTGTCCAACCCACTGTCCTGCATTTGGATAGTTGACGCGAGGAGCATTCTGTGCTCTGTCTCTAGGAAGACCGATAGTGACTTTCTTAGCTTCATCGAAATGCTTATTCATTTCTTTGATGGCTTTCTTCAAGTCTTTTACAGCATCCTTGTCAGCGTTTTTCATCTGAGCTTCTACTTTAGAAACTACACTTTGAGCATCTCTAACTCTTCCAGTAACGGTTGCCCATTTCTGGCTCATTTCTAAAACTTCATCTTCGAACTGCTGCTTAGCTCTTAGATCAGACATGTTCACTTGAATACGAGGATCGTAGTGGACTTTCACTGTCTTCTCTATTTTCTGACCGTTATAATCAATGTGGATTTTGTAATCACCTGGTAGGGTAGCGCCAGCTGCTTGCTCACGGTTTCTTCCACCGCCACCTTGAGGACCTCCGAATCTTCCACCGAATTGAACATTACCGGATCTTGAGATCGGGTATGGGTTTCTTCTTCTCAAATCCCAGTTCAAGGTATTGATCTGACCTTTTTTGACAGTACCAGAACCAGTTCTGATCGTGTCACCAGCCATACTCAACACAGTCATCTTGATTTTAGAAGGGAGTTTTTTAGGAGCAGCCTCTTCAGTTGCTTCTTCCTTTTTTCCTCTTCTACGCTTGCTCTTGGTCTCTTCCTTTGGAGCTTCTTTGGCCTTATCATTTCTCACATAGTACTTGATCCGTGCAGAAGTCACAAACTTGTTTTGTCCTTCAAATGGTCCACCACTTGCAGGGAATCTCATACCCGCAGGTTGTCTATATGTCATCATATAAGCATCAGCTACGTCAAAGACAATAATGTCTTCTTTCATCGCATTTTCAGCACCTCTCTTAGCAAACTCTCTCAATGGACGAATATCATCTAAGATGTAGAAAGCTCTACCGAAAGTACCAATGGCTAAGTCATGCTCTCTTTCCTGCAGGGCCAGGTCCATGGTAGAAGCAGAAGGATATCCATGCGTCCACTTGTTCCAGTTCTGTGCTTTATCAAAACTCACATAAAGGCCATTCTCAGTTCCTAAGAAAATCAAGTTAGGCTCAATTGGATCTTGAAGGATAGAAAGTGTATAACCAAATACATCGCTATCGTCTACAATTCTGGTCCATGTCTGACCATAGTCCATAGTATGGTAAGCATAAGCTGACCAGTTGTTTCTTCGATAATCATTGGCAATAACAAATGCTTCGCCAGCATTATACCTTGAAGCTACAATCTGCGGAATCCAGCTGCCTGCAGGTAAACCAGGAAGATTCGCTGCGGTATTTGTCCAGTTTTCACCTCTGTCTTGCGTTACTTGAACATTACCATCGTCAGTACCAACCCAAATCACATTTCTGTCCACTGGACTTGGTGCAATTGCCAGGGTGGTCGTATGGTTTTCAGCACCAGTTGCATCAATGGTCATTCCACCACTTGCATTTTGCTTTTGCTTTTCAGGGTCGTTGGTAGACAAGTCCGGAGAAAGTACTTCCCAGTCATCTCCGCGATTAGCGCTATAATGTAAGTGCTGTGATCCGTAATAAACACCATTTGGATTATGCGGATCGATTGCCACTGGAGCATTCCAGTTAAATCTCAAATTGATTGAAGTATCAGGAGAAGTTGGCCTTACCGTTTTGTTGTAGCCTGAAACTCTATCGTATCTCGACACATTACCTTGCTGAGACATGGTGTATCCGTAACGAGAATCACCTGGGATAGGGGCCACGTCAAATCCGTCACCGAAGCTTAATTCTTGCCAGTCGTGGTTTCTGATGCCTGCGAAGTTGAAAACATAGGCAGGGCCTACCCAAGAACCGTTGTCTTGCATACCACCATAAACATTGTAAGGCATATCATCATCCACATTGATGTGATAGAATTGTCCTACAGGAATCTTCTCGGTGAACCTCCAGGTTTTACCCATATCGCGAGTGATGTTTAATCCACCGTCATTACCATCAACCATATAAGTTGGATCATCAGGGTGAATCCACCATGCATGATGATCTGGGTGAACGCCAGAGTAAGGGATGATTACTTCCCAAGACTTACCTCCATCCTCAGATCGAGAAACCAT
>CBDDKG010000011.1:0-239872 GCA_965230105.1 Roseivirga sp. | reverse complement strand
CGGTTCCGTGGCTTATTACTTTGGTAATGTCCTTAGAGATGTTGCCATGGACAAGGGCCTTCAGATAAAACACATTACCCAACAGCCGATCGCTGGGCTCACACTATTTCATCAATAGGCAATACAATGAACGTCACTGAATCAGAATCAAATCACGACCATTTGGAGCAGATGTCTGTAAAAGATCTCCTAAGCAACATCAATCAGGAAGATCAAACCGTTGCTCAAACCGTTCAAAAGGTAATTCCACAGATTGAAGGTTTGGTGCTGGAGATAGTTCCTCGGATGCAAAAAGGTGGTCGCATATTCTATATAGGAGCAGGCACCAGTGGCAGACTGGGAGTGGTTGATGCTTCGGAGTGTCCTCCTACGTACGGTGTAGAACATGGTGTGGTAGTCGGTATTATTGCGGGAGGTGACAGCGCCATTCGTAAAGCAGTAGAATTCGCAGAAGATGACACCGAACAAGCCTGGAAAGACTTACAAGAGCATATGATTAATCATAAGGATACTGTCATTGGCATTGCAGCCTCAGGCAGAACACCTTATGTGATCGGAGGGATCAAAAAAGCAAAAGAAAATGGCATTTTAACGGGTTGTATCACTTGTAATCCTGATAGTCCATTGGCATGGGAGGCTGAGTTTCCTATTGAACCAATTGTAGGTCCTGAATTTGTAACAGGTAGCACTAGAATGAAGGCTGGTACGGCTCAAAAACTGGTGCTTAATATGATCTCCACTTCAGTAATGATCCAGTTGGGAAGAGTGAAGGGGAATCGAATGGTCGACATGCAGCTTTCCAATAATAAACTGGTAGATCGTGGCGCGAAAATGGTCATGGAAATGCTCCAGGTGAATTATAAAGTTGCTGAGCAATTACTCAAAGAGCACGGTTCGGTTAGAAAGGTGATCGAATTCATCAAAAACTCTTAATGCACGACATAGAGCCTTATTACAATTGGCTGAAGCACTATAATGTAGCCGAAGACCCTAACTCGCCTTATGATGGCAAGGAATATAATTTCGATCTCTATTCAGAGAATATCTATGGTTATTACATAGATCCTCACTGGGATTTTATGGGTTCGGAGACCCTTTACATCAAAATTCTCTTTACTGATTACGACCGACAGTTCATCATCATTGAATTTATAGGAGAATGGAATGATGCCATTAATAATGACATTATGTACCTAAAGCGCAATATTATCGATCATTTTAGTCGCTATGGGATTCAAAAATACATACTCATTGGGGAGAACATTCTCAATTTCCACGGATCTGATGACAGCTATTACGAAGAATGGTTTGAGGAAATGGAAGATGGCTGGATCACTGCAGTCAATTTTCGTGACTTTGTGCAGGAGGAAATGAAAAACTATAACATCGACAGCTACGTCAACTTTGGTGGGGAGCTGGATATTTTGAACTGGCGAACCTTAAAACCTCAGCTATTTTTTGAGAAAATAGACCGTATCATCAGTAGGAGAATTGGGTTACTCTAGCTACCCACTCTAACCCTCTAAAGAGAAGAATAATTAGATCCTCTAACTTAAAAACTTTCACTCCCCTTCTTTTGAAGAAGGGGTTGGGGGTGGTTCATACATTGATTAAATTGAATCAATACACTCATGGAAAGGATTCACAACAAAATCGTCTTGAAGGAGAGGCGAAGGCAACTCAGGAACAATGGTACTTCAGCAGAAGCTACACTGTGGACCTTGCTTTCAAGAAAGCAGTTGGAAGGAAGAAAATTTCGAAGACAACATAGCATAAAGAATTACATTGTAGACTTTTATTGTCCATCTGAAAAACTCATTATAGAAGTAGACGGAGATGTGCATTCCTCAGCAGCAGGACTCGAATACGATCAAAAAAGAGATAAAGAACTCCGAGAAATGGGGTTTAGAATCATTCGAATAGAAAATGAGGATGTTTTTGAAGCTACTTTGGCTGTTCTTGATAAAATCAAAGATTCATTTGACCACCCCTGACCCCTCCTGAAAGGAGGGGAGCGAGATTAGTTTAATAACTAGAAAGAAATGCATCCTAAGATACCTAACATCTAATCGAGCCTGTATAAATCAAAATCTATTATTCCCCTCCTTTTGAAGGAGGGGTTGGGGGTGGTTAGGCTAGTTACCCAATAACTTCAACTTCAGCAACCATCGGAATGAGATAGCGTCTGTTAGTCTTAAGTTCAAGGCAAACAGCTCGTGTACGTTTTTCCTGAAGCTTTTTAAAAATTCGCTTTCTAAAGCTAAACGATGTATCAAGGTCCAACTCCTTAAGGGTAGGTCCATTGGACTCGGATTTATCATATTTTGAAAGAACAGCCATCAACCTCGGGTCAGCAGAACTGCTTGCCTTCGGATTTTTCATATGATTCGCTAATACCCTCAATATATCGTCTGGAAAGACCTCTGGCCTGAGCAGGGGTAACATCATTTTTTGAAAACATGCTTTCCATTCTTGCCCATGAGGTTTCTGCCTTTCTTTTGGCTTATGAACCACACGGTGAGCCACCTCATGAATGTATGTTATTAAAAATTGGTAAGGGTTAAGGTCTAAATTTACAGTGACTGTATGAGATCTTTCACGAGGATCGTATCGGTAATCACCCAACTTCGAGCTTCTCGACTTCGTTAATTTGAAATCAAAGGGAAAATCCAACCAAAGTTGGTGGCAATAGTCAAGCGCACTAGGCGGCACCTTATCGATCAAGGCTTCTCTCAATTGACTACTTCTTTCTGAAAACAAGTTTTATCGGCACACCATCAAACTCAAATTTCTCTCTGATGTTATTCTCCAAATAGCGCTCATAAGGTGCCTTTATGTATTGGGGCAGGTTACAGAAAAAAGCAATGGTGGGTGAATGCGTTGGCAATTGTGTCACATACTTAATTTTAATATGTTTCCCCTTGAGTGCTGGCGGAGGATAATGCTCAATGGCTGGTAAAAGCGCATCGTTCAGTTGAGAAGTAGAAATCTTTCTAATTCTATTCTCATGTACCTGGACTGCCATTTCTATCGCCTGAAAGATTCTCTGTTTCTCGGTAACAGAAGTAAATATCTTGGGAATCCAGTTCAAGTGGCCCAACTTCTCCTCGAGTTCAGCTTTGAACTTGTTCATTGTATTCGAATCCTTCTCTACCAAATCCCATTTGTTCAGCATCAGCATAATGCCTTTCTTATATTTCAGGGCCAAACTGATCAAGTTCATATCCTGAGCCTCCAGGCCCCTGGTACAGTCTACCATAATCACGCAAACATCAGAGTCTTGCAAAGCCTGAAGTGCACGCATTACCGAATAGAACTCTATGTCTTCATGTACCCTGGATTTTTTGCGAACACCTGCTGTATCTGTTAGGATAAAATCTTTTCCGAAAAGGGTATAATGCGTGTTAATTGAATCGCGCGTTGTTCCAGCAACATCCGTAACAATCGTTCTTTCTTTACCCAAAATTGCGTTCATGAAAGATGACTTTCCGGCATTAGGACGACCGAGAATCGCAATCCTCGGAATCCCATCCTCAGGATTCTCATCACCCTCATCTTCAAAATGTTTTACGACCTCATCAAGCAACTCTCCTGTTCCACTACCGCTGGAAGAAGATATTGGAAACACCTCTCCAAGTCCCAGACCATAAAACTCACTTGATTGATAAGTCCAGTCTGCGGTATCAGCTTTATTGGCTGCAATAACTACAGGCTTCTTCAAACCCCTAACAATTTTTGCAAAGTCTTGATCCAGACCAGTCAATCCATCATGACAGTCAGCCATAAACACAATAACAGAAGCTTCACTCATGGCTTCCTCTACCTGCTCTCTAATAGCCCCTTCAAATACATCTTCAGAACCTGTGACGTAGCCTCCGGTGTCAATGACAGTAAAGTGCTTTCCTGTCCATTCAGCATAACCGTAATGACGGTCCCTGGTGACACCACTTTCATTATCCATGATGGCCTGTCTCCTTTCAACCAATCGATTGAAAAAAGTCGATTTACCAACATTTGGTCTTCCTACTATCGCTACAATATTTGCCATAATTCAATTCTCAATTAGAATAGCCAAAACCTTTGAGTTTCATTTCCTTCTTCCGCCAATCCTGCTCGACTTTTACAAAGGTTTCTAAATGCACCTGTTTTCCGAAAAAAGTCTCCAGGTCTTTTCTTGCCTCTATTCCTACTTTCTTAATTGCTTCTCCTTTGTGGCCGATAATTATGCCTTTCTGGCTTTTTCGCTCGACATAAATCTCGGCTCGAATTCGAATGATCTTGTCGTCTTCTTTGAACTCACCCGTTACTACCTGACAACTGTAAGGAACTTCCTTTTTATAGTTTAAGAAAATTTTCTCTCTGATGATCTCATCCACAAAGAAACGTTCGGGTTTATCCGTCAGAGTATCTTTTGGAAAGTACTCAGGGTGCTCCGGAAGATGCTTAATGATGGTCTTGAATAGACCTTCAATGTTTTCCTTTTCTAAAGCAGATACCAGAATGACATCATCAAAGTCAAACAACTCCTGCCAATAGGCCGCTTTATCTTCGGCCTGACTTCCCTTAGATAAATCAATCTTGTTCATCACCAGAATCACCGGCACCTTTTTCTCCTTTAAGAAATTGATCTGTTTTTCATCCTCAAATTTCTCATAAAGGTCAGCTACAAAGAGAATCACATCCGCATCCTCAAATGAGCTATTGACGAAGCTCATCATAGAGTCATGAAGCTTGTATTCAGGCTTTAAAATACCAGGAGTATCAGAATAAATGATTTGGAAATCATCCCCACTCAAAACACCCATAATGCGATGCCTTGTTGTCTGAGCTTTTGATGTAATGATAGATAACCTTTCACCCACAAGCGCATTCATCAAAGTAGATTTGCCCACATTAGGCTTACCTATAATACTCACAAAACCAGCCTTATGGGGTTGATCGCTCATTTGCTCAGAAATTAAGTCGCAAAGGTACTTGTTTCGAATGGATTTGTCACCTACATTTGTAGCCCACTTCAGAAATCGTCTGGGGTTGATACATCGCGGGATGGAGCAGTTGGTAGCTCGTCGGGCTCATAACCCGAAGGTCGCAGGTTCGAGTCCTGCTCCCGCTACAAGAAAAGCCTCTTGAAGAAATTCAAGAGGCTTTTTTCTTTTTCGATAATCAAATCGATGTTTTTGGGCTTAAACCTTAAAGGCACATCAGTTATGGGTAGCGCTATTAAGATGCCGCTCTAATCATTTCAACTCATTGGATTTCTTTCAGAAACTCTTAACACTCAATTATTTTGCGTCACCCAGGCACCCAAAGAAGGGAATAAATTGACCGGATTTACTCCTGTGGCCACATCAATTAATTCATGATCCATACCTTGGAAGACTTGTACCGTAAAGTTGGCTTTATCCATATTGTTTAGTGCTGCCGTATCATAGGCCCATGGGTGACTGCGATCCTGATCTCCATAAATCCATAAAACAGGCAAAGTCATGTTTTGAATAATGGATAGTGGATCGAAACCCACAGGGCCGTTGTAGTTGGCCAACTGTGTAGTGGCCTCAGCAATGGTAACCGCAGGGTCATCGGTAAGGTCACAATAGAACATCTCCAAACCCGTTGAGGCCACTCCACCGGAAGCCATGACCATGTAAGAGAGATCGGCAGAATGGTCGTGTACAAGTGCATTGACCCAGGCTCCCTGACTCGAACCGAAGAGCCCAATACGATTGTTATCGATTTGCTCATGAGTTTTGAGCAAGTCTATAATCCCTAACACATCATCGGCTCTAGCATTGAGAAAGACCCGTTGAGTGGGCTGTTCCTCTACAGGGTAGCTTCCTGTTGATCCACCAATCCCCCTTTTGTCAAATATGTAAAGTGCATAGCCATTTTGGTTTAACTGTTCTGCAAATGGTTCGAATTCGCTTCTTAGTTCATTTCCTGATCCTCCCACGATAATCATAGATGGAAACGGACCATTACCATCCGGGAGAAAGAGTTCCCCCTCTATAATCGCACTGCCTGAAGGTGTCGTAAAAACCCCTTCCCCCGTCACTACATCTATGGCATCGTCCTCACCACAGCCAAAAAGGAATATTCCTGATATCAGGAGACCAAGTCCCACTTTTAAAATTGTCTTTTTCATTTTAATTCAGATTCTAAGTTTTACAGGTAATTCGTGCTTAACGAAAAGCATATATCAACTTAGATCCTTAGGGCTTCCATTTCGACTCAATCGGTCAAGTGATACCAATTTCAGGCAATTCGCAGACTTTTTATATACCCCTGGGGTGTTTGGCCAGTGGCTTTTTTAAAGGCACGATTAAAGGTGGCCTTACTGTTGAAACCTGATTCTAGACCAATGGCAAGGACATTCAGACGTAGGTGGTCGGCCTCCTCAATTCTCCTTTTCACCTCAATCACTCTGTAAGCGTTGACAAAATCATAGAAGTTCTGACTGAACACCTCATTTAAGATCTGTGAAAGGTGATGACGATTAAGGCCTAAAGCCTCAGCCAGGCTAATTGATGTCAGTTCGGGATTGAGGAACAACTGATCAGATTCCATGGCTTTCGTCAGTGCATCAACCGCCACTTGTTTGCTCTTTTCAGAAAGTGAAGAGGTGTTATACTTTGCAGCACCCGCGGTCGAAAAAAGCTTCTTTTCAAAACCTGAAACATCCGTAGTGCGGGTATAAACAATGGGGTTGGCCAAAGCCATATAGCCCATAGAATAAATGGCAAATATCATGATAAGGCTTGTAATCAGATCTGAATCCAGGCTTGGTGTATTGGGCAGGGCCTGAAACACCAAAACACTCGCCACCATGATCATGGACAGGCTGAGCACATTCCTCAGCCACAAGGCCACTTTAAACTGTGCCTTTTCAGAACGCTCCTGCTCTCTCTTAACAAACAAAGTCAGGTTTCTGATTGAAATGATCTGATACGTCAGCTGATACAAAATTTTGGCAATGATCAGGCCTACAAAAAGGACATTTAAAGAGGCATTATTGATTAAATGAACGTCCCAAGCGGCCAGAACATGATAGACTAAGTAAATGACATTCAATAGTATCGGAATAACCAAGTGATTGCGATATGAGCGGGCCCACTTGAAGTCATTTTTAGTGATAAGGGTCGCATACAAGTAGGTCAGTGGCCCTAGCAGCATATCAAACAAAAAGGTAGCACCCGTAATTTTTGGGTAGACATCATTTAAATCATAGGACTCCAGAAACTCCTCCACCAAAATAAGGGAGAAAACGCAAAGTAAAGCAGTCAGAAGAGCATTACAGAGCTTATTACCCCTTTTGTTTAAAAAGAGGATGGTCGCTAATACAAACCCCTGAATGGCAGCAATACCTAAAATCATTGACTATTGATCTGACCGATTTATTGACATATATAATATAACGGGTATGCTGGAATAGAAACAACTCTTGATTCGAAGGTCTGCCTCCATTACGTAAGAAAAAACACGCATATAACTGTACTCTTTTATCCTAGAAGAGGAAGCAATCCGCTCAGCAAAACATATCAGTGGCAACAATAGTACTAAGGTCTTATGTATTGAAAATTTATTTGTTCTCAAATATAGAATTAAATAAAATTCTCTTATGTTTGAGTCATGAGAGGTTTTATTGGTGAATTTGAAGAACTGGTCTTACTGACAATAGCCGCACTTGGCGAAGACTCCTATGGGGTTTCTGTAAAAGAAGATATTGAGAAAAGAGCCAATAGAACTATCAGCATTGGAGCGTTACACTCTACAATCACTCGCTTAGAAGAAAAGGGGTTTATCAGCTCCCGGCTTGGTGGTGCCACTAAAGAACGTGGTGGAAGAAAAAAACGCTACTTCTCGCTCACTATCGAAGGAAAACAAGGTCTGGCGAAGATGAGAAATCTACGCGAGGAACTATGGAATAGCCCTAATGCTCAACTTGCTCTTGCCGATTTCCTATGAAAAGCCCTAAACAACAAGCACCACCACAGTGGATGGTTTCCTTCTTTATCTGGTGTTCAAAACCGGCAGATGTTGATGATCTCATCGGGGATATGGAGGAAATCTACAGATTGAACCGACAAGAGAAATCCGTCTGGTCGGCCAACTATAAGTTCCTCAGACATACAATCGCCCTATTGTTTTCTTATACAGTCAAAAAGAGAAAGAGGGCTAAAAAATTACAGTATCCAAGGTCAACTCAAAATAATGGTTCTATGTACCTCAATTATCTAAAAATGGTCCTTCGCGGCCTCAGAAAACAACGATCGTTTACTACGATAAATGTCCTAGGTTTAAGTCTTGGTCTTGGCCTCTCCTTTATGATATTACTCTATGTCCAATCGGAAATGAGTTATGACAGGTTCCATAAAGATGCATCAAGGACTTATAGAATTACTAAGAGTTATAGTATTGGTGAAGAGGTTATTGAAACCTCCAGACTGAGATATTATCTCATCCCTCCAATGAAGGAGAATATTCCCGAGATTCAAGCTTATTCTAGTATTAAACCCATAGAAGAAGAACTCACTTTTCAGTATGGCAAGAAAGGATTTGATGAAGGTCGTGTAGCTTTTGTTGATGAAAACTTCTTCTCCTTCTTCTCATTTAAACTCAAATCAGGAGATCCTGAGAGGCTTTTGGCAGAACCCTCCAGTATTGCCATCTCAAAGGCCATGATGGACAAGTATTTTGGTGGGAATGACCCATTGGGTGAAACCATCCGAATTGCCCTGAAATCAAATCATGATAAGTATTTTCAAGCCAAAGTCACTGGGGTATTTGAAGATATGCCTAAGAATAGCCACTTCCATATGGACTTTCTTCTTTCTAAAAGTACTATAGAAGCTGACGCTCGAACCCTCGGTTTACGAGGCTTGGTAATGCAACACAACTATGTTAAGCTCTTACCAAATCAGCAGATCGATGCGTTAAATAAGAAGTTACCATATATAGAAGAAAACTACGCTCCCAGTTTTTTTAAAACTGCCGGTATGCATTTGCATACACAGGCCCTTACGGACATACACTTGAAATCTCATTTAGAGAATGAGCTTGAAGCAAATGGAAACATCGATTATGTATATCTCCTATCTTTCGTAGGGATATTCATCCTACTAATTGCCTCTTTCAACTACATGAACCTGGCAACCTCCAACGCTCTGGAAAGAGCCAAAGAAGTGGGTGTCAGAAAAGTGATGGGATCTCAAAGGTCTCAACTTATTGCCCGATTTTTCACTGAGTCTGTTTCAATTGCCTTTATCTCTTTTCTGTTAAGTATTGGTCTCGTGTACTTAGGTTTGCCCTATTTCAATCAACTATCCGGAAAACAGTTATTCTTTAGCTTATCTCAACATTACAATCTAGGACTCTATTACATAGGAATAACCCTGTTAATTGGTCTATTATCGGGAGTTTATCCAGCCTTATATCTCTCCGGGTTTAAGGTGGTAAAAAGTCTAAAAGGAACGGCCTCAAAGCATGGAAAAGGTACGAGAATCATTAGAAAATCGCTTGTCACCATCCAATTCGTGATTTCCGTGATTCTTATCATTTGTACAATGGTAGTCTTCAACCAGCTTGATTACCTCAAAAGCAAAAACCTAGGTTTTGATACTGAGACCATTATCACCATTGATTCAGAAAATGAAGCCATTAACAACAACTATCATGTCATAAAGGAAGAACTTCTGGCAAACCCCAATATCAAAGCAGTAGCTGGATCAAACAGGCAATTGATCACTGACTTTGACTTAGGTGTAACCAATGGCATTTCAATAAGCGGTATTGATGAACCTATTGGCATGAACTATGTGTTTGTGGATGAAGACTTTTTTGAATTGTATGGCATACAATTCAAAAGTGGACATTCTTTTAAGAATAGCAACACTCAGGCGATTGTCCTGAACGAGACCGCTGTCAATAGAATCAACTCCAATATTGACGAGGTATTGGGCCTTAACATTCATCTCTACGATGGATTTGCCCCACAAGTAATAGGCGTTGTAGAAGACTTCCATTTTGAGTCACTACATCAAGAAATTGGACCAATGTATTTTCAATTCTTTGAGTCCAATAATACAGGCCAAAGACTAAAGAGTATCTCTATTAAACTCCAGGGAAAAAATCTGGGCGAAACACTCCGGACCATTGAAAATGTTTTTGCAAAGTCATCTCCCAACCTGATGTTCAACTTTCGGTTTTTGAACGATAGAATTGAAAGGGCTTACGAGATGGAAAAGCAGTTTACCCTAATATTCAGTGTGTTTTCAGGCCTGGCAATATTCATGGCTTGTCTGGGGGTATTTGGGCTTTCTGTTCAAGCTGCTATTAGCAAAAGGAAAGAAATTAGCATCAGAAAAATCTTGGGAGCATCTATGACAAGCATCATGCATATTCTCACGAAAGAGCTACTACTTCTGGTACTCCTTGCCAATATCATTGCCTGGCCTATTGCATACTCAGCAATGAACAACTGGCTACAGGACTTTCCTTACCGAGAGAATATCAGAGTTGAGTTCTTTATTCCAATTCTAATCGGAACCCTCCTGTTGACATTCCTGAGTATTATCTCTAAGGTATTGCAAACTGCTCGTATCAATCCTTCCGATTCTCTGAAAACGGAATAGTGATTGGAGCATAGATCTCCGTGACTTTCGAACCAGAGTATTTGTTTTGTTATTCAAAACATGATGATAATCATGTGTCTATCTGATCGCGATCAGCCACCAGAGTTCTGAGTCGAAGTAGCTTCATTATATCATTTAACAGACTTAAAGGAGGTAACGATGAAAAAGCTATTAGTACCCGTTGATTTTTCCGAATGTTCAAAAAACGCACTACATAATGCTGTCCAAATAGCTGAAAGGATGCAGATGGAAGTCCTTCTGTTTCACTCAGTCATTGTACCCATGGGGCTAGCCGAGGGGGTTCCCGCAGGAAATATTGGTTATGACTTCGAAGAACTAGAAAAAAGTTCGAGGGAAAGAATTGAACAACTTATCCAAAAAACACCCTCTCTATCTAAGGTCTCATATCGTAGTATTATTCAATATGGTTCTCTTCATGAAAGCATCAATGAGCTTTCTAAGGATGAAGAGATCGCCCTTATTGTGATCGGAACTCATGGTGCCAGCGGTTTAGCAAAGGCATTGATTGGAAGCAATGCCTACCATGTAATTAAGCACGTTGGAATTCCTGTTATCGCATTGCCTGAGGACTCCGACATCGGCAGAATGAAGCACATTGCACTGGCCGGTGATTATCGCAATGTCCCTGATCATGATGCCATTCATTTGGTGGTAGATATTGTTAAGGCATTCCTTGGGCAACTGCATATCATTCATATAGACAAAGGAGAGGTGTTGGTCAAAGAGCAAATAGACATTGCCAGAAGTATGGACAAATACCTAAAGCACATTAATCATTCATTCCACTTCAGGAAATTTGATGACGTGGAAGAAGGGCTTTTGGAATTTGCTAAGGAAGCCGATGTAGAAATGATCGCTATGATTTCTAAACATCATAGTTTCTTAGAAAGGCTAAGGCATAGAAGTCATACGAAGAAGATGATTCTAGACATCCCTATGCCGATCATGGTGATCCATGAGTAGCACTATTTTGGAGCAGAAAGGGAAACACCAAAATTCAATATCAAAGATTGCTGAGGTTCAATTAGACTGAGGCCTTCTTTGGTATTTAGTGCATTGATGTTACCTGTCATAGGTTCAATGGCAATCGTTCGCCTGTCATCAGGCGTATATACTTGAACATAGGAGTGCTGATCATCTTGCCAAACCTCAAGCATATTTTTATTCGGATATATCAGATGAGTACAGTGCCTATCTTGGTTTCTAGCAAACTTGAAACAGTTATCGAGCTTCAGTTCTGAAATCTCGGCTCCTTCCTCAAGGGTACGATATGGAGTCATCTTCCCAGTAGGAATCATCTGCTCATCCACTTCTATCAGGTCCACTCCATGCATATGAAGTGTCCCCAATTCATGTCCACTTGGCAAATTGAAGTAAGGGTGCCAACCAAACACACAGGGTAAAGTGGAAGAACCTGTATTCAGAATGGTGACTAGAGCAGACAGTTCACCTGGGTTTAGCTGATAACGAACATTTACCTCACACGGAAAAGGATAGTATTGCAGCTCACCTTTATATGAATATGCAAGCTCAATATGAGCTTCTCCCTGAGATATTAATTGAAAAGGCCAATCATGAAGCAAGCCATGAAGAGCGTTGGGCAAACCGAAATCGTTTACAGGAAACTGATAACGCTTGCCTTCAAATTCAAAACTCCCTGAAGCTAACCGATTGGCAAATGGGAATAATAGGGAAGATTGATAGTGATAGCCCTCCTGAGGACTTATGACAGTTTGGGTAATTCCACCTGCAGAAAGGGTCAACTCACGAATAGCCCCTCCCATAAAAGAGTCTACGCTTAGGTACTGACCGTGGCTTTTAAGTTCCAAGGTTATAATGTTTCTAGTCGTTCACTAATGTAGATAAAATACAAGTATATACATGTACTTCAATCCTCTTAATAAAGCTAGAGTTATCGTCATTTAGAAACAAGGGCTGCCTAGATATACTGATTCCGAGAATCGGAATGCCGGTCCGAAAGACCAACCTTCTTACCAGGGAATGTTATCCAAAGTTAAATCAGCGATGGACTCAACTACCAGGTCTGGTTTGAAAGGAAAGTCATTTAGTTGATTCCGACTGGACATTCCACTCAGCGTAAGAATTGTCTTATAGCCCACTTGTACACCCCCTTGTATGTCAGTTGAGAGTGTATCACCGATGACCGTCACCTCATCAGTAGCCAAGCCAATGTACTTTCTGGCTTGTCTCATCATTACAGGACTGGGTTTGCCAACTGAAAATGCTTTTTTTCCTGTTGCCGCTTCAATCATAGCCACTATAGATGCGATCCCTAGATTGTTCCAACCTTTCTTTCGAGGTGAAGCATCAAGATTGGTTGCAATGAATTTAGATCCTTCTAAGATGAAATCGATGGCTTTACGTACCATCTCCAGGGTGAAATTGATGCCTTCACCAACCACCACAAAGTCAGGATCATTTTGCACCAATGTAAGTCCATTTTCGTGAAGACTGGAAATAAGGCCTCCTTCTCCCAGTACATAGGCTGTGCCATTGGGAAATTGTTGTGCCATGAAATGGGCTGTGGCCATGGCACTTGTATAGACGTTTTTCTCTTCCACATGAATCCCCATTTTCTCCAGCTTCCGTACTGCATCCAAAGGAGTACGCTGACTATTATTAGTCATAAAGGTGAACGGAATGTTATTGTCTTGAAGCGTTTTGACAAAGATATCCGCCCCGGGTATCATCTTATCTTCTACATATATAACTCCGTCCTGATCGATTAAAAACCCCTTTGGCATGTCTGATAATTTTCTAATTGAAGATGGTTGAAAGAATACGTTCTACCAACCTAGCACTCATTAAGCTATCGTTAAGGCTGAATAAACCTGATTCTGTTTTTCCCTGAAGAATACAGTCTCTTACCTCGATAATTTCATGGGCATAACCAGTACTTATCATTGGTACTTCAAAAACCTCCTTCTCATCCCCTTTTATAACCTCATAAGACTCTGCCTTCCAGAACAAAGGCATTCTCACAAATCCCTTGTCTCCATAAATACAAGCCTCCTTATTGGTATGAAGCGCTATACTACCCAGCACTTGAGCCATGCGATCATTACCAAAGTCAAATTGTATCTGTATGGTCTCATCGACACCTGTGCCAGACTTGATGGCATGTGCCTTGAAATCCTTCGGTTCCCAGCCAAAAAGATCTGAAACGATGGTCAAGGGATAAACGCCAACATCGTAAAGGGCCCCTCCTGCCAATTCTGGGTTTAACAAGCGACCATCTTGGGTGAGTTTATCTTCGGACCGAAATCCAAAGCTTGCAGTCATATATTTGACTTCTCCTATTTCTCCTGACTTAACCACCTCGATGGCCTGCCTGTAAGCTGGTAAAAATCGCATCCACATGGCTTCCATTAAGAAATTCCCTGTCTCCTCCGCTACTTCTTTCATCTTCATTATTTCGTCAGATGAAATGCCCATGGGTTTTTCACAAAGCACATGCTTTCCTGCTTGAAGCGCGTCAATGGTATTTTGACAATGAAAATTATGAGTGGTGCTGATATAGACCATGTCTACCTTCGGATCGGCCAACAGGGCTTCATAGGAGTCATAGATTTTTACGTTTGGAAACTCGCTCTGCAACACTCCAGCATTCGATCTGGAAGCAAAAGCATAAGCTACTTCACCCTCCACAGCATTAAGGCTTTCCAAAAATTTTCTTGCAATTCTTCCAAAACCTAAAAATCCCCAATTCATTCACCTAAGAAAGTAAATTCAGTAGAAAGAAGCTTGTCAAATGACACTTTTGAACGCTTACGTTTGCAGAGTTCTGTTCTTTAAATTTTACGGGTGAGGAGGTAGGTCTCTTGTCTAAAGAAGATCAGGAATCGATCAGACCGTATCACCTTTAATTCCAGGTTTAAGGCACTGCACATTGCAGTCCAACCTTCTCGGGTATTATTAGAATGAGGATGTCCTCTGAACTCAAAATTGAAAAGGCTATCAGCGAAGTAGGTGAGATATTGTTGGATTTTATTCCGATATACATCTTCGATAACGATTATCTCTTTACTCACTCTTGCTGCCTCGGCTATTATAGCTCGAGGATTGGGTGTATGATGCAAAACGGTCAACAAAAGGGCTTGGTCAAAGCTATTGTCTTCAAATGGTAAAGTGATGCCATCATAGCAAATAGGTTCTAAGTCTTCTCTGATGGCATGGTCTGCCACATCCACAGGAGTTACATTATGACCGCCATTTCGAAGCAGATCAGTTACAGTACCATAGCCAGATCCAATGTCTACAATTGTAGCGGCTCTCAAGATTGAAGGCGCAATACGTTTGACTTTGTTTTTCGCATCCCAATACCAGCCTTTATAAATGACCTCTCTGAAAAAGCCGAAGTTTCTAACCGAACTAAGCCCCATACCAATATGTATTAGATCCGAAATTCATAAAATGACTCTAGATAACTCAAGCTAAGTAATGATTTTAAAATGAAAAGGCCCTCAAAAAAATGAGGACCTCTTCGACTCAATCGACTTGCTAGTAATTATCTTAATTTGATTGCCACATTGGCTCCGAAACTCAAAAACCTTACTCTTCCCTGACCTATTCCGGTCAATGGTAACTTCATAAACGGTTCAATCGCCAGACCCAACTTCTTGTTAATCGGGGTCTCGTAGCCAACACTGAAATTGGCAATACCAAAGAAGTGGTTGTTCTCGCCTCTGACTTGACCGGTCGGTGCCCAGTTTGGATTTTGAGTAGCATACTCGTAATCATAATCCTCTCTCAACATGAGGTAAGTGGATAATCCGGAACTTATAAACCACTGATTACCATTTTTAGCAGCAAAGTATCTTCGCACATTGATCGGTATATCAATCACCAAACATCTGGCAAGTGCACTTACCAGGTTATCCGAACGTCCTCCTGGCCAAGTTGAAGTATCATATTCTTCACCTAAGGCGCTATAGTTCTTTACAGAATAACTTAAACCCGATTGAATACTCCAGTTTCTAGAAAGCCTGTATTCTGCCAACAGCCCAATCATTGTTCCTGGATCGGTAAAGCCCTCTAATCCAGTAGCGCTTAAATCTAAAGAAACCAAAGCACCAAACGACCATCTTTTGAATGCCTGCAGACTATCTAAGTCGGCTGTTTGGTAGTTACTAGAGTCTAAAGTCATGGGCTTTAATGACAGATCGAATAGAAAGACGCTAGGTACCCACCGCGGTGCTATGGTTTCCATACCTAACTCGTATAGTTCGGCTTGTTGCTTCCCCATACTGTCCAAAGCATCGATAGGCTGCTCAGGATCAAAATAAGTTACTGCCGAAGTTGATTTATTTGTCAGTTTCGTTGCAATGGAACTTATCGACCTATTGATTTTACTTGCATCGGCAGACTTTTGGGTCGTGGTCAGTGCAGTTTCTTCCTCCGCATTACGCAAATTCAATCCAGATTTATCTTCTACACTTGCCTTATCTCTTGTTACCTCAGTTTCTGCAACCTGATTTTGATCTGTTGTTATACCTCTACTGGCAGCAGCGTTCGTAGGGTTTGCTGATTGGTTTGAAGATGTATCAGTGTTTCTCTCCCTCTCATTTAACTCTTCTTTCACCCTAGGTTCAGTAGCTAAATTTTCTCTGTCACCAGTTTCATCACCTTCAGGGTTTACACTTTCCGAAGTTTTTTGATCAGTATTTTCTGGATTATCTTTTTGAAGAGCATTTTCGGTCAAAGCAGAATCTGAGTTGGCTTCACCTTCCTTTGTACCACCAGGAATATAGATGATCAGCAAAACGATAATTGCCAATAATCCCAGTCCGCCCCACAGCTTCCACCAGAAGAAACCCTTCTTAGGAGCATCAAGCTTTTGCTCCATCGCACTCCAAGCCGATGGGTTAAACTCAAATTGAGCTCCCTCTGATGCTTCCCTTACAAGCTGTTCTAATCTATCTCCGTTCTTCGCCTCATCCATAATTGTACACCTCCTTACTAAGCAAAGACCTTAGGGCTGCCTTTGCTCGCGTCAAATTCGCTTTCGAAGTACTTGTCGTAATCCCCAACTGTTCTGCAATCTCATGATGCTTGTATCCGTCTATGACGTACAAGTTGAAAACTGCTCGATAGGCTGGGGACAATTGCCCAATTTTCTCCAGAATCTCCTGATAGTCCATATCATGATCTGGAGCAACTTGGTCTGTTTCCGCTACCTGGGCCTCTGATATATCGGCCAGATGATTGTGCTTGGCATTCTTTTTTATATGGTCAATACATGCATTCACAAGGATTCTCCGTAACCAAGGTTTAAAAGGTTTAGTAGCATCAAACTTTTCAATGTTTTTAAAAACCTTCAAAAAACCATCATTGAGCACCTCAACAGCATCCGCTTCACCTCCGGTGTAGCGTAGGCAAATGCTCATGGCGTAGCTATAGAAATTGCTATACAATTCCTTTTGGCTCTGCCTGTCATTCTCCTTGCAGCCTAGAATAATTGCTTCCAATAGTTTTTCGATCTTGGTCAAATGTAGCCCTTATGCCCCCTTTACAGCCCTCTAGAAGAAAAGGCTGCGTTGGCGCACAAAAAATGCCAATGAATTTGACAAGTAAAAGTAGTGGAGAATTTTAGAATAGTATCAATCCAGATGACACTAGAAGATACTATCCTAGATTGGCAGCAGTTTACTATTCATACCGAAGGGCTTTTATTGGATTGGTAATTGCCGCTTTTATGGACTGATAGCTAACAGTAAGAACAGCAATCGAAAGGGAAACTCCAGCGGCAATTAGAAAAGTGGCCGCACCTACATTAACCCGCTCCGCGAAGTCCTTCAGCCAACCATCCATCAAGAAATAAGCTGCAGGAGCAGCAATTATAAATGAAATGGTAACGAGTTTAACAAAGTCTTTGGATAGCAAAAATACCACACCAAATGCCGATGCGCCTAAGACCTTTCTAATGCCAATTTCCTTCACTTTCTGCTGTGCCGTAAAGGCCGCCAGACCGTAGAGTCCCAAACAGGCGATTAGAATGGCAATGATGGCAAAGAAAGTGAAGACCTTGCTAAAACTTTCTTCGTTTTTGTATTGCTGATCAAAGTCCTGATTGAGAAATGAGTATTCGAATATTCTGTTAGGCATTACTTCTCTAAAAGTGGACTCAATACGCTCAACGACATTGGCAAAATTGGCCGTTTCGACTTTCGCAGAAAGGTATCCAGGGGTTCCTTGCTGCATAGGCATAATAAAAGGTTCAATTTCATTTTGAACAGACATGAAATAGAAGTCTTTTAACACTCCGATGACCCTACCCTGCCTATTGCGCCATGCAAGCTGTTTGCCAATAGCATCTTCAGGGCTTGCAAAACCTAACCTATTGACACCAGTTTCATTTAGTATAAAAGCCTCATTTAAATCTGTGCCGAAAGATTCATCAAACCCTCTTCCAGCGACAAGCTCCAAATCATATGTATCGATGAAGTCATAATCTACTGTGATAAAACGCATATCACTCCAATCTGCACTTTGGTCCCAACCCAAACGCACTACATTATTACCCATTTCTCTTCCAGGAACGCGTGAAGAGAGTGAAACCTGACTGACTTCCGAAAACTGTTCCAGTCTGTCTTTGAGTACTTGAAAGCCTTGATCTGTTCCGGCCCCAAAGCGTGACGGAATAAAGATGACCCGCTCTTTTTCAAAGCCCAGTTCCAAGTCTCTCATATAATTGAGCTGGCTAAACACAATCAAAGTCGAGATAATGAGACCAATAGAAATCAAGAATTGCATGACCACTAGCCCCTTTCGAAGAACAATCCCTTTTGAAGAAGTCTTAAAACTTCCTTTAAGTGTCTCTGTAGGCTTAAACGCTGATAAAACGAAAGCTGGATAACTACCAGATACAAGGCCCACAAAAAGCGTAATTCCGAGCAATGCGCCTCCTAAAGAAACATTCTCTAAAGGATTAAATACCAGAGCTTTGTTGGAAAATGCATTTAACTGTGGCAAGGCCAACAGCGTGAGTGCAATGGATAATACTAAAGACACGAAGGCAATGAAGATCGACTCGCTGAGGAACTGTGCTATCAAATGTTTTCTAAAGGCACCAACTACTTTTCTCACACCTACTTCCTTTGCCCTGTTCACTGATCTGGCTGTCGCCAAATTCATGAAATTAATGCATGCAATAATGAGTATAAAGATTCCGACAGATGAGAAGATATAAACATAGGCCTCTTGACTGTTGGTTTCAAATTCGGCCCTCACATTAGACCTTAAGTGAATATCATTCAAGGAGGTCAGGAAATATTCTTGTCTATAACCAGAGCCAGTTTCTTGGTTTAGAATGTACTCGGCAGAAATACGCTTTATCTTTTTTTCAAGCGCTACCGGATCTACCCCCGGGGTAGTTTTTAAATAAGTATGGGTATTGAAGTTCCACCAAGTGGGGCTTACCCTTCCTGCTGCCCTCAGCGTCTCAAAAGACACCAACATATCAAACTTAAGATGGGTGTTGCTAGGTATTTTATCCAGGACTCCCGTTACAGTGAGCAGGTACTGATTGTCTGGTAATTCCAGCGTTTCTCCCACAATATCTGTTCTACCGAAATATTTAAGGGCTGTGGCTTCTGATACTACAGTAGTGTTAGGCTCTTTTAAGGCAGTCAAAGGATTTCCTTCAACCAAATCATAGTCAAAGACGTTAAAGACATTCGAGTCTGCATAAACCACAGTTTCATAGAAGAGCTCTGTCTGGCCCGTCTTTTGAACCACGACATTGGTGTTTCGTTGGAATCGTACTGACTCTAAGATCTCAGGGTAATCGCTGACAAAGTACTGTGCCACATACGCAGAAATAGGTGCCCATTTCTCTGAGCCTCCATCATTGGGCAAGAAATACTCGCAGGAAACGCGATAAATGTTATCTGCTTGTGTATGATTGCTATCATAGGTTACTTCATCTTGTACATAAAGGAAGATCAATAGCGAACAAGTGATACCCACAGTAAGTCCGAAAATATTTAGAAAGGCATAGACTTTATTCTTCAGAAGAGAACGTAAGGCTATTTTGAGGTAGTTTTTGACCATGGTTTTTGAGGTTTTGATTCAGCTGTTGTACTAACAGACCTCCGAAATCACTATTCGTTACACTAACAAACGAAATTATCGAATAAAAGAAGTCTTAAGAAGCACATGAGACATTGTAATTACCATATTCATGTGATATGCTAATGGCCAAAAAGTCATAGGTCAGAAGGTTGTTAACGTACGTTTCCGTAGAACTGAGCTAGTTTTTTGTTTGAGACTCCCATTGCCCAAAGGCTCGTAATAACCACGAAGATGATATTAGATTTTATTACTCCCCATTTGGCCACTCTCCTATCCGAAGAATACACTTTAGTTTTGATCTGTCGGATTCTTCCGATACGATTCATTTTGATACACAGGTCAGCTTCCTCTAAAATCATCATTTCTGGATTAAATCCACCTGAGGAGAGGTAATCCGTCTTTCGACAAAAGAGTAACTGATCTCCGAATAATAGCCTGAGTCCTTTAAAAATAGTTCGGTATGGGTTGTAGATAAAGGGGGCATAATATGTTTTGACCCTGTTATGCCAAGTGGTCATTCGCTGATGACAAGTTCCAGTCATGATACTTCTGAAACCAGCTAGTTTGATACGCTCGTCACCCAGAGTGTCCTCGACAATTTGCACCAAGTTCTTTGGAGCAAAAGTATCTGCATGTAAAAAGCATAGTATATCACCCCTGGCTTCAAGTGCTCCACGATGCATTTGTGCTGCTCTTCCAAGTTTAGAAGAGTGAATTAAGCGCGTGTTATGTGCCTGAACTAAGGCGGTGGTTTCATCATCACTACCACCATCCACAACAATCACCTCATAAGGTTTGGGCTCGAGTTCATCTAAACTATCGAGCAATGCGCCAATACAAGTTTCTTCGTTATAGGTTGGTATGATAACAGATACTTTCAGCCTACTATGGAATTGAGTTTCTCCCTAAGTCTTCATGTGCAGCTACCCAATCTAGTGAAGAGATGGCAGCCGCTAGGGAAATTTCGCCAGCCAGCACCACTCCTGCAATGATTTCCGCCAATTTTTTGGCCTTACCGGATCCGTAGCAATCTATCATCTCCAAACAGTCTCTTTGTGTTGGAAGTCCAGTTCCTCCACCTACTGTTCCCACGATTAGAGATGGTAAGGTGATAGTACCATAGAGGCTGCCATCTTCGGTGACTTCAGAATGTAAAAATCCTGCTGTACTCTCAGCTAAATTGGCTACATCTTGTCCCATGGCAATGAACATGGCTGCCAGGGCATTGGCCGTATGTAGTCCATTATTGTTTACACCAGCCATCATACCTCCCAGGTTGGCCACGCCCAGGTGTTTTTGTAATTGGTGTGCATCAACACCAAAGTTTTGGACTAGGAGTTTTTCCGTAAAAGTTATTTCAGCAATAACACGCTTTCCTCGTGAGTTCAGAGAGTTGATAAAGGAGTGCTTTTTATCACTCGCCATATTGGATTCCAAAAAGAAGTGCTTAATGCCCTCAAAAGATTCCAGAATCCATTGACAAATCTGAAATGTGGCTTTATTAACCATGTTTTGCCCAGCAGCATCTCCTGTAAAGAAATTGAACCTCAAAAACACATTATTGCCTGCCTGATAGACTTCGACATTCTGATATTTCAAGTGCCTTGAGCCTGATTCTGCTTCTGATTTCAAATTATCAGTAACGGTTTCGATCCACTGACTGAAGTCGACCGCCTTGTTAACATTATCAAAGATAAAGACCGGTGCGCGTTGCATTCCATCCTTAACAACCCGACAGTTAACACCACCAGATTCATTGACAAGTTTGATGCCCTTATTATAGGAAGCAACTAAAGTTCCTTCCGTTGTTGCTAAAGGAATAAGAAAGTCTCCCTGAGCATGTTCTCCATTAATTCTGATCGGCCCTGCAATTCCAAGGGGTACTTGTGCAAATCCCGTCAGGTGTTCGACATTACCTTGATAAACAGATGTGTCATCAATTGACTCGTGTATGTGTTTTGGATCATTCCCCGTAAAAGACTTTACAAAGTCGAGTCTTTTAGCCATAGCCTCTCGACTGTAGTCGTTATCATGATTTCTAGGGATTTTAATCTCTCGTTCTTTTTGGAACTCATTTACCTGATCATTAACTCCAAAGCTCAAGGTACCAAAGGGTTTGGTGTCAAATTTAAAGTCAAGTTTCAGATTTGCCTGACCATTAAGCTCTGATTTCACAAGCACATCAAAGCTCTTGCCTAGCTTAAGACCGAATCCGTTTTGGACATTGATTTGATTTACCGATACCCACTCGCCATCCCCTAAGTCTGCAAATACCAAATCTTGTGATATCTCATTACCCGCAATTTCAAGTGTATTCAGGCCCTGAAAATGCACGTCAATTAATCTATTCTTGATATTGAAGGTGAAGCCCTGATCTACTTTGGTCAGACTACCACGTGTATAGAGCTTTTTGAGAAGCGATTTAGGTATGAAATTCATAGGGCTTTCAGACTGAAGTTTCGTCTGGTCAGTAGTTTTAGCTATAGAACTGAAAGGCGAAATTAAGAAAATTCAAAAGGGCAACAGCCTAGAGTACGCTATTGTTTTACACTATTAGTCTAAAGAAATTTAAAGGTGGTATAATTGTAGTCGAACATATTTTGAGATATTGTTGTTAATCCGACTGACCGTTTGATTTGCTCCGGAACCCGAAGTAAATTTGTGACGTTGTCTAGTTGTTAGGAGAACAAAATGAAAACCAGCGAAAAGAACGTAAAACAATTCACAGATGCTCTAGAGGCCATGCTAATGAAAATGCAAGAAGTGGATAACTCTTGTATTAGAAGTTTCCAAGGACCTATCGAAAAGAGAGTTCGGTTTAGTAGTTCTTTTAGGTAAGCACAAATCCCTCATTATGAAAGAAGTCGCAGACTTCACAGGTGTTCCCATGAGTACAGCCACTGGAATTGTGGACAAACTGGTAAACAAGGGTTATTTGATGCGCTTTTACTCAGAGGAGGATCGTAGGATTATACGGATCGGCTTAAGTAAATATGGCGAGGAGCTTTATCAAATGCTCGAATCAATGATGAGTATGTTCGGCCAGCATATTCTTGATGGTTTCTCGAAAGAAGAGCGTGAACAATTCATTTTTCTGATGCAAAAAGCTACTCAGAACCTCGACTTCAAATTGAAGGCAGAGACCACTTCTTGATTTTTTTTGAAAATATATTTCGATTTTCGAAATATCTGGGAACTAAAATATACCTCAATCGTATTTTACGTTCATCGAATATCTTAATAATCGAAATATTTTTCAAATGGCTGTCCCTTATCATGACTGAGTGGCGTCATTTCGCACAACCAATAGAAATCAAAATTAACCCAGATGAAAAAAAACATTGAAAACCTCAAAGAAGGCTCGCGTCAGTTCGGTGAGCGATGGGGGTAGAACAGTTGTCAAGTTTAGATGGCCTGTGCTAATTGGCACAATCCTGCTGGCAATGGCCTTTGGGGCCGGAGGCCAAATGGGCTTCAATAGTGATTACCATGTCTTCTTTAGTGAAGATAATCCTCAAATGTTGGCTTATGACGGCCTTCAAAATAAATACACGAAAGACGATAATGTCTTTATAGTGATTTCTCCAAAAGATGGACAGGTTTTTACGCAAGAGACACTTTCCGCAATAGAGGAATTGACAGCGGAGTCCTGGCAGACACCCTATTCCAGTCGAGTGGATGCCATAACCAACTTTCAGTATACAAGGGCGGTAGAAGACGACTTGTATGTAGAAGATTTGATAGAGGATGCCGCCAATAAGTCTGATGAAGAACTGGCAGCATTTAAGAAAATTGCTACAGAGGACCCAAGGCTGGTTCATAGACTTATCAATGAGAGTGGTAGTGTGACTGCAGTAAATATCACTGTGAGACTACCAGAAGTAGATAATGGAGAAAGTGCTGAAGTAACCGCCTTTGCAAGAGATATGGTCACCAAGTTAGAGGCAAAATACCCTAACCTTGACACCTACCTTTCTGGAATGGTAATGCTCAATAGTGCCTTTTTTGAGGCGGCTAATGGCGACTTCCAAACCCTGACTCCGCTCATGTTTCTGATCGTTATCATTACAATCCTGCTGACTACCAGAACTTTCTCAGGTACATTCTCTACTCTGCTTGTTATTGTTCTCTCTATAATGACAGCCATGGGTTTTGGTGCCTACATGGGGATTGGTTTAACACCACCTTCTGGCGCATTTATCAATATCATTCTCACACTGGCAGTTGCGGACAGTATTCATGTATTGATCACAATTATTCAGCAAATGCGTAAAGGGGTAGGGAAAAGAGAGGCAATTGTAGAGTCATTGAGGTTAAACTTTATGCCTGTGTTTATCACTAGCCTTACTACGGTCATAGGATTCTTATCTATGAACTTTTCGGACTCACCTCCTTTTCATGATTTGGGTAACCTAACTGCTGTGGGCATGGTGGCTGCGTTCCTCTACTCCACATTGACACTCCCTGCGCTATTGGCCATCCTTCCGGTAAAAGTAAAGCAAAGAACCTCAGAAGGTGGCAAAATTCCATTTTTGGAGCGCCTGGCAGAATTTGTCATTGCTAACAAGCGACCTGTTATTGCCGTTTCATCATTGCTTATTATCACATCATCATTCCTGGTGTTTAAGAATGAACTCAACGATGAATTCATTAAATATTTCAGTAAAGACGTTCCTTTCAGGTCAGATACTGACTATATCTCAGATAATCTTACGGGTATTTACACGGTGGAATTTTCCATTGCTGCGGAGGAAGAAGGTGGCATTAATGACCCTGAGTATCTCAATCGGTTAAAAGCTTTTGAAGACTGGCTTTACACTAACGAAGAGGTGGTTCATGTAAACGCATTCACAGAGGTGATGGAGCAGGTCAATAAGTCAATGCACGGGGATGATCTCTCCTACTACAAAATGCCTGACAGCCGTGAAGAAGCTGCCCAGTACTTGCTTTTGTATGAAATGTCCTTGCCATTTGGTCTTGATTTGAACAATCAAGTGAATGTAGACAAGTCTGAAACAAGGGTTATTGTCACCATTAAAAATATCCCTACACAAAGTATGCTAAGCCTTAGTGACAAGGCCACCGGCTGGCTGGAGGATAACGCTCCTGCCTATATGAGAGCCGAAGGTGTAAGTAGCACCATGATGTTCGCTCACTTGTCAGAAAGACAGATCATGAGCATGATCAGTGGTACGGCAGTGGCGCTTCTCCTAATTTCTTTCGTACTGGCTTTCGCCATCAGAAGTGGCAAATTCGGCTTTCTAAGCCTAATTCCGAATATTACCCCAGTCATTATTGGCTTGGGAATTTGGGGGCTCTTCTATGGCTATATCAATACAGGAATATCCATTGTATTTGGTATGACTTTGGGAATTATCGTGGATGATACGGTTCACTTCCTTTCAAAATACTTAAGGGCTAGAAGAGAGTTAGGAAAGAGTCCTGAAGACTCGGTCCGATATGCCTTCTCCACCGTTGGGCAAGCACTGTTGGTGACAACCTTCGTATTGGTAGCAGGCTTCCTGGTTCTGGCTCAATCTAACTTTGGCCTCAACTCGGACATGGCAAAGATTACCACTATCATAATCATTATGGCCCTGGTACTTGACTTCTTAATGCTGCCTGCATTACTGATGCTTTCACCAGTCAAAAGATCTCAAGACATAAAAGATAAAAGCTCGTTGGCAAGCACAGGAGAGATAAGCCCTGTTCCAGCGACATAGTTCAAAATCAAGAAAATAGTAAACAGATGAAAAATATAGTATTAACCCTAATAGGACTTTTTGTTGCCCTTGGCTTACAAGCTCAGTCCGCAGAAGAAAAAGGAATTGAGGTAGCCAAGGCTGCCGATGCATACGATCAGGGTTTTGGAAGCTCTGTCACGAAACTCACCATGATCTTAACCAATAAACAAGGTCAAGAGAGTACGCGATACATGAGCAATCAAACCTTAGAACTGACCGAAGACGGTGATAAATCGCTGATTGTTTTTGATAGTCCCAGAGATGTAAAAGGCACCGCCACCCTGACTTTCACACATAAGGAAGGGTCTGATGACCAATGGCTCTATTTACCCGCACTTAAGAGGGTGAAAAGGATTTCTTCGAACAACAAATCAGGCCCTTTCATGGGCAGTGAATTCGCCTATGAAGATTTGTCTTCCCAAGAAGTAGAAAAGTACACTTACAAATTTTTGAGAGAGGAAGAAATCAATGGTGTAAGTGCTTATGTAGTGGAGAGAGATCCTGTTGACCCAAAATCAGGTTATGCCAGACAAGTGGTTTGGTATAACAAAGACAACTATCGCTTGGAAAAAATGGACTTCTACGATCGTAAAAATGCATTACTCAAAACCTTGACTTACGGAAAATACAAGGTCTATAAGGAGAAGCATTGGCGTGCTGGAGAAATGAATATGATAAATCATCAAACCGGCAAGAAAACTCTTCTCAAGTTTGAAGATTACCAGTTCGACCTGGGTTTAAAGGAATCAGACTTTTCTCAGAATAGCCTTCAAAGGGCGAGTCGATAAGCCACAAGGCATGATATTAAGACTAATCAATTCCAAGCCTATGAACAACCGATGGAAAAAGACGTTTTCCATCGGTTCCCTATGCCTTCTATTGTCCCTTCCAGCATGGGCACAAAAAGATGAGAGTGTCTATCAGGAATTTTCTGGTTATATAGGTGCAGATTACCGTTACTTTTTTGAAGACGGTTTATACGGAGGACAAAAAAACAGTTTCCCATCACTGGTCATTCAACCAGAATACCTCTATGAATGGAAGGGTGGAGACCATCGCATTAAGTTCATCGGTTTCGGGCGATTTGACAGAGACAGCCGAAGAACACATTTTGATGTTCGGGAGCTCTACTACCAGACCGTCAAGAATAATTGGGAACTCAGTGTAGGTTTTAAGAAAGTTTTTTGGGGTAAAACAGAGGCAGTACACCTCGTTGATATTATCAACCAAACGGATTTTGTCGAGAGCTTTGATGGAGAAGAGAAACTCGGTGAGGCTATGGTACAGTTTTCATACTCCAGTACCATCGGTACTTTTGACCTGTTCTACTTACCCTACTTTAGAAAGAGGGTTTTCCCCGGAGAAAGAGGCAGGTTAAGGACATCATTTATCATTGATAATGATGATGTAGCCTTCGAATCAGAAGCTGAAGAAACCAGACCGAGTTTTGCCGCCAGATGGTCAGCATTTACTGGGCCATTTGATATTGGTCTATCCTACTTCAATGGTACGGGTAGAGAACCATTCTTTAGATCTACTCCAGGGGGTGATTTCCAACTGTTCTATGGTATAATAGAGCAGGTCGGGCTCGACATTCAGGCTACCACAGGGCCAGTATTGTGGAAAGTGGAAAGTATTATCAGAAAGAGCGACTTTCAAGATATGTGGGCGCTGGCAGCTGGTATAGAATATAGCTTTTTTGATATCGCCAGTACAGGGTTGGATATAGGCATTGTTGCTGAGTACCTTCATGACGACAGGGGCTTACTTTCCTTTAGCAGTTTAGATAATGATCTGTTTACAGGAGCTCGGTTTGCTTTCAATGATACGCAAAGCACGGAGTTCCTTATCGGAGGAATATTTGATTTGGATAAAAGTACTCGCTTATGGAGTATTGAAGGAAGTCGGAGACTCGGTAATTCCTGGAAAGCTGAAGTTGAAATGAGATTATTCGACAATGTTGACCAAAATGAATTTCTAAATTTTATTCGAAGAGACAGCTTCTTGCAATTCAGTTTGAATAAATATTTCTAGCAGACGCCCCGTTTTTGAAAAAGAGAGGCCAAACTCGTCCAGTTTGGCCTACATTCACCAAAACACATGTTTACATAATTCAATGGAACATGCTGTATTATTATGTCATACTAGATTAAAAATTATGTGGCAAGGTGTGGTTCAAAAATGCACCCAGCAGTATCAATAGGTGCACAAGGCCTAAATTCGGACTCATTTAGTCGCTCAAGAGATACTTTAAATCGAGGGAAGAAGAATTATCATCAACACACTGGATCCCCCAGGCGATTGGATTTAGAACAAAACCTGCTTCAATTACAATTGATTAATCCAATAAACGTTTTCACAAAAAGAATTTAAAAATGATCTGTTGGCATATATTTTAATGTCGTTGACATGATCAAAAATATTATTCATTACTTTTCAGTGCTTTACTTGTCGAAACTACGTTTTCGAATTCGAGACTAAGAGTGAAGCCTATATTAGGTTTCGCTGGCTGGCGCATAGTTGTTAAAGCTCCCCTTAAGGTACCACTGGTATCCAATGGAGAGCTCGGTGTGTATACTAACAACGATTGCCTAATAGCCAGTGGAATTATTCCAAATTGCTTTTTCAAAGTATGTGTCGCCATATGCTTTCGAAAAGAAAAATGGGTCATTCAAACCCCTCGTTTTATCTCATTTTCTAGTTTTTTCTGACCATCCGGTTAGATCCATTTCGTGCTTTCTTATGACGCTATTCGTGCTTTTGCACCTGCAAAAGCACGTAAGCAGTGAGCCCTTGGGAAGTAGAGAAATGAGCGATAGCCTTTTGTCTGATCATGTGAACCCCTACAATTCAATCCCCCTCCAGATTCCTCTAATTGAAACAGCTACATATTCAACAAGCTGTGGTGGTACTGTTGGTGGTACGACTAGTAGCGATGACTTTGATGGGGACGGAGTTTGTAATGATATAGACCTAGACGATGATAATGACGGTATTTTGGATGTAGACGAAAACTGCATTGTCAACGGCATGCTTACCTATGAGTTTTACAATGTATTGCCAGTAGGCAACACCGTAGACAATATACCCACTGCCGGTGCTGATAACATAGCACTCACTTCCAACTTCGATGTAGTCCAATTACAGGTAGCCAATTCGCCAGGCGATATTACCGAGTACTCCATTCGGTTTACCGGTGACATAACGATTACAAACAGCGATACATACACTTTCTATCTGGGTTCAGATGATGGCAGTAAACTCTACATTGACGATGTAGAAATTATTGACCATGATGGAGCTCACCCCTATTCAGAGAAGTCTGGATCCGTAGCCCTTGCTGTGGGAAATCATCGCATCAGAGTAGAGTATTTTGAAAATTCTGGGGGGCGACAACTCACACTAAAATATGCCAGTCTTACAAACCCCACTGTAGTTCCGGTGCCATTCTCAATATTCGTCACTAATATCAATGGATGTTCGTCAACCGATCAGGCCGACAACAACAGTTTCAACCTAGACTCTGATAATGACGGTATCCCTGATATTATAGAAGCAGGCGGTACAGATGCTGACAATGATGGACAAGTCGATGGAGCATTCAATGACACTGATGGAGACGGATGGGCCGATACATTTGACCCTGATAATGGTGGAATACCTCTTCCATTACCTGATACCGACAGTGATGGAATATTTGACAGAATTGATCTGGATAGTGACAATGACGGTGTCCCTGACATTACAGAAACGGGAGGAACAGATGGCAATGGAGATGGGGTAGTAGATGGTACTTTCTCTGACACGGATTTAGACGGTTGGTCAGATGTATTTGATAGTGATAATGGTGGAACTCCACTGTCCTATGATGACCTTGACGGAGACGGACTTGACAACCGCCTTGATCTGGACAGTGATAATGATGGCATAACTGATATCAGAGAAGCTGGCGGCACAGATACAGATGGGGATGGCCAAGTAGATGGTACTTTTGGTGATGCTGATAATGATGGTTGGGCCGATACTTTCGATTTAGATAACGGAGGGACCTCACTGCCCTTCTCAGACTCTGATGGAGACCTAATCCCAAATGTTATCGACTTGGACAGCGATGATGATGGAATACCTGACAATATTGAATTCCAGGCCTCCGAAACCTATATAGAGTTCAGTACAAACGACACTGATGGTGATGGTATTGATGATGCCTATGATACTGACAACGGTGGAACAGCCCTCTTAAGTCCATTCAATAAGGATGGCACTGACAACCCCGATTATCTAGACCTCGACTCCGACAATGATGGTGTATTTGATATTGACGAATCTACCGGGCTTCTGACCGACAGTAACAATGACGGAAGGACTGACGGTAGCGTGGGACAAAATGGATTGGACAACCTCCACGGACCAGATGATTATGCTAATCCTAATGGTAACCTGGGAGGGGCAAATCAAACAAATGCTTTCCTGGACCTGGATAATGACTATTTGACTTGCCCTACAGGAGGGCTGGATTATAGAGATGCAATAGGAGAAGATAGCTGTTTTGGACCCTCAGATGATTTCGATGGGGACGGTGTGAATAATGGCAACGATTTAGATGACGATAATGACGGCATTCCGGATGTCGATGAGAACTGCATTGTCAATGGCATGCTTACCTATGAGTTTTACAATGTATTGCCAGCAGGCAACACCGTAGACAATATACCCACTACCGGTGCTGATAACATAGCACTCACTTCTAACTTCGATGTAGCAGCATTACAAGTAATCAATTCTCCCGGTGATGTAAACAATTATTCGATTCGCTTTACCGGAGACATATTATTAATTAATAACGACACCTACACTTTCCACCTGGGTTCAGATGATGGTAGCAAGCTCTATATTGACGACATGGAGGTGGTTGATCACGATGGTCCTCACTCCTTTTCAGAAAAATCGGGAACAATCGTACTTTCTGCCGGATATCATAGTATCAAAGTCGAGTATTTCGAGATTTCGGGAAATAAACAGCTCACCCTTCAATACGAAAGCCTTTCTAACCCAATAAAAACCATCCTGCCCTTTTCAATTTTGAGAGGCAAGTTATATGGGTGTACTACTAGTGGTACAGGAAATAACAACCAGTTTAATCTTGACTCTGACAATGATGGCATCCCTGATATTATAGAAGCAGGCGGTACAGATGCTGACAATGATGGCCAAGTCGATGGAACATTCAATGACACTGATGGAGACGGATGGGCCGATACATTTGACCCTGATAATGGTGGCACACCACTTGTCGTGCCTGATACCGATAGTGATGGAATATTTGACAGAATAGATCTGGACAGCGACAATGACGGCATACCTGACATTATAGAAACAGGAGGAACAGATGGCAATGGAGATGGGGTAGTAGATGGTACTTTCTCTGACACGGATTTAGACGGTTGGTCAGATGTATTTGATAGTGATAATGGTGGAACTCCACTGTCCTATGATGACCTTGACGGAGACGGACTTGACAACCGCCTGGACCTGGACAGTGACAATGATGGCATAACTGATATCAGAGAAGCTGGCGGCACAGATACAGATGGGAATGGCCATTCCGATAATAATTTGGTACACACAGATGTCGATGGTTGGGCCGATACGTTTGATCCTGATCAGGGAGGAACGGCCCTTAGTGACTTAGACTCTGATTCCGATGGCCACCAAAACCGTATTGATTTGGATAGCGATGATGATGGAATACCTGACAATATTGAATTCCAGGCCTCCGAAACCTATATAGAGTTCAGTGCAAACGACACTGATGGTGATGGTATTGATGATGCCTATGATACTGACAACGGTGGAACAGCCCTGTTAAGCCCATTCAATAAGGATGGCACTGACAACCCCGATTATCTAGACCTCGACTCCGACAATGATGGTGTATTTGATATTGACGAATCTACCGGGCTTCTGACCGACAGTAACAATGACGGAAGGACTGACGGTAGCGTGGGACAAAATGGACTGGACAACCTCCACGGACCAGATGATTATGCTAATCCTAATGGTAACCTGGGAGGAGCAAATCAAACAAATGCTTTCCTGGACCTGGATAATGACTATTTGACTTGCCCTACAGGAGGGCTGGATTATAGAGATGCAATAGGAGAAGATAGCTGTTTTGGACCCTCAGATGATTTCGATGGGGACGGTGTAAATAACGGGAATGATCTGGATGATGATAATGATGGCATTCCAGATGTCGATGAAAACTGCATTGTCAATGGTACGCTTACCTATGAGTTTTACAATGTATTGCCAGTGGGCAACACCGTAGACAATATTCCCACTACCGGTGCTGATAACATAGCACTCACTTCTAACTTCGATGTTGTCCAATTACAGGTAGCCAATTCGCCAGGCGATATTACCGAGTACTCCATTCGGTTTACCGGTGACATAACAATTACAAACAGCGATACATACACTTTCTATCTGGGTTCGGATGATGGCAGTAAACTCTACATTAACGATGTAGAAATTATTGACCATGATGGAGCTCACCCCTATTCTGAGAAGTCTGGATCCGTAGCCCTTGCTGTGGGAAATCATCGCATCAGAGTAGAGTATTTTGAAAATTCTGGGGGGCGACAACTCACACTAAAATATGCCAGTCTTACAAACCCCACTGTAGTTCCGGTGCCATTCTCAATATTCGTCACTAATATCAATGGATGTTCGTCAACCGATCAGGCCGACAACAACAGTTTCAACCTAGACTCTGATAATGACGGCATCCCTGATATTGTAGAAGCAGGTGGTACAGATGCTGACAATGATGGTCAAGTCGATGGAACATTCAATGACACTGATGGAGACGGATGGGCCGATACATTTGACCCTGATAATGGTGGGATGCCTTTACTATTAGTCGATTCCGATGGAGATGGGCTTGATGATACTGTAGATTTAGATAGCGACAATGATGGATTAACAGATGTCGAAGAAGGTTGCATATCATCAGGACTACTCGCTTATAGCTATTTCTCTGATGCACCTGTCGGCAATACGGTAGATAATATACCAATGACTAATCCACATACGCAAGGAAGTGTCATCAACCTAAATGTGGGAGATACCAATGAAGCAAGCGAGCCCACTGGCGTAGACAGGAACTTAAACTTTGCCATTCGATATACAGGGTTCATCAATATACCTACCACAGACACATACACATTTTCATTACTGTCCAATGATGGTTCCAAGCTCTACATTAATGAAGCACTGGTCGTTGATAATGATGGTCTCCATGATCCATTTGGGTCGGCATCTGGTAACATCTCCTTAACAGCCGGTAGACACTCAGTCGTTATCGAATATTTTTATACTTCTGGTGGCAGCCCTCAACTGGGTATTTTATACTCCACATCTGGCCAGAGTAATACTGGTCTACCTTTTAGCTGGTTTTCTTCTTTTTCTACCGATTGTGATGCCGATGGTGATGGGTTAAATAACCGTGTTGACTTAGATAGTGATGATGATGGAGTCCCTGATATTATAGAAGCCGGAGGTAGTGATGCAAATAATGATGGACGGGTAGACGGCAGTTTTTTAGATACCGATGGTGATGGCTGGGCGAATACTTTCGATCCTGACAACGGGGGGACTGCACTTGTTAATCCAGACTCTGATAGAGATCAGGTACCTGATGTTATCGATCTGGACAGCGATCAAGACGGAGTAACAGATATCCTAGAAGCAGGCGGCAGTGACGCAAATAGTGATGGCAGAGCCGACATTACAACCGATACGGACAATGACGGTTGGACCAATAGCTTTGACTCAGACAATGGAGGAGCTCCTCTTCTCAATCCAGATACTGATGGAAATGGTGTTAAAAATAAACTCGACTTAGATTCTGATGGTGATAGTAATATGGACATTATTGAATTCGGTGGCACTGACACAAATAATAATGGTAAAGTTGATGGAGTATTCACTGATACTGACAATGATGGATGGGCAGATGCCTTTGATCCTGACAACGGAGGCACACCGTTGACCAGCATAGATACCGACAATGATGGCCTAAATGATGGTATTGACATAGACAGTGACAATGATGGCCTAACTGACCTAAATGAAAGTTGTGCTATCCCTGGCACACTGGCTATCTCTTACTTTTCTGATGCTCCTGCCAGCAATACAGTAGATAATATACCATCAACAAATCCCTTCGCTGAGAACATTATAGTCTCATTCAACATTCAAGATATCAACCTGAGCAACGAACCCACAGGTACTGATCCACATTTAAATTTTGCGATTAGGTTTACGGGCTTTATTAATATACCAACAACTGATACCTATACATTCACTCTGGCATCTGATGATGGTTCCAAACTCTACATTAACAATTCGTTAGTAGTGGACAACGATGGTTTACATGCTACGCTTGGTTTGTCCAGTGGTAATGTAAACTTAGCCAGTGGACAGCATACAGTGACCATTGAGTACTTTTATACCTCTGGTGGATCCCCATTGCTAGGCATTCAGTACGCCACGTCTACACAAAGCCCCACAGGTTTGCCATTCGATTGGTTCTCTATATCATCGAATGACTGTGATGCTGACAACGATGGATTCAATAATCGTATTGACCTGGATAGTGACAATGATGGCATTGCTGATATAATAGAAGCAGGAGGCACTGATACCAATGGAGATGGCAAGGTAGATGGTACATTTACCGATACGGATAACGATGGGTGGGCCAATACCTTTGACCCGGACAATGGAGGAACTCCTCTCCCAAATCCGGATACTGACGGAGATCAAATCTTAGATATTATTGATCTAGACAGCGATCAGGATGGAGTAACTGACATTATTGAAGCGGGGGGTAGTGACGCCAACAATGATGGTAGAGTAGATACCACAACAGACACGGACAATGATGGGTGGGCCAATAGCTTCGACTCAGACAATGGAGGAACTCCTCTTCCAAACTCAGATGCTGATGGAGATGGTCTTAGAAACAAAAAAGATTTGGACAGTGATGGTGACGGCATACCCGATATCATCGAAGCTGGTGGTGTGGACACTGATAATGACGGAACAGCGGACGGAACACTTCAAGACACTGACCTAGATGGATGGAGTAATACATTTGACGCTGATGATGGAGGCACAGCGCTCGCAGATACCGACACTGACGGGGATGGTCACAAAAACAGAATTGATCTGGATAGTGACAACGATGGCATTTCGGATATAATCGAAGCACAGCCCACAAAAACATATATAAGGCCCGGCTCTACTGATACTGACGGAGATGGCATAAAAGACAGTTATGACCCTGACAATGGTGGTGTTACTCTTAGTAATCCGGTCAATACTGATGGTACAGATAATCCTGATTACCTGGATTTAGATTCAAATAATGACGGAACCTTTGATATTGATGCTGTTAACACAAATTTGAACCCATCATCGGGCCAGTTTAGTAGCAGCACTTTACAAAACAATGGAGGGTCCCAAGTCATTTTTATTACCCCCGGTTTTAGCGACCCTGAAGGTGACTTTTATTTACCCACTCCGGTGAGTGCACCTTTTACCTTCAATGGTAAAATCAATGACGCTGATCGTGACCATCAACACGCGGGCGACTTAGACTATAGAGATAATTTCCAGGGAGTGCCTGGAGGTGTACCTGAAAACCTTCAAATGTGGCTAAGAGGAGATGTGGCTACCACCTTTTGGGATGATCTGTCAGGCAACAATGTCAATATCACCTTTACTGGCGCACCTGCACTGACTACCGCTTCTAACTACCAACCGGCATATACATTTAATGGATCTCAATCATCCAATACCAGTTTAAATGTCAATACCTCAACCAACCCTGACTTAACGGTTATAGCAGTATACAAGCCATCTCAAGACAATGCAGGTGCTGTTTGGGGTGAAAAAACAAGCGTATCCACCAATGCGAGATACATCATCGATGCAGCAGGGGCAACGCAAAATCAGGCCCTGAGTACAGGAAGCAGTTTCGAGGAAAATATTGAGGGCTTATACGAGACCAACCAATTGAGTCTGTCAACGATTGTCTATGATAACCTACAGACAAACGGGTCTGCTGCTTATGTCAATGGCAGCCTCCGTAGAAGCTTCACTTCGAACTTTAGTGGCTCAACTAATGCTTTTCAGATTGCCGCTTCAGGGGATAATAGTAACGGCTTCAATGGTGAGATAGCCGAAGTAATAGTCTATGATCAGCTACTTGACAATGGAACGGAAAGAACACGCATTGAAAGCTATCTAGCTCTAAAATATGGCATCACGCTCTCCAACGATACCGATGGTGACAATACTAGTTTTGAAAGTGGTGAAGGTGACTATGTACTACGGCAAAGCTCAAGCAATACTGATCTGGTCATTTGGGATGCCTCCGCCAACTCAGAGTTTCATAACAACGTTGCTGGTATTTTCCGAAATGACTATACCAATATTTCACAGAAGCAATCCAAAAGCTCAAATAGCGATGCAATTGTAGCCATTGGGCTGGACTCAGACCTAAATGGATTAGAAACTGCAAATGTTAACAATCCCAGTACCATGTCAGATAACCTGGCACTGATTTGGGGTCATGACGGAGAAGCCTTATATGACCGAGCTGAAAACATCGACTTCGACCCTCTTCAAGTAATGAGTAGGCTCAATAGAGAATGGCGAGTTCATGAAAATACTATCAACAACGAATCTATGGGTCCAGTTGTGGTCCAGTTTGACATATCAAACCTTTTGGGTCCGACAGGTATTGGTACCAATGATGAAAGTCACGTGGTGCTTTTGGTAGATCAAGATGGAGATTTTTCATCAGGGTCTACTGTCATACATCAATCTTTTGTAACGCATGGTGATAACCTGGTCAACTTTCAAGTCGACTTTCAAGACGGAAATTATTTTACACTGGCCTCTAATGAAGATAATGCCTTACCAGTTACCCTGCTATCATTTGAAGCTACACTCAAAGCAAAAGCTGTTCATTTGGATTGGTCTACAGCTGACGAAGAAAACAGTAGTCATTTCACTATTGAGCGGTCATTAGATGGCTCTACTTTTTTTGACTTAGGCCAGGTAAAAGCGGCAGGAGATAGTTATACTACGACATCCTATAAATGGATTGACCAAAGACCTATAACAGGTAAAAATTACTACCGCTTAAATGCGCATGACATCTCCGGAAAAACGCAATACTCTGAATTAAGACTTGTGAACTTCTCGGAGAATACTTTGACGGGTATCCCCTATCCAAACCCGGCCATAAGCGGAGAGGTGATATACCTACAACTACCTTATGAATCAAATGATCTCCAATTTCAGCTGTACTCTTCAGAAGGGAAACCAGTAAAAGGATCAATGTTCATTAATACACAAAGCCAACTATCCATTAATACACAAACACTTAAAGCAGGTCTATATATTTTGAGAGTGTCTCAAAAATATACTTCGTCCACATTCAAACTTATCATTCAGAAATAAAAAAAGATGAATCAGGCTCCAACACTAAAACAATTGCTAATCAAGCACTACACACTTGAAAACAATGGTGTATCGATTGTCTACCGAATGAAGAAGCCCTGGAGTTTTCTTTTCAAGTCGCTGGGATACGCCACCAAGTTTTACTTACCTATCAACAACATATTAGAGTACGAATTGAACAATTATTGGCATGGTAGTCAACTTAAACTCAGTGCTTATCAATATAAGATTGGTAAAACACTTAATTCATATAAACTACCTACCATTTGGGGCCTCAACAGAAATGATTTGGACGAGACTCTTCGTTATCTGGATAAGACTATAAGATTAAATAAAGTGGGTAGGAATGTAGCGCTCAGCTGTGTGGGCAAGGAGCAAATCAAAGATTTTTATTCCATGATGCCCAAGAAGGCTCATGAGTCAATGAAGCCCATGGCAAAGTCTGGAAAAGTAAAGTGTAATTATTGTTCACTTGTCATCAAATCAAGTTGAGAAGTGATAAGAGTAAGAAGTTCAAGACCAGATTAGTAAATAGTTTACAGGAGCTTAGAGGTCTTATTCAAATCAATGAAATATAAAACCTAAGGCAAGAATCAATTGGCTGGCGGAAATTAACACCTACTTTCCTGATCAATTCTAAACCAATAGAAATAGAATTAGAATCAAGACTAAGCATCCTATAAACCATGGAATGATTGACTTTTGACAGGTTTAGTTTGACTACTACAAAAAATGAACTGCGCAGTCTCACATTCCGAAGCTGGTTGGGGTTTCAGTGTAATCAGTATCTCAAGGAGATGCTGATAAAGGACCTAAACATCAAGGTTACCTAGTTAGACCACCGATTCTTCAATCCAGCATTAATCGTATCCGTATGATCTCGACACCCGAAGTAGCCAAAACCATATGGTCTTAGAGTATGATTAAAATTTCAGAGGTTCGAATTTGAGAAGTCTGCAGGATTTCGGACTGAATCCAAGGTCTTTTTAGGCTCAAATCAGTGATAGATTGATTTTATTACTCGCTGCTACACAGAACAAAGACCCGTTCCCAAAAAGAATCAGGACGCTTTTTTAGACATAGAAGAGACATATTCACCTGGAGTACAACCCACGAATTCTTTGAAAGAAGCGAAAAAAGTAGACTTCGAATTAAAGCCCGCATCATAACCAATTCCGGCTATGTTTAGGTGCTTGTAATCACCATTCTCTAACCTGTTAATCACCTGAGCTACGCGAAGTCGAGCCACAAATTTGTTGAAGTTTGTTCTCTCCCTCTTATTGATTACATAAGAAACTTTACGCCTTGATGTATCGATAGCCTCAGATAGCATAGCCAGGTTTAACTCTGGGTTAGTGAGTCCGTTTCCTTGATTAAGGAATTCCATGACCTTGTCATAAATCATATCGATTTCTAAAGGTGCCAGTTCATTACTCTTACTTGATGTTCTCAGTTCTATCAGGTTCAGTTTGATGGTAATCTTGTGCCGCTCTCCCATGCTAACATACTTCATGTCACCATCCATCAAATCTTTCAACTGAGTTGCCTTATATAAGTAACTCTTGGTATCTCCTAAGGCCTCTGTATCAAACGCTAGTTTAGTAATATCATGATCAACAGATCTCTGCCTAATTTCAAAGTCAATTCTCAAGCCTTCCTCTGAACTGACATTTAGGGAAAGTACATCTTCGAGCAAGTCTTGCTGAAGGCCATGTTCTATCAATGAGGCAAAGATCAATTCAATCAACTTGGCATCGGCCAAGAACAAAAGATTCTCCTGTATTTCTACAGATAATTGGACTCCTTTTAAACTGAGACTATGTGACAAATTCTTACTCACTCTATTCAAACAGTCATTGATTGATACTCTGCCAATCTTTATTTCATACTGATCGGCAATAGAGTTTAGGGAAATTAACTGGGTAATTGCAGATCTCTTTTCCTCTATAATCTCAGAGACCCTTTCAAAATACCGCTCTTGCTCTTTGTTGAACTTACCAACTTCAGGAATGAACTCCCGGATACCCTTCAAGCCATTGAACATTCCATTTAAATCATTTGATAGTTGTTGGATTAAACGCTGTTGTACCTCTTGACTTGCCTGAAAATCAGAGATCATATTGCCCATTTCAGTATTGGTCTTCTGAAGTTCCTTTCCTTCTCGCTCCAACTGCTTCAAAAGATCTAAATTTCTCTTGTGAACCTTCATAAGTCTAATGAGAATGAATATGATGATCACCACACTTACAGAAACTATAATTAAAATTGACTGCTGTCGATTAATAAGTTCGGTTTTCGCAAGCTGTTCAGCATTCAATTTTGCATTTAACAATTTTTGCCCTGAAAGCTCCTCATTCACTTCATACTGAGAAATCGCATAGTTCAACTTGGTATCAGATTCATTTTGAATAATCTCGGTGATCTGGTTTATGTATGAAAGTGCCTCATCGATTAGGCCCTCAGCCATATAGCATTCAACAATAAGCTTTAGTAGAAAGACACTCTCATTTGCGTCCAAATTCACATTATCAACATGTTTTAAGGCATAAGGAATTGCTTCCATATATCTCTTCTGTGAAACCAATAGTTCGGTTAAATAGAGATGAGAATATCTGTCTGCCGTATAAAGGTCTTGCGACTGAGCGGTGACGAGATTTTCTCTTAATAAATTCTCTGCTAACCGATAATCGGAAGTTAAGCTCAGGAACCTTCCTTTAAAGGCCTTGTATGTTGCCACATTGTAGAGAGAATTGCTTTTATAAACGATCGTCTCCTGCTCTGAGATGGTCCGCTCTATCCTGGAAACAATACTATCCCTTTGGGTTTTTCCTTCTGTATTCTTGAATTGACACAGTAATGAATACAATAGACTATTTCGAACAACAGACTGATAGTCCAGAAGTTGTGGAGAGTATAACTCAATCGCATCTAATGCATATTTTTCTGCGTTTTCGTATTCACCAAGCCGATTATACAGCCTGGCCAACGTTTTATAGGTTTCAGCCAGGTTAGACTGCCGATCTGTCTTCCTGTAGATCTCGCTTCTTTGTAGGGTGTGATACAGTGCTGAATCATAAAGACCCTGAACTTCAAAAAGTCGTTGTGCTGCCGAATGGTATTGGATAGCAGGCAAGGACACCTTCGTTCTTTCATTTGAATCAAGAATGCCCCTGATATACGTTAGCTCCCGGGCAGCTTCCTTATATCGGTCATTTCTCAGGTACATGGTGATGCGATAGTACCTGTAGTATACCTGAACTTGCAGGCTATTTGATAGTTTCTCTATTTCATCGATAACGGTAAAAGCACTGTCTTCGTAATTTGTCCTTGACAGCTGTAGCACATGCCTAACCATTATGTTTGACCTAAGATCATCTGACAAGTCAAGTCGAAGGAGACTATCTAACAAATTCACATATGCGTCTTTATTTTCAGGAAGTCGGGTTTTATCCACTTTGAGCGCCTCCAGATATAGAATGTCCTGAGCATTTTCCAGAAACATTGAGGCGGTATCTAAATACTTCTTGTCGGAAGCACGATAAGGCCCCCAGCTAATATGAGATAGTAGAAACTGACCAAAAAGATCTCGTATGTCATCTGTTATTTCAGTATTCTTCCAAAAGGCTATGGCCTTCTCCCTGTAAAAGAGGTCCTTCTCCATATCTCCTAAGGAGTAATAAAGAACACTCAATTGATTGGCATAATGAGCAGATAAAGCTGTTCCTTCAGATGCATTGTCAAAAGCCTTTGTTAAAACCTCTATGTATTCTTTTTCGAGGAGATTGTCCCTAATCATCTTCAGTTCAAACTCACTCTTGGGTAGTTCTTGAGAGAATAGACCTGGAACCATTCCTATCAAGAAAAATGCTGTTAGAATCGTCTTTTGTCTCATTGAAACCAAATTTATCTGATTACCTAAAATACGATATGTTATCAGACTCTCACTATGGATCAATATAAAACAGAATTTTTACCCTGTAAATCACAAAAATACGACTGGTTTAACCTAAGAAATGAGCGTTTTCACAAAACATATTCTGCAAAAACGAAAAAAGGCCATTCAAATGAATGGCCTTTCTATAATTTATCAGTTAGCTCTTAGTTGTTCATAGAAATCAAGAACTCGTCATTGCTGCGTGTACCTTTCATTCTATCAAGTAAGAATTCCATGGCCTCTACAGAGTTCATATCAGACATGAATTTGCGAAGGATCCATACGCGCTGAAGTTCCTCTTTGCTCATCAATAGATCTTCTCTACGTGTTCCTGAAGCAGGCACATCGATAGCCGGGTAGACACGTTTGTTGGAAAGCTTTCTGTCCAACTGAAGTTCCATGTTACCCGTACCCTTAAATTCTTCAAAGATCACCTCGTCCATCTTAGACCCTGTTTCGATCAAGGCTGTGGCTATGATGGAAAGTGACCCACCATTTTCGACATTACGGGCTGCTCCGAAGAAACGCTTAGGCTTGTGTAATGCATTGGCATCCACACCACCAGAAAGAATCTTACCTGATGAAGGTACCACTGTATTATAAGCTCTTGCAAGTCGGGTAATGGAATCAAGTAGTATAACTACGTCATGACCACATTCTACCATTCGCTTAGCTTTTTCCAATACAATATTAGAAACCTTTACGTGACGATCGGCCTGCTCATCAAAAGTAGACGAAATGACCTCTGCCTTTACGCTTCTGGCCATATCGGTAACTTCCTCAGGACGCTCATCAATCAATAGAATGATCAAATAACATTCAGGGTGGTTTTCAGCGATCGCATTTGCGATTTCTTTCAAGAGAACTGTCTTACCCGTTTTAGGCTGGGCTACAATCATTCCTCTTTGTCCCTTACCGATCGGTGCAAACATGTCTAGAATTCTGGTTGACATCATGCTCGGCTTAGTACTTAACTTGATCATTTCCTCAGGGAAAAGTGGCGTTAAATACTCAAATGGAACCCTGTCTCTAATTTCTTCAGTAGTCTTGCCGTTTACTGACTCGACTCTCAAAAGTGCAAAGTACTTTTCTCCCTCTTTTGGAGGTCTGATCTGCCCTTTCACAGTATCACCTGTTTTCAAACCAAATAGTTTGATCTGAGATGGAGATACATAAATGTCATCAGGGCTGGCCAGGTAGTTGTAGTCAGAAGATCTCAAGAAACCGTAGCCATCTTGCATCATTTCTAACACACCTTCGCTTTCAATCAGTCCATCAAAATCCTTGATGTTCTGGTTGTATTCCTGGCGCTTGTTTCTTCTTTGATCTCTGTCCTTTCTCTCTTCTCCGCCTTTCTCGCCATCTTGTCTTGGCTCTCTCTTGTCAGATCTCTTATCCTTACGCTGAGGTCTTTCAGACTTTTCTTCATCAGCTTTCTCTTCTGAAGCTTCTTCTTTTTTGTCAGCGGCAGCTTCAGTTACATTTTCTCTTTTTGGTCTACGCTTAGGCTTTTCAGATTTAGCAGCTTTAGGCTTTTCTTCCTTCTCTGTTTCAGCAGCTTCTGCAGACTCTTCTGTTTTTGTGGGTAGTTTATCTTCTGGGGTGATGGCCTGCTGATCTAGGATAGCATAGATGATATCTTGCTTGTTCAGCTTTTTGAAGTTTTTTACCCCCATTTTCTCAGCTATTTCTTTTAGCTCAGAAAGAAGCATGAGCTTCAATTCGTCAATGGTGTACATATAAATAATTGGGTTGGAATCCTCTCAAATGAGGATTATAAAAATGAATTATAGTTTAGTGATAGTTGCTCGAGACGAACGTTGGACATCCCTCTCATTATCTTAGGATTGCACAATATTAGACTAAACAATCCAAACTGTCAAAGATTGGCGTCTATTTTTATGCGCTATCTAAGGTTATAACCCGTTTTTCAGCACATTATTGAATGGAATTCACTTAATTTGTCGCCTCAAATCCACAAGTAAAATGCTACAAGTAGCCAATATCATTGCCGAAAAGGAAAGATTCATTAAGGGACTCGAAAAAAGGGGTATTGACAATGCTGAGACTGTATTGAACGAAGTCATATCACTTGATGAGGACCGAAAGAAAACACAACAAACTTTGGATAGCAATCTGGCTGAGGCCAATAGCATTGCAAAACAAATTGGTGCTTTAATGAAAGAAGGCAAGCGTGAAGAGGCAGAAATAATAAAGTCGCGTACAGCCGAACTCAAAGGATTGAATAAGGAATTAGGCGAACAACTGAACGCCTATCAGGAACAACTAAAGCAAGCACTTTATAATATTCCGAACATACCGCATGACTCTGTACCTGTTGGCAAAAGTGATGCAGACAATGAGGAAATCGACCGTTTCGGAAATTTCCCTGATCTCCATGATAATGCTCAACCTCACTGGGATCTGATTAAGAAGTACGACATCATTGATTTCGATCTTGGTATAAAAATTACCGGTGCCGGATTTCCCGTTTACAAAGGCAAGGGTGCTCGTTTACAGAGAGCCTTGGTAAACTTCTTCTTGGATGAAGCGGTAGCTGCAGGCTATGCCGAAGTACAACCACCTATTGTGGTCAATGAGGCTTCTGGTTATGGTACAGGGCAACTTCCTGACAAAGAAGGGCAGATGTATCATATTGGATCAGAAAACATGTATCTGATTCCAACAGCAGAAGTGCCGATCACTAACCTTTACAGAGATGTTATCTTAAGTGAGGATGCCTTACCTGTAAAGCATGCGGGCTTTACTCCATGCTTTAGACGTGAAGCCGGAAGCTGGGGTGCTCATGTCAGAGGCCTAAACAGATTACATCAGTTTGACAAAGTAGAAATCGTCCAAATCAGAAAGCCTGAAGAGTCTTATGATGCCTTGCAGGAAATGTGTGACCATGTTTCTGGAATATTGAAAAAGCTTGAGCTGCCTTTCAGAACACTGAGACTTTGCAGTGGTGATTTAGGCTTTACTTCTGTACTCACTTACGACTTCGAGGTTTACTCTGCCGCTCAGGAGAAGTGGCTGGAGGTGAGTTCTGTTTCAAATTTTGAGACTTTCCAGGCCAACAGGTTAAAACTTCGGTACAAGGACGAAAACAAGAAATCCGTTTTACTCCATACGTTAAATGGTAGCGCATTGGCCCTGCCTAGAATTATGGCTGCCATTTTAGAAAACAATCAATCAGCTGATGGCATAAAAGTGCCTGAGGTACTTATACCCTATACAGGCTTTGACCTTATAGGCTAAAACCGAGGTTTCGTTACCCAAAGTCCATACTTTGGGCTAAAATTAATTTTTGTGAATTTGGCTAGACGCGCGCCATTTCTAAAAATCACAATCTACGCTGTACTCATTTTAGCGTTTATGACCCAATGTCTTGAAGCGCAAACTATACCGATCGTTCAGGCCAATGAAAAGCATTGCTTCGACCCAAGCCAACCCCTGATACTGAACTCCTTCGTCACCATTGATGGAATGGGCACGGATCTTTTGGACGGTATTCAGGTTTCTATTTCTCAAAACTATGATCCCACAACTGATCTTTTGAGCTATACTGATGCAGATGGAATCATCGGTGCATTCGACAGTGCCAATGGCATCCTGACACTTTCCGGTAGCGCTGATTTAGATGCTTATAACCTTGCGCTAAGTCGCATATTATTTAGCTCCAGCGCAACCGACAATTCCAATGGAGCGAAGGCCATTACCATGTCATTATCTAATTTGGACTATTATCCAGAAACTGGCCATTTCTATAAGTTCTTTTCTGAACCTGGGATTCTATGGACCGTTGCTGCTGCTGAAGCTGCAGGCAAAAGCCTGTTCGGCCTCAATGGATACCTGGCCACCATCACCACAACAGGGGAAAACCAATTTATTCTGGACAGGGTGAGTGGTACCGCATGGATCGGAGCCAGCGATGCTGCGGTAGAGGGGGTATGGAGATGGGTGACTGGCCCAGAAGCATTACAAAACAATGGCCAGGGACGACTTCTATCTGATGGGTTTACAAATTGGGAAGTGGGGGAACCTAACAACCTTGGTCCAGAACACTTTGCTCATATGATGGATTGGTCTAGCCCTCCAGGAAAATGGAACGATCTTCGAGATGAAGGTGGTGGTGGCCAATTTGTTCCAACAGGATACATAGTAGAATACGGGGGACAGGCAGGCGACCCAGATGTTTTCTCTTCCATTACTGGTACCACAACTTTAGACTTTTCCCAGACCCTTGATATAATAGGCTCCACTTCCGTTTGCCCCAACCTCATGGGGGTTGCGTATACCGCACCTGACCTCTTTGGTTATACCTATAATTGGACCGTCTCGGGCGGAACAATCGCTTCTGGCCAAGGGACTCCAAACCTATTGGTTGATTGGGGTGGAACGAATGCCAATGCCAACGTCTCGCTAAAGGTCATATCTGCAGTTATTTGTGAGGCAGTATTTGACTTGCCAGTCAAAGTGAATGTGCAGCTAGAACCACCGCTTCCAATTGGTCCTGACACTATTTGCTTTACCGATTTGCTTTCACCTCAGACTTATTCCACGCCTCTAACCACAGGTTCCAATTATGATTGGCACATTATGAATGGAACCATAGTTGACGGTGATGGCAGCAATGAGATTAGGGTCCTATGGGATGGCCCTGGCATCGGCCAGCTCTATTTCACTGAATCAACAACTACCGCTACGGATATCTGCGATGGAGATTCACCAGTCCTCTCCATAGATATACGTGAAGAGACAATTCCCACATTTGATATTGAAAATGTTAGGTGTTTTGAAGGGTCTGATGGTCAGATAACCATATCCAATATTTCAGGCTTAGCTCCCTTCTCCTATCAATGGAACGTAGATAATGCCGCGATAGTGAATGATAATGTTGTATCAGGCCTAAAGGCTGGAACCTATTCTGTTGATATCATCAGTGCTGGTTGTACCATAAATATCCCTTTTACGATTGCAGAACCTCAACCCTTGATGGGCTCCATAAATGTTCAGGATGTACTGTGTTTTGGAGATGCCACCGGAGTTGCTGAAGCCCTAATTACTGGGGGAACCGGTTCCTATCGCTATGTATGGAGCCATAACCCTTCAGTCAATCAAGCCATATTAACTAACATTCCGAGAGGTGATTATTCAGTGGATATCTACGATGAGAACAACTGTGTTTTAACACTTGATTTTGAGGTAAATGAACCAGAAGAGCTTATTATTACTGAGGTCATTTCAACACTTGTTTCGTGCCCAGGGGGGAATGATGGCACTTTAGAGGCCATGGTCATGGGTGGAGTAGCTCCATACAGTTTCATATGGCAGAATAGCACAGAGACCACATCTCTGGCCACAGGTTTTACCAAAGGCACTTATCGGGTAACAGTTACAGATGCCAATGGCTGCTCTACTTCGACCTCTCAGCAAGTAGATGAAGCCATACCAAAAGTGAATTTCCCTTCGGCATTCAGCCCCAATGGCGATCAGATGAATGACACTTTCGGACCCACAACACCATGCGCCATCACTTTTAATATGGAGGTCTACAATAAGTGGGGTGAGATAATCTTTTCTACCCAAGATGCTCAAGAAAGATGGAATGGGCTACTGAATGGAGTAGCAGTACCATCCGGTAAATATGGCTATTCCGCGGTTTGGACAATTGAGGCCAATGGGCAAAAAATCTCCGGAGAAAAAATGGGAGTCATCAGGCTCATTCGGTAATTCGTAAAATACTAGCCTTCAACTTTGAAAGAAGAGTTTAACTTAGCTCCAAAATCCTATTGAATGCGAATAAGAAAGGGAGGTCCAACAGATTTAGAAGCCGTTTTTGAACTAATAATGGAATTAGCCATCTATGAAAAGGCTCCTCATGAAGTTGCCAACTCAGTAGAACGCATGAAAGAAGATGGTTTCGGAGATAAGCCTGTTTTTGAATTCTTCGTTGCCGAAGAAAAGGGCGACATAGTCGGTACTGCCATTTTCTATTACAGATATTCTACCTGGAAAGGAAAAGCCCTTTATCTAGAAGATTTAGTTGTTCGTGAATCTGAGAGAGGTAAAGGTTATGGCAAATTGTTGCTTGATGCTATTGTACTTGAGGCAAAACACACCAATTCTAAACAAGTCCGATGGCAAGTACTGGACTGGAACGAGCCAGCCATTAACTTTTACAAAAAACTTGGAGCAGATCTAGATGGGGAATGGATCAACTGCACATTAACAGAAGAACAAATTCAAAATTATCAGACAGACTGAAGTAGTGTTCTAAACGCAGCCATCTGGTTTGGAAACTTTAGTAAGGCCTTTTGCTGCAACTCTGGAGCGAAAGCCGCCATATACATTTGTATATTCTTCATGTCAGCAGCAAAGTACTGTACAGAATAAGATGATGATTGAGGATCCTCGGTATTCAACACCTTAAAGAACTTGTATTCCTCAAACTGATTCGTCTCCATCACTTCGGGGATATGAACTTCCTTCATCCAGGTTACCCACTCTACCTCTACTTTCTTATCTATAGCAACTGTTACGTTATAAAGAATCATCACAATATATTTGTGACAAATCTAAGGTTTATGAATTCAAACATTTACCAATCGACCAAGTTTTGAAGGCTATGCTAGACAAAATTGATAGTCTCCCCTTTGTAAATCAGAAGAATGCCTTTCGGCTTATGTTGGCCATGCACGTGGCTGGAGCGATTGGCCTGGCAATTGACGAAAGCAGGGAATTATTTCAATGGTTGACCCCTTTTAATTTACTAGCAACAGCTGCCATTGTATTACACTTTGAGTCCAACAAAGGGCTTAGGTACGGCCTATTTATTATACTCACCTTTCTCATTGGTTTCTTTGTAGAGGTTATAGGCGTAAGTACAGGGCAGATCTTTGGAGTATATAGCTATGGTGAGACTTTAGGGTATAAGGTTCTAAAAGTACCATTAGCCATTGGGCTGAACTGGGTGGTGCTTATCTATGCAACTGCTCAATTAAGCAATTCGCTATTTAAGAACCTTCTGGCAAGAGTCGGAACAGGTGCTGCTTTGATGACAGCTATGGATTATTTAATAGAACCCGTAGCGATCTCCTATGACTTTTGGTCATGGGAATCAGCGACAATTCCACTTCAGAACTATGTCGCATGGTTTTTAATCAGTGCTGCCCTGCATGTTTTATTTCAAAAGCTCATGCCTAATTCAAACAATTCACTGGCTATTAGGCTTTTATATATACAAGTGGGCTTTTTCATACTTTTAAATTTTATTTGAAAATTCCTTAAACAATCTGTCCAACATAGAGTTAGGGAGCAGAACAATGATTGAAGCAATTGCATGGACCCTGTTGGGTTTTGGAATTATGGAGGCATTTTCATGGTGGATGCATAAATATGTTATGCATGGCGTGTTATGGAAAATTCATAAATCACATCATGAGCATACGAAAGGCTTTTTTGAACTGAATGACCTGTTCACTTTGCTGTTCGGAGGCTCAGCCATTGCCTTGATATTTTTAGGCATTGAGAGTTTCGATTATCGTTTTTGGATTGGTTGTGGCATCAGTCTCTATGGCATGCTATACTTCGTTTTGCACGATGTATTGATCCATAAAAGACTAAAATGGCTTGGTCGTCCTAAAACAAAATATTTAAAAGCTATAACTAAAGCACATAGGGCTCATCATCGGACGAAAGAAAAGGATGATGCCGTTTCTTTTGGGTTGTTTTTTATACCAAAAAGATACTTTAAGGACGAAGGAGAAAAGAGTTAAGCGTGGCAAAGTATTCTATAAAAGATTTAGAACATCTATCAGGCATAAAGGCCCATACTTTACGTATTTGGGAACAGCGATATAGTCTTATAAACCCAAAGCGCACGGATACTAATATTCGCTATTATGATCAGGACGATCTTAAACTAGTCCTTAATGTCTCTCTACTCAAAGAGAATGGCTACAAGATTTCGAAGATTGCCAATATGTCTCGTGAAGAGATGTCAGAGGCGGTTTTAATGGTTACTGAGAAAACCACCAGCCATGCTGATCAAATCTATGCGTTGACCCTTTCAATGATTGATCTCGATGAACAACGTTTCGAGAAAATAATATCATCCAATACGCTCAAACATGGTTTCGAAAGGACTATGCTCAATATCATATATCCATTCTTATCAAAGATTGGTATTATGTGGATGACAGATTCGATTAACCCTGCTCAAGAGCATTTCATTTCTCATTTGATAAGACAGAAACTGGTTGTTGCGATTGATGGTCAATATCCTTCTGTAGATGTCAATGCGAAGAAGTACATGATGTTTTTGCCAGAGAACGAACTACACGAGTTGAGTCTCTTGTTTGCAAATTTTCTAGTAAGGGCCCGAGATTCAAAAAGTATATATCTAGGTCAAAATATGCCTACTCATGATTTAGATATATGGCGTATGAGTTATATAAGCCAGATTATTTATTGACGATCATTACTTCAAGAGATGCCAACATCTCTCCACAAGACTATATCAATAAGCTCTCAGAGAGGTTTCCTGATTCAACAATTCTTGTCTCAGGTGCTCAAATCATTGGTCAAGATCTTGATTTGAATAACAACACGGTTCAAATCGCCAACCCTAAGCATTTGATCTCATTTATTGAGGAGAACGCCTCGCAAACAGTAAGCCGTTAAGGTAAAATCATCTTTACATTTTGTTAAACACTTCTCAACATTCTTGAAACGATTGCTTTTTGTCTAATCTTTTTAGGAACTGAACTTTTTACTTTTGTTTAACACACTGGCTACCAAAACTGCTCAAAAAGAGCATTTTTTGCCGCAACATATATTTTTGTTTAACGTTATCTACCAATAATTACACAAAATTATTTGGTTCTTGTTTAATCTTTTTTAATATTTGTTTAACAAAAATTTCTAAACCATGACAACTTTAGAATTCAGTTACTCATTATCGCAAATGACAAAGTCTTTAAAGCCTTTTGCCATGAAGTTGACAAAAGATACTGACGATGCGAATGACCTTCTACAGGAAACACTAATGAAGGCTTATAATAATAGAGACAAGTTTTCTGAAGGGACTAATCTAAAGGCATGGCTTTACACCATCATGAAGAATACTTTTATTACCAACTATCAGAGAATGGTAAGAAGAGGTACTTTCATTGACACTACCGACAACCTTCACTTTATCAATTCGAGTGATACACGCATAGAGAATAAAGCGGCAGGTAATTTTGCACTAAAGGACATTAATGAGGCTATTGACAGATTAGATGAAGTCTATAAGACTCCTTTTATGATGTATTTCAGAGGTTTCAAATACCATGAAATTGCAGACAGGTTAGAAATACCGATCGGCACAGTGAAAAACAGAATCCATATTGCCAGAAAACAATTAAAGGAAAAGTTACGAACATATAGAGCCTAAGCATAGTTTAGCCTTCATGCACAAAAAGAAGGCGCTTGTTATCGGTTCAGGTTTTGCAGGCCTATCTGCAGCGATTAACCTTTCAGCTAAACACTTTGATGTTACTATTCTAGAGAAAAATACTACCATTGGGGGCAGAGCTCGACACTTTAGTGAGTCGGGCTTTTCTTTTGATATGGGACCTAGTTGGTATTGGATGCCAGATGTTTTTGAATCCTTCTTCAACAAATTCGGTAAGTCAGTTTCTGACTACTACGAACTGATTCGACTAGACCCAAGCTACCAGGTAGTTTATGAGGGGGGTGATTTCATGCCTATCCCTGCTCAAGTGTCTGAACTCGAGGCACTGTTCGAGTCTATCGAAGTTGGGGCAGGCCTCCGTCTTCGCGAGTTTCTTAAACAAGCAGCTTATAAATATGAAGTAGGTATTAACAAGCTGGTCTACAAACCGGGCAGATCATTGACCGAATTTGCGAGCTTGAAACTTCTGGTTGATGTCATTCGCATGGATGTTTTCCAGTCCATGAGCAAACATGTGCGTAAATTCTTCAGACATCCCAAACTCATACAATTAATGGAGTTTCCCGTGTTGTTTCTGGGAGCACTTCCTGAAAATACGCCTGCCTTATATAGCTTAATGAACTATGCGGACATGTCTCTAGGTACCTGGTACCCTAAAGGTGGAATGCATAGAATTGTGGAAGCCATGGGAGCTCTTGCCCGAGAAATGGGGGTAACCCTGCTTACCGAGCATGAGGTAAAGAAGATCAATCATCAAAATGGGAAAGCAATCTCTGTTGACACTAACCACGGTGAAATTGCAGCTGATGTTATTGTTGCCGGGGCAGACTATCACCATGTAGAAACTAAATTGTTAGATCAGGAAACGCGCAACTATTCAGATCAATACTGGCAAAAACGTGTTATGGCACCTTCTTCTTTGCTCTACTATGTCGGACTCAACAAGAAGCTGGAAGGACTCTTACATCATAATCTTTTCTTTGATACCGACTTCGCACCTCACGCACACGATATTTATACGGATCCGAAATGGCCGGAAAAACCACTCTTCTATGCCTCTTTAACTTCCAAGACAGATGACACCGTTGCGCCTGAAGGTTGTGAAAACTTATTCCTGCTTATTCCTGTGGCTCCCGGCCTGGAAGAAACCGAGGAGATAAGAGAGCAGTACTTCAGCATGATTATCAAACGAATGGAAGAACATACCGGGCAATCTATTCTTGAACACATCGTATACAAAAGAAGTTTTGCTCACAGGGACTTTGTCAAAGACTACAACTCTTTCAAGGGAAATGCTTACGGCTTGGCAAATACATTGACCCAAACGGCTATCCTAAAACCATCTTTAAAGTCTAAGAAGCTCAAAAATCTCTATTATACTGGTCAATTGACAGTGCCCGGGCCTGGAGTACCCCCAAGCTTGATTTCGGGAATAGTGGTGGCAGATGAAGTTGAGAAAGATATGTTTTAAACCAGAACTGCTTTTATTAGTTACTTTTAAATGATGGAGTTATTTGATCAAACGACCCTTGAATGCAGCAAGCTTATCACGCAGCGATACAGCACTTCATTTACTTTGGGTATTAAAACGCTTGGAAAGAAATTCCATTACCCTATTTATGCCATCTACGGTTTTGTGCGATATGCCGATGAAATCGTAGATACATTTCATGAACATGACAAGGCTGAATTACTGACCCGATTCAAAAATGATACCTACCAGGCCATTGAAGAAGGTATAAGCCTCAACCCTGTGCTCCACTCTTTCCAGATGGTAGTCAACGAATACAATCTGGATCATGCGCTGATTGAAGCCTTTCTACACAGCATGGAAATGGACCTGGATGAAACCACCTATGACAAAGCAGGCTATGAAGAGTATATCTATGGTTCTGCCGAAGTTGTTGGTTTGATGTGCTTGCAGGTGTTTTGTGAGGGAGACAAGGACATGTATCTGGAACTACTGCCTCCGGCCAAAAGTCTTGGTTCGGCATTCCAGAAAGTGAATTTTATTCGAGATATCAAAAGTGACTTTGAGGATCGAGGACGAGTGTACTTTCCTGGAGTCAACTTTGAAACCTTCTCTCAACAAAGTAAAGAGGTTATTGAGGCTGATATTCAAAAGGACTTTGATGACGCATTGATCGGCATAAAAAAATTACCAAAGGGAGCTCAAACTGGTGTATTGCTCGCTTACAAATATTACCTCAAGCTATTCAAGAAAATCCAGAATTGCCCTTCGACCAAAATCAAGGAACAAAGAATCAGGATTCCCAATTCAAGGAAGATGAGCATTCTGCTCGAAACCTATTTTCAGCAAGCACTTAAAGCTGGTTAGAAATCCAAAACGAAGTCCCAACTCGTATTTAGCATAGAATTAATATTCGATCGCAAACATAATTCGAATCTCAAGGTTATTTCTTTATGTTCAACCTCAACGTTGATATTGACATCAATTCTGGCTTCTGTTTTGGCGTAGTCTATGCCATAGAAATGGCAGAAGATATATTGAAAGAGGATGGTCAACTATACTGCCTTGGAGACATTGTTCATAATGATGAAGAGGTGAAAAGGCTTGAGGAAAAGGGATTGGAGATCATCAATCACGAACAACTTCAGGACATTAGAGATAGCAAGGTCCTCATAAGAGCCCACGGAGAACCCCCAAGTACTTATCAACTCGCACTAGAGAACAATATTGAACTGATTGATGCCTCCTGTCCAGTAGTTTTAAAACTTCAAAACAGGATTAAGAATTCTTATGACAAAGAGGAAGCTATATATATTTATGGTAAGCATGGCCATGCAGAAGTAGTCGGTTTGTTAGGCCAAACCAGCAACAATGCCGTGGTTTTTCAAGACCTCGAAGAGCTCGATCTGGAAGAGTTACCAAGAGAGATTACCCTCTATAGCCAGACTACCAAGAGCACCGATAAATTCTACGAAATCAATGAAATTCTTCGTAAGAATGGTATTTCAGTAAAAACCAATGATACCATCTGTCGTCAGGTCTCTAACCGGGATAAGGAATTGCGAAACTTTGCCACCAACTTCCATGTGGTGGTCTTTGTGAGCGGTACCAAATCATCCAACGGCAAAGTCCTCTACAAGGTCTGTAAGAAACAAAATAAGCGCACCTATTTTGTGTCGTCTATTGAGGATGTGAAGGCTGAGTGGTTCGGGATGAATGAAAGCGTAGGTATCTGCGGTGCCACTTCTACTCCTATGTGGCTGATGGAAGATATCAAAGGCCACCTTCAAAAACTTTAATCCGTAAATTCGAGTGTGAGTAAGTCGAAACCATATCTTGGGGTAATCATTGCATTGGTGATCATTGCGCTATGGTTTACAAGTTTGGTTCTTGGTCTCCAGTGGACCATTGACTACGGGTCACCACTGCTTTATATTTTAATACTAGTGCAAACACATTTGTACACTGGTCTTTTCATTACAGCGCATGATGCCATGCATGGGACGGTATCTAAGAACAAGGCGGTAAACAAGACGTTGGGACAAGTCACAGCTTTGCTCTTCTCTTATAATTTCTATGGCAGGCTTTTTCCAAAACACCACGAACATCACAAGTTTGTGGCCACAGATAAGGATCCTGATTATCATAAAGGGAGCTTCTTTCTCTGGTATTTCAGCTTTCTGAAGCAGTATATCACTTGGCAGCAAATCGTTTTAATGGCCATCACTTTCAACCTTCTCAAACTATTCTTGCCGGTTGAAAATTTGATTCTGATCTGGATGCTCCCAGGCGTTTTGGCCACTTTTCAATTGTTCTATTTTGGGACGTACCTCCCCCACAGAGGTCATCACAATGCAGAAAATATTCACAAGTCAAGGAGTCAAAAGCTCAACCATCTTTGGGCATTTTTGACTTGTTACTTCTTTGGTTATCACTATGAGCATCATGCCTCACCCGCCACCCCTTGGTGGCAGCTTTATAAGACTAAGGAAAAATTCGATCAGAGTGGCTACTCCAGTGGGGTATAAAAAAAACCACCCCATCATTGGAGTGGCTTTTAAATATTCTTTAGCACTAAATCTTAATGCCTATCGTCTCTATCGAGTCCACCATCTACTAGGTTGATGGTACGCTTTCCGTAAGCCGCATTGTCTTTAGAGTGGGTTACTTGAATGATTGTCATACCCTCTTCATTTAGCTTTTGGAAGAGCTCCATAATTTCTTCAGCCTGATCAGAGTGCAAGTTTCCTGTTGGCTCATCCGCAAGCAATAGCTTAGGCTGACCAATTAATGCCCTGGCTACACCAACCAGTTGTTGCTGGCCTCCTGAAAGTTGCTCAGGGAATAGGTCTTTCTTTGCCACCATTTGGAAACGATCGAGCATTTCTGCCACCAGACTTTTACGCTCCGATGATTTGACCCCCTTATACAGTAGCGGTGTCTCTATGTTTTCATAAACCGTCAATTCATCGATCAAGTGATAGGCCTGAAATACAAAGCCAATATGATGTTTATGTAGTTCAGAACGCTTGCGTTCCTTCATTTTGTGAATAGGTTCATCGAAGAAGTAGTACTCTCCTTGAGAAGGCTCGTCCAACATACCGATGATGTTCATTAAAGTTGACTTACCTGCTCCACTGGGGCCCATAATGGTTACAAATTCCCCCTGTTCGATTTCCAAGTCGATCCCCTTCAGAATGAAAGTTCTCTGATACTTAGAATCGATGTATTTATCAATGTCTTGTAGTTTTATCATTTGTCTTGATTAATGTTTTGACCTCAATGCATTTACCAATTTATATGCCAATAGCGAATATATTGATTTTAGGCTTTAGGCGAAGAATACCTGCTTGAAATATGTACACTTTCGATCACCCTTGTTCGATTATGACACTCTTACTCAGACCTCAAAGCCTTCACCGGGTTCGATATTGCCGCCATACAGGTTTTGTAACTGACGGTAAGTAATGCGATAACCAAGGCACCCAAACCAGCCACTAGAAAAGTAGTCACTGAGATATCAACGGCAAAGGCAAAGTTTTGAAGCCACCAGTTCGTTAAATAGTAGGCTGCCGGTGAAGCAATCAAAATTGCCAAGATGATTAGTGTGGCAAAATCCTTGGAAAGCAAAAACAATACTTGTCCCAATGTGGCTCCCAACACCTTTCTCACGCCAATTTCTTTGATTCTTTGTTCGGTGGAGAAAGAGGCCAAACCAAAGAGCCCAAGACAGGCTATGCCGATGGCTAAAAACGCAAAATATATAATGATCTGACTGAGCTCTTCTTCTGAGCTATATAGCGCATTTAAATCTTCATCAAGAAAAGAATATTCGAAGGGTTGAGCTGGAGCAAATTTGGCCCACAGTTCTTCTACGTGTCGTATCGTTTCTGAAGCATCCTCATCTCCCAACTTGATGAACAAATGCTGATAGTTGGGTAGAAAATTAGCGTAAAAACAAGACTCTGTCTTTCGTTGAAGCGGCTCGAAATTGATGTTATCGATCATTCCAATAATCCTCTTGCGCTCCCACTGCCCTTGAAAGTTTTGTACTTCAATCATCTTGCCCACGGGGTTTTCTAGGTTGAGTTCGCGAGCGGCCTGCCGGTTGACAATAATTGCCGCAGTTGAGTCTGTCGGTGTATTCGAGTCAAAGTCCCTGCCGTCCACGATCTCAATTTCCATGGTACTCATATAATCGAAATCGATATTAATTCCTGCTAGGTTAAGCCCCCCTTCATCGTCAACAACCGTCTCTGACTTAACAAACATGATTGGCCTGAGCCCGCCCGGTTTGCTTAGGGTAGCCGTTACTGCTTCAACATTGGGATGGCTCACCAACTCATTCTTAAAGGTATTGAGTTGAGGGGTTATCGCCTGATTGGTATTGGAAACCACCAGAATGTTCTCCTTCTGAAAACCCAAGGACTTGTTTTTCATGAAGCTGAGCTGATTGTATACCATGGTGGTTCCAATCATCATCACTATCGAAATTACAAACTGAAAAACAACGAGGGCCTTTCTAAAGAAACCCGAGCTACCCATGCCCGGAACCAACTTGCCTTTTAAAACAATAGCTGGTCTGAATGCTGAAAGAAAAAGTGCAGGGTAAATTCCAGAGCCAAAGCCAATGATCAGAATAACACCTCCAAGAAGACCGACCACCTCTAAGTCAAGGAGCATATCCATCGTCAGAGCCTTGTTAATATAAGTCCCAAAAGGCCCTAGCAGCACTGCTACTATTCCCACCGAAAGCAATGTTGCAATCAATGTCAACATGATCGACTCGCTTAAAAACTGGCTAATTAATTGTTTTTTATAGGCTCCCAGTACTTTCCGAATCCCTACCTCCTGAGCCCTGCGAGCGGATCGTGCAGTAGCCAAGTTCATATAGTTGATTCCTGCAATCAGTAGCACAAAAACTGCAATGGCCGAAAAGATATAGACCACATCCATGCTGCCATTGGGCACTATCTCATTTCTCAGATTTGACTTTAGATGGATGTCTTCAAAAGCTGTTAAGTCGGGGTTTACGACATTTTGCTGCTCCTTATTCACATTCTTGTCTCTCAAGTCGAGCATTGTGGTCATCACCTTTGAGGCATGAACCGGATTCGTCAACCTGATGAATGTGTAGAAACCTTGACCGTTCCAGTTATTTAAGCCATTGCCCAGACTTCTGAGTGTTTCTATTGATAGCAGCATCTGGAATTGGATATGGGAGTTCTGAGGAACATCTTTCAAAAGCCCCGTAACCACATAGTTGATTTCGTTATTTCCTTTGAATTCTTTACCTATGACATCGAGGGTCCCGAAGTATCTCATGGCTGCTGTTTCAGTGAAAACAGCAGTATTAGGATTGTCAAGGACCTCAGACCTGTCACCCCTCAATAATTCAAAATTGAAGAACTCAAGGAATGTACTATCGGCAAAGAAATGGTCTTCTTCTTTGAATAATTCGGTTTCGACTTCAATGATAATTTGTTGCCCAGCGCCACCAATTCGCGTAAAGGCAGTGACTTCAGGCATTTCATTTAAGAGCGCTGGACCAAAGGCAGAGGCGGTCGTTGGGTATTTATAATTTCCACTGGATAATCTAAGCTCATTATTGATACGAAAGATTTTCTCTGTCCCGGAATGAAACTTGTCATAGCTAAGTTCATACCTGACCACCAAGACAATCATTAGGAAAGCGGTGACCCCTAGTGTCAGGCCGAGAATATTGACCCCTGCATAGCCAGGGTTTTTACGAATGGTACGGAGAACGATTAAAAAATAATTCTTTAGCATAACCCAGGACTTATGCTAACTAAGCTAAGCTTTTTCTAAAAAGTGTAAAAGCCAGTTTGTTCCTGCGGTGGAAACATGAGCATCGCCACCACGAAAGCCACAATAGACAATACAAAACCGATCATAAAGGTGGTATAGCAAAGCCTAAGCAGTTTATACTTCTTGCCTAGAACAACTCCCAGAAAATAGATGTCCTTGATCATACTTCCATAGAGATACTCCCCATCTTTCATCATTTCTTTCATACCCCACTCATAACGATCCAATCGCATTTTATGGAAGTTACCGAAGAAAAGGAGGTTGGTCTTTCTACCCAAGACATCATCATCGGTGAAGACCCCAGAAGATACATTTGGCCGGGTAGCCAAAATCGCCAATACAATGGCCGCCAGACAAACCACAACTAACATGATGGTCGGAACTACCAGGTTTGGGTATTCGTAAAGTTTCCTAATGAGAACAGACACCACCACCGACAAGATGATTGTGTTTACCGAAATCATAATATTGGCCTTATTATCGGCCATAGCACTGAGTTCCAGGTGATTCTTAGAGGTCGTCCGAAACATTGTTTCGACTCCTCTGTCGGGCTTTAAGGCAACCTTTCCCTCAAGTTTTAGAATCTTGGCTTCCAGTTGCTCTACATACTTTTTATCCTTCTTAGCCTTTTTATATGCTTTCTTTATTGAGGCTAGGTTTTGGTCTTTTATCGGCTGTAATTTTGTTTTAGCATAAGGGGTGAAGAACTCATGATCCTTAAAGAATTCAAAGTTCATCTCATTCCAGGTATCAGTATCGATGGGTTTTTCTTTCATCATCTCAACCTCTTTGTGCATTTTTTCTGACATCATCTGATAGTCATTACACGCCAAATGATGTAGGTCTGCATCGCACAAAACCTGCTCAATAAGACTTTTTGGATTTTGAGGCATTTTTGTTGCCTCAATGCAGCCCACAATTGTAGCAATCTTTTCGGCTGGGTAAGATTTTGATTCCAAATAGGCTTTTGCAATCTCGCAACTTGTAGTCTCATGATTTGCACAGCCCTGTTTATATCCCGTATCATGAAACCAGGCTGCAATGGTAACCATTTCGACTTCATCTTCTGAGAGGCCACTTTCTCGGCCAATCATCTCCGCTGCCTTGACCACCCGTTCCGTATGATAGTCATCGTGGTACACAAACTTTTTTGGAACCTCATTCTTCAAGATACCTTTTGCGTACTCTTCAACCTCAACTAAAATATTTTTGCCTGACACTGAATTGGATATAAAACTTATAAATATAATGGGCTCATTTTAAATTACATACAATGAACGATTTTGTTATTACGGGTATCATTCTACCTACTATGAATCATTACATGTGTATTTTTGTTCCATAAGTCATGAAAGAAACGTTAAGGATCGTCTTTATTTTACTCCTGTCATCAATTTATTCTAAGTCTTTTGCACAGGCAGATAGCATCTTTGCCTATGATTTGATGGATCCTGATGAAATATACATTCTTCCTGAGTATTTAGAGGAAGTGTCGGCCTTGTCATTCTATGAAGATAATCAGCTGGCCATGCTTAATGACGAGCAAGGAAGAATGTACGTCTTCGATTTGGAATCTAGAAAGGTGGTGCATCGGGTGAGGTTTCATGGAGACGGTGATTTTGAAGGAATTGAACGAGTTGGCGATTACATATATGCGATAAAAAGTAATGGAAAACTCTATCGCTTCAATGTCCAAATGGAAGGCGTGGTAGAGGAAATAAAAACCCCCTTTGACTCTGGAAATAATGTAGAAGGCTTAGGCCACGATCCACATACGGACCATCTTCTCATTGCATTGAAAGAAGATGGAGATATAAAAGGTGTTGACGTCAAAGGAAAGGCTATATATAGCTTCCATTTACCTACCGAGAGTTTTCAAAAAACTCCTCGCCATGTGATCCAAGACAAAGAGTTAAAAAGAGTGGTGGGTAGTAGGTTCAAGTTTAAGCCTTCGGCCGTTGCTGTTCACCCCACAAGTGGGGAAGTGTACGTTCTTTCTTTTGTTCAGCGATCTCTACTGGTATTTAGTGCAGATGGAAGACCGAAGCATCTGACCAAGCTTAAAAGCGCACTATTTCCCCAACCAGAGGGCATAGCATTTATGCCCAATGGAGATCTTTACATATCCAACGAGGTTGAGGGTGAAGGCGGCACGATTCTAAAGTTCATCAGTAAATAAACATTTATACTGTAGCTGTCAGACCTAATTATTATCTTCATTCATACTCAGTATGACGTTCACTGAATTTTTTTTGTGAAAAACGGGTTTAGAAGCATACCCTTAACTCAATAGAATGAATCGATACCTCCTCTCCTTCCTTATGCTCATTAGCATCCTGGGCAACTCCTATGCATATCAGCAAGACCCAAATCCTGTATACTCTGTTTTTTTGGTTGGCGATGCCGGAGAGCCATATGAGAATCCTGTACTCACAAAGTTGAAAGATGAACTTGCAAAAATTGGAGAGAAAGGTGCAGTCATCTATCTGGGGGATAATATCTATCCCAAAGGTTTACCGCCCGTTGGACACCCGTTAAGAGGTGAGGCTGAAATCGCTATTGATGGGCAAATAGAAGCAGTCAGAGACTTTAAAGGAAGAAGGGTATTCATACCTGGAAATCATGATTGGGCACAAGGAAGAAACTATGGTTTAGAATGGCTTAACCTTCAAGAAGAATATGTTGAAAACGCCTTAGATAGTGCTGATGTATGGCTACCAACGGGTGGTTGCCCTGGCCCTTTTGAGGTAGAACTCACTGAAAAAATCACCCTGATCACGATTGATACGCAATGGTTCTTGCATAAGGGCAATAAACCCACCGAATCATGTGGAGTGACCAGTATCACTGACGTAGCAGCGCTGTTTCAAGACGCGCTTTTGAGAAATGCCCATAAGAAAGTAATTGTAGCATCACACCATCCTATGTATACCTATGGTATTCATGGAGGGGTTTTTGGTCTGAAAGACCACATATTTCCACTAACCGCCTCGAAAAGTATTCCAAAACCCGTTTCATATATTCCATTACCTGGTCTTGGATCAATTTATCCACTCTACAGAAAGTGGTTTGGCAATATTCAAGACACTCCTCACCCCCAGTATAAGCGGTTTAGAGATGGCATGGTGCAGTTAATGTCTCAACACCCTGATATTGTTCATGTGGCGGGACATGAGCATGCCCTTGAACATATTGAAAAAGAAGGGATGCATTTTGTAGTGAGTGGTGCTGGCGCTAAAAACAATGCTCGTGTAAAGCAAAAGGGCGATGCACAGTTTGCCTCGAATACAATGGGTTACGCCCGCCTGGATTACTTTGCTAATGGCCAGACCAAGCTAAGTTTCTTTACTCCAGACCAGGACGATGTAAAGGAACTGTACACAGATATAATCTCTCAAAGACCTTTTGCTCCTGCTCCAGAAGACTTAATGGCAAGGTTTAGCCGAATCTCTTATGCGGGTCAGGACACACTATTTGCAGCGAGCAAGAAGTACATAGGAAGATCGAAGTTCCACAAGTCCTTACTTGGTGAAAACTATCGCAAAGAATGGGCTACGGAAATGAGATTCCCAATCTTTGATATTGCTACCGAAAAGGGAGGCTTGCGTATTCTTAAAAAAGGGGGAGGTCATCAAACAACTTCTCTAAGGCTGGAGGCGGAAGATGGAAAGCAATATGTCTTGCGATCCATGGATAAGAACCCGGCACTGACATTGCCTCCTGAGCTTCGAAACACTTTTATAAAAAGTGTAGTACAGGATGGCATTTCCGCGTCTCATCCTTATGCACCACTGGTAGTTCCTGCATTGGCAGATGCGGCTGGTATTTTCCATGCCAATCCAAAAATCGTTTTTATACCTGATGACCCTCGTTTCGGGATATATCGAAGGGAATTGGCCAATTCGCTCGCGCTCTTTGAAGAGCGCGTCAATAAGAAACAGGTAAAGGAAGAAATGTTTGGTGCAGGAGATGATGTCATTTCAAGCCCGGATTTATACATCAAGCTAAAAAAGGATAATGACAACAAAGTCGATGAAGACTTTGTTGTCCGCAATCGACTTTTCGATATGTGGCTTGGTGATTGGGACCGTCATGACGATCAATGGCGTTGGATTGAATACGACCTGAAAGATGACAAAAACGTCTATCAACCCGTCCCTCGTGACCGTGACCAGGTATTTTTCGCAGGAGAAGGCACTTTCAAGAAGCTCGCAGCATCTAAATGGGCTCAACCTGCCTTCAAAGGTTTTGAAGAAAATATCAGTTATACACCCTCCTATGGTTTCTACAGAATCCGCTGGTTCGATCGCTATTTCATGACCGAGCCTTCACTGGAAGACTGGCTAAAACAGGCCAATGAATTGAAAGCCGCACTTACAGACGAGGTAATAGAATCGGCTATCAAGTCTTGGCCGAAGGAGATCTTTGATCTCCGAGGAGAAGAGATTATTCGTAAACTCAAAAACAGAAGAGATAGATTCCCAGAATGGGCAGCCGACTATTACAAGTTTATTTCTAAAGGAGTGGATGTAAGGGGTAGCGATAAACGCGAATACTTCGTGGTGGAGCGACTTGACGATGAACATACTAAAGTGACCATGTACAAAATCTCTAAAAAAGGAAAAAGAGATGAGATACTGTATCAAAGAACTTTCAACACCTCAGTGACAGATGAAATAAGGTTATTTGGCTTCGGTGGAGAAGATGAATTTGAGGTAAAGGGAAATACCAATAAGGGCATTTTAGTACGAATCATCGCTGGTGAGGGTGATGATATTATTACTGATGAAAGCACTGTGAGCAAGGGCAAAAAGAAGACGATAGTCTATGACACTCAAACGGGAACACAGTTGACGGCCAGTAAAGAGACCAAAGACCTGAGAACTGATAAGGACCCTGCCATCAATCGATACAATATGGAGGAGTTCGACTTTGATGTGCGCATGCCGTTGCTCTCTTTCAACTTCAACCCTGATGACGGTTTGTTTCTGGGAGCAGGATTCATGTTCAGAAAAGATGGGTTTAGAAAAGAACCCTTTGCTTCCAGTCAAAGCTTCACAGCTAATTATGCCTTAGCCACATCTTCATACAACCTCGAATATAGTGGAGAGTTTATCGATGCCATCGGCAAGGCTGATTTTCTACTCGATGCCAGTATTAAGGCTCCAAATTTTGTGAATAACTTCTTTGGCTTAGGCAATGAGTCAATCTATGATGATGACATTGATCTGACCTTCTATCGAACTCGATTTACAGAGTTTGTAGTTAACCCTTCGGTCAACATCAATTTGGGAAGCAAAGCCCATATTAATTTAGGCGCCCGCTACCAAAGTATAGACATTCAGAGAAGTCCAGATCGTTTTATCAATGACTTTGTTAATAACGGCCTTAACCCAGCAGGGCTCTTTGATGAGAAAACGTATGCCGGGGCAAGCTTTGGACTTCACCTTGATACGAAAGACAATGCCATAGTCCCTAAAAGAGGTATTACTTTCAATACAGAAGTTACCTATAATGGAGGCCTAAATGATAATTCAAATAACAGTACGCAGTGGAATTCCGATGTGACTTTCCGCTGGGCACTGGGCGCTTTCAGCAGAACTTCAATTGCTACGAGATTAAATTATCAGCGAAGCTTTGGAGATTTCGAGTTTTTCCAGGCAAGCAGACTTGATGGCTTCAACACGCTTAGAGGTTATAGAAGATTTCGATTTGCCGGAGAAAGCAGCTTCTCGCATCAACTGGATCTAAGGATTGACCTGTTTGAATGGAATAACTACATATTGCCTTCTAAAGTTGGGTTGATTCTTTTCAACGACTTAGGACGAGTGTGGGTAGATGGTGAAGATTCTGATACGCTTCACCATGGTTATGGCGGAGGTATTTACCTAACTCCGTTTAGTACTTTTGCGGTGAACATACTCTTGGCAAAGTCTGAAGAAGCTTTCTTACCCCTGGTAAAGTTTGGATTTTACTTCTAGTCAAGGTCAGGAATAACAACTGTGAAGGTTGTGCCTTTATTAACTTTGGACTCGTAGGAAATGGTACCTCCGTGCATCTCCACGAATTGCTTGACGATTACAAGCCCAAGGCCCGTTCCTTCAATATCTCCAACATTTGAGGCACGTGAGAATGATTCAAAAAGGCCTTCTTGATCTTTTTTAGGTATCCCAATGCCAAAGTCTTTCACTTGCATTTGAATCTGATCAGCCTCATAGAATATTGTCACTTCAGGATCTTCTGCGCCTTGAGAATACTTAAGTGAATTATTAATCAAGTTGGAAAGCACGTGACTTATCAGCTGACTGTCAAGTTTTACCTGTCTCTCCTTGCCTTCGGTATGAATAGCAACTTTTCTGTCCTTATATGACACAGAATTCTCTAAAACCACTTGCTTTACAATACCCGTGAGCGAGGTTATGTCTTTATTCAACCTGGCTTTGCCTACATCTAGTCTACCCAGTGTAAACACATCTTTTAAAAGAGTATTCAGACGTTCGAGTTCCGTTCGAATCCTCAATACATGCTTAGAAAGCTTCGTGTCAACTGGTTCTTTGGTACTATCCAAGTACATACTGATCAACTCGTTACTAGACTGGATAGTTGTAAGAGGTGTTCTAAACTCATGAGAAGCCATTGAGATAAAGCTTGATTTCAGTTTATTCAACTGGCGCTCCTTTTCGATTACCTTCATGATCTCTGAAATATCTCTTGTCGAGGTCTGAACAAACTTCGTCCGACCATTTTCATCGAGTACAGCAGAAAGCGATACACCGACCCACAAATATTCACCACTGGCCTGTTTCAGCCTGATGGAAGAAATGGTGTCCTTTCGAGTATTTTTAATGGTGTCGACAAAAGCATCTCGAATTTTCTCCCTTTCCTCAGGGTGGACAAGTCCAGCGAAATCCTTAATACCCATGGTTTCCTCAACAGTTAAGCCTACCATTCGATAGCAAGAAGGTGATACAAAGGTCAACTGTCCAAATAGATCATGCAAGGCAATTACGTCTCCTGAGTTCTCTGAAACTAGTTTATACTGTTCTTCCTGCCGCTTCAGCTTTTCTTCTGTGAGCTTGCTCTCTGTAATATCTGTCTTGTTCGATCGAATGTAGATTACATTGTCGTCATCATCTAAGATTACACCACCGGTGGCCTTTATCCATCTCCAATCACCCCATTTGTTTTTAAGTCTGAAGGTGACGGCATCTTCTTTCACCTTGTTGTCAACCACCTTCTTGATGATCTTTGCCACTGTATCCTGATCATTGGGGTGAATAAAATCCAATGTATTTCTACCCAGCATCTCCTTAGGGTCATACCCCATTTTGTCCTTGATGGATGGTGACAAGAAAAGGTACTTGCCATTAGGGTCCATCAATGAAACAATATCATTCGAATTCTCAGTGATGAGTTTGTAACGCTCTTGACTCTCCTTGAGCTTGGTCTGAGCTTCAATGCGTTCGGTCACATTCCTTGTAGAAGTCTGTATATAGAGGGCTCGGCCGGTCTCTTCATCAAAAATACCTCCTGCAATAGTTTCTAACCACTCTGGCTTAGCTCCTTTGCTGTAGGCTTTGTAAACAACAGAAGCTGTTTTATCTCTCTTTTTGATCAAATCTATGATCTTTTGTCTGAGTATCGGGCGATAATCTTCATGTATGAAATCATTCAGGTTGATCCCTTGCAACTCCTCAGGCGAATAACCTAATACCTCTGTGGAAGAAGGGCTGACAAAAACGAAATCTCCATTAACTTTTTGCAGACAGATACAATCACTTGAATTCTCAGAAATCAGTTTGTATTTAGCCTCACTTTCCTTAAGCTGGGATTGTGCCTCTTTTAATGAGGTAATATTCGACAATGATCCCACCCCACGCTGAGGCTTACCATTTTTATCATAAAGAATTCGAGCTTTAAAAAGTACCCAAATAATGCGCCCTTCATTTGCAACAAAACGAATCTCAAGGGTCAAATCACCTTCTTGTTGCGTATAAGCTTCTGACAGTGTATCTAAAAAGCCTTTTCTGTCTTCTTCATACAGGTATTTGGCTATCAGTTCATCGGTCAGCGGATTATCTTCTGGTTCCAACTCCATGCCTGTCCAAAACTGGGGAGATAAGTACGAATGCTTTGATTTAAAGTCGTATTCCCAGATAACATCGTTGGTACCTTCTACTGCGAGCTGATACCTTGCATTGCTTTCCTGAATCTCACTCTCCAGATTTTTACGAACCGTAACATCTTGAAGAATGGTAATGAAGCAGTCCTGGCTTTGAAAGTCCAGGGGCATGGTTGAGGCACTCACCCAAAAGGATTCTCCCTTCTTATTTTTTAACAGGAGCTCATGATTTTGGACGTGGCCATCCTTTCTGAGGTGTTTTATGTATGATTTTCTGCCTTCAAAATTCTCATAAAATTGAACCGCCTTTTTGCCCAAGAAATCAGTCGGATTCATTTCATACACACTGAAAAGTATCTCGTTTGCAAATATGATTTTTCCTTCCTCCTTGGTCGAGATGAATACCGGATCGGGAAGAGCATCCACAATACTCTTCAACCTTTGTTGACTCAACTCCAGATTCAAGCGAGACCTTCTGATACTATCAATATCTATGCTGATTCCATCAAGTCGTATGGGTTTGCCTTCTTCGAAAAGTACACTTATACGGTCTCTGAAATATTTATAACCACTGCCGTCTCTATTGATCCTGTAGGAGTAACTAGCGGAGCCTGTACCCAAGGCATTCACCACTTCTTCCAGTACCCTATCTCGGTCTTCAGGATGTATTAATTTTTGCCAGTCTTCTATGGTTTTGGGAGGGTGCTGAGTGCCTTCAATTAGCCCAAATTGATGGAATGGATCATTATGATAGTGTATTTCATAAGGTTCATTAGTCAAACTGATGGACCACACCGATTCGCTAAGATTGGAAACAACGGACTCTAAATCCATGTCTCTTACCTTCGCATCTGCAAAATCGTTTAAAGTATCTTTAAAAATGTTTTCCATCACACTATTAGCTGTGGAGATATGAAATTCAGTATTTTTAAAATACTATTTTAATGGTATTAGGCCAATTAAAATATTAATTTCAGATATTCACCTAAACAAAAATACTGATATGGAACAACCATACAGCCAAAGCCCACGCATCTTGATCGTTGAAGATGAGCCATTTATTGCGGAAAACCTGCAAGAAATGTTGAGTATTTTCGGTTATGATGATACTGAATTAGCGAACTCAGCCAATCAGGCTATAAAGGCTATAAAGAGTTCTAGGCCCGATTTGGTACTCCTGGATGTAAAAATTAAGGGAGATCAGGACGGAATCGAGCTTGGATCAATTATAAAAGAACAATACAAAGTACCTTTTGTATACATCACTTCATATTCTGATAAGGAAACCATCAATAGAGCTAAGCATACGCAACCTCTCGGGTTTATTGTAAAGCCCTTCACTAAGGACGATGTCTATGCAGCTATTGAAGTAGCACTTTTCAACAAAAACAGATTAGCTGTGAATGCGGGTACGGATCGACTTATCGCTGCGAACCCCACTACTTATAGCAATGATTCCATCTTTGTCAAAAAGAAGAGTCTACTGGAAAAAATCAAATACGAAAATCTCCATTGGATTGAGGCCGATGGAAACCATATCACTATCCACGCAAATGACGGTAGAGACTATACAATTAGAAAATCTTTAAAAGAGATCACTGACAAACTACCCAAAGACAGGTTCTTAAGGGTGCACAAGTCATTTGTTGTCTTAGTTGATGCCGTAACAGCCATTGATACAAATTTTGTGTATCTGGGTGAGAAAAAGATTCCTATTGGAAGGTCCTATTACAATGCATTCACTGCCACGCTCAACACGATTAGTGCCAGCTAGTCAGTTGCGGTTGTAATTATAGAGGATTACAGGTTCATTATTTCCTGTTTCACTCAGGGTAAAATATGTCCCATTGTCACTATGCCAGGCAATAGCCTCCCCCTGCGGTTCAACTGTATAGGGTAATCTGGCTGGCATTGTGCCTAGTAAGTCAGAGATGCTTTCCGACCCTGATTTAGACCAGTGATAAACATTTAAATAGTTCTTGATGAGCACTTCACTGCCATTAGGCGATATGTCCGCTGCGGTAACCATAGTAAAGGGTAATACCCTGAGTCTATCGGCCGTATCCAATTGGGCTGTATTCTGTGGAAATGGCAAAGTGTAAAGAATTACGCTGGCCTCTCTTTTGGAGATGATATAGATATCGTTTGTCGCTGGATCAACCATTATTGCTTCAGCATCACGAGCATTTCCATCATCGTAAACATAAGAAATGGCTTCCACCCCAGACAAGGTAGATGTAGCAGGAATATCCTGTACCGTAAGGTCCGGTTCTGGAACTCTGTAGATAGTATAATTGCCTCTGGCTGCTCGATTATCTCCAATATCAGCGGCATAAAGGTATTGTTGCCCGACAGTTGGGCCTGGACCTATTGCCATATCTTCCCAATCAACATTTTGAGCACCATCCAAAACAAAACGACCTGAATCGGCACCTGCTTGCGTCATTAGGTATAGAAGTGGATCTCCTCCACTATCGTTATGGGACCAAATATATAAGGGATTTGATCTGCTGCTGGCCAGGCCAGAGGCCTCATTTAGGTCAGGAACCTGTATTTCACCCAGGGACTGCCGATCTGTAAAAAGCGTTGAAAACTCTTGATTGTCCAGTTGTGGATTCGTGTCCTCTTCAGGGCTTTTACAGCCATTGGCACAAAGCATTAAACAGAAAAAAGCAGCTAATAATCTCTTCATGATGTTTTTGATCGATTTTACAGATAGTCTGTACATCATTCACTGTATTAACTGCTCTCCACAAAGAATATTATGAAAGGTTTACTTCAAGCTAGCTCTCACCTTAGCAACTTTAGCTTCGGTAAGTGTAGACTTAGCCTTGTTGCCCCAGGAATTCATTACATAGTTTAGGACATCAGCAATATCCTTGTCGTTTAATCCACTTGCTGGCATTACCTGGTTGTATTTCGCCTTGTTAACCGTGATTTCACCCGACAAACCCTTGATCAGATTCTCAATGGCTCTATCGACATCTTCCATAAGGTAGTCAGACTTGGCCAATGGAGGGAAAACATTCGGAATACCCTGGCCACTATCCATATGGCAAGCGATGCATACAGCACTATAGGTACCTTTCCCATCTTCCATACTCTTTTTTAGTGCTGCATCCTGATCTTTGAGACTAAAGGACGCCATCATAATGCCTAGTAGAATGACAATTTGAACTGACTTTTTCATGATTTTTATACTTACAGGTAGATTCTTTGCTAAAATACAGATTTATGAACAGCAACAAAGACCAATCCAGTGTCTGATTAGATATCAATCTCCACCAAGTTTCTTGTCAGGTCTTCGAAAACCTCTCTCTTTCGGATGAGGTGAGCTTTACCTTCATATACTAAAACCTCTGCAGGTCTCAAACGAGAATTATAATTGGAAGCCATACTAAAGGCATAAGCCCCTGCATTTTTGAAAGCGAGAATATCACCTTCCTTAACTTCGCCCAGTTTACGATCCAAACCGAAAGTATCTGTTTCACAGATATAACCGACTATTGTGTAAACACGCTGAGTTCCTTTAGGGTTGGAGAGATTTACGATTTCATGGTAGGCATCATACATCATGGGTCTAATCAAGTGATTCATTCCCGAATCAACGCCTGCAAAAACCGTTGCCGGTGTAGTCTTTACTACATTGGTTTTTACCAGAAACATTCCAGACTCACTTACCAAGAACTTTCCTGGTTCAAACCACATTTCAAGTGTTCTTCCATACTCCTTGCAAAAGTCTTGAAAAGAGGCACTTAACTTCTTACCTAAGTCTTCAATATCCGTTGTAATATCTCCTTCTTTATAAGCTACCTTAAAACCACTTCCGAAGTCTATAAACTTGAGGTTTTTGAAGTTTTTGGCTGTATCGTATAAGATGTCTGCGGCTCTCAAAAACACTTCTGAGTCAAGAATATCGGAGCCTGTGTGCATATGAAGCCCTACCACATTGAGATCATAGGTTTTTACTACTCTTAGAATGTGGGCCATTTGGTAAATGGAAATTCCAAATTTGGAATCAGCATGTCCGGTAGATATCTTCTTGTTTCCCCCAGCCATGATATGTGGGTTAAGTCGAATGCAAACGGGTACCGAACCATGATATTCATGACCAAATTGCTCGAGAAGGGAAATATTGTCCAGATTGATCATCACACCAATCTCAACGGCCTCTTTGATTTCTTCGAATGAAACACAATTCGGTGTATACAGTATTTGGTCAGGCTCAAAGCCTGCTTTTAAGCCTAATTTTACTTCATGAATGGAGACACAATCCAATTCTGAACCATAGCTTTTCAATAGCTTCAGGACGGACAAATTTGTCAGCGATTTCGTAGCGTATTTAACCTTGAGTTTAACACCACTAAAGGCATTGTTAAGTCGATCAAACTGATGGCGGATTTTATCAGCATCATACACATAAAGCGGAGTTCCATATTCATTGGCTAAATCAATCAAATCGACTCCCTGAACCTTGTACCTGTCGTTCTCTAAAAGCATGGTAATAAATTGAAGGCCAAATATAAGGGCTATAAAAACAAAAAGAGGAAGCTTTCTGACAACTTCCTCTCCTCAACCAAAATGAAAGTATAAATGCTATTCTATAATCACCCTTTTTGTAAGGGCCTTGTTGTTTTGAACCACCTTCATAATATAAATTCCTTTACGCTCATCGCTCAGGTCTACTCGAAAATCATATCTACCATTTCTAGGAGATCCCGTTCTGTTATAAACTTCATTACCATCAGGATCAATGATTGATACCTGAATGGCAGCTTCGCTCCCCGTTTCTAGCTCCACATCAAAACGGCCATCGCTGGGGTTCGGGTAGAAATTGATATCTCTCAGTTCCAGTCCTTCCATATCATCCGTACCTGCGGCCTCTTTATCTTCATCTCTCGCAGATCGAATGAAAACCTTTACCCTTGAAATTATCCTCACATCATCGTCATCATTACCAAAGCTAAATGAGCCGAAGGCATCATCGTCCCAATCACCGAAGTCAAAGTCGAACACCATATTACCAAACTTATCTTTCAGCGCAGCTCGTAACGAATCAATATCATTCATCTCCTCTCCATTGAAGAAAAACCTGCCATTGTCATTTTTGAAGCTAAAGCGCTGCATCAATGAGTCCATGTCAAAAGTATTATCATCATCGAAACCAAAAGAGAAGGAACCAGGTCCAAAGCCTCTCATCATACCTCTTATGCTACTTCTCAACGAATCGATATCCATATCGAAGTCGTCATGATTCCAAAAACTCTTGCCAGGGCCATTATGGAAGAAGAACTTAGGCTGACCCCCAAAACCTTTCCCAAACCCAAATGAGTCTACACTGATTCCATATTTTTCTAAATCAGGATCGTTTTGCATCTCCTCATGTGAATCATATGTCTTTTCGAAAGTAGTCTCGTCATTACCCTTCTTGATAATTACTTTGAGTTTCACCTTACCATCTTCTGTATTTGAAATGGAGACAGATTGACTTTCTTTGATGTTTTCGTCTTGCGCGAAGGCGCTTTGATCTACCCCAATAAAAATCAACACTGCCAGTGCCATTGGGGCGATACTCTTTTTAAGTTGTTTTGACCAATTCATAATTTGATTCCTTTTAAAGTATTGATACAAACATATTTAGAAGTACTGCAAAAGGATGTTAAAGGGTAGTTAAACGATGTTAATAATTGTTAACCATGCATCTCGAGGGTATTAATTAGAGTACTTTTGAGACATGAGCCGTGTGCGGATTCGTTGGTTGATTGGTTTGCTAAGCTGCGCCCTTCTGGGACTTGTGGCCTTTCAGTACTATTGGATTACTGAGGTCAACAAGGTGAACAAAGAGCGCTTCAACCAAAATGTGAATGATGCCCTGATCCAAGTTACTCAGCGCCTGGCGATCGAGAATGACATTAGTTTTCTACAGCAAGGGATGAATACAAGGGTTCGCCCCCTACCTCAAAGGAATATGCCCTTTGATACTATGAACACGCTGGTGAGTAACAGGGAAGGAATGCCACAAGGCGAAATCCCTCCTTCGGAAGAATTCATGTCAGGTACTTTTCAGCTTGTTGATGAAACTACCGGTCAAGTCGTTTTTGAATTCGGCTTTGAATCATTAATGCAGGCACCCGGATTTAACCCAAACCAGTTGGCTAATTCTCGAGCGAGGCAAATCGAAATGGAGCGTCAAATGAATAGACGTATCGAGATGATGAAACAAAGCTGGTTTAATCACCTGGTTGGAAGCAATAACCTCTTTGCAAGAGTAAACCCAGATGTATTGGATACTTTGCTTTCTGAGGAACTGGCTAACAGAGGCTTGGACATTCCCTACAATTATGGCATTCTTCATGAACCCACCAACGAGTTGAAATTACTGAATGCTGAATTTAAGAGTGATGAAGAAGCTATCAAGGATTCTGATCTTGCTGTCAATTTATTTCCCACCGATTTGAATGAGAAAGAGTTTTATCTAGCCATAGATTTTCCTGGAAAGAAAAGGTACCTGATGCAGCAGGCAATAGTTCCACTATCAGCATCCGGACTTTTGCTGATCATTGTAATAGCATGTTTTGCTTACGCCATTATGGTAATCTTAAGACAGAAGAAACTTTCAGAAATTAAGAACGACTTCGTCAATAACATGACTCATGAGTTCAAAACACCTATTGCCACCGTTTCACTGGCCACTGAAGCCTTACAGGACGATGATATAAAGAGTAACAAAGCCATTGTCGATCGTTACGTGCAGGTGATAAGAGATGAGAACAAACGTTTAGGGCTGCAGGTAGAAAAGGTATTGCAGATTGCAAGTCTGGATAAAAAAGATTTCAAACTCAAATTCGAGCAAGCCAACCTCCATGACATCATAGAAAAAGCTTTGGTCAATATTAATATCCTTGTTGAGAAAAGAGGCGGACAAATCACTAGCCAGTTGCTGGCTTCTAATGCATTGGTCGAAGCGGATAAGGTCCATTTAACCAACATTATCTACAACCTCTTGGACAATGCCAATAAATACTCCTCCGAAGCTCCTGAAATCCATATTAGAACGGATAACATTTCAACTGGTATCATTCTAAAGATATCTGACAAGGGAATTGGCATGTCAAAAGAGTCAATAGAGAAAATTTTTGATAAATTCTATCGAGTTTCAACTGGGAATGTACATGATGTCAAGGGCTTTGGCTTGGGATTATCATACGTTAAAAACATCGTTGACTTGCATCATGGCACGATCAATGTGAAAAGTGAAGTTGGACAAGGAAGCACATTTAAAATCTACTTACCCTTTAACAATGGCTAGTTTCAAATTATTATTGGTAGAAGATGATCCAAATCTGGGTCAAATATTGAACGAATACCTTTCTCTAAAGGGATATGAAACTCGTCTATGTCGAGATGGTGAGGAAGGTCTGAATGCCTTCAAAAGTGAGCCTTTTGACTTATGTCTCTTTGACATTATGCTTCCCAAAAAAGACGGTTTTTCAATGGCCAAAGAAATCAGGCGTAATGATTCCGTGACTCCCATAATGTTTCTCACTGCCAAGTCAATGAAGGAAGATACTATTGAAGGGTTCAAGATTGGGGCTGATGATTACATCACAAAGCCATTCAGTATGGAAGAACTCCTTCTTAGGATTCAGGCTATTCTGAGAAGAACAGGAGAGAAAAACCCTCAATTTTCAGATCAAAAAGACTTTGACTTTGGGCAGTTTCATTTTGACTATGATAAACAGCTTCTCATTGAAAATGACAATCAAACAAAACTGACTTCAAAGGAATCTGAACTCTTAAGGCTACTCTGCTTACATATGAATCAGCCTTTAGACCGATCTACTGCTTTGAAGATGATCTGGCGAGATGATAGTTATTTCAATGCCCGAAGCATGGATGTATACATTGCAAAATTGCGCAAGCACTTAAAAGTAGACCCTTCCGTTCAAATCATGACTTTACATGGCTCTGGCTTTAAGCTCATCACGAACGCCCAGCCAGAATAAGAATAGAAGCATTTTTTGGGGTATTTGTTAATTTTTTGTATTTTCATAAGCTTCGGTTATAACAAAAATTTAAACCCGACACTCCGCTCGGGAGCTTAAATTTTACTAGTTTAACCCCTTTGATTTTTCTGGCGACACTATGATCCAAATTATACCTTCTATATCTATTATTGACGGAAAGCTTACCAGGCTCAAGCAGGGAGACTACAAAAATGAAAAAGTCTATAAGAACAGCCCTGTAGATATTGCAAGGCAGTTTGAAGAGTACGGAATTGAAAAGATACACATAGTGGATCTAGATGGCGCCCTAAAGGGAAGTCCTATTAATTATCACATATTAGAGTCAATTGCAGGATACACAGGCCTGAAAATTGACTTTAGCGGTGGGATTTCAACTGATGGAGACATTAGCAAGGCATATGAATATGGTGCGACTTCAATCACCGCAGCTTCAATTGCCGTGGATAAAAAAGAACTGTTCTCTTCATGGATGCTCTCCTACGGACGTGAAAAAATCACGTTAGGCGCAGATTCAAAGAAGGGGAAAATTGCCATACGTGGTTGGCAAAAAAATACTCGAACGGAACTTGATGATCACATCGACTATTTCTATATGCGCGGCATAAAGTATGTCAAGTGTTCCGATGTCGAGAAGGATGGGATTCAAGAGGGACCAAATTTCGAATTGTATGAACGCCTGGTAGAAAAGTTTCCAGATATATTTTTCCTTGCCAGTGGTGGTGTGAGATCTGTTGACGATATCAAACGCCTCGAAGACATCGGTGTAAAGGGAGTGATTTTTGGTCGTGCCTACTACGAAGGAAACCTTACGCTCAAAGACATTGAGAGTCTGGTGAAATAGCTGATTAGAAGCTATAACTAAGCTTTAAACTTACGTTTCTACCCAAATCATCCGCATAGTACCTAAAGCGATTTAAGTAATCCCTGTAACTATTATTGAACAAATTATCAATGGACATAAAGACGTTCAGACTATTCTCATTCTGAAATGTCAAGTCAAAGCCTCCACTGACATTAAAGTTCACATAGCCATCCGGAGGAGTCACAAAATCGAAGATTGATGGATCACTCTCGAACAAATCGACATCATTATTTCTTGCGTCTAGTACTTCCGAGATAGGCACCACTCTAGGCGCATTGCCTTGTCTGGCAACAGCTCTAAAGCCAGCAGATATAAATGGTTTCTGGAGCCTCCCCTCACTAAGATTGTAAACTACTGCTCCTTCCAATTGACTCGTTGGGATGTTAATCAGCGGACTATCCAAGAGCCTGTCTTTCGCTCTGATTAAGGATAGCTTGGTTGTAGCTTCCAGGTGATCTGAGAAGCGATATTCGAAATCAGTATCAATACCATAGATGAGTGCATCTGTCTGACGATAAGCGAATACGGGGAACGCTCCTCTTATTGTCAGTGCCACACTTTCCGGCCTAAGGAATATATAGTCGCTAATGAAGTTATAGTAAGCTGAAATATTTAAATTATACCGATTGGTATTTTTTTCCAAGCTATTGATCCATTTGATAGATTTTTCAGAAATTAACTGATCATTACCCTCTTCAATTGCTGCAGCCCCATGATGAAGTCCCTCACTGTAGAGTTCATTGACATGAGGTGCCCTCCATGCCGTTCCTACGTTTGACCGTAAAGTCCATTCATTTGGCAGAAAGAACACCGCTCCAATAGAACCCGTCACATTATTAAAATCAAATTCGGGTTTTAAAAGGTTATTATTCCGATCAAAACGCTTAACCAAGTAATGCCTATAGTCATAGCGAACACCAAATTCTAGTTCATAAGCTGTTTTAATAAAGCGCCCTATGAGATGTGCACCAGCCGTCCAATTTTCAAAATCAGGAATCAGCGGACGAATACCCGTTTCAGGATTATTCTCGTTGATCTGATATAAGAAACTGGCACCAACATCCCATTTCCAGTTCCCTCTTACATCCATATCCAAGTCAACATCCAGTGTATGTGTTACCAAGTCTAACGAAAGTGCAGGAATTGTAGATCTGCCGGCTCTTCTTATATCAAACTCTTCTCTTTGATTGTTCTGAAGACCGTATTGTATAGAAAAATCTCCAAGGTTCTTGTACTCAATATGTCCATTTGCCTTCAACAGTTGGTGTTTAACCGCCTGGAATGGATTGTTAATATCATAACTGAAGTCTTCGATAAACAAGGGCCTGTCACTATTGATAGCCAATTGCAAATCTGTGAGGTTTCCAATATGCGCGCTTCTCAGTACACCTAATTCTGCATCGAAGCTACTGTAGAAGATCTCAAGGCCCGCATTCTCCTTATGATAGCCAAAGCCCAACGAAAAATTTTGCTCTTCGGTGCCAGTGTTTGTAAGGCGATAATCAGCCGCCTGTGCATCACCTCCTCTTTTGAAAGTACCTTGAATGCGCCACCCGAAACCATCCAAACCTTTTATGCCTCCCTCTAAAAGAGCAGAGGTAGCATACAACTTGCTATTCGAGGCCCCTAGTGCATTGACCCTGCCAGAAAATGAAGGGCTGTTTGGCAGCTCTGCAGGGTTGACTAGAATAACTCCGCCAATCGCATCGGAACCATACTTCACTGCAGCAGCACCTTTAATTAACCTCAAGTTGTTAGCAACAAAAGGGTCAATTTCTGGCGCATGCTCTTGTCCCCATTTCTGGCCTTCTTGTCTTATGCCGTTGTTGAGAATTAGGATACGGTTACTATGAAGACCATGAATCACCGGCTTTGCAATAGTGGGACCAGTCTGTAACATGTTCACTCCTGTGATCTCAGTTAAGGTCTCGCCCAAGGAGGCTCCTGCAGATTTGGTCAGTGCTTCTTTATTGATTTCACTGCGCTGTATGGTCACTATATCTGCAACCTTTTCCTCTTCAACAGTCACTTCTCCGAGATTCTTTACATCTACCAGCAATTTGATCTCTAATTCGTTCTGGCCACTTTTGAGGACGATCTTCTCTTCAAAAGTCTGGAACCCAATAAACCTCACAAGTATTGATACTTCTGATTCACAAATACTAAGGACTTCAAAGCTTCCATCAGACTTATTCACTAAAACTTGCTTATTACCATCAGTGGCAATCTCTATTGTAGCGAAAGGGATTCCTTTACCACTCTCTGCGGAAATTACTCTACCCTTTATATTATAAACACAACGGGTTTGAGCATTTGAAATGCCTGTAGTGAAAAGAAAAATCAGAAAAATTGACAAAAGGCCCCTAAGCATGGAGCAAAAGTATATGTTTTTGCAACGGTATTGCAAATAATAATTACAAACGGAAAATATTAAGATAACGGATCAGCCGTCTACGTGTTTGAACTTATAGAACAGGTAGTAAAAAATGTTAAAGGAAACATCAGATTTACCATCTTTCGTTTTAGCCTTTTCAGAATTATTCGCTGGAGGAGTAACTACTTTTGGAGACACGCGATCTATGATAATAGGCTTAGGAGTCGTTGTAGGAGCATCTTCAGGCAGACCTCTCAAGACATCACCAGTTGGTTCTGGCTTGCTTTCTTCTAACAATATTTCAGTGCTAGAAGAATCGGTGTTAATGATTACTTCTTCTTCTGGATCCTCTTCTCCACCTTCTTGAGCGAATGCCGCTACACTAGTGAAACACAATCCTATAAAGCAAGTTGTTACCAATACTGTGACCTTTTTCAGCATAGTTTACTCTTTTAAGGGCCATAAAAATAACAAAATTTTGTAACTAGCTTAACGCCAAGGCCATATTTTTGTTGAGTAAATATCGATTATCTTCTTCCTGGCATACTTATGAGCACAATTACATGGCAAGATTTTGAAAAGGTTTCATTAAATATTGGGACCATAATTAAGGCTGAGGAATACCCTGAAGCACGACATCCTGCATATATTATTCACGTGGACCTCGGGGTGGAGATTGGTGTGAAAAAATCAAGTGCTCAAATCACAAAACACTATAACATTGATGAATTAGTTGGAAAACAGGTGATTTGTGTCACCAATTTCCCACCCAAGCAGATTGGAAAGTTAATGTCAGAAATATTAATTACTGGCTTTCCAGATGAAAATGGAGACGTTGTGCTCTCTGCCGTAGATTTTCCTGTTCCAGATGGAGCTAAACTCTTTTAATCTTTTTTTGATTTGAAAATCAGAGCGATAGCCAAAACCACAGACGCCTCTATATTGAGTAAAGGAGTTGAGGCCGACATTGTCGACTTATCTCTGGATAGTAGGTCTGCCAAAGGTTTACCCAACGAACTTTTCATCGCCATATCCGGACCCAACCATGACGGACATGATTTTATCTCGGAATTGGCCGCAAAGGGTATCAGGAATTTCATTGTAGAAAAAGATATCAATGTCATTCCCGGTTGCAATATACTCAAGGTAGAATCTTCTATTGGTGCTCTCCAGGCTCTTGCCAGTGCGAAAAGGCATGCTTTTACCAAAACAGTCGTTGGTATCACCGGAAGTAATGGAAAGACTACTGTCAAGGAATGGTTGTCCACAATTCTATCGGTAAATCATGATGTGATAAAAAGCCCTAAAAGTTATAACTCGCAAATTGGGGTTCCACTTTCTATTTGGCCTCTTTCTGACAAGCACGATATTGGTGTTTTCGAAGCAGGAATATCAAAACCCAATGAAATGGCTAAGTTGGCATCAGTTCTGTCTCCTACCATCGGTGTTTTTACCAATATTGGTACTGCTCATGATGAATTCTTTGACTCCGAAGACCAAAAGATATTTGAGAAATTAAAACTCTTTGAGAAGAGCGAAGTGCTTATTTTTCGGGCAGATCATACCAAAGTGGCGGCAACCATAAACTCATCTTTTGCAGGGGAGAAAATTAGCTGGTCTACCGCTGTTGGTAGCAATAGGGCTGCACAGGTCAAGATCACTGCCCCTCAAAACCTTGATGTTTCTTTTAAGAATGTCCATTATTCTTTTCACACCGAATCCAGTGACCAGGCATCATTAGAAAACCTTGTTCATTCTATCATCTGCGCGCTATACCTAGGGCTGACGGAGGCTCAGATACAAAAGGGAATCTCTATGATAAACCCGATCAAGATGCGCTTAGAATTGAAGAAAGGCATTAACAATACGTACCTCATCGATGACACTTATAATAATGACTTAGAGGGCTTGAACAAAGCCCTTGACTTTATGGATCAACAAAGACAGTTGACCAAGAGATCGATCATTCTTTCAGACTTTATTCAAAACAAAGTCTCACACCACTTCTACCATAAGCTCAATGAGCTTCTTCTTCAAAAGGGTATTAATAAGCTGATAGCTATCGGACCTCATCTATCTGCAAATAGAGAGGCATTTAGTATCTCCGCTAAGTTCTATGAAGACACAGGGAGTTTTCTCGAATCTTTGTCCCAAACCCAGTTTCATGAAGAGTTGATTCTAATCAAAGGAGCACGTCAATTCGCCTTCGAGAGAATTTCCATGGCCCTGTCCGACAAAAGTCATAAAACTGTACTTGAGATCAATTTAGATGCGGTAACGCATAATCTTAACTTTTATAAATCGCTGCTCAAACCGGAAACCAAAGTCATGGTAGTGGTCAAGGCTCTAGCCTATGGAGCCGGCAGTTCTGAAGTGAGTAAGCTCTTAGAGTTTCATAAAGTGGATTACCTGGCCGTTGCTTATGCAGATGAGGGCATTCGGTTGAGACAAGATGGAATTAAGTTGCCCATAATGGTAATGAATGCCTCTCCAGACGATCCCTACAAACTGATTGAGTATAATCTTGAGCCAGAAATCTATAGCCTTGAACAATTGGAAACATTTCTTCAGGTGTATCAATTTGCCAACGAGATTCTGCCAGCTCATCTAATTATCAACACAGGGATGAATCGCTTAGGGTTCAATGATAACGATATTGAAGGCTTAGTAGAAACGATTCGAAACAACCCAAGCATCCGGATAAAAAGCATTTTTTCTCACCTAGCGGCTTCTGAAGAAGAAGCCCATGAAGACTTCACACAACAACAAGTCAGCCTATTCCGTCAATATGCCGATCGCATTGAGCAAGGAGTTAATCACAAACCTATAAGACATATTCTGAACTCCGGAGGGATTGTTCGACATAATGCTTTTCAAGAGAATATGGTGAGGCTCGGCATTGGGCTTCATGGCATTGAGGTAAGCGACCTTCATGCAGACAAACTTCAGAATACTGCGACACTGAAGACGGTAATTTCTCAGCTTAGAACCGTAAAAACAGGAGAAACAATAGGTTATGGACGCAAAGGCAAAGCAGTTAACGATATGGTCATTGCTACCATAGCGATCGGTTATGCCGATGGTTACCTTCGATACTTTGGCAATGGAAATGCATATGTATTAGTCAATGACCAAAAAGCCAAAACTGTGGGAAACATCTGTATGGATATGACCATGATCGATGTCACGAACTTATCAGTAGAAGTAGGTGATGAAGTAGTGATTTTTGGTAGTAACCCAACCGTGAGTCAACTGGCAGAGTGGGGAAATACGATCCCTTACGAAGTTCTAACCAACGTTAGTACCAGGGTAAAAAGAGTCTTTTACTCAGAGTAGTTAGCCACCACAGCCAATATTTCTTTTTAAAGAAACATCCTTTGGAAATCCGCCAAAATCAAACTCCTGATTATCACCGGCTTTCAAGTCACTATCTTTTGGGTGTTTAAGAACCTTCTTTTGAATTGACTTTTCAATTGACTTCTTTTTCTTTTCGGTCATGGCTTTATAACCGTAAATTAGATGAATTGATTCAAGTTTGAACGATTTGATCTGGATAAGAAAGCAATTTCAACCCGTGGATAATGCCCCATTGATTCTTTTCAGAATCATTTTCGGGTTTCTTCTATTCGCAGAATCTTTCGGAGCAATACTGACAGGCTGGGTGAGAAAAGTTCTGATCGAGCCTGAATTTAACTTTACCATCATAGGCTTCGAGTGGTTGCAAGCACCTGATGGTTATGCCATGTACATCCACTTTGGCTTGATGGCCATCTGCGGGTTGATGGTAATGTTTGGTTTTTACTATCGAATTGGAATAGCAGGCTTTACTTTGCTGTGGACTTTGGTCTACTGGATGCAGAAGTCCGCCTATAATAATCATTACTACTTCCTAATTCTCCTATGCGTCTTTATGCTTTTTTTGCCAGCCCATGCTTATGCTTCTTTTGATTCAAAAAGGAAAAATGCAGTGGTTTCAACCACCTGTCCCCGTTGGTGCATAAGCATTTTTATTTTACAAATGTGGATTGTCTACACCTTTGCCTCCATGCACAAATTTTATCCAGGATGGCTCGAAGGCGACTTCATTGCCATGAACTTTCTTGGCAAAAGTGATTACTGGCTTATTGGTAACCTGCTTCAAGAACAATGGCTTCAAAGAGCCGTGGTGATTGGGGGCATAGCCTTTGATGGTTTGATCATCTATTTTCTCCTTTATAAGAAAACCAGAGTACCAGCATTTATTGTCTCCATTTTCTTTCACCTGTTTAACTCCGTGGTATTTCAAATAGGTATTTTTCCCTATTTAATGATCGGCCTATCTGTATTCTTCTTTGAACCAGAGTTGATTAGGAAGATATTTTTCAAGAAGAAACCTATTATCAATTTTGATTCCCTGAACATACCTCAAATTACCATGAAGAGGTTGTCCATAGCATTTCTGTTTCTATGTTATTTCATTCTACAACTCTACCTCCCATTAAGGCATCATTTGTATAAAGGTGATGTATTCTATACCGAGGAGGGGCACAGATTGGCCTGGAGAATGATGCTGCGGTATAAATCAGGCAATACTACTTTTAAAGTAAACTCCACCGCACTAGATTCCACTTGGACCGTTACTCCTAGCAAGTTTCTCACTAGAAAGCAATCAGGAGCTATTGTAGGAAAACCAGATATGATTTGGCAGTTTGCCCAATACCTGGAAAAATACTATGAAAAAGAGGGTTTTGGCGATGTAGAAGTAAGAGTCGATGCCTTTACTCGTCTTAACAATCAGCCGACTGTCAGGCTAATCGATAGCGAAACAGACCTCACTGAGGTAAGGTGGCAGTCATTAAGACACTCTGATTGGATACTGAGTCCAGACAAAAGATAATTATCACTTTGTAAAGCCAAGCTTCGCTGCTAAATTGCGTTCTTTATAATTAATCTAAATAAGGATTGAGGAATTTAACCCATCTCAAAATCCACGAAAAGGGGATTATCAAAGGTTTTACCGATGACGTACTATCGATAAAACTCATGGAAATGGGTTGTTTACCGGGAGCCGAAATATCGCTCCAACTTATAGCTCCTTTTGGCGATCCAATTGCCATAGAAGTTGCTGGCTACCAACTCTCTCTTCGCAAAATAGAAGCTTCGAGTATTCTTCTTGAAGAAGTATAAGATGTCTATCAGGAAAAATCAAAAAATAGCACTCGTAGGAAACCCTAATTCTGGGAAATCTACTCTATTCAATTTGCTTACGGGCCTCAAACAAAAAACAGGCAACTTCCCTGGTGTAACGGTTGACAAAAAGTCAGGCAGGATGAAACTGCCCAATGGTCAACAGATTGAATTGATCGACCTTCCTGGAACCTACAGCATCTACCCAAAGACACTCGATGAACAAATCGTTCAAGAGGTACTTCTAGATAAAGATCATAGTCAACATCCTGATACAATTATCGTTGTAGCTGATGCTTCCAACCTGAAAAGAAACTTGCTGCTCTTCACTCAGATCCGTGACCTTAACATCCCTATGGTCTTGGTACTAAACATGATGGATGTGGCCGAGAGAAGGCAGTTAAAAGTTGATCTTAGGGGCTTGTCAATTGATTTGGGTGTCAAAATTATCCCAACGAATTCTCATACTGGAGACGGAGTTGAGGCCTTAAAAAATGTATTAAGCCAGCCTCTTGTTCAATCCAAGAAACCTTTTTACCAAGTAAAAGGCTTAGCCGGGCAAACCATTGAAGACATTAAAGGTGAGTTTAGCCTCCATGATGACTATCAGGCCTTCCAATATGCTCAGCAAAGTGTCAGATTGAAATTTCTGGCAGAATCCGAGAGACAAAGAATTGAAGACATTAAGAAAGAGAAAGGCTTTCAAGAATTACCCACCCAATCAGAAGAAACACTCGGCCGATATGCTTTGATTTCAGACATTGTTGACCGGAACGTAAAACAATCCAGTGGTGACAATAAGGCGACACTTTCTCAGAAGATAGATAGGATTTCTACTCACAAGGTCTTTGGTTACATGATTTTCCTTGCCTTGCTGATGCTCATTTTCCAGGCGATCTTTGCCTGGGCTGAGGGACCAATGGACTTAATTGAAGGCTCTTTGGCAAGTTTTAGTAGCTGGGTTAAAAGCGCCTTACCAGAAGGTGTCCTCAACGACTTACTCACCGATGGAATCATTGCTGGTCTGGCGGGCGTGCTGGTGTTTATCCCTCAAATCGCCATTTTGTTTGGTTTTATTTCGCTACTCGAAGAATCTGGCTACATGTCTAGAGCGGTGTTTCTAATGGATCGTGTGATGCGAAATTTTGGCCTTAACGGGAAAAGCGTTGTGCCTTTGGTTTCCGGTATGGCATGTGCTATTCCGGCCATTATGGCCACACGTAACATTGAGAACTGGAAAGACCGTCTGATTACGATTTTTGTGACGCCTTTTATGAGCTGTTCAGCAAGGCTTCCGGTCTATACCTTGTTGATAGCACTTGTGGTACCTGATGAGTATGTCTTTGGCCTGTTCAACCTGAAAGGACTGGTCTTAACAGCCTTGTACTTGCTTGGCTTTTTTGCTGCAATCTTGTCAGCATGGGCTATGAAGTTCATTTTAAAGACAAAGCACAAAGGCTATTTCGTAATGGAGCTTCCGGGTTACAAAATTCCCCATTGGAAAAACGTAGGCCTTACCATTTTTGAGAAGTCCAAGACCTTTGTAGTTGAGGCTGGAAAAGTAATTATTGCCATCTCTATCTTGCTTTGGGTACTAGCCTCCTATGGGTTTAATGATAAATTCGAGAATGCAGAAACCTATGTGCAACAAGAGTTACCGGCAGGAGCCACCAATACAGATTATGAAATCGCTTTGAATGCTTATAAACTTGAGCATTCTCTAGCGGGATCGTTTGGCAAGATGATAGAACCTGCCATTGCGCCATTGGGTTATGACTGGAAGATCGGTATCGCTTTGATTACTTCCTTTGCCGCTCGCGAAGTATTCGTAGGCACAATGTCTACCATTTACAGTATTGGAGCTGATGAAGATGATGAATTGACGATTAAAGAAAAGCTTAGCAAGGAGATTAACCCAAAAACTGGAAAGCCTATGTACACGATGGCCCTGGGCTTTTCACTGATGGTATTCTATGCCTTTGCAATGCAATGTATGAGCACAATAGCAGTAGTTTATCGGGAAACTAAAGGGTGGAAATGGCCCATCATACAGATGGTTTACATGACTGCCGTGGCCTACCTATCGGCATTGCTGACTTACAACATCTTTTCTTAATCAGGCTTATAATTCAGAGGCAACCAGTCTGAAAAAGCCCCCCAACGCCACCAGCCTCCAAAGAGTACTTCGCGAGGATTTTTAAATTGTCCTGGATATCCAATCTCAGTATCATAGTTTAAAAAAAAGATGATCGACTTTTGAAAAAGATCAACATCGGTCACATCAAAGCCAAAGGTCTGATAACTCGACAGGCTTTGACTATCAGTGAGAGAGATGGAGGTCCTAACCTTTTTATCTGTGTATTTATAATTACCACTTTTTGAGGTACTTCTATATAGTTTCTTGTAGGCACTAGCTTCAAATTCACCTTTGTAGGTAACCTCTACATCTGATTTCGCATGTAGGGTGTATAAAAACTCCTTATCAGTTTTTTCTAATGTCAAAATCTCATTGGCAGGAGGAGGGTTGAGTGGAGTGGTATACTCTGATGTAACAGAATCATATTGTACCAAATTCAGTTCGAAACCCTCTTCATCAAGCCTGTTGTTGATCATAGCGTTTAAGAAATGTTGAACAGAGCCATTGTATGCTTTTTCACGTTCAATTTCCCACTTATTATAGCGCTTGCGGGATTTCGTTTCTAACTCCTGAAACTTGGCACTTCCGATATTCAGTTTTAACCCATTCTGAAAACGAAACTCTTCGAGCAAATAACCAATCCGATAACCCAAGGCCCGATTTTCTACATAGAGGATATCATCAGCGGTAACTTTATAATTATCATCCTCATCTAAATACTGAAAGTTCAGTACCTCAGGATTGACAATAACACATTTCTTAGCATTGTCAGATCTTCCAAGAAACTCTCTTCTAAATCGTTTAAGAAGCTCCCTATCGTCTCGTTTAAAACGTTTTCTTGCCTTTCCCACTACCTGAATGCTCTCCAGCACTACAGGGTCTATTTGCATTTCTATGATATACTTGGAATTATCTACATCATGCTTGTAGTTGAAAGGAATTACTTTTGTCCTATATCCCACATAGGACACGATGAGGTTAAAACCAATATCAGGAATATCATCAATTTCAAAGTTACCCTCGCTGTCGGTGGCAGCTCCCAAGGTACTTCTCTCTATGAATACGTTGACATAATGTAGTGGTGCTCTGGTCTCAATGTCTATGACCTGACCAACGATCTTACGCTCGCTGTATACTCTTTTTAGAATGATAACCGTATTGCCAACCTCTCGAAAATAAAGACTGGCCTCTGAAAGAATCTCTGTAAGGACTGTTCTGACAGTAGCCTGCCTATATGCTTTCGAGATCTTAACATCTCTGGGAATGATGTTACTGTTATAAGAGAAATTAACCCGGGAAACCTTGTCTAATTGTCTGAGTGAAGCTGCTATAGACGCTCCATTAAACTGTATGGTAACAACATCATCCAACACAGATTCATTAGACTCTTGTGCTGAAAGTTGATAGGATGTTAGGAATAGAATAGAAACTAAAAAGCTCCTGACCATGCACCAATTTAATTAGTGCATGCCTTTCCTTCTAATTTTATCTGATTTTCTTTGGTGCGAACGACTTTTAACTGATTGTCAACAAAGGTTGTTTCCAACAAAACGATAACCTCATCTAAAGATTTATTATCGTAAGTTCCCGTTAGGTCACAGTTGAGTAAGGCATCGCTAAAATCTATTTTGACCCAGTAAGTTTCCTCAAGGTTCTTAACGACTTTCTCAAATGGAGTAGCTTCAAAAACAAGCTTTCTTGTCCACCAGGCAGCATAATTTTGATCTACAACAATGTCCTTCTCAATCGATGATCCATCTTCAGAGAGCATTGCCATTTCCCCAGCATTCACCAGTTCGGACTGCTCTTCTTTTTCAACAGAAGAAAACTTGACAGTGCCTTCAGTCACATTTAACTCAACGTTTTTGCCTGGGTATGCCTTGACATCAAAACTCGTACCCAACACCTCCACTTTGCCTTTGCTTGCACCAATGATAAAAGGTAGAGTTTCGTTTCTTTCGACATCAAAGTTGGCACCACCATCCAGCGTTATATTTCTGTGGGTATCTCCAAAGCCTTTGGCATACGTCAATTTTGAATTAGCATTCAACTTTATAACAGAACCATCTGGCAATGTCACTTCCTTCATTTCAGCCTCAGTTGTAACTTCAGTCAATGAAGAAATACCAATAAGGTTATTGACACCATTTCTACCTGTTTCTGATAAGAAGTATCCGGCAGTAAGTACGATCAATAAAGTCGCGGCTATTTTTAAGAACGTATACTTAGGCTTTCGTTCTATTGGTACTATTCTAGTTTGTGGTTTTATCCGATCAGTAACGGCATTCCATGCCTGCAATTTATCAAATGATAAATCATCAGACTGTTCTCCCTCAGTCCACAAATTGAGATAATCCTCGAGTTCGATTTTTAAATCCTCGCTGTCAACGAGTTGTGTCTCAAACTCAGATCTCTCCTCTTCGCTTAACTCATTAGCCAAATATTTGGCCATCAGCTCTTCCATCACCTATTTTTTTCTATTCACAAACTTAACAACCAACCCCATGGACACCCCTATAGCAATGTGATAATCGGCAGAAAAAAGACTAAATAATCCTTTAAACTAGCTCTCAACAACTTCAGGGCCTTTCCCATGTGCACTTCTACCGTTTTCTTAGAGATTCCCAGCTCCTCAGCAATCTCATGGTATTTTAGGCCTTCTTCTCTACTGAGCCTAAAAACCCGTTGACACTGGGGTGGCAAATCATCTAAAGCGTCCTTAATCCGTTTTTGAAGTTCAAAATCGGGTTGGTGACTCACAAACTCCCTTTGAATCTCCACAATGCGGTCTTGTTTCTTGGACACATAAGTGGAAACCACCTTTCGATGCTTGATGTAATTCAAAGCCGTGTTATAGGCCGCTCGGAAAACGTAAGATTTAAAACTTATGTCAGATCGAATCATCGATCGCTTTTCCCATAAGTTAACAAATGTGGCCTGAACAATCTCTTCAGTAGTATCACTATCTCGGATAATCCGGATAACGTACCTGCAAGCAGGTTCATAGTACATATTAAAGAGTTTTTCGAAAGCTGCATTATCACCATTTGAAAAGGCTTCGAGCAACTCACTTTCTTCTATTGCCACAGACAGTATTTTCAGTAAAAGCCCAAGATATAAAGAAATTCTAAATAGAAAGCATGCATCATTTTGTTAGCTTAGCGCACCTCTAAATCCATCTGCTGATTTATCCGTATGCACATGGAGCAAACTTCTGATTTATTGAAAGATTCTATTCAAATTACCTTCGAGAAAAGACAAGCTGAGTTCCAAAAAGAAGCATCTGAGGCAAAGTCCCGGTACACCTCCTTGTCATGGGCAAGAGTCCTTTTATTTGTATTCTCTCTGGTGATCATCGTGATACTTGTTGATGATAAAAATGGCGAAGCTGCCGGCATTGTGCTTTTGGCAGCCACTACCGCTTATTTAGGCCTGCTCAAGACCCACTCTAAATTGCGTTTCAAGATGAAACTATCTGCAGCAATGGAGCAGATAAACAGTGATGAGGTAAAAAGACTTCAAAATGACTTGAATGGGCTACAGGAAGGAAAAAAGTTCTATCAAAGCAGCCATCCTTACCATGAAGACTTAGACATCTTTGGTAAACACTCCTTGTTTCAGTTGCTGAATCGTACCTCTACCTTCATAGGCGAAAACATTTTGGGCCAATGGCTCAGTAATAAAGCAGAGACCAAAGAGATTCTTGACAGGCAAGAAAGCGTCAAAGAACTGTCAACTGACATTGAGTTTCGGCAACAATTCCAAGCCTATGGTATGGTGGGAGAAAGCGTGGAAATAGATCACCAACCCTTATTGAATTGGCTTAAAGAAGATTCTGAAATAAGAAATACTGCATTCTATAAAGCGGCTTTAGCCATTATGCCGCTGGCAACGGTCGGTACCATCATTATCAGTAGCCTCGGCTATTTGCAATCTGGAGTCCCCATACTCTTGGCCTTTGTGAACATGGGCATACTCGCAGGACTGTTTAACAAAGTACTGGCGATCAGTAAAAAAACCGAAACGGGCTATAAATCACTAAACTCTCTACGCCATCATATTGATATGATAGAAAGCGTTGACTTTAAGAGCAGTCAACTGAAATCACTCAAATCCACAGTTGAACATGATAATGTCAAGGCCTCTAAGATTATCAAGGAGCTTCAATTGATTCTTGATAACCTGCAGAATAGAGCCAATACGCTCTACATTATCTTCGATGTTTTGCTACTCTTAGATCTTTACTGGTATATAAGAGTTAATGTCTGGAAACAAAAGAACCAAGCTGATATTGAAAAGTGGTTCAAAACCATAGGAGAACTTGACGCCCTGATCAGTATGGCGGGTTTTGCCTATACGAATCCTGATTTTGCTTATCCGAGCATCAGCGAAAAGCATTTCGACATTAAAGCATCGAAACTGGGTCACCCTTTGATCAATGCTAAGAACCGAGTGACCAATGATTTCGAATTTCACGGTAAAGGTGGCATTTGCCTGGTTACCGGGTCCAATATGAGTGGAAAAAGCACCTTCCTTAGAACAGTAGGCGTCAATTGTACATTGGGCTTAATGGGGGCCCCAGTTTGTGCTGAAGAAATGACCGTAAGCGATCTTCAGGTTTTCACAAGCATGAGAAGCCAAGATGATTTGGAGGAAAATGTATCTTCTTTCTATGCAGAACTCAAGAGACTCAAACAGTTGTTGGCCTATATCGATGACAAGACGCCAGTGCTCTTTATGATTGACGAAGTACTAAAAGGCACCAATTCAGAAGATCGACATAAGGGTGCCTTAGCTTTGATTAAGCAACTGAACCAAGCCTATGCCTTTGGCTTTGTATCTACGCACGATATTGAACTTGGCAACATCACCAATGAATTGCAGGGTGTGAAAAACTACAGTTTCAATAGCGAGATTATCGGTGATGAAATCAAATTTGACTATACCCTAACCCCTGGGATTTGTAAGAGTTTTAACGCAACTAAGTTGATGCAGAAAATGGGAATTCAGATTCCTAATTGAGTCAAACAGGGAGGCTCATCTCCCGTGATAACTTTGCCATATTTAATTAACTTTGGCCTTTCATTGCTTACCCTATGTCATTCGATCCTAACCTAAAAATTGGTGTGCTTGGAGGTGGTCAACTTGGCCGCATGATGATCCAGTCCGCCATAGATTTTAACCTCGATATTCACGTCATAGATCCAGACGTTAACGCTCCCTGCAAAAACATTGCGACTACCTTTCAAGTGGGTGCTCTGACAGATTTTGATGCTGTCTACAACTTCGGCAAAGACAAAGACCTCATCACCATAGAGATAGAAAATGTCAACACCAAGGCGCTTGCCCAGCTTGCAGCTGAAGGTAAAAAGGTCTATCCACAACCTCATATCATTGAGCTGATTCAGAATAAACTGCACCAGAAGCAATTCTATCAAGAACACGGCATTCCGACTTCAGAATTTATCGAGGTAAGCGGCAAAGCCGAAGTCGCTCAGCATAAGGAGTTTATTCCTTTTGTAAACAAACTCGCTACTGGTGGTTATGATGGTCGCGGTGTACAGATGGTGAAGGACGAAGAAGCGATGGATCAGGCATTTGAGGCGCATGGTTTTATCGAAAAACTGGTCGACTATGAAAAAGAGCTATCCGTAATTGTCGCCCGAAACGAAGCGGGAGATATTACTACCTTCCCTACCGTTGAAATGGTCTTTCATCCAGTACATAACTTAGTTGAATACCTTTTCTCCCCAGCAGAAATAGATGCAAAAGTTGAAGAAGAAGCTCAGGCACTAGCCAAAGATTTGATTCGGAAATTGGATATGGTGGGCTTGCTGGCCATAGAAATGTTCCTTACTAAAGACGGAAAACTTCTGGTCAACGAAATAGCTCCCCGTACGCATAATAGCGGACATCAGTCCATCGAAGGCAATGTGACTTCGCAGTTTGAACAGCACCTAAGGGCAATACTGAATTGGCCATTGGGAGACACTAACCTTGTCTTACCATCGGCAATGCTAAACGTACTGGGCGAAGCCGAGTTTACGGGTGAAGCGGTATATGAGGGAATGGACCAGGTACTCAGCACAGACGGAGTTCACGTCCACCTCTACGGTAAGAAACTCACCAAACCTTTCCGTAAGATGGGCCATATTACCATTACAGATAAGGATACGGATCGATTAAAGGAAAAAGTTAACTTCGTGAAATCACAGCTAAAAGTAAAAGCATGAGCAAGCCAGTTGTAGGAATAATCATGGGTAGTCAATCTGACCTTCCCGTAATGCGCCAAGCCGCCAATGTTTTGGAAGAGTTAGGAGTTGACTTTGAGCTGACCATTGTGTCTGCTCACAGAACGCCTGAGCGCATGTTTGAGTATGCTCAAAACGCGAGAAGTAAAGGGCTAAAAGCGATCATTGCTGGTGCCGGTGGTGCAGCTCACCTTCCTGGTATGGTGGCCTCATTAACTACCCTACCTGTGATTGGCGTTCCAGTAAAATCAAGCAATTCTATTGACGGTTGGGACTCCGTGCTCTCTATTTTACAAATGCCAGGTGGTGTACCTGTTGCCACAGTAGCGCTGGATGGTGCCAAAAACGCAGGTATTCTGGCCGCTCAGATTATCGGAAGTTTCGATGAGACGATTGCTGAAAACCTTCAGCAGTACAAAGCTGAGATGCGACTAAAAGTGGAAAGCAGCATTCACCAAGTAGCCGAAAATGGCTGGAAGGCTTAGTACCTCAGCGAGTCGAGGCTTAAAGCACTAGATCAGTGTAAAACTACTTTTAATTCCAACAGAAAAATCCCTTGGCAGGTCCTGTACCCCAAAGATCGACCTAGAATGAAGTCCTTTGTCCTCAAGAACACTCACAAAGAGGTCTGAAGCACCGTTTACTACTTTTGGTGAATCATCCCAATCAGCAGTTCCCCGATAGTAAGCATCCATGTGATTCAGGCCAAGCACATTTTCAAGGCCAACCTTTTTGTCAATCTGGGCGATAACATTCAAAGCGCACATTTGCATGGCTTTATATCCCTCTTCAGTGGTTAACTCTTCTCCCAGCCTGCCTTGATAGTAGTACTGCTCATTATAAATGGGAAACTGAATGGCCACATAGGCGATCTTGCCTCTGACATTTACCGAAAGATAATTTCCTCCGGGCGTTGAAACTTCTGGTAGGCTTAGGCCAAGTGTTTCTAGTTTTGAATGAATGTTCACTATTAAAGAATTAAGGTTTACACGGAGTCTGACTGATCATTCGAGATCCAGATTTGTAACATATGAGTTCGTGGAAAAATTCAGAGTGGTTTAGATTTCTCTCCCGATAACTCGGGGTCGAAATGACGTGCTAATATGGATTTCGAAAAATAAAAAGATCTGGTCATCTCGAAGCATGAGAGCTCGAATCAATTGTCCTTCTTTTTCTTCTTCTTTTTCTTGAAGAGGCCTTTCAGGGCTTCTTTTGCACCGTCAACCACCTTACTTACACTGTCTTTCTTTAAGCCCAGTTTATCTGCGGCCAGTGTGGCTATAGAATCCTTCTGCGCCTGAACAAGAGTGTCTACTTTCGCTTTCAGCGAGTCTTTTTGCGCTTCGACCAGCTTACTGGCAGAATCCTTGGCCACTTCCACTTTACTCTCAATTTCTTCCTTGACTTCCTCTTTCTTTTCCTCCACTTTGGCTTCCACAGTAGCCGTCACGGTTTCCTTTACCGTATTGCCATCAGCAGAAGAAACAGACCTCAAGGCAAATTCGGGTTGAGTAAAGAGTCCTCCCATACCAATATTCAAAATCAGGTTATTTCCGGCTAAGCCCTGGTTGCTTCCTGTCAAAGACGAAACCAGCGAATTCAGCTGCGTACCCACCTGACCTGCAGGGACGTTCATCTTAAGCAAGTAATCTACAGTTCCGTCAATACCTGTACTACCTGCAATGGTCGTTTTATAGTCCCCAAGGTTTACATCAAATGGCTTGATGTACAGACGACCTTCTTTAATCTCGGCCTGCATTTTTAGCCTGTCCAAAGTAGCTGTGGAAACATTAGCCAATTTGGTCACAGAGCTGAGTCCAGCCATTAAATCGGACTGACCTAAGCTGGCCTGCAAGATTTGAATAAGCCCTCCACCCGTAAGCGTTGAATAGTCAGGCATCATATCAGCACCTAAGGCCCCATTGATATTAAAATCTGTCGAAAAGAGTCCCGTCATTTTTTCAGTAATTGGAGCCATCTTTTGTACAATGTCAATGGATTGGAATGAAGAAGGAATGGAAATCTCTTTAGCACCGATCTTAAAATCGAAGGTCGGTTGTTCTGGTTTACTATCATACTCTCCTGTAAGCCCAACAGTACCGTTCATAGCTTTAAAGCCGGCATCGTTAAGATTGATTTTACCGTCTTTGACCACTACTTTGCCTTTCATATCATCTATTTGGAAGCTGTTATATGTCACACGATCCACAACAGCATTCATATTGAACTGGACATTTTCTGGAATTCTCACCACTTCCATAGCCTCAGAAACGGTTTCAGCTTCCTCGGAATCTGATTCTGTCATCCATTCACTGATAATCAGTTGGTCGGCCTCTGCCGTAAGCGATCCCCTGAGGACTTCATCATTAAGCGCAAAGCCCAGGTAGTTGGTAATTTCTCCGCTTAGTGAATAATTAGTGGAACCTGCCGTACCATCATATTCGGTGAGACTCATTTTATCATTGGTAAATGAGGCTGCCATCTTGCTAATGGTAATCGGTTGGTCAATGGCATCGCCCTTATAGTCAAACCCGGTTAATGATAGATTACCCTTTGTTGGAATCCTGGAATAACGTTTCGCTTCTAAATCGCTCATCTTTCCTTTACTCGATAGATCGGTTGAGATTTGACCTCTGAGACTTATACCCTCCACAGGATAGAGGTTCATCAACTTTTCAAGATCCAGGTTACCTTCTACATTCACATCCCACTCAAAGTTTTCAGGGTTTTTCAACACCATAGCCCCCTTGAAAGGTTGCCCATCTAATTCAAGCGAAATATTGTCAACTTGAATTCTCGTGTCCTTGAGTTGACCACTTTGGTTGGCAACCTGGGCTTTAATGATAAAGTCTTCTATCGCGCTTGGGAGATCTGGTGTTTTAATTCGGCCATCGGTCAAATCGATATTCAAGTTCACTTGAGGAATGATATTTCGAACACTGTCATAGACACCATTAGCCTCCGCATCAAGGTCCAACACCCCACTCAATTCATACCCTTCCATCGGAAAGTAATTGGCCAATTCATTGAGATTTAAACTTCCTTTTACATTGGCATCAAGGCGATAGTCATTCAAATTCTCAACAATCAATCGGGCGTCCAATGGGTTCGATCCCATTTCCAGATGAAGCTGACTTAAGTCCACCCTGGTGTCTTCCATGATGCCTGTAGTATTTTGAACAGAGAGGTTCATCTGTACATTTTTGATAGCATCTGGAAGGTCGGGGTACTGAAAAAGTCCGTCATTGACCTTTAGGTTCAATCCAAAGGCCGGCATACTGTTCTCATTGTATTCACCTGTGACATTACCCGAGAAACTCAGCGTTCCCTGTGATCTTAATTGATCAAAGGACTCTGTATAGACTCCTGGAATCAGGGATAGTAGCTGTTTGAACTCCGACCGCGGAGCATTAAATTTCAGATCCATCCCAAAGCCATCTTCCAATAACGAGAAAAATCCATCTACAGCTAGTGGAAAGGAATTAATACTGATCTCATTTTCCTTGAAGGTGTATTTCGAGTTGGGCAAGTCCATAGATAGCACCACATCTAGGTTCACGGTTTTGTCAGTGACATAGTCAGTACCATCATAGTTCATGTCCACCAGATCAAGACTCCCTTTACTGATTAGATCGAATATATCTGCTTCAAAATCACCTGAGCCTTCAATATTGATATTGTCCATTTGCATGAAATATTGAATGCCCTGATCGTAATAGACGAATTCTCCATCTTCTATGCTGAAAGACTTAATACCGAAACTCACTGCAGCTGATTCTTCACTTACAGGTTCCACCGTCTCATTCGAAGCCTTCGCGATGTCATAGTTAGCAGTGCCATCGGCCAGGCTAATGATGGTAATGTTGGGTCGATTTAAACTAATAGACTTTAAACTGATCGTTTCGCCAAATAGCACTTCATTCAGGTCTACGGAAGCACTTAGGTTGCCTACACTCATTAATGTGTCACCTTCAAATATGCCTTTTCCAATGATTCCCATATCTGAAAGGCCCAAGGTAAAATCTGGGAAATTCTTAAGCAGACTCAAGCTGAATTCGCCAAAATAGAGTTCTGCTTCTGTGCTTTTCTCAAATTCGCTGATGACCAACTCCTTGATCTTATCCTTAAAAAAAACTGGAATCAAGAGTAGGGCAATAATGATGAAGCCAAAAAATATTAAAAGCGCCTTACCAACCTTCTTCATGTCAAACGTGTGTTATGAAAAACGAAGTTAGCTAATAATAAAGTGCAGCGATGTCAAAGAATCGATTCTTCAACAATAATTAACATTAACGCTCCTTTTTGATTGCTCTGATTTTTTTGGGCCCCCACCAAAGCCAGATTCCTGTCACTATAAGAAATAGCAAACCGAAGCCTAGAAAATTCATTGAAACTAATTTGAAGAGATCGGAGATGATAGAACCATCATGCAGACTTTCTATCCAATCAGAATGGCGTTTGGCAACTGATAAGACCTGGAGGTTCGTTGCATCGACCTGAACCTCCCAAGATCCGGTATCAAAAATTACCTTGGCTATTCCCTTTGTCGGTCGATATTCTACCCGATCGATATTAGTCCTGTCAAGACCTAATGAGTCTACTGCCTGAGCAGCAACATTAGCCAAGGACTCCACGGGTTGGTACAACGCATAATCCAGTTGTTCTCCTTTCTGTGTAGGTGGTTGTAGCAGATCAACGTCCTTCTTCCAACCCAACAGAATTCCTGTTATGGCGCTGATGATTAGTAAAACGGCAATGGTGAGTCCAAGATATCGATGGATCTTCCTATAACCTCGGACGGACTTGGCAACTGACCTTGTACTCATGGTATTATTCAGGGCGCAATAAGTGTAAAAATCAACCTTTGCGCAAGGACAAACTATATGTTATGTCAATGTTACGAAGGAATACCAAAATGTGTTATTCATAGGCTATAAGTCAAGCTCAAAGGACAATATTTGTTTTAATGTTAACTTAATGTTAACTTAGTTTTATCTGAGTTTTACATGAACGACTTAATCAGCTCTAAAAGACAGCTTAGTGAAGGCAACAAAATTTATATTGATCCTACTCATTTCTGGCATTACACACGCCAGTATAGGGGAAATATATGTTCAGGCTGAGCCAAGTTCATTATCCTCAGAACATCCCATTCATCAGTTTATTATCAGCGAAAAGCTTACAAATCAAAGGGCAGACACAAAGGCCCTATCGGACAATTACGATCAAATCATTCATAAGCTGGAGCGAATTAGATTCCGGAAAAAGAGTGATTTGAGCTTTCTCAGGTCAATTTTTTATCGAGTTCACAAGAATAGTCTCGTAGACTACAGCAAAATGGCAACCATGGATGAAACGCTTATGAAGGGTGAATTTGGGTGCCTAACAGGTACAGCACTATATGCCCTGATTCTTGATCACTTTGGTTTTGAATATAACATCATAGAACTAACCAACCATGTGTACGTGCAAGTAGAGATCGAAGAGAGATTAGTCATTATGGAGTCCACTCTTCCGGAGGATGGTCTGATGAGGTTAAAACAAGAAATAAGCACTTCAATGGAACAAGAAGGGCTTGATCCACGTAATATAAGAGCACTCACTACAGTAGGCGGAGGAAGTGACGAATGGGATTTGGTAGATGGTTACAATAAAATAACCATTAAAGAGCTATCGGGACTACAATATTTTAACGAGGCAGTCCGGCTCTACAAACAAGAAGAATATACGAAAGCGATGGAAATGATCAATGTGGCCTATAAGCGCTATCCATCCAAAAGAAATGAAAAACTTATGCAATTAGTCATAAATAAAATATTGAAATACGATCTGATAAAGGAAGAGGTTAAGAACAAATACTTAACACAGTATGTGAAGTTGGTGAAGCGTAAAAAACTGAGTCAGACTAAATAAATTACTCCAACTCTATTATTTGAAATTCTACCCTTCTATTGAATGCCCGACCCGCTCGGGTTCTGTTAGAGGCAATTGGTGATGACTCCCCGACCCACTTGATCCGTAAGCGTTTGGGATCTATACCCAAGGTAGTAACACCCTTTTTCACGGCTTGAACCCGCCTTCGTGATAGGTTTATATTGTACTCATCCGTACCATAAGAATCGGTGTGACCGACAAGTTCAACAATAGCATTCGGATAGTCATTCATGAATTCAACCAAGGTTCTAATCTCAGTCCAGGACTCCTTTTTGAGTACGGCCAGGTCAAAATCAAAGAATACATTGCGGATAATAAAGTACTGCTTTGGAGCAGCTCGCACAATCTGAGGCTGAGCATCCAGTGTTGGCGCTTGAATATCACTCAATATGGCATTGGGACTAAGCTCGGGAAGACCAAGTTCTCTACGTTGAGCATTTAGGACCTCAAAAGTATCTCTCTTCAATTCAGGAAGTGCCAAAGTAATGGCTACAGCTCTGACTACATCTTCAGGCACTTCGATCGGCCTACCCGCCTCAAGCTGTGTGCTATCTATATCCAGCCTATCTAAATTGACTGCATAGATATTCAAATCAGACACATCCAAAAGGTCAATGGTAGAGCCAACAGGTATAAAGCCTGGAATTACGGCTTTGTAACTGTAAATTTCATCCGCAGGTAATTCAATACAGTAATTACCCCCAAGATCTGTTCTTACCCGGCCTACTTCTACTCCATCTCTCAATCGAGAAAACACCACTTCAGAATCTAATGGCTCCCTTGTCTCCGGATCTACAATTTTACCGCATAGTGTAACCAATCTGAGCTGTCTCGTCACTAAAGGAAGCGTCAGCGAGTGGATATCAAGATCATTCCCTTCAACTTCTCTACAGAAATAACCAAATGAACCATCCTTCGGTAAGAACAGGAACATATCATCTTCTTCCGAATTAATCACTGGTCCAAGGTTTTCTGGTTCAGTCCAACTCTGCCAAGAGTTATCCAGCCTTCTGGTCATAAAAAGGTCTTTCCGGCCATAACCACTATGGCCATTGGAAGAAAAGATCAATGTTTTTTTATCCGGCATGAGAAATGGTCCCTCTTCCTCTCCGGCCGTATTTAGAGTTTCTCCCATGTGGATTGGCTCTGTCCACAGTCCATCTCTTTGTAAGAAGCTCACATACAGGTCACGCAACCCTTCGGTACCTCTACCTTCTTCGGAAATGATCAGCACCTCACTGTCTGTAGTCAACCAGAAGTTCACGTTTTCGTGGACATTGAGGTCATTATAAATCCTCATGTTTTGAGGATAGGTCCAGGTGGTTTTATTGAGTCTTCGGCTTTTTGAAATCCCATAATTCATACGACCTGAGAGGTATTCATTTCCCAGTACAATATATTCTTCATCCTCCTGTAGAAAGCCACTGATAAAGTTAGGGTCAAGATTGTTCAGAGGCTCTCCAATGTTGAGTCCAAGACTCCAATCTTGTGTGATATTGTCAAAATCGGAATACCAAATGTCTTCCAGGTCATCCAATCCACCTACGTTATTTTGATGACCTCTTCTACTGTAATAAAGCGTCTTACCATCCTTTGTCAACAATGGTTTGATTTCACGCTTGTCACTATTAATCAAGTCATTTAATCGATACACTTGAAGCTTAGTATTGATATCAGGCATCAAGTTGATCCTGGCTTCAATGGGCTCCCTATCATTTGATATCCCAATACAGTCGATATCAGAAAAGCCATCGATAGCCGCACCCTCCATCACCAGCTTCACGGACTTAACATTATAGGTCGTCTTTTCAAAGAAGATCCTGAACATTCTGTACTGCTCCCTTACAGGGCCTGGCTGTTGTTCAAAAACTAAGTATTCCTTACCATCAGGATCGTATGCATAAACTTTGGAAATAGACCCTGGATTGTAGGTTTCTCCAATGGCAATTTGCTCGATTGGCATGGGTAAATCGAATTCTACTTTAATATACTCAGTAGTATTGGGCTTATAGGGTCGCCAGGCATTTGGGTTGTCGCCACCACTTGGAAGGATATTGGGCTTATAAAGGGCCTGTCTTGACGAATGGCCTAACTCGGTGAATTCAGAGGATACTTCCGCTACCCTTGTTGCCCACTGCACAGTCGTTTGTGCCGATGCCTCAAGCGTTATAAATAATAAGAGAAGTAGTGTAAAATAATGCCTCATAGGTGAAGCGTTCTGCTAAACGCAATTCAATAATAATTAAAAATCCGCATTTCAGGTGACTCTCAGTAATGATTGAGGCAAAATCAGGTTATTCGTATGATTTTCGGTTAAATATAAGATAACCAAATGACAACATCAGTCCAAACCGGACATTGTTATTCTCAATATAATTCAATCTGAGAGACAAAGGGCCGGGAGGTGTATCATAGATCAGAGCGGCCATTCCTTGAATGGATGGGGTCTCAAATCCATTATTTAAAACAGCTTGCTGACTTGGATCGGTAGTGATTCTTTTAAATGGACTAAAAGCATACAATTCAAACCTGAAGTCCAGCTTCTTTCTAATATTCAGAATGTGCTTCATTCCAAGCGCTACATAACCAGGAGCTATGTAGTTCTCCAGAAAGTAAGTCTGGGAGTCAAAAAGAGGTCCAAATGAGGGAAGGTACAGCAGAGTACTCCTATAGTTGTCAAGGGGATCAATACTCGAATATTCACCCTGAAACATCCAGCCGAAGGTGTATCTTTTTGTTACCTCTGAATATTCATCAAAGCCTACTTTAAAGGAAACCCAGTTTCTGTCATTTGATATGGGAGCCAAGTTATTGGGGTCATGAAGAGTAGAAGTGGTGCCCGGTCGATAATCAGAAGACCCATTGAAATACTTCATAGAGGCATAAAAACGAGTTCCTATAGTAGGAAACTGTTTTTTATTCAAGCTATTTCGCTCATAGGCCAATTCAGCATTAAATGCTGTCAACTCCAGTTCGTCTAGAAAGTCGGTGGAGGACAACTCCGTTATGTTGGCAAATTCATCTGAGTTTCTAATCCCATTGACACTAGCTGTTACAACGCTCCGCTGTCCCAAGCCTATACCCATAGTTACTCCCGACTTGCGATCGATTCGATTAAGGATTACAGGCTCGGCCGATCTGTCAAACACATCTTCAGTACTTAAGTAATCCCAATGATTAAATGTAAATGCAGGTTCTATAAAAAAGCGATTCTTTGGGTTAATATTGAACCTGGTCGCTAAACTAACGCCTTCATAAAATCGGCCAGTAGAAAGTCTAACCTTGTAAGTGTTGAGCTTTTTTCGGAACGAGTTTAGCGTCATTCCCAGTTGCAAAGTGCTGACTTGTCTAGTCGAAAGATTGCCACCAAAATCCAGAGAGAGCGCATTTTTTGCGGTTGGCTTTAAATAGAGTTCGAGCACATAATACCCAGCTTTACGATCATGTGCGAATGTGGGATAAATATTTTTGAAATAAGGTTCAGAAACGAGTTGAAAATAAGCACCCCGAATTTCTTCTAACGATTTAGACCCCTCTCCAAAATCAATCAACTTGCGTACAAAACCTTCCTGTTGCGAGTCGAAACCAAACAACTTCAGTGCACCAAAATTATAATCCTCAAACCCAGTCCTAAAGGCAGTTCTTTTAGTTGCTATAGAGGTATTGGTTTTATCATTCAACTTCGACTTCAGTCTTGAAATCTGCTCTTGAGCTGCCGCATACCCTGCATTCACGAAAAACTCTGCTCTATCGAAATCTGCCGCACTAAATTGAAATACCTGAGGCTCAATGTAGACGTTATTTTCACCCAGTAGAGTCGAGTCAGTCTTGTCAAGAAACATATATAGTAATGCATCACTTATAAGCTCCTCATCCTGATCAAAAGGATATTCAGAACTCTTTTTTGTAGCGACATTAGAACCAATAATTAGATCTGGGGAGAAATCATTTTCCATAATATCTACTGGGAAGTTGTCGTAAATTCCTCCATCAAAAAGGTACTTATTCTGATACTTAATAGGCCTGTAAAAGAGTGGTACCGCCATTGAGGATCTAACTGCCTGCATTAAGGATCCGGTATCAATTGCAATGGTTTCCTGAGTAAAAATTTCCGCTGCCACAGCCCTATATGGAATTAGTAGCTGATCAAAATTAAAATTTGCCCGCTGAGCAGCTCTTGTCAGATACTCATTGAGCACAAAATTGAGAACGATGTCATTGGCCAGGGGTGTGTTGATCGTTGGGCCTTTGTCTGAGTTCAACAAGAGGTCAAGAGACAACCAAGAGGCGTTGTCCTCCGATTTTGTATAGTTATACTGGTACTTCTCAGTAGATGTCCCATTGATCCAGTTTTGAAAAGAGGGGCTGAGCACTAATGCTTCGATCTCTGCAGGACTGTATCCTGCAGCATAAAAGGCACCCACAACCGCACCCATTGATGTACCAACAATGTAGTCAATGGGAATATCGTTTTCCTCAAGGGCTTTGATTACACCAATATGGGCTATTCCCTTGGCTCCCCCTCCGCTTAGCACCAAGCCAACACTCTGCCCAACTGAGCTAAAGCAAAATGTGATTAGGAAAAAGGAGATAAGAAGTCTCATCCATTCGAATAAACGAAAAAAAAGCAGGACGAATGCCCTGCTTCAAATTATGTTTTCTAAAAGCTTACTCATTGCTGGCCGAAATGGTCTTATCAGCCCAAGTAGTCGGAATATCGTCCAGCTTCTTGTTGGTTAATTCTGCGGCAACTTCAAAGAGTAGCAATTCATCGCCTTTTAATGGCTTTTCGGCAGGCAATTTTTCTGTCAAGAAATCAACCTGTTTTCCTCGCTTCCAAAACCTAAAGCAAAGATGTGGACCCGTTGCATATCCTGTACTACCCACATAGCCAATGATATCTCCTTTTCTCACACGTTGACCTTTCTTGAACTTTCCGAATTTGCTCATATGCAAGTACCCTGTAGTATAGGTGCCATTGTGCTTAATTTTAATATAGTTGCCATTTGGTTTCGTAAAGGCGCGAGCTACAATTACGCCATCACTTGCCGCTTTGATAGGAGTTCCTACACCTGCTGCAAAATCAGTTCCTAAATGTGGCTGACTACGTCCGTACATCTTCAAATATCTACTTGGGCTATACCTGGAAGAAATTCTTGAAAACTCTACAGGCCATCTCAAAAATGCCTTTTGAACACTTTCTCCATTTTCATCGAAGAAATCTATCCCATTTCCATCATCATAACCATAAGCCATGTACGTGTTCTTAATATGATTGAACTCCGCACCGATGATATTTCCAATACCTACCGATTGTCCATCTACCATCCTGTCTTCATAGATGAGTTTAAACCAGTCTCCTTTGCGCAGCATTTTCATTTCAATCTGCCATCCGTAGACATCTGCCATGGCACTTACAAGTGCAGCAGATCCTCCTTCTGACCTTATAGAATGATCTAGTGTTTCTGTAATTACACCCGCCATCGTTCGCTCAACAATCTCTACTTTACGCTCTTCTTTGAAAACCGCCAGTGAATCTGTCAACTGATAGACCACATATTCAACTTCATTTGGCTCATAGATAAAGTATGCCGCCTTTTTCTTATTGAGTGAGTCGGTATTATAGAAAATGCTATACCTCCTTTTCGGCACAAAACTCCTTACACTAAAGACCTTTTTTGAAATCTTGTCCATGGTGTAGATATCCTGACGACTGATGTTGTAGGGCAGCAAGATATCTGCAAAAGTCTGATTACGCTTTATTCTACCCTCTTTGATATCAAATAGCTCAACTGGAATACCAAACTTAAATAGGGGTTCTTCCTCAAAAAAGTCCTCAGCAAGTTCTTCAGGGAAAACCTCGCTTTCATCGAGTACTAGTTTGGGCTTAGAAATGAAATAGACTGTAACAATTATAGCTACAATACATACCGCTACTAGAGTAGTTAAGCGTTTGTTCATGGACTAATTTTTGCCTTTAAACGCTAAAATAACACATTTTAGGTGTAATTGGTCGAAAAAAATTTGAGAGGCACTATTTGGTCGCTTTTAACCTTAAACTATTTAGCACTACACTTAATGATGAAAAGGCCATAGCCGCACCAGCAATCATGGGGTTAAGCATAAATCCATTGACGGGAATTAGGGCTCCAGCAGCTATTGGAATGGCAATCACATTGTAGATAAAAGCCCAGAAAAGGTTCTGATTCATTGTGCTGACGGTCTGAGCAGATATTTTTATCAAATCAGCGATTTTGCCAAGATCGCCTGCCATAAGTGTAACATCAGCACTCTCCATGGCAATATCTGTTCCGGTGCTCATGGCAATACTAAGATCGGCTTGGGCCAAAGCAGGCGCATCATTAATACCATCACCCGCAAAGCCTGTTATACCACTTCTTTGTCCTTCGGCAACCACCCTCGCCTTATCCGCGGGCATCAATCCACCTTTATAATGATCAATTCCTACTGCATAGGCAACACTGGCTACGGCTGATTCATGGTCGCCTGAGAGTATCTCCACACTCACTCCCTTTTTCTGTAGATCAGATATTATCCCCACCGAATTACCTTTAAGGGTATCTTTTAATCCGAACACAGCTTTCAGTTCGCTATCCCGCCAAAAGAGCACGATAGATTGACCTTTGGTTTTATAGGACTCTACTAATTGAGATTGTTCTGATGACAACTTCTTGACAATGGCTTTATCAAGGCCGGAAACTTTAAAGTTGACTCCATCTAGTGCTGTGCTCAAACCAACACCAGGCAACGTTTTAACATTGACAATTTGAAACGGAAAGAGTTGATAAGTTTCGTTTAGATGATCAACAATAGCTTGTGCTATGGGGTGGTTGGAACTCGACTCGATCCCATTTAGAATACTTAGTAGTTCCAGTTTCTCCTCATCAGGAAAAAACAACTCTGAAGCAACTACCTCTAATTTACCTTTTGAAATTGTGCCTGTCTTATCAAGAAAGAGTCTTTTAACGCGCCTCGCTTTTTCCAAGGCAACAGTATTCTTAATCAAAATCCCCCTAGAAGCTGCCTTACCAATACCCACCATCAAAGCTGTAGGTGTTGCCAAACCCAGAGCACAAGGACAAGCAATAATTAAAACATTGAAAGTATTTACAAAGGCCAGACTGAGCGATGAATCCGGAACAAGGAAATACCAGATACAGAATGTCGCTAACGCCAACAACAAAACGATCGGCACAAAAATACCTGCGATCTTATCTGCGAGTTTCTGGGCTGGTGCCTTTGAGCCCATGGCTTCACTCACCATTTTAATGATTTGACCCAGAACCGTTTCATCACCTAATTTCTCAACACTAATTCTAAGTGTCCCAGTTTGGTTAAATGTGCCTGTTTTTACGGAATCTCCTTCAGCCTTATCAACAGGTACTGGTTCGCCAGACAGCATACTTTCATCAATAGTCGAAATACCTTCCTCAACCACTCCATCAACAGGGATTCTTTCTCCTGCTTTGATCAAAAGTATGTCTCCGGGGTAAACCTCCTCTATCTTGATGGTCTTTTGCTCATTGCCCTCAAGCTTGGTAACCGTTTTAACATTCAGACTATAAAGTTTCTCGATGGCCGATGAAGTCTTACTTTTTGCGCGTTCTTCCAGGTATTTACCCAGTAGAATAAAACTCACAATCACTGCGGCCGATTCATAATAAACATGTCCTTCCTGACCTTGGTCTGTTAACCAATTTGGGAAGACGGTCACAACCAGACTGAATAAAAATGCTGCTCCTGTGCCTGTGGCAATAAGGGTGTCCATATTGACGCTGAGCCTGGTCAGTTGTCTTATGGCACTCCCGTAAAATCGAAGACCTGACCAAAAGAGCACGGGCAGTGTTAAGAGCAAAAGCACATAATTCTTGTAGGCAAAGGGACCTATAAACATAGATAAAACCACTATTATCGCTGTAATAGGAAGCGCCAGGTATAAGTGTTTTTTGAGCTGGGCTAAGTCGGAACCCGTGCCTTCGACATCACCCTCCTCCAAAAGGAGGTCATAACCTGACTTTTTTACGGCTTTTTTGAGATTAGACAGCTTAACCTGCTCCGAGAGATTGATGAGAACCGTGTTTGTGGCATAATTAACTTCGGCTGAAGCTACACCTGGTTGTTTATTAAGTGTATTCTCAATACTGGTGGCACAGGCAGCACAAGTCATCCCCTTGACGGGCATTGTATGGGTATGCCGCTGTTCACTCATCAAAAGTCCATTATCGTTTTTTAAATTCCTCCTTGGCAGTATCCAAGAATTCGATAAAGCCTTCGACACTAGGATCATAAGCTTTCGGAGATACTAAGGGTCGCTCGTCATTATCAAGTAACACATAATACGGCTGTGCATTACCGTTAAACTTGACTATCTGAAAATCAAAGTTCTGCTTACCGATAGTTTTTTTGACTTTCCCATCGAAACTGGATGTGTACCATTCTGATTCAGGTAATTGAGTCTTGTCGTCCACATAAATCGCTACAACTACAAAGTCTTCATTCAGTCTCTTCAACACCTCCGGATCTGACCAAACGAATTGCTCCATCTTGCGGCAATTTACACAACCATGGCCTGTAAAATCTATAAACAAGGGTTTTCCAACTTCCTTGGCGAAAGCAATCGCCTGATCATAGTCAAAGAATCCTTTAAGGCCATGTGGCAACTCGAGAAAGTCGGCATGTCTTACTTCTCCATCAAAACCGTCTGGTGTGACATCGTGTCTTTCTTCAGGTTCTACAAGCCCTAGTGCCTGTTGAAATGAAAAGTCTGTGGTCTTTTCTGGAGGTAGGTAACCTGCCAGGGCCGTGAGTGGTGCGTTGCCAAAACCCTGAAAGAGATATACGGCAAATGCAATACTACTGATGGCAACAACAAGGGCAATGGGTTTAACGCGTTGACCTTTTGTATCATGCGGAAACCTAATGACTCCGAACAGATAAAGTGCCAATAGAATTGCCAAAACAAACCAAATAGCAATGTAAACTTCTCTATCTAACAAGCCCCAGTGATATGCCTGATCTGCTACACTCAAGAACTTGAAGCCCAAGGCGATCTCAATGAAACCCAGTACAACCTTCACAGAGTTGAGCCAGCCTCCCGACTTAGGTAAATCCTTCAATAAACCCGGAAAGAAAGCAAAGAGTGTAAATGGAATTGCAAATGCCGAAGAAAATCCGAGCATTCCGATGACTGGCTTAATAACCTCACCCTGAAACGACTGTATTAAGACCGTCCCAACAATTGGACCTGTACAGGAAAATGAAACCAGAACAAGCGTAAATGCCATAAAGAAGACACCTAGAAATCCACCCTTCTCTGCCTTTTTGTCCATCCTATTGACGAAACTAGTGGGTAGGTTAATCTCAAAGTAGCCAAAGAAGGAAATAGCAAAAATCACGAATACCAGGAAGAATATAATGTTCGCGACAGCTCCCGTTGCCAGATCATTGGCCAAGCCCACTCCGAAGAAACTGGTAAAAATAAGCCCGATCAATATGTAGATAGCAATAATAGAAACGCCATAACTCAGCGCTTTAACCTTAGCTTGGGATCTTGACTGGGAATTATTGGTAAAGAATGCCACCGTCATAGGTATCATTGGAAACACACATGGTGTCAACAAGGCTGCCAAACCAAACAAAAATGCAGCTATAAAGAAGCCCCAAAGTGAGGCCCCACCATCGGCCTCTAAAAGATTACGGTAGTCATTTTCCGCGGGTATGTCATCACCACTTACTACCTTGACAAAACTGAAATCAACGTCCTGAAAGCCAGGGATACAAAGACCTGTTAAGTCTGTACAAGTCTGGAAGGATAGTTCACCTTGCAAGTTGAGGTTCTTCTTTAAAACTGTAATACGCTGTCTGAACTCCGCAATACCTTCAAAGTAGGTCACGTCAGCTTCCCATATCTTATCAAATTTCTTCTTGGCATCAATCGGTATTAGGTCACCGATCAGTTCGAAGGAAAGGCTGTCTTCAAAGACGACCTCGGTCGGCATGGGACCCACATCTTCACCGATATCACTTGAATAGAGGTACCAGTCATCAATGATTCTCACTTTGAAGATTAAGTCAATTTCATCTCCCACCTTCACCTCTTTTTTAGAGGCATCAAAAGACCATTCTGTAGTTTTTCTGAGTTGTGCAAAAGCACTAAAACTCACAAAGAACAGAACCAATAAGATGAATGACTTTTTCATAGGCTTTTTACAGAACGAATTCGATGATGTTTTGATTCAATACATTTGACTGAAATTCACCTTACTTCATTTCGGCATAATTCTGATAGAATAGTGGTATGGTTTCTATACCCTTATAATAGTTAAAAAGTCCATAGTGTTCGTTTGGTGAATGAATAGCATCTGAATCCAAACCGAAGCCCATTAACACTGTCTTCGCATCCAAAATTTGTTCAAAAAGAGCAACAATCGGGATGCTGCCTCCTCCCCTAAATGGAACAGGCTCCTTACCAAAAGTCGTTTCCATAGCCTTGGCTGCAGCCAGGTAAGCGGGAGAGTCTGTTGGAGTCACTGCAGGCTGACCTCCATGATGAGGGGTCACCTTTACACTCACTGAATTTGGTGCTATACTCTTAAAATGTTCTTCAAACAGCTTAGTGATTTTTTCAGGATCCTGATTAGGGACCAATCTCATCGAGATCTTTGCATGCGCCTTTGAAGGGATCACTGTCTTGGCTCCCTCTCCTGTATAACCACCCCAAATTCCATTAACGTCCAAAGTAGGGCGAATAGAAGTTCGTTCCATTGAATTATAACCTGATTCTCCTTCAATATCACTCAATCCAATGGAGTTCTTAAACTCTTCCAAATTGAACGGAGCGCGCGCTAATGCGGCCCTTTCTACAGAAGTCAACTCCACTACATCATTGTAAAAACCCAGGACGTTAATCCGTTGGTTTTCGTCTTTGAGCGAAGCGATCATCTCTGAAAGAATATTGATTGGGTTGGGTACCGCGCCTCCATATAACCCTGAATGTAAGTCTCTGTTGGGGCCCGTTACTTCTACTTCGACATAACTCAGCCCTCTAAGCCCTACAGTGATGGATGGCACATCATTCGCGATAATTCCTGTATCAGAAACCAATACAATATCAGCCTTTAGTTTCTCCTTATTATCTGCCAAGAAATCTTCCAAATTATCCGAGCCAACCTCTTCTTCACCTTCAATGATAAACTTCACATTACAGCCAAGCGTATTCGTAGCCATCATTGCTTCAAAGGCCTTGATGTGCATATACATTTGGCCTTTATCATCACAAGCACCCCGCGCAAATATGGCACCATCAGGATGAAGGGCCGTTTCCTTAATTACAGGTTCGAAAGGTGGTGAATCCCACAGTTCATAAGGGTCCGCTGGTTGAACATCATAATGACCATAAACTAAAACAGTTGGTGCGGATGGATCAATCATCTTTTCGCCATAAACGATGGGATGTCCGCCAGTTTCGCAAACTTCCACATTCTCGGCTCCAGCAGAGATCAATTTTTCCTCCAGAAAGCTTGCCGCTTTTCGGACATCATCTTTGAATTTACTATCGGCACTTACTGAGGGAATCCTCAATAAATCAAGAAGCTCATTTAGAAATCGATCTTTGTTATTGGTGATATAGTCGTTAATCTGGCTCATGCATTTCTATTTGCAGCAATTTAGTTCAATTGCATTAAAATGCAGGCTTAGTCGAGAGAAACTATGATCACCTAAGCAATCGCTTTAGCTTCCTTTTCAACGACTGTTTCAATACACTGGAATAACCGGTTTGAGAGAAGACAACTTTACCCTTATGATCTATAATCAAATGAGTCGGATAACCGTAAACGCCATAATCACTGGCGATGGTCCTTCCGTCTGGAACAATGCGATAGTCAAAGTCATTTTTGGTTAAAAAATCCCTAATGGACTGCGGCCTGTCCAAGCCTATGGCTAAAAACACCACCTCTCTTTCCTTATACTCTTCAACCAATTCGTTCAGCTCTGGCATCTCAATAATGCAGGGTTTGCAAGCAATAAACCAGAAATTCAAAACCACAATCTTACCCTGATGATTGCTAAGACTTAAGGTTTCACCGTCCAAATCAGTAGACTCAAAGTCTGGTGCCATCTCATTCAACAGAGGGTCGTCTTCATATCTTCTCTCAAGCTGCTTCCGTTTCATTTCAATCATTTCCGGAGACTCTTTTTCGAAGACAATGGCCTTTATTTGCCATTTATCCAGCTTCACTCCAAAAAGACCAATTTTAAATTCCGGTCTTGACATGTACTCACGGATTTGCTTTGCTTTGATAGCAGTGCCATCATGAAGAAATGCGGGAGCGGTCAGTTTAATCGGTTCTCCCTGAAAAGCTTCTAGGGGTATCCGTTTTAACTCTTCATCCAGAAAACTATACTCCTGCGCCTGAAGGCTGAAGGCAGTGGTTATAATCAATAAGCTTAGTACTAGTCTTTTCATCCAGTTATAACACTAGAAACCATCTCCTTCGATGGTAGTCTTCTTTTTGAGGGACTGATTAGAATCATTGGCCATTACCAATCGGTAAGGTTCATCGATTCCATAATATAGCTTTTTGAAGTCTATGGCCCATCTGGTAATCTCCTCAATGGTTGTCATGTACACCTTAAAGGACCCAATTTTAGTTTTGCCATTATTGCTATTCATCACAGTGGCATTATAAAGCTCGTTGGATGAAAAAGAACCAAAGCTAAAACCATCGTAATTGAAGTGATACCATGTACCATCAGTCATCTCTAAAAGTATGGTGATGATATCTCCTTCAGGAGTCTTTCTTATTTCAATGAAACCATCCAGTTCCATGTTTAAGTCAATATTCGAAACATTAGAAACTCCAATTTTCCCAACACTGTAGAAAGCCTTACTCTGTTTGGACCATTTCAAATGAACATTCGAAATCACCAGGTCTTTAATCAATTCGCCTGTTTCAGTTGCAGCCGCCAAAGGAATTGGAACCGTCTCGTAGCTTCTGTCCCAGGCAATTGTTGCATCATTACCTATAAACTCAGCCACACGATAAATCATATCAGACCTGTCTTGATGTGCACGGGGTACACCCAGTTGCTCACCCATTTCCTTGAGGTTTTGTCCCATGGCCGCCAGTCCCTCCACAGGCAAGCCAAAAGAAAAGGTCATGGTAGCATCTAATTCATAATTCGCTGAATCAAGATTGCCCGAACCCTTGCCTGCCGCTTGAATATTCTGATTTCTCTCACCAGAGAGAAAATTGAATTTACCCTCAAAACTTACGTCTTGAGTATACTCATTGTATGAGAACATACTACCAGCTAAGTAAACATCCGGACTTTGAGATTTCTGTGGGTTTTCAATGCGATAAGCCTCTTCATCTGCATCATAGAACAAATTACCTCCCTGTGGCACAAAGAAATCGTCATCTCCTGGGTCGCGCTTCTCGGTAATGAAAGACATATATGGCTCTTGTTTGGCATCGAAATGAATACCTGCATTCAAAGGTAGCCCATCACTCGTCAAAGCTTGATCAAAGGGAATGATTACCTCCTCGATATCATCATCAGAGGCATACTCAATCCATATATTGCGCTCTTTGATTTTTTCTAACTCTAACTTGACGGCTCCTTCCAGTTTGAGAGCCTTCTTGTAAGCAAACATGGTGACTTCGCCCTGGTAAATAAAACCAGGAGAAATGCGAATGTTGCTGGCAGGACTCACGACACCACTTGACATGGTATGAGGGCCGTGTACCTCGTCATTTTCAACAAAGCGGAATTGATCAAACTCAATCGCAAAAGTGTCTTGCACCGTCACCAATTCATAGGTGCCTCGACCTCTAAAGCTGGTTCTGGAAAGGATTTCAATCTCCGCATTAAAAAGTCTGTGGTAGGCATTGGCTGTATCGATTAGGATCACGGCATTCTCTAACTTCTCAATTCTAGAGTTTTCTAATATGGTCAGTTCACTACCTTCCGGTGTAATCTTTGCATCGGCCACTTTGATGAAAGGTATCCCTTTCACATTCAGCTCTTTTTTGGCAATATCATAGAAGCCATCCGTTCCACTAAAGGCCAAAGAATCCAGACGCTTATTGGTAGAATAGAAGAAGGACTGCTCAATAGGCACGTCTTCCGGCTTGCTCATTGTTACCATGTTACCTTTTACATCCCATATGGCCGATGGAATAGAAGTTTTGAACTGTGCCAGCGGAAATTCGAGGGCTGCAGTTCCGGCAACTTCGGGACCAATATTGGCCAACTCATTGGCTACATCGAAATCTACACGGGCATCTGTAGTACTCAGAATAGGCTTACGGGAATTAGGAGCCTTCAAAGTGAGACTGGAATGCGCTGCGATAAAAGACTGATTCTGAAAGGCCATCGAATCGGACATTAGCTTGGCCCCATCAATGTCCATTTCTCCTGAGCCATAGAGTCCTGCTTTTCGCAAAGTCATTTCTCCCTTTAACTGTGCTTTTTTATCAAAAATCTGAAAGGGTTTATTGATGTCTAGATTGGTTAAGACCATACTGTCCCTTTTGGCCAACCAATTCATATTATAGGCCTCTACCTCCATAGAAGGATAAGAAACAGTATCGACAAAACCTTCTTGTAAAACGGCCTTTATTCCCTTAGGGGCAACCAAAGAGTCTAAGAAGAGCGTTGACAACTCAACATCAAATGAGCCAGTCAAATAGTCCATTTGGCCCGGAGTTGTAATGCCTTGCTTGTCCAGTTTCACCTCGCCAAACAATCGACCACCTGTCCGATACAGGTTATAACCACTATCAGGAATAGCATGCACAAAACCAAAACTCTTATCAGGCATAAGCCTCAAGCCTTCCTCAAAATCGGGAAGCATACCATCCGTAGAAAAAACACCCTGAAACTCGTATTTGGATGGATCTTCATCTGCGACACTGTCAATCTCAAAAGGCGGAATGTCGAAGTAAACGGTGCTGTCGTAGGCCCCCTTCAACACATCATCTCCACCGAAATAGACATTGGCACTTTCAAAAGAAGTAAAGATTGGATACTCAGGCAGTGATCTCAAGCCCGTTTTATTATCGGGCTCATTAATTTGAATCTTACCTGATGTACTCACTAGCTGATTACTGAGTGCCTCTCTTTTACCCTCTGCCACTTCCACCTGTAACCTAATGAAGTCGATCTTTTCCATGTCAACATAGAAGCTATCGTACTTAAATTTGAACCCATAGCCATTGAATTGAAAGTTTCCTGCATCAAGGGCTCCATTAAACTCAATATCCCTGTTCTTCAAAATCTTAATCTGTCCGTCATTTGGTGCAATTACCACATCCAATGAATCACTTACTAAGAAGCGTTGAACACCTCTGACGGTCAGCACAGAATCTTTAAAGTTTAAGGTGGCGTTAGGAGCATTTCCAATAATCGAGGGGATAAGAATGTCATCGTAATAAGGGTTCTTACTTCCCGATTCCTCATAATGATAACCCTTCTCTAAAACCTCAACGCGGCCACTGGTTCTGTCGTATTTGACCATACCACGTGCCATTAATAACTCCATCGTTTTCTTTACCAAACCTTCATCGAGATTCTTATCTCTAGCCATTTGGCTGGTATAAAAAGAACCACCATAGGTTTTGGCCATATTCACTGCCATAATCAGTGGGTGAAAACTGAAAATTTGAGCCATATCCTGAAATTTCTGATTACTGTAAAAGTCCTTAGACTCAATCATCAGGGGGACATCGGCCCGCGCAGAGTTAATGGTGAGGTCCAGAGAATCGGCATTCAGGTCCCAGGTGAGCATATCACCAGAGATATCGACATTATAAAAAGATGAACGAAATGGTGTGGTCTTATACCCTTGCACACTCGTCTCCACTTCCATCAGATCTGTCTTATAATCATAGGTAAATTCTATTGCTGGATGAAAAATCGAGTCTCCCTCATGGTAGATTGTGAGTTCAGCATCCTCAGAAGTTAAAATTGAGTCTTCAACATTGAATACAAAGTCTTTGCTCCTAGATCTAAACCTCATTTTACCATCGAGTGTACCGATAACTGTTGAAGTTTCTTCGTAAGCCGATCGAGAATAAAAGTTGGGACCTTCATAGGTAATTCCACCCGTAAACGTCAGTTTTTCTGAGCCTAGTCCTTTGATGGGTGTATCAGCGTTGTAAGAGGTAAATCGCGGGTAGGTCCCGCGCTCTGTTCGTGATGGTCTTATATTAAGACTGAGTTCTCCCTCAACAGGTGTATCAATCTTTTCAGGTTGGCTGAAAAACACATTTTCAAACTTAAACTCACGTTGATTAACCCCAAACTCATAATTACTCAATCGCGCCTTCATCTGATCCGGAGCCATATCGAGGTTAGACCAATCCACAATACCATCCTGACCACGAAATAGCTTTTCATCAAAAAGGAAATAACCTTCGGCACCGATGATCTCGAAGGTATCCTGACTACTGGCAAATACTAGATCTCCCTTTTTCAGGTGGATAACCGGACCCATTTCGGGATACATATCAGGTAATGCATCATTCATTTTATCAGTTGGAGGAGGTTCGGGCGCCTTATATTCTCCACTGGCTCTTGCTTTCAGTTCCTCAACGGAAACAGATTTGGCAGCGGTATAAACAATTTCTTGAGGCTCGTCAAAACTTTCTTCATTATAGAGCACCTCATAAGATGCATTCCTCAATGTGATTGATTGATAACGATCTTTATAGATGGCTTTTTCTGCCATAAAAGTGTGTAGCGTTTCTATATAGGATTGAATCTTTACGCGATCATATTGTTCGGTAGCCTTTCGCATTGCATAAGTCAGGTCTTTCATACCTTGCTCATCGAAGTTATGCTCCTCCTTAGCCAACTGAAGGATTTCAAGAAATTCTCGCAAATCGTAACGCAAGCGAATATTGAGACTGTCAAGCTTTTTCAAACTCATCAATAGATCCTTCTTCATCTCAATAGAAAATCCATTGTTCTGATAGTTTTGAATAAAAAAGGCGTACTGGGGTGGGAATTTAGAAGGATCGTCTGCCTTGACGATGGCCTCTATATCCGGGGGCATCTGAATGGAGTCAAGGGGACTATTCTGTGCACGTACCAAAGTACTCAGTATAATCAGTGAAAGGAGTGCTATAATTACTCTTTGACCCTTGATCATAAAGCGTTGCTGTCTGTCTTGACCTATTAAATGAACGAAGATTTCGTCAGAATAGTGAAAACTTAGTTGACTTTCTCAAGCACCAAGCCCACCCAGTTTTTACGTGTGGTGTGCTTCACTTCTTTCAAACCGTGGTTTGAGGTCAACACCAATATTTGTGACAAGTCTTTTTCGTAGAAACCACTGAGGAATAAATAGCCCTGATCAACTAGCAAATCCGCATACACCGGTATTTCATTCAGCAAAACATTGGTATTGATGTTAGCTAAAACGATATCGTATTGTCCATCGAGTTCCAATTCACGGATAATACCTTTCTTGACAAAAGCTGGTTCAACTGCATTCAACCCAAAGTTCTCAATCGAGTTTTCTATGCACCACTCGTCAATATCAGTTGCTGCAACAGACGTAGCACCCAACTTATCGGCCATAATGGCCAGAATACCGGTACCCGAACCAACATCCAGCACTTTCTTGTTTTTATGGTCAACCTCTAATTGTAATGCCAACAACTGGTGGGTTGTCTCATGGTGGCCAGTCCCAAATGACATTTTTGGTACAATAACGATCTCGTATGGATATTCTGGCTTGGCCTCATGAAAAGAAGCCCGAACATATATCTTATCATCAACCAGAATCGGGTCGTAGTTCTTTTCCCATTCTTCGTTCCAGTTTACCTTAGGGATCTTCTTCAGCTCATACCAGATTCTGGTCTGCTTTCTGTAGTCGTTAAAGAGGGTTTGTAACCCAGGATGGCTGAACTTCTCTTCTGAAATATAGGCTTCAAATCCCAGTTCAGTTTCAACAAAAGAATCATATTCAAGGTAACCCATCTCTGCCATCAGAATATCTCTGAACGGAGGATCACAATGAACATTAATTTGAATGAAATCCATTAGTAGGATTTAGCAATATCTACAAAATCACGAGCTTTTAGAGAAGCCCCTCCGATCAGTCCACCATCAACATCGGGTTGTGCGAGAAGCTCCTGGGCATTTGCCGGCTTCATACTACCTCCATAAAGGATGGATATTTCGTTAGCTACTTCTCGACCAAAATGCTTCGCTAAGGATTCTCGAATACTCAAGTGCATTTCTTGCGCTTGGGCCGAACTGGCAGTGACTCCTGTGCCTATCGCCCAAATTGGCTCATAGGCAATCACCACTTTCTTCATGTCCTGAGCAGAGAGATCAAAAAGGCTTTCTTTCAATTGGTTATTCACAAAGCCGACATGCTCATTGGCCTCTCTTGTTTCTAAAGATTCTCCACAGCAGAAGATCGGTGTAATGCCTTTATTCAATGCTAATTTTACACGATCCGCAAGCTGCTGATTCGTTTCGAAATGATACTCTCTGCGTTCACTATGTCCGATAATGACAAAAGAAGCACCCGCTGATATGATCATCTCTGCTGATAAATCTCCGGTGTAAGCTCCAGACTCATGTTCGCTCATATTTTGGGCTCCAACAGAAACATTCGCACCATCTTTTACAATTCCTGAAACAGCCGATAAATGAATAGCTGGTGTGCACATGATCATGATCACTTCAGAAGACACTTCATCAGTGGCCATATTCGTCACTTCAGAAGCCAGAGCCAATCCGTCTTCCAAAGATTTATTCATTTTCCAGTTTCCTGCGATTATCTTTTTTCTCATGTCATTTTCTGTTGAGGCTCAAATATACTTGAGTTCAAAAGATAAGTGTTAGAACAAAAGCGAAAATTCAATTGGCCTGGATGGCCATTTATGATAGGATCTTCTTCACAACGGAGAAATATTTGAAGGGAGGATATCGAAAAGGCACATCTATCCAGGTTGGTGATTTCATAATAGCCCTTGCATTTGAAAAGGCCTCAAAACTATACCTTCCATGGTAACGCCCGATGCCACTGGGGCCCACACCACCAAACGGTAATGAGTGATTAGAAATGTGAATTAGGACGTCATTGATACAAACTCCACCTGAAGTATTCTCTTTAAGTAGGTCTTTGGCATTTGAGCTTTTTCCAAAGTAATAATAAGCCAATGGCTGCCCTTTACTATTCACAAAGTCTATGGCTTCATTGATATTTGTGTAGGTAATTAAAGGCAAGATGGGTCCAAAGATTTCATCATTCATTATACCCTCATCCAAGTCGACCACTTCCATTAACGTTGGGGCGATATATTTATCTTCTCTATCTATTTCACCACCATGTATCACATTCCCTTGACCCAGGTAACTTGATGCTCGATCGAAGGCCGCTGACGTGATCATTCTAGGAAGAAATTCGCTCTGACGTGGATCACTGCCAAAGAATTGCTGCCAATACTTAATGATCTTGGCACTTAATCCCTCTTTAATATTTTCGTGTACCAAAAGGTAATCGGGTGCGATACAAGTCTGGCCCAGATTAACCGTTTTTCCCCAGGCAATCTTTTTAGCAGCTGCATCGAGGTCGGCACTTTCATCAACGATGCAGGGGCTTTTTCCACCAAGCTCTAACACTGTGGGTGTCAAAGTCTCGGCTGCTGCCTTCGCCACGATTTTGCCCAACATGGTGCTCCCGGTAAAAAAGATCATGTCGAACTTTTCAGCAAAGAGTATTTGGTTCGTATTCTTCCCACCATGCACCATAGCCACATGGCCCGGATCAAAAACTTCTTGAGTGATTTGATCCATCACCTCGTTGGTATGCACTGCAAACTCGGAAGGCTTAAGCATGACGCAGTTACCAGCTGAAATCGCCCCAATCAGTGGGGTAAAGAGAAGCTGAAAAGGGTAATTCCAGGGCGCTATAATCAAAACTGTACCTCTTGGTTCATGCTTTAGATGACTTGAAGAAGGCAGTAGGTAAATTGGAGTATGAACCCTCTTAATCTGGCTCCATTTCCTAAGCTTTTTGATATGAAGATCTATCTCCTTTATTACTAAGCCAATTTCTGTAATAAAGGCTTCTTGTCGTGACTTTCTCAAGTCCTTGAACAAAGCTTCTGACAGCGCATCTTGTTGCAATAGAATAGTCTCTCTAAGTTTCTTTAAAAGTCTCCTCCTATTTTGATAAGGATCATTTCTTATAGACTTGAAATGACTTCTCAGTGCTGAGAGTTTCTCGGTAACTTCTTGCTTTGTGCTTTCTTTCATAGGAATACTCATTACAAGCTATCAGGAATGACGATAAATAAAAAACTAAAGAGCGGCCAATTGATCAATGTCCCGATTGGTCAAAATTTTCAGGTCTTGAGGAGATAATACCGAATTGATCATTGCCTGTCCAATGTTGGGCCCTGTAGTAACAAACCTGGTATTTCTCAGCAATATCAACAAGGGGCGCATCGCAGCATACATTCGACTTACCGAGCCATTAGAGGCTTTGATTCCTTTTTCCACTAATATGCCCCCAGGCCGGAACATATAGGCATCCTTAAACCCTCTTTTCAAAACCATATTTTCTGTTCTCCCCTTAACCCTCGCCCACATGGCTCGTGCTTTCTCTCTGCTATCCGTCCCCTCTCCGGAAACATAGTTGAAAACCATATGGGGATTGAGTTGAAAAAGGGTTTCTGCCCAGTGGACAGTCAAATCATATGTCAATCGGGTATAGGTTGCCTCTTTCATACCGACTGCCGAAACTCCCATGCAATGAAAAATTGCATCGTAACCCACTAAGTCGCTTTGTATGGGTTCTAGGTTTAGAAAATCCTTATGCAAGACCTCTTTAATCTTTGGATGATCCATTTCCACCGACTTCCTGCTAACTAGAAGGATATGGGTCACTGCTTCACACTTAACGCACTCCAGTAATACCGATTTGCCGACCATTCCTGTTGCTCCTGTTAAGATTACTTTCATACAATTTTTGTTAAATGGCACACTGAGCACTGTTCTCGGACAGCGCTCAGCATGAAAAATTTTACTTTAAGCCGAACATGGCTTTGACATTGGCTATTATGGTTGCATCATCCAATTGTTTACGATTGGCCATTAATTGAACTGCATCGTCACCAGCCTCGTACCGAAGTTTGTCTGTCCCATCAGTAACAGCTTCGTATATTTTCTCAGCTACAACAATTGGTTCAGATGCATTGCTTAACGCATTACCAAAGCCCTCCATTAACTTTCCAACGGTTTCCTGATACTCAGGCATGCTTTCATCATTGCTAAAGTCAAATGATCTTCCTGCAAAATCGGTGGCAATGGCTCCAGGTTCGACAATCTTAACTTGAATGCCAATCTGGCTGAGTTCAAAACTCAATGCCTCTGAAATACCTTCCACTGCGAATTTGGTTCCATGATACAATGAGCCCAACGGAAAGGTCATCTTCCCTCCGATAGAAGATATATTTACAATTACTCCCCTTTTACTTGACCTAAAATGGGGAAGGATAGCCCGGGTGACATCCAAAAGGCCAATCACATTTGTATCAAATTGACGAACTATATTTTCTCTTGGGAAAGACTCCAGAGGACCATATGCTCCGTAACCCGCATTGTTTACCAATGCATCTATTTGACCGAAGTTGGCAATACCTTCCTTAATGGCCATTTTGATAGATTCTAGGTCCAAAACGTCTAGTCTAGTGACCAAAACGTTATCCAATTGGCTCAATTCTGTCTCTTTTTCCGGAGAACGCATGGTTGCAATAACGTTCCACCCTTTTTCCTGAAAGTACTTGGCAGTGGCCTTGCCTATACCAGTACTTGATCCTGTTATTAAAACTGTTTTGTTCATTTTGAATTAATTATACGTGAGTACTTACTTACTTTTTGTTTAAAATTTTTATAAATCGTATTTCTTCCAGAGGTATGCTACTGGAGTTTCCACATCAAAATTCTTTTGTAGATAAAGCCTTGTGGTCATTCCGTCAAAGGCGTACATCAGTAGCCTGGCTTCTTGTAACGGGTCTTTATAACCTAATTGCTCCAACGCTGATGTCAAGGCTCTTTCCAAAGGCTCTACCTTATGTTCCCCATATATTTCAAGCTCCCACTTAATCTTGTACTGGAGTTTCCAAAAGTGAGCATCAGCCTCATTTTTATTCATATTTTGACCAATTTGGAGTGTTTTCCGTAAGACTTCCTTAGGGTCAGTTTCCAAAACAATATCAGCAAAGAGTACTTTAATCCTTTCTTCGCCTTGAGCAACAATTGCTTCCAACAAACCCTCCTTATTGTTAAAGTGCCTGAAAATCAACCCTTCGGATACACTTGCTCTCTTAGCCACCTTACTTGTTGACGTAGCCTTATAGCCCTCTTGTGCAAAGAGTTCTAAAGCAGCTTCTAGGATTTTCTCTTTCTTTTCAGTCATAAGTAAGTGGTCACTTACAAAGCTAAGACGTATTTATCAAATTAATGGTTCCATTTGGTAAATCTTTTTTACAGATGTTCCTAAATGAATTCGCTTGATCTTCACTTATAGAGTGGCAATGAGTGCCCTCATCACAACAAAGCTCAGTCAACAGATGCAAAACAAACCCTACTGGAGCAAAAAAGCTGGGCCACTCTGTTTCGAAGTGCCAGAAGCGGTATTAAATGCTCAGGAGACAGTTGTGGTACTTTAACTGGATGGCGAGATTCAATTGGGCAAAAAGGAGTAACCATCTAAAAATTAAAAGCTTACAGATTATGTTGACTGAAAGCTCACCTCAAAAACTTTCCAAATTTTTCGCATCTTTATTCTCACACTAAGGCATTCAGTGTATGAAAAAGAGCATTTACCTATTGACAATTCTACTATTCGTGGCCTGTTCCAGTGGAGGCGATGATTCAGGAACTCCAGATCCAGACCCAATCGTTATTTCAGGAACGCTGTCTGGTATTCAAAGTGCTGCTTCGGTCGATATCGGTTCTACCACTATCAATACATCCCAAAATGGTAGTTACAGTCTGGAAGTTGAAAATGGCGCCTACACGGTAATTCCTTCCAAGAATGGCTTTGCGTTTAACCCCGTGGGTCGCACAGTGAATATCAATGGCTCAGCACAGAATAATATTGACTTCACCGGTACTGCAACCCAAATTACAACAGCATTTTCAGGAAACTGGGACTTATTCAATCCTTCGGCTGTAGGCATTTCGGAAAACACAGACACCAGACTCAACCTTACCATGGCTCAAAATGCCCTTTGGTTTGAGGGGAATCAAGGGGGATTAGCCTATCAAAATGTGACCGGGAATTTTACATTTACTGCTACAGTCTCAGTAAGAAAAACCAGCGATGCCAATGCCCCTGTAGACTGTAATATCTGCCTGGGAGGTTTAATGGCCCGAAGTGCTGATAATAGATCTGGAGAAGACTATGTACATATTGTTTCAGGCAATACTCCTCAAGGATTAGGGTATGAAACAAAAAACACCAACAACAGTTCTTCTCCTTTTGAGCCTATCTCAGATGGGGTCACAGATCATGAGCTTAGAATCTGTCGCGATGGATCTACTTTCCGCCTTTACCAAAGAGCCATAGGGGGCAATACTTGGAACCTGGCTGCTACTTATGAAAGGCCTGATCTCCCACCCACATTACAGGTAGGGTTCAATATCTACACGGCAGCATCAGGCAATCCGGCAGACTTACGTGTGATCTATGAAAATGTAAGTCTCAATACATTTTCAGGCTCGACTGGTTGCCAGTAAGAAAAAGAGCCTCTCTATGAGAGGCTCATTCCAATTTATTCTGACCTTAAAGATTTAACAGGGTTGCTCAAAGCGGCTTTCATACTTTGATGGCTTACCGTCAGTATCGATATCAACACGGCTGCGGCCGCTGCGATAACAAATACAAGCCAGCCCATTTCTACTCTATATGTGAAGTCCTGTAACCAGCGATCCATAGCAAACCAGGCAAGTGGTATTGAAACCAGAATGCCAATGCTTACCAACTTCAAGAACTCAGAGGAAAGTCTTAAGGTGATCTGTGTTACTGAGGCCCCTAGTACTTTTCGAATTCCAATTTCCTTGGCTCGTCTTTCGGCATTGAATGCTGCCAAACCGAAAAGTCCAAGACAAGCAATGAAAATGGAAAGCGTGGTAAAGGTGATGAAGATGCTGCCCAATCTTTGTTCAGCCTTATAAACTTCATCAAATGAATCATCCATAAAGTAAAAATCGAAAGGTTGACCTGGCGCCATTTTACCCCATAGGTCATCAATTTGTTCGATCGTCTCCGAAAAATCAGAGGCATTTAATTTCACCATCATTCGATTGGCTTCTCTTTTACCAATAATGAGACTTAAGGCATCTATATTATTCCTCATGGTTTCAAAGTGGAAGTTCTTTACTACTCCAATCACTGTGTAGAAGGCCATTTTGGATTCGTCAGGATTTCTAAAATCGTCTGTGATCCTCATTCCTAGTACTTCTTCAGGAGTCTTCCCAAGCATTTTCACCGCCGACTCATTCAGTATCACACCCATTGAATCTGTTGTCAATGCTCTGTTGAAATTTCTACCCGATACAAGTTCAAGGTTAAGTGTGGGTAGATAGTCAAAATCAATGTGCCATTGATCAATAATAATAGCGGAACTGGCCTGGAAGACTTCCTCCTCAGGGAAGTAGGTAGTACCACTTCTATCTGATGGTGTAGGCAAATAACTGCTCAGTGAAGTCCGTTCAACCTGTGCCAGTCGATTGACTTCTTCTTTAAAAGTTTCCACTTGTTCTCCTGCTGCGCTCACATCATTCAACACCAGGATCTGATCCTTCTGAAAGCCGAGGTCTTTGCCTTGAATAAAGCTAAGCTGCCTAAAAACAATCAAAGTGCTGGCAATCAAAAAGACTGACACGGCAAACTGAATGATGACGAGAAGTCTTCTTGTATTTGCTCCCCCAACTGTGTGCTCTCCTCCCTTTAACCCTTTTAATGGTGAAAACTTGGACATTAAAAAAGCTGGATAGCTTCCCGAAAAAAGTCCAAGAAGCAGCGAAGCACCTAATAGAATTAGCCAGAACGAAATTTGACCAAATGGCAAAACCATTGACTTGCCTGCCAGCGCATTAAAATAAGGCATGGCCAGAGAAGCCATTCCAATCGCAAGCACTAGGGAAAAAAAGGTAACCAGTGTTCCTTCTGTTAGAAACTGACCAATGATTGCCGATCGGTAAGACCCTAATGTCTTTCTGATACCAACCTCCTTGGCTCTTTTGAGCGATCGAGCCGTGGATAGATTCATAAAATTGACACTCGCCAATAGGATCAGAAATAACCCGATAAAGAACAGTATGTAGATGTTCTGAACATCTCCGTTCAGATTGAAATCACCTGAGAGGTTTGGAGACTTTAAATGCACATCTATCAAGGCAGTTGCATCAAATATCATATAGTTTCCAGATTCTTCTTGCGCTTTGACACTCTCCATAGTCAAGCCGGGAAAAGACTTCATGGCCCAAGGCAGCAGGTACCTGTCTTTCACAGTAGCCAAATAGTCTTGAAGGTCTGATTCACTGGCTCCCTCCTTCAGTTTGATAAAGGTTGGATAATTCCAGTCGTTCCAGGCTGGGCTATCATGATCATCGAAGCTTGATATAGACAAAAACAAACCGTAATCCTTCAGAAATGAATTCGTTGGTAGGTCCTCTATTATTCCTGTGACCAGATAAACCTCATCATTGTCTAAGAGCATTTGCTGCCCCAGTGCATCGTTAAGACCAAAATGCTTTTCTGCTGCCGTACGAGAAAGTACAATGGAATTAGGCTCGGTAAATGCCGATTGCTTATCCCCAATGATCAGATCCAGACCAAACATATCGAAGAAGGCTGGGTCTGCCCCTACCACATTGTCTTCTTTCACATTTTGGTCGGCATCCAATTGTCGGATAAGCCTGCTGCCGGTATGTTTAAATCTGGTGATAGCCTCCAAATGGGGGTAATCCCTTCTCATGACTTCGGCCAAAGGACCTGAGACTGCTGCATACTTGTTAGTCTCCCCTGCGATCTTATTATCGATGTTTGCCCGGTAGATGCGATCAGCACCGGCAAACATTTTGTCATAGCTCAGCTCATCATATATGAAAAGCGAAATGAGTAGGGCGCCTGCCATTCCTATGGCCAGGCCAAAGGTATTGAGGGCGGTAAAAAAAGGTTGGCGTTTCAGGTTTCGCCAGGAAACCTTCAGGTAGTTTTTGAACATAGCTGTTGTATTTGAGTTGTTGAATTTTTGAAATGACTTAATAAATGCTGGTCTGAAGTATTTAATAATACTCCAGGTGAAAGCCCTCTTTGCCTTAGCTGGATTGTCTTCAAAACGTTTTTCAAAGAGTTCTACCAGATCTCCCTCCACTTCCTCCAAGTAGTCTTCTCGACAAAACCATCGTAGAAATTTGAGTGATCGCTTTGGTGGCTGAGGTTTCATTGACCAAATGAAATGTTTGGGATTTGTTTGTAGATGCTTGTTCTCAATTCATATTGTCGATCGAGTGTCTTCTTTCCAAGGGCAGTTATGGCATAATACTTCTTTCGTCTACCACCCCGCTCGTTGGTAATACCACCATATGACGACTCAGCGAAGCCTTTCTTTTCGATCCGCTTTAAGGCCATATGCACCGCACTGATGTTGACTTTTCTATTGAGTTTTTCCTCAAGGTTTTCAAGAATAAGCACACCATAGGCCTCACGGTTATAGGCGGCAACCATGAGTAAAACGAGCTCTTCAAATTCTCCGAGTGAGTGATCAGACATAAGAAATAGATTTACTTAACGAAAGTAAAAGTAATAATTATTTTCACTTTTGTTGAGTAAATAAAATGATTTCTAATAAAACAGAGTGAAAAGACTCTATTTCTTCTGAATTGAGGCTTTCTGAATAGCGAGATTGTTGGGGTACGAGGCTATTCTTCCATCTTCCAACTCAATTTCGATATAAAACATCTTGATGTCCAGAATCAACCCTTCTATGGAGTTTTCCCCATCCTGAATCTTGATATGAGAGCCTATTCTATAAGGGAAAAAGAAGAATAAGATTACCGAGGCCGTTAGGTTACTCAAGATTGACCAATGGGCAAACAATCCGACACCTACCACAGTGAAGATACTGGCAAAGTACAGTGATAAGCCTGAGAGTGATATCTCCCAAATGAATCCAAGTAACACTCCAAAAACAATCGAGTTAGCCAATCCAGTAATCTTTGAGATATAGAGCATTCTGGATTTATCGAAACTGTGGTTTACACCGTGTCTTTTGACCAGACTCTTTATCACTCTTCTACTTATCAGATATAGGATGATGATACCTAAGGAAATGAGCAGGCTCAACACATGGGTACTAAACCACAATTGAATATCCATCAAAATTTGCTGATAATCCATTGCCGAATTTAACAAAAATTGAACTCCATTCAGGACACTAAATCAATCGGTATTTATTCTTAAACAGTTTGGCTAATTATTCAAAAGTATTCTTAAGCTTCCTCTCACACCAGCTGATTGGCAACCTCTGCTTTGATGTAATGGAAAAAGGAAAGCCCCTGATCTACTCAGAGGCAATTTCCATTGATTGTATGAAAAAGTGCCTTTATATAATTGCTGACACCGAGCATTTCTTCGTTTATAATTGCCTTTTAAAAATTAGTAATTCTAAAGACCCAAGCATCTTTACTCTTCAACTTACTGAATTTGATATCGCCTGTATTGATTCTCATTTTTCCGTCCGAATAACTCCAGTTCAGTTCACCATCGTAATCTATAAGACTCACTTGTGCTCTTTTACTCGGCTGGTCAATATTCAAGATTAATTCATCATCGGGCCATTCCATGGTAATGGCATATACATTATCATTATTCTGGGTATAGGCGATATGCTGTTGCATAGAGCTGTAAACAGCATTTAGACCATGAGTTTCCCCTTCTGCTGTGGTGTATAATCTCGAGGAACGAACTATTTGCTTTTCCAGACTGGTGCTCGACCAAAACAGTCTTGCGCTGGCATTTTGTTTTCCCTCAAAATACTCTACTCTTATTCGGTATCGCTGGCCTGCCTTTAATTCAATAGCCTTAGTCACAGATGAGGTGTTTCTGCTTCCCATAACAAAACCATTAGCGCCTTCTGGAGCATTCTTCCAGTTATTAATAATCAGTTGGTCATTGATCCAAACACGGATACCATCATCCGCTTGGGCTTCGAATTGATAATTTTCTGAATATTCAGGGGCTATAAAGCCCGTCCAAATGGCCGTGAAGTCATCTTCTTTGATCGGGCTTCCAGGTCCGTTTCGAACCCAATTGAAATCAATATTGGCATCTATTCTTTCAGTAGTCACCAGTTTCTCTTCCCCCGTTTTCTTCCAAACGGTAGAGCCGTATATGGCCTCTTCGTTTATCTTAATCCAATTTCCCAGTTGTATGAGTCTATCTTGTTGAAGCAATGGTATTTGACCATCGGCAGTTGGCCCTACATTAATGGTCACACCTCCGCCATTGGCCACAGCTTTAATAAAGAAGTGAATCAATTCTTCACCCGTCATGTATGCATCGAGTTTCTCAAATCTATTGAGTCCAAAGGAGCGCCCAAGACCTCTTACCTCGGCCCAGGGCCTATCTGTCGCCTTTATTCCAGCACTGTACTCGGGTGTCAGAAATCCCATTCCTTGGCTACCACCACCCCAACGATCATTTACTACCGCATCATCACCAACAAGATTGAAGTACCAAGAAATTAATTCAGCAGAATGCCATTCTTCGGCCGAGTTGTTCCATTCTCCATCGGCAAAAATCACATCAGGTTTGTAAGCAGAAATAAGTTCTTTGAATTGTGGAATCATATGTTTTTCCACATATGGTCCAATATTTCTATGCGGATCGGTATCCCACCTGTGCAGGGGGTTATTCCACTCTGGCAGTGAATAGTAAAGACCCATGTGCAAACCGGCCTTCTTCACTGATTCGGTAAGTTCTCCTACCAAATCCCGATTGGGACCCACATCCATACTGTTCCATTTTGGGGCATACTTACTCGGCCAGAGTGCGTATCCATCATGATGCTTTGAGACCATTACTACATATTTGGCTCCTGCTCGTTTGAAAAGATCAGCCCACTCATCGGGGTAAAAGAGCCTTGCTTTAAACAATGGCGCAAAGTCTCTGTATGTGAAGTCCTCTCCATAATGGGTTTTCATGTAAGAGGTGCGTAAAGAGTCTTTCAGCATTAGTCCCCTCAAATACCATTCGCCATAGTCTTCTTTGTTGCTGTAGGCAGGCACTGAATATACACCCCAGTGAATAAAAATGCCAAGTTTGGCATCCTTGAACCACTGTGGATATGGCCTTGACTTTAGGTCATCCCAGTCTGCAGTATATTGCTTTTGTGCCTTTAGCGGAAAACTAACTAGTAGAGCCAATGCGATGCCTCCAACTGATGTAAACAATCTCCTTTTCATGGCCATTCCACTATTTAAAAAGTACTTCGGACGGAATTTCACTCTTTGTGATATTTGGGCCTTTCCAGCTCACAATTAAACCATCTCCTCCACTTTTTTCAAAGAAAGTTACACGGATCTTATGGTAACCTTTGGATAGCGCGGTTAATCCGTTTTCTTCTACCATTCCGTGTAAGCCGTCATTATCAACCACCAACTGATCATTGATAAAAAGTTGACTCCCATCATCTGAAGATGCATAAAAACGGTAAGCTCCATTCTCGGGAATATTGATGTAACCGCTATACTCAAAGCCAAAATGCTCTTCTTGTGTTCTCGGACTGAAGTCAAACCCTGATATTGTTCCTTGCTTTTTTGTCTTAAGGCTTTCAAAATTGGGCAATTGATTCCAATCACCTTCATAGTATTTATAATTAAGGCCTTGTTTAAGATTCCTTGGATTACTACTCTGTTGCATTTCAACTTTAGTGAATTGTTGACTCGAGACGCCACTGAGTGCTAAGCCGCTTTTGAAAAGCCTTGCCTTGATAGTGGCACTATTGTCTATCAGAAGATTTTCTGAGTAGACTGCTGATTCAGAGGTTGGAGTACTTCCATCGAGTGTATATCTAATGGTAAAACCACTGGCATGCTTAAGTTGAGCAGACATTTCATCAACAAAACTATCCTCTTCAAATACAATCTTTGGTGGCAGCATTACGTCAGGCATTCCTTCAATATCTACAAAAACTACTGTGTTAATTGAGTCAGGAGGTGTAAGCGGAACCTTAATCACCAGGGCATCTTCATCTCTTTCGAAATCTAGCGTAGTAGAGGTGCTAGCAAGTAGTCCCGCTCTTAGGCCTTTATTTCGAATACCGCTTAGTCTAAGTTTACCATCGTTTGGCCAGTCAAAGACGTGCAAATAGAGCCGTGTACCACTTGGCACTTCTTTCTGGGTTACTCTACCCCATGACAGGTGTTCAAAAGGGCTCGCACTGGTACCGTAGATCGATTCACCATTTACTTTCATCCAGCTGCCTATCGCCTTAAGCCTGTCTATGCTTTCTTGTGGGAAAGTGCCATCGGCTTTTGGCCCGATGTTGAGCAAAAAGTTACCTCCTTTTGAAGCTATATCTGATAGTTTTTGAATTAGGTCTTCGGTAGTCTTCCAATTGTCATCATTCTTATTATACCCCCAATGATCGTTCATAGTCATACAACTTTCCCAATCAATCCCTGGTAATCCCATATCTGGAATTTCTTGTTCCGGTGTACCAAAATCTCCTCTAAAATCTCCTTCAGCGGTCAGCCCTTGCATACCCTGACGACCCTTATCAACTCTATTATTTATGATAATATCGGACTGAAAACTTCTTACATAATCGTATAACTCCACACCATCTTCATGCGTCCAGGTGTCTTCCCATTCTCCATCGAACCAAAGGACACCTATGTCTCCATATTCAGTTAAAAGTTCTTTGAGCTGGCTTTTCATATAGTCCACAAAACGAGGAAATTCAGCACCTTCGGCAGACCTTTCTTTTTCCCAACTTCTTCTGGGCAAATAATCTGGATGATGCCAGTCCATGATTGAATGATAAAAGCACAATTTGATATCCGCTTTTCGGCAGGCTTCTGCCAACTCTTTCAAAATATCTCGCTGAAACGGGGTTGACATGACGTCATAGTCCGACACTTTGGAGTCGTACAGTGCAAAGCCATCATGGTGTTTACTGGTAATGGTGATGTATTTCATGCCGGCCTCCTTAGCCATCTTTACCCAGGCATCAGCATCAAATTTTACCGGGTTAAATTCTGGTAAAAACTCATCATAGGTATCTAAGGGGATTTCAGCAGTAGTTCTTATCCATTCTGCATGATTTGTCTGCCCATTCCATTCTCCGGCAGGAATGGCATACAAACCCCAATGAATAAACATTCCGAACCTGGCTTCGCGCCACCATTCCATTCGATCGTCCTCGTTCTGAATGGTGCTTTCTATTTGATCTTGAACACTACAGGACATTTGGATGCCCAAAAGCAGCACTATAAGGAAGTAGACTGTTGACCTTTTCAAATGCATTTATTTAAGGTTTAATCTTCTTCCAAGATATCGGAGATTCGCATTTATTTCTATCAGTTAGTTCACCTAGTCCAACACTATAATTGCAGTTAATTGAATTTGGAAGAGAATGGGTGCAAATAGCGTGTCTTAACTATGGAATTTACGCTATCAGAAGGCTATGTCAAGCGTGACTTCAAGGCTATTGCTGGTCAAAGAATGTTGGCTGGCTTTCTAGCTGTTTTTGATGAGCCCTTATCAGCTGTTGCAATTCGGCAACTACTTGTGGGTTGTCATTAGAGACTTCATACTTCTCAGAAGGATCTATATTCAAATTGAAAAGTAGGGGTAGCTTCCCTTCAAAGTAATCCTTACCCGTTTGACTATACGTAAAGGAATGCAATTTCCACGGCCCTTTTCTCACCGCCATCAGCCTATTGTTTAAACCATAGTAGAAATAAGGCTCATCTTTTTGCATTGATTCATTCTGGAGTAATTCTGAAATATTTCGCCCATCTACGGGCCTATCTTTCGGAACCTCTTGACCTGTAAGACTGAAAGCTGTATGGTATAAATCCAGGGTACTGGCCCTCTGTGTTTGTATAGTCCCTGCCTCTACAGTACCTGGCCACCAGGCAATTCCTGGTACGCGCATCCCTCCTTCCCAAGTACTCCCTTTTCCATCTCTGAGCAGGCCTGAAGAACCTCCTTTTTCACCTTTTATAATCCAAGGTCCATTGTCACTGGTAAAAAAGACTAAGGTGTTCTCTGCAATCCCCTGGGCCTTTAGTGACTTCATAATTTCTCCCACTCCCCAATCAATTTCTTCCACTACATCCCCATAGGTGCCTCTTTCTGAATCATTAAAGTCATTACCGGGCATTAATGGCACATGGGGCATAGCATAAGGCACATAGAGAAAGAAGGGCTCATTGCTCTTTCTTTCTATAAAGTCTACAGCCCTTTCTGTATACATTTTAGTGAGTTTCGTTTGATCGGGATTATGCTCTAATGTGTCATTTCCATCAATCAACGGAATATCTTTCCAATTTGGTGGAATCATATCATTGCTATAGGGTAATCCTAGAAATTCATCGAACCCATTTTGCAGCGGTAAATACTCTGTCTTTGTAACGCCCAGATGCCACTTCCCAAAAATCGCGGTACTGTGACCTGCATTTCTCATCCCTTCAGCCAAAGTGATCTCTTCAGGATGCATCCCTCTGGGCGATCTGGGTGACAGTACCCAACCAAAGCCTGAACGAACTGGGTAACGTCCTGTCAACAGCGCATACCTGCTTGCAGTACAGGCTGGTGACCCTGAATAGAAATTAGTGAATTTCATTCCCTCAGAGACCATTCTATCTAGGTTAGGGGTCTTAATAGTGGGGTGCCCGTAACTTGTTAAATCTCCATAGCCTAAATCATCACAGAATATGATGACGATATTGGGCATCTTAGCTTTTTCAACTTGATGGTTACCACAGCCAAAAAGCACGAACAGTGAGGTGATAAAAAAAATACCTTTTAGCTGGTTCATACTTATTTGTTTGATTCTTTGTATTCTGGGTTCAGCTCAACTGGTATTGGCGCATTGACTTCCAATCTCCATTTGGTTAATGCCTTAAAAAGCTCATGCGTTTTCTCAGGTTCTTTTTCGGCTAGGTTAATTGACTCGCTTAGGTCTGTTTTAAGGTTGTATAAAGCAAGTGCACCAGTTTCAAAATTTTCAATCAACTTCCAGTCACCCATGCGAATAGCTGAGGCAGGAACTTGCCGCCATTTTTCCTTCATTCCTCCATAGGGTTCTAAATAGGCTGGGAAATGCCAATAAAGTGCTTCTCTTTCAAATTGACCATCTTTTTCCAGAAGTGGTAGCAGACTTTTCCCATCGAGTGTAAGTCTTGGCCGTTTTTTTATTCCTGCAAGTTCCAGAAAAGTTGGGAAGAAATCGGTTCCTATGACTGGCTCTTCTATAACCTTCCCGGCTGTTGTGTGTCCTTTCCAATAGATAATCAAAGGTTCTCGAATTCCACCTTCGTACAGCATTCCTTTCGACCCTCTGAGTGGTGTTGCCTCTGAAGCCCTGAAATAGGGACCGTTGTCAGAGAAAAAAATCACCATGGTATTTTCTTCTAACCCAAGCTCTGAGAGTTTATCCATGATCCTACCGACTCCATCATCTAGACTTTCTATCATGGCGGCATAAACAGCATTATGCTTCCCTTCTGGTGGTGGCTTGTTCCTATACTTTTCTACCAGCTCTTTTTTTCCCTGAATAGGGGTGTGTACTGCAAAATGTGTGAGGTAGAGAAAAAATGGTTTCTCCCTATTGTCATCAATGAAAGACAATGCCTCAGCGGTTAGTCTATCGGTGAGGTATTCCCCCTCCGGCCCATCCGGTAGTTGTTCATTCTTATATGGGCTAAAATAACTTCTGGGGCTCCCTCTCTGATCTCCGCCAATATTTACATCAAACCCTTGTGCTAAGGGGTTGGTTCTTGGACTTCCCCCGAGATGCCATTTCCCTATACTTGCCGTAGCATACCCAGAGCCCTGCAGCAACTCTGGAAAGGTGATGAAAGCGGGAGCAAGAACGTGTTTGTTCGTAGGAGGGATCAGTTTTCTATTCTCACTTTTGCCTCTTTCGGCCGAGGCCACGGTGAAAATACCATGTCTTGGTGTATACTGCCCAGTCATTAAGCTTGCTCTGGTCGGGGCGCAGTTTGGCGCATTGGCGTAAGCATTGGTAAACATGGTGCCCATCTTGGAAAGCCTATCTAAGTTGGGCGTTTCATGATATGTATTTCCCATGAAACCAGGGTCTTTCCAACCCATATCATCAGCTAGGATGAATACTATGTTTGGTCTTTTCTGCGCCAAGGTAAGTTGGCTCATTGCCAGCAAACACAAGATTGATAAGAAAACACCTCTTTTCATAGGGGTCAAAATGATCGTTGTTTAAAAGAATCTCGTTTTCCCTGGAACTGCTACTTCATAGTTTCCTTCTGAATCTGGTAGGATGGGTGCCTGATCCTTAAATGATGTTAGGTTGTCCGGCACTAACTTTAAGTTACTGGCCATTGCTTCATCCCAGGTAATTTGTTGACCCGAATAGGTGGCCATACGACCCAAAATAGCTGTCATTGTGCTTTCCGCACCATATTCGGTATTGTCAAGCCGATGTTCTCCAGCTTTTATGGCCGCAAAAAGCTCATTATGCTCTTGCTGATAGGGATTGATGTCGTTTTGGCCTTTATAATCTAAGATTGATTGACCATCATACCCCTTCACGAGACTCCTATTTCCACTATTTACTTTAATGCTTCCTTTTGTAGTTTGGAATACTTCCTCAACCCGATTCATACATCCTCTTTGGTGCCTACATTGGCTGGAAATAACTTGGCCTTCTGGGTAGACAAACTCAACAAAGTGATGATCGAAAATATGACCGTGATCCTTACCAGTCCGTGTTTCACGACCTCCCATGCCTTGAGCTGAAACTGGCCTTGATCCTATATACCAATTGGCCACATCAATATTATGAATGTGCTGCTCAAGGATATGGTCTCCACAAATCCATGTGAAGTAATACCAATTCAACATTTGATATTCTAGCTCTGTGTGTGCTGGTTTTCTTGGACGAACCCAAACACCTGCACTGTTCCAATACACTTGACCGGAAACTATGTTTCCTAAGCTACCATTTTGAAGTAGTCTCTCAACTTCTCGATAGTTCTTTTGATAGTGTCTTTGCAAGCCAACAACAACATTTAATTTCTTCTGACGTGCCATCTTCCCAGCCTCCAAAACTCGCTTGATACCGACAACATCCGTAGCTACGGGTTTTTCCATAAACACATGTTTGCCTTGCTGCACCGCATACTCAAAATGAAGTGGTCTAAAACCCGGAGGTGTAGTGAGTATAACCACATCTGCCATATCAATGGCTTTTTTATACCCATCGAAATCTGTGAATTTGGACTCTTCCTTTACTAACACTTTTCCCTTGCCCTCGTACTTGGTTGACAAGTTCTTAAAACTACCTTCCAGCCTGTCAGCAAAGACATCAGCCATAGCGACTAGCCTCACATCTGGATCGGCCTCGATTGCTTGAGCAGCAGCACCAGTACCTCGACCACCACAACCAACCAACGCGACTTTTATCTCACCTGCAGCACCAGCGTATGCGCTTATTGGGATAGGTAAAGCACTTAAAAGTGCTCCTGTTCCGGCAACCTTTGCCGTAGTTTCTAGAAATTTACGTCTTGTTTTTGGGTTAGTATCGTTAGAAGATTTCATAGACTTTAGTTTTAATATTCTCTTATTGGTTTACCCCAGTACTTCTCCCATTCAGACTTTGGTGGCACTTGTACAGGTCTTACAACTCTAAATCCTACATGAAGCGCATCCGTTAGCCACCAGAGGCTCTTTGGTATTTGGGGATCTCGTTTTTTCCAGCTCTTATCAGAAAACTGCCGTGCCGCAGCTCTTAAGTTTTTGAGAGGGTCATTAAATGATCCCCCACGTACTACACGCGGATATAGTTCTTCGGTAGTATGCAGTGGATTTTTCGTCACGGTCTTTTTGACTATATGTATTCTCGCTATATCCATCTAGCACCCATTCTGCTACATTACCATGCATGTCATATAAGCCCCATGCATTTGGTTTCTTCTTTCCTCCTTTTTGCGGTTTTCCGTTACTATTCTCACTATACCAGGCAAAGTTGTCAATCTGTGTTTTATCAAATGAGAACGGTGCATTTCCTCCAGCTTTACTGGCGTACTCCCATTCGGCTTCTGTGGGCAAACGATAAAAACGACCCGTTTTCGCACTCAACCACTTGCAAAAAGTGGAGGCTGCATATTGTGTCACGTTTACCAAGGGATAACCTGGCTTATTGAAGTTTACGTAAGGCATAGTTGCTCCTGCTATACCATCTACTTCCAGCGTAAGCTCTCTATTCTCTTTTACAATCTCGCTATCTGTTTCACGATATAGAAAAAGTTCAAACTGATCCCAAGTAACTTCTAGCGTACTCATCCAAAAATCACTTACTACAACCTCATGTTGAGGTCCTTCATCCAGGTTCCTACCTACTTCAGATTCAGGACTACCCATTGTGAACTTGCCTCCAGAAATTGGGGTAAAGTCGATAGATAGATCAGAACCGGGAATTTCTTGATTATAAGCTGAAAAGTTTTGCGTTTCTGGTCGATCAGAGCTCATCATCACCATTGAAAGGGTGACTGATATTTTCATAAGAAGGGCTCTTTTTCTATCTCTCATTCCTTCAATGCTTATGGTCAATTTCTTTATAAAGGTGATTTGGTAAATCTGTGATCTGTTCGCAGCAAACTTGTTCCATTACTTGTTTTAATTGTGTCTTTAGTAAGCCTATGGTATGTTCTCCTCCTTTTTTCCCTAATGCTCCAACTCCATACATAAAGCTTCTACCCATAAATGTAAACGCGGCTCCACTAGCAACGGATCTGGCAATATCTGGTCCGGAACGCATACCACCATCCATCATCACTTTTATCTGATCACCATACTTAGCAGCGATTCTACTCAAGGGTTTAATGGTTGATTCTCCCGCGTCAAGCTGTCTGCCTCCATGATTCGAGACGATAACACCATCAAGCCCTAAGGCAATAGCCTTTTGGGTATCTTCTTCGCTAGCCACTCCTTTCAGCACAATTTTACCCTTCCACTGGTCGCGAATACGGGTAATCTTGTCATTATCTAGGCGTCCCGAAAACATCTGATCCATGAAGGCACCCAAACCACTCAGTCCTAGCTTTTCAGACATGTAAGGTTTGAGTGTTTCAAAATTTGGCTGGCCGTGTTTAAGCGTTTGTAATGCCCAATGAGGGCTTGTCATGACCTGACCAATATTTCTCAGTGTCATCCTTGGTGGCATAGAGAGTCCATTCCTTATATCACGGGGACGGAATCCGAATGTGGGCACATCACATAGCAACACCAAAACCTGACACCCGGCACTTTGAGCTCTAGCCAGTATATCATCTCTGTATTCATCCTTTGCTGGGTGATATAATTGGAACCAAGCACTGCCTTCTGTGATTTCTGAAATCCGTTCGATGCTGGAGGTAGTAACCGTACTTAGAATAAAAGGGATGTTATGGGCAAATGCCGCCTTTGCCAATATCTCAGGTGAATTTGGCCACATGAGGCCTTGCAAGCCTACAGGGGCAATACCGAATGGAGCGTCATAGGTATAGCCAAATAATTCTGTTTTAAGGCTGCTTTGCTTGTATGGAGCCAAGTACTGTGGAATTAGGCTGACATCTTGTATTTCTGAGGTATTACGGTGAAGGTTGACATCCTCGTTGCAGCCTCCATCTAGGTATTCGAAGGCAAAGCCTGGCATTTTCCTTTTTGCCCTTTTTCGGAGGTCATCCATTGACGGATATTTTCTATTATATGGCCAGCTCATGACGATTGAATACCATTAAGTTCGAAAATCTTTTCCATCAGTAGCCACTTTTCACCAGGTTTTGCCATTGGCAATGCTTGTTGGTACTTCCACATCAACGCCTCCCAAGCTTGTACCGTAGCATTTTGCTCATCCTGTTGGTTTTTCATCTCAAATGAGAATGCATCTTCTGCTTCAATCGTCATGCAAAGCCTGTTGCCCAGGAGGTAGATGTCCATGTTTGAGATACCCGAATCCCGAATGCTCCGAATAACTTCGGGCCATACTCTTTGATGGTATAATTTATACTCGGCTATTAACCGAGGGTCGTCTTTTAAGTCTAATGTAAGGCAGTACTTCTTCATAGAAAACGGTTACAAGACTTCTGTGGATTGATATTTCTTAAATACCTGATGTCCATACCATGCTATGTATACAAAACAGATGAATGGAAGGATAAACGAGAAGTTCACCTCCGAAACGCCTGTGATCTGAGTATCATTAACAGCTGTTCCACCCATGTCGATAATCATGCCTTGCCACTTGGGCATTAAGGCTCCTCCCACAATGGCCATTACCAATCCGGCTGCTCCGACTTTTGATTGCTCTTCATCAAGCCCATTTAAGGCAATACCATAGATAGTCGGAAACATTACGGACATAAAAAAGGAGATGGTAATCAGGGCATATAATCCATTAGTCCCTTCCAAATAAATGGCTAAAATGGTGCTTATACCTGCAAGGCTGGCAAAATACATAAGCAACTTACCTGAGTTAATAAACCTGAGCAGGTAGGTACCAACTGCTCTACCAATAAGAAAGACTATAAAGGCGGCAAACTGGTAATTGGCGGCAACTGTGCTGGATACTCCGATGGCCTCGGCATACTGATATATATAAGTCCAGCACATGATTTGTGCACCCACATAGAATATCTGTGCCAATACTCCTAGGACATACTTTTTGTTCTTTATCAGTGAGTTAAAAGTTGTCTTTAAGCTGGGAATTTCTCCTTCTCCCTTGGCCTGGGGCATCTTGCTAACAGCAATTAAAATGAAGACCCCTACAAGTACCAACCCAAGAATCACGTAGGGGTTACGGATGACCAATAGGTCGGAAGTCCTAATCAAGGTTTTTTTGGCCGTATCAAGTGTGGCGTAGTCTGCGATGTCATCTGATTGTAGGTTTCTTAATACAAATTGTTGGGCGACCAGAAGACCACCAAGGAGGCCCAGCGGATTGAAGGCTTGTGCCAGGTTGAGGCGCTGAGTAGCTGTTTCTCTTGCCCCCATAGCCAGAATATAAGGGTTGGCAGTTGTTTCCAAAAAGGCCAAACCGAAGGTGAGTACATACAGGCCTAAACAAAAAAACCAGAACTGCTCGGTAAGAGCTGCAGGGAAGAATAAGAGCGCCCCTACCGCATAAAGGGCTAGACCAATCAAAACACCCACTTTATAGGAATATTTCCTTACAAAGAGAGCAGCCGGTAGCGCCATGCAGAAATAACCACCATAGAATGCCATTTGAACCCAAGCAGCTTGTGAATTAGATAACTCAAGTACTTTTTTGAATGCCTGAACCATCGGATCTGTAACGGCATTTGCAAAGCCCCATAGCGCGAAAAGTGATGTAATCAGAATGAATGGAATCAGGGCTTTCCGTTCAATTAACTTTGGTCTAGTCTGAGTGTTAGAATTCATGCTTTTAGTCAAATAATACGGTCTAAATGAGTGTATCCGCCATCTACGTACATGTGCTGACCAGTAATATGACTTGACCTTTCTGATAACAGAAATACTGCGGTATCGGCTATCTCCCTCGGCCTGGTCATTCTATTGCCCAAAGGGATTCTATTTTCAATTGATTCTCGTTTACTACTGGGGCTCTCAAAGGTATTCAACCACTGCGCATACAAAGGAGTCATTACTTCTGCCGGTACAATAGCATTTACACGAATACCACTCTCAAGTAATTCCACTGCCCATTCTCTGGTTAAAGCCAAAACACCGCCTTTTGCGGCTGCATAGCCTGAGGTACTACCTTGACCCGTTATGGCTGTTTTTGAGGCCATATTGAGTATAACTCCCTTAGATTTCTTTAGGTAAGGCAGACAATAGTGTGCCATGTCATAATAGTGACTCAAGTTCTTTTGGAGTGATAATCTAAATCTATCCGGACTTCCATTTTCAAGCCCAATACTATCATTTATCCCAGCATTATTGATTAGACCATGAATAGATCCACAGTTTTTTATTGTTTCTTTTACTGCTGATTCGCACTGAGTCGAATCGCATAAATCTGTCTTTATGAAAAAGAATGTGTTGCATTCTAATTTCTCCAATTCATAAAAGAGGTTTTCTCCAGCATCCGCGTCATTATCTAACACGACAGGAATTCCACCTTCCTTGGCAATTTGTAGCACAATGGCTTTCCCAATTCCTTTGGCTCCGCCAGTAACTATAAAAACTTTGTCCTGTAGATTTAAATCCATATTCAAGCCAATCTTTGTGATTCAAATTAGCATTTATTCCTCAATCTCTTTTTTGGTGATTACATATGATTCACCCGCATTGAGATCAATTGTTTTCACCCTGTTTTTGTACTTGAATTTGTAACTGCCAGATATCTTAGGGAGCACTTTTATTTTTTCCAAAAGGCCATCTTTCCAGTGGAGGTCTATGGTTAGATTTCCCCTTGCCTTTAGTCCTTTTACGCTGCCTGACTGCCAGTTTTTGGGCAATGCAGGTAGTAAATGAATATTGTCAGTGTGTGATTGCAATAGCGCTTCGGCAATGCCCGCAGTAAACCCAAAATTTCCATCAATTTGAAAAGGTGGATGCATATCGAAGAGATTTGGGACTATGGATTTTTGCAGGTGTAAATCCACATGCTTTGCTACTTCATCAGCATCCTGAAGCCTTGCGGAGAGATTGATGAGCCAGGCGCGGCTCCATCCTGTACCAGCCCCGCCATTGGACAGACGGTAGTCAGTCGACTTCTTTGCCGCATTAAACCAGTCAGGCGTCCCTTCTTTGGTAATTGTATTGCCAGGATAAATGGCATACAGGTGTGACATATGTCTATGGCCTTTTTCCGCTTCTTCATAAGGTCTATCCCACTCTAATATTCTACCGTCAGGACCTATCACAATACCAGGGCGGAGATTTATTAATTTCTCTCGTACTTCCTTGACAAAGTTGTCCTCAATATTCAAAATTTTTGCTGCTGCCAAGGCATTGGTAAACACCTCTTCAATAATCTGCTGGTCTATCGCTGTCCCTAAAACAGTAGCTGCAGATTTCCCATCTGCCGCTATATAGGAGTTTTCTGGCGATGTAGCCGGTGCTGAAATCCATTTTCCATCGCGCGGATCTTTCATTAACCAATCCAGGTAGAAAAGTGCTGATTCCTTGATAGCAGGATATGCCCGATGTCGCAAAAATGACTCGTCCTTTGTGAACTGATAGTGGTCCCAAAAATGCTGCATTAGCCATCCACCTCCACCAACCCATGCACCCCAGTAAGGCTGCTCTGCTCGCATCCATGCTGGAGCCCAGAAATCAGTAGCCTGATGTGCTACAAATCCTCGCATTTCATATTGCTCTTTTGCGGTGATCTTGCCTCTGTCCATCAACCTTTCGGTAAAGTCGAACAGCGGCTCATGTAGCTCACTAAGGTTGGTCACTTCAGCTGGCCAATAATTCATTTGTAAGTTGATATTCAAATGATAGTCTGCATTCCAGGGGGCTTGCAAGTATTCATTCCAAATACCTTGCAGGTTTGCGGGATTAGTACCTGCTCTGGAACTTGATATGAGTAGGTAACGACCAAATTGAAACTGCTTGGCAACGAAATCTGGGTCTGATTGACCGCTTTTTATCCTCTCAAGTCTAAGGTCGATGGGTAAGCTGTCTAACTCATGTCCACCCAAATCCAGGTCGACTCTTTTAAACAATTCTTGATAGTCATCTACATGTGTCTTGAGTATTTCATTAAACGACACATTCGAAACGCTTTGCAAGTCAGCTTCATTCTTGGCTTTAAAATCTTCGTGATAATAGGAGGTTGCTGCTACAATGTATATCGTTGCTTTTTTAACCCCTTTCAGAGTCAACTTTCCTTCTGAAGCGGAAACTGTTCCTCCTTGATTGTTAACTTTTAATCTGGTCTGAAATTTCACCCCAGTTTCTATGGGTTTAGGTTTTGAAAAGTGTTTCCCATTGTACTGAGTTATCTCGCCTTCCATCAAAACCTCGTTGTCCGATGGTGTAGTTACAACTACCGTTGGCCTTCCATCGTCTTCTGGTCTGTTCATATGAAGACTCAAATCAATTCCTGCCTCATCAGTGGTAGCCAGTTCCAAAACCAGAGCATTATGAGGAGAACTGGCGAATATCCGTTCCGTAAAACGTCCTGCCCCGATGTTGTATGACACAGTAACCAGAGAAGAATCTAGGTCTAGCTGACGCCTATATTCACTAACCTCTCTATCACCAAAATCTAGGAACAGGTCACCGAGGGTCTGATGAGACCTGATGATGCTTTTGTGTGAGAATTCACCAATCCAGGCTTTATCGGCTTCATGTACCTTACCTGCAACCAAAAGTGCTCTTACCTTCTCAAGATCAGCTCGGTTTCCCTGAGCGTTACCCCAATCTGGCCCTCCTGGCCACATGGAATCTTCATTTAATTGAATTCTTTCATGTACTGGGTCACCAAAAACCATTGCTCCGAGTCTCCCATTACCTATAGGCAGAGCTTCTTTGGACCAATCTCTTGCTGGTGAATCATACCAGAGCACCATTCCACTATCGAGCTCTTCGGTTGATTGACAGCCACAAAGGGCTAAAAAGGTGATTAAAAAAGCAAAAATCCCCTGGACAAATAAGCGTAATCTCATGATCTGACTTATCTCAATTTCGATGTTGAGCAATGGAGATAAAACTACTTCTAATAGTCAAAACATTCTAGTAAGGCATTGGCCTCAATAGACACTATGTTTGCCTGAATAAGGTAGATGCCAGTGAAAAAGGTGAATAAACTATCTGTTTAAATAGTTATTCAAAGTCTACCTTGAGAGGTTTATTGTCCTGGATATGCAAGCCCTTGAATGATTGCTCTGCTGAACTACCTGAATAATCATTGACTATTACTGTATACTTATGGGTGGTTTCAAAGACTTTCGGGACAAAGCTATTTCCTTTAATTCTCAGCGTATAAACTATCTCCTGATCTGTTTCGTCATAGACCTGAATCACCGGATCAATTATACCTGAAACTTGAATTTCGGGCAGGTGACCTTGTGCTTTGCGACCATAGTTATCTTCTTGATTAAGAGTCACTGGCCATCCTTCATATGGTTTGTCTCCCTTGGACGGGTCGGCCCAGCGTGGCCAATTCTCAAATGTGATGGTTCTGGCCATTTTATTAAACCGTGCTACGCCATAGCCTGCTGCTCTATCATGAAGTTCTGCAGGAAACTTGTTGCTGATATATGGATTAGAAACTGCATGGACTGTCATTTTATTTCCAAAACCATCTTCGTGATCTCCTGTGTAGATGGGTGATCCTTCCACTCGGTTATTACCGGGTTCTTTGGGAAACCATCTTCTGGGATAGAAATTAGCAATAGAGGGGACGCAAAGTGCAAATCCGGCATCATTGTAATCATCTACTCCATATTGAATGGTGCTTCCCAAGTGCTGATCGCCTGCAATATGTACGGCAAAGGCTTTTCTCAATTTCTTAACTGCTTTGTTCCTTCCTGTTTGTGGCCAACCATTAGAGTCCATATCAGCCGCAGGCACGTCATCTGGCGCATAATCTCCTTTTTCATAAATCTCCAACCCTGGAAAATTGGCATCATTAATCTCCGTAGAAGGAAGGGTAACTACATCGGCAAAGATTGTTTGCGAGAGTACTGCTTTCATTTCGGTTTTTTCTGACCAGTGGGCTGCCCAGTTTTCCAGAAAGTCCAATTGTCTTTCTCCTAGCAATATTGCGCCATCAGCATCTGCGCTCTTTTTTGGGTCGAATTCCTTATTTCTAGCCCAGCCGTTGCCCACATTGGCTTTGGGAAGAAGTGCTCTCGGTGCAGATTTGAACTTCCGATCTTCCAACACAGCAAAACTCACCCCTCCGTAGGTAAAGTCTGTATAGTAAACTCCTATCCCTTGTTCCACGGGAGTCGGATCGAACGGGTCGGGCATATGACTGGTTTGGGTTCGTTCTACCATTTTAACCCAATCGGCAGGCATTCTATATCCACCACCGTCTTGTGCCGTACCTCCAAGAGCTCCTGGTTTGGCTCGTCTCCCTCCAGCCCCCCAAATGTTACCATGATATACATCATGATCATCTGGGATAGTAATAGTTGGAATTTCTGCGGTTAATTCTCCAAATGCCCAATACCATAGGTACCATTTGTATAGATAATCGAGTTCTCCATTTTTTCGATCAGCCCAGGTGGGGCTAGCACCTTCGTATACCTGGTCACCACTAAAGAACAGGACATCGGGTTGGTGCTGCATGAAATTACTTATCAGATCAGTATGAGGAAACCACAGCCCCCAATCCCAAGGAAACTTACCCGTATCTACCCCTCCCCAACGGGTTGGGTTTGGTCTGACATTATTATGATTTCCTGTAAAGGCGGCTACGATAAGCTCTTCCTTTTTTGTAGGGTTCCTTTTGACCACACCTTCGAAATAGTAGTCTTTACCCTCCAAATGATAACCAATTCTGTACTCCTGATCTTTAGAGTCATCCCAATTCTCCAACCTGAAATGGGCTGTATATCCTGACCTGATCACTTCGGTTTCCTGAATTCTCTTCCAGGCTTTACCCTCTTTTAGTTCCATCCAGGCTTTACCCTTGTTAGTAATGGCTAGTGGCATCAGTTGGCCTGTTAGTTTCACGGTATTATCATGAAGTGTATGTTGAGCCCCTATAATTGGTCCATTCATTCGCTCTGCATGAAAATCAACTTTATCTCCGGAAACGCTCCAGTTGTCAAATGAGAATCGACCTTTTTTGGTTTCAAGGTCTGGATTTGAAACAAGGGCAATACTACCAATCAATCGGCCTGGTTCAATTGCAATTTTCTCAAGCCTACCAAGCTCTTGACTTTCCGAATTTGCAATAGCTGTAAGATTGCCTTCTTTGTCGATTTGAATTGTCAAATTTACTTTGCTTTTAAAAACCTCCTCGGACATGAGCGTTGCCTCTGCTATGTGAGCCTCTTCTGTCTCAAAGTCTCGGATGAAAAGCTGGCCATCACTGCTTATACCTACATATAGTCCTCCGTTTTTACCATAGCTATGATGTATTAAGGCCGCTTGTCGGTAATCTTGACCTGCGCCTGCTCCAATAAGAATGCCTGCGTTGGCTTTTCCCATTACCAGGTCAACCATGCTTAGCTCCACCGCCAAGTCAACATTGCTTTGCCTATCGGACAGATTATAGGTCAATAGATGAACTGTACGCATTGGATTGGTTTCATTTAGGCAAACCAATTGCCCACCTTCCAATTTCCAATCTTGCAGCCGATTTGCCCAGAAGTCGGGCCCAATCCAAGTACGATCCGTACTCGAGAACTCAGCTTTAAACTCATTGTTCTCAGAACAAGAAGTAGCAAGAATAGTGGTAAGTACTATTAATCTTAAAATCTCTATTTTGAAACTAAGCTTCATACTTAATAGGACAGCATATTTAAACTTTTCAATTGCCAGTCATTACATCCCCCAATTGGGTCATTTTAAATCGATCAAGGGTTGCGGAGGTATGTTCTTTGACCATGATATCTTCCATTTTTTTTATGATGTCTGGATGAGTCGAGGCAAGGTCATTTTGTTCTGCAGGGTCGTCTTTGAGGTTGTAGAGCTCCAGGGTCATATTGCCTTTCTTAATCTCTTTACGGATACCTTTCCAGTCGCCCATTCTCACGGCCTGTTGACCTTGGTATTCGGGGAATTCCCAATAGAGATATTCTCTGTCTTGCTGTTTTCCTTGGTTGAGTAGGGTGGGTAAATAGCTGACACCATCCGTGTTTTCTGGAATTTCAGTATTTGCTATTTCGCCAGCAGTAGCCATAAAGTCCCAAAAAACAGAGATATGATCTGTTTTAGAACCGGCCTCTATTTTACCAGGCCAGGCGGCAATCATCGGTACGCGAATACCTCCTTCATAGGTAAACCCTTTAGTTCTACCATAGACTGTTTCAAAAGGTCCCGCACTGTTAAAGTAAGGTGCATCCACCCCACCTGTATAGGTCGGCCCATTGTCGCTCGTAAAAATGATAAGGGTATTTTCATATAGTCCTAGTTCCTTCAATTTCGCTATCAGCTCTCCTACCTGATCGTCCAAATAGGTAATCATGCCGGCATAGGCTGCTTTCGGATATCTATGTGGGAAATACCCTCGATCACCAATATATGGTTCTTCTTCGCCCCAGAGTTCAATATACCGATCGGTATATTCTTGGGGTACTTGAATGGGCAGATGGGGAATTGGTGTGGCGTAGTAGAGAAAAAACGGATCGTTTTGGTTTTCTTCTATGAAGTTAAGTGCTTCCCTTTGCATGAGGGCTGGTGCGTAGTCAGGTTGCTTATTGAACTTGTCGTAACTGGCGGGATCCATAGGGTCAGCCCCTTCTTCTAGTTTTTGCCTTGGGGCTACCAGTTCATTTTGGGTCCAAACTTTTTCCTCATTCTTCCAAAGATGTCGAGGATATAATTGATGTGCCTGACGCTGACAGTTATACCCATAAAAAAAGTCAAAACCTCTATTATTTGGTATTCCTTCGGTGAGTGGAGCGCCTAATCCCCATTTACCCACAACAGCCGTTTTATAACCGGCATTTTGTAGTACGTTACCTACTGTCATCGTGCCGTTTGGAATGGGCCTTTGCCCTTCTAGGTTAGGGTCATTAACTGCTTTCTCGTAATTCCAAACTTCACCGCGAGATGCCCATTCATCGTTTCCTCTGATATGTGCATTACCTGGGTGTTTCCCAGTCATGAGCATGTAGCGGGCAGGAGCACAAACTGGCGCCCCTGAATAATGCTGTGTAAACATCATCCCAGACCGAGCAAGAGCATCAATATTGGGAGTTTGAATCTTGGTCTGCCCGTAAATCCCTAGTTCACCATATCCTAGGTCATCAGCCAATATATAGATAATATTAGGCTTCTGGACAGTTTTCTCACCATCTGAACAACTGACAATTACAAGGGTCAGAAGAAGAAAAAAAGAAAGTCTTTTCATACTCGATTAAGGTTGAATTACTGAGTAATAATTTACTATAATTAATTGACAATCAGACAGTCCTATTCTATCACTTCAGATGGGTACTCCACCACTCTTCCTGTGGCTTTATCTACTGGCATTTGAGCATTTACTTGTTTTAGATAATTGGTCAGGACGAGCGCAAGTTCTTTCAGTTTTTCGCTGCTATCAGATGCTCTGTTTCTAGTTTCTCCTATGTCCTCTTTGAGATTAAAGAGCTCAAAATGCCTATCTGTATGATAGTAAATGAGTTTCCAGTCGCCCAAACGTACGGTGCTACTGGCACCAATTCCCGGACCCGTTGGGCCCCATCGATTAGGATAATGCCAAAAAAGTGGACGGTCTTTTGAAGAAGATACATTTTGATGTGTTAGCATTGGCACGAAACTAACTCCGTCAATGGGTTGTACTGTTTGGTAATCTGTAATTGATGCAATCTCTAATATCGAGGGAAAGAAATCTTCAATAATCAGGTATTCATGTGCTACACTATTTGGTTTTACTTTCCCTGGCCATTTTACGATCATTGGTTCACGAATTCCTCCTTCATGGGCTGATCCTTTGCCACTACTTAGAGGTTTGTTATGCGTGTGTTTTTCGCCACCACGTGCAACGGCACTCAGCCCACCATTATCAGACATAAAGAGAATTACCGTATTTTCTTCAATCTGCTTTTCTGTTAAAAAGTCCATGATGTCGCCTAAGCTTTTGTCCATTCCTTCTACCATTGATGCATATTTTGCCTCTGTAGGTAAAAGCCCTTGATCCAGGTATTTCTTAAGAAACCTATCATCACCTTGAATAGGTGTGTGTACTGCATAATGCGCCATATATAGGAAAAACGGCTGATCATTATTTACAGCGCTATCCATTGCGTTGACTGCTTCGCGGGTAATGGCTTCGGAGAGATAAATGTCCTTTCCGTGGTACTTCTCAAGACCTGGCACGGCCCATGTGGTTCGGTTGGGGTCATCATTTCCAAAGGACTCTCTTCCATAGTAGCTACCGGGTGCTCCTGCTGCATGACCGGCAATATTCACATCAAAACCGAGGTTTAGTGGGTCCGACCCCGGTGTCCCAATTGCACCCAAGTGCGCTTTTCCACTGTGAATGGTGAAGTAGCCCGCGTTCTTGAGTAGTTGTGGTAATGGAGTGGCATAAATGGTATTAGCAATACCTTCATTGGGGCTCATTCCATTTACATTCCAATCAGGTTGCGCTAGTTTATCATCATCAGCCACTGGCTGCATATCTTTTCTCAGTGTCCAATTGGTCACCCGATGATGTGCCGCATTCATTCCTGTCATTAAACTCACACGAGTTGGCGAACAAACCGCACAAGCATAGGCTTGTGTAAATTTCATTCCTGCCGAAGCAAGACGCTCCATATTTGGCGTTTGATAAATATTATTATAGGGGGTTCGTTCGTTCCAAAATGGCACTGAGGTATCTTGCCAACCCATATCATCAACAAGAAAGACAATGATATTGAGCTTTTCTTCCTGTTTATTACTCTGACAGCCAACAAAAAGCAACAATACAATAGACAATAAACCTCTTAAGTTCTTCATTCTCTGTTTCTTTGAAAGGCTTCAATTACAGGTCTTCCTGTCCAAAATTGTGGTTGTGCCAAGCCTAATATATAGGCTATAGTCGATCCGGTATCGTAGGTTACAATACTCGATGAAAGTTTTCCGCTCGCGGGTATTTCCTTTCCGTAAATTATCCAAGGAATTTCAACTTCCAGCAATGACTTTCCTCCATGACCTTTACCTACTCCACCATGATCGGAACTTAAAATGATTATGGTATCATCCATCATGCCTGCTTCCTCAACTGCATCTAATACTAAGCCTACCAGCCTATCTATTTCTTCTACGGCTTCATAATATTCAGGAGTATCATGACCAATTTCGTGTCCGGCACCATCTGGTTGATCAAAGTGAATAAAAGTTAGAGCTGGCTTCTTCTCGACAAAGAAACCTATGGCTATTTCGGCAGTTTCTTCATCTGTCTTTCCATGATGATCAAGGTCTACCAATTGCTTTTCAAACAAGTATCCAATACCTCCCCAAGTGTAAGAAACACCCATTGGCTCTTCTGGTAGTTGCTCATTAATCAGGCTGAAAATAGACGGATAAATTCCTTCTTCTCCGACAATTCGTGATGGTAATTCGGGTGTTTTACTTCCCCATTCGGTATACCCATGCAGCTCTGAACCGGAACCCATAATCATAGATGCCCAATTCACAGCGCTTGAGGACGGCAGCACAGCTCTGGCCTGAAGTGAATAACTCCCTTCGGACATCATTCTTCTAATATTTGGAATCTTAGCCTTATCGAAGGCATATGCGCCTAGCCCATCGGATCCTATAAGTATTACATGTTTGGCCTTTCTGGGTTCCTTCTGATCGTTAGTTGTGCATCCGAGGAGCAGTATTACTATAAAGAGACTCGAAAAAATGGATTTCGTCATCGTTTTCTATTTAAGTGCACTCACTTTTATGGTCCAAACATAATCGGCAGGTGGGTCTTTTCTCCATTTTTCTGGAATGGTCACAACAAAGCCATTGTCGCTTTTTCTCCATTTGAGCTTCCCTTTTCCCAGGAGGCTAACTGATGCCTTTGCATCTGGCTGGAGAGACTTTACTATGATTTCAGAAGGCATTACCTTTTCATTTTCGTCCGCCATGTAAAAGAAGTACGTGGTGCCATCTGGTTTCTGAGTAATGGCGACTTTACCTTCCTTGTAAGGTGCCAAGGCGTGGGTTTCGTAAATAGCTTCGCTATTTACACTCATCCAGTTAGCGTACTCTTCAAGTAAGTCATAGGCACCTTGTTGCCATGTGCCATCAGGGCCAGGAGCAATATTAAGGAGAAGATTTCCTCCTTTTGTGACTATATCTACAAGTAAGTGAATGGCTTTATGTCCACTCATGTATTTAGCATTGAAGGTGTGAGACCAACCTCCTCCAGAAATCATTGGGGATTCCCAGGGAAAGGGAAGTGGTTTTTCGGGGACTCTATTTTCAGGCGTCAGGTAGTTCTGGTTTTTACCGTGTACCGCACGATCGACTACGATAAGACCGGGTTGTTTCTTTCTGGCTTTTTCTACCAACTCGTCCATTTTAATATCTTGGTTAACTATGCGGTGCTTGATATAGCCGTTTTTATTGTTATCACCCAGTTGGCCGCTATACCAGTCCATTATTTCTCCCTTGGGCGTTTTGGCCACCCAACCTCCGTCTAACCAAAGGATATCGACTTTGCCATAGTCGGTCATCAATTCTAAGATTTGATTATGGGTGTAGTCAGTGAACTTCTGCCATTTTTCAGGATTGGCTTCTGGCTCATAGTTTACGTTTCTATCTCTTGGTGGATAGTAAGGATCCCAGTAATATTCTGAATGCCAATCGGGTTTGGAAAAATAAGCACCGGTCCATAAACCTTGTTGCCTAAAGGCATCGAATATTTCCTTGGTAATGTTTGCCTTCGGATGGTTTGCAAACAGGCTTTTACTTCCCGTGACTTTGTAGTCCGTATATTTTGAATCGAACATTGTGAAGCCATCATGGTGCTTGGTTGTAAAAACCATGTATCGCATGCCTGCTGCTTTGGCTGCTCTGGCCCATTTTTCGGGATCGAACTTTACAGGGTTAAATGTAAGCGCCAGGTTTTCATACTCTTGTTTGTAGGTGTTGTAATCTTGCGGGTTGGAGCCTTTTGTTCTTTCACACCAACCGTATTCTTCTGGACAAAGGGACCAAGATTCTACAATACCCCATTGACTATAGGCTCCCCAGTGCATCAAGAGTCCAAATTTCAATCCCTGCCATTCTTCGATTTTGGCTAGTGCTAGGGGGTCGGTTTCGGGAACATAGCGTTCTTCTTCGTAGACTGCTTGCGAAAAAGCGGGCCCTGACAAAAGGATCAGGCATATGACTGGCAGAAGTTTCTTCATTATAGCTTTTTATAATCTGATTCTTTAATATCTCTTACACACCTAAAACCGGTGTGCATTAGACTGGTATCTGGAGTGGATTCACTTTTTCCTGTGATCTGGTATCCATGGCAAAATGAGGGTTCACAGAGAAATGAGCCTCCTCTGAGTACCTTTTGGCTCATTTGATTGACTTGATAATCCTTTTGATTCATGCCCTTAGGTATATCCCAGTCGGTGGTCCATTCCCAAACATTACCTGAGATATCGGCCAGGCCAAGTTTGGTCTTACCGAATAGGCCAACAGGCGAAGTGTACTCAAAACCATCTTTTAACGTATTGATATAAGGGAAGGATCCTTGCCATACATTTGCCTTATACTGATCATTTACTACAAGGGTATTCCCCCAATTGTAGATGGTATTAATATCTTCACCATCTTTTGCGGCATGCTCCCATTCTGCTGCCGAGGGTAGGCGTTTACCAGCCCAGAGGGCGTAAGCCTCTGCATCGTTATAGGATATTTGCGTCACCGGGTGATTGTCCGGGGCTTTTGGAAAATCTGGCCCCATCGGGTACTCCCAGTAGGCTCCTTCTTTTAAAAACCAGTTAGTTTCCACTGTAAAGACTCCTGCATTCCCGAATTTTTCGGCTTCCGTTACATAATTAGTTGCCCGTACAAAACCCCTAAATTGTGCTACAGTAACAGGGGTTTCATCCATGAAATAAGCACTGACTTCAGCGCCTTTGGGCACATACACCATTCCTTCTGGTGTTTGCACATCGGCTGTTGGTTCACACCCAATAAAGAGGGTGAGTAACAGGACAAGGCCGATATGTGCCGCGCTATTTCTCATGTGAATGCTTTATTCTAATTTATAGAATTTTTGTGCGTTAAGTCCGAAGATCTTTTCTCTATCCTCTTTTAGAAATGACTGCGTATAGTCAAATAATAGCTCATAAACCGTTGCATATCCCCCTGCCAGCAAACACACAGGCCAGTCCGATCCGTACATGAGTCTTTCTATTCCGAAAGCTTCAAACACTATATCTAAATAAGGGTATATCTGATCTGGGTGCCATTTATGCCAGTGTGCCTCTGTGATTAAACCGCTTACTTTACAGTATACATTCGGCATTTCTGCCAAGGCCATAAGTTCTTCTTTCCAAGGCGAAAAAATTTGATCTTTGATTTCGGGTTTTGCCAAATGGTTTAACACAAAGCGCTGCCTTGGAAACCGGTGAACCAGCTCCAAAGCAGCACCCAAGTGTTTAGGTAAAATCAAAATGTCATATGTCAAATCAAATGCTGATAGTGCCTTTATCCCTCTCGTAAAATGATCTTCTAGCATAAAGTCAGGAGTCTCAGCCTGCAAAATATGTCTGACTCCCTTGAACTTCTTGTTTTTGGCATAATGACCTAATCGATCATTTATATTATTAGCCCTGAGGTCTATCCAACCCACGACTCCCTTGATAAATTGGTTTTGAGAAGCCAGATCTAGTAAAAAGCTAGTCTCTTCTTCTGACTGGTCCGCTTGAATAGCTACACATCCCTCTACTCCACAGTTGGACAATTCACTTTTCAATTCTTCTGGCTGAAAATTCCTTTTCAAAGCGGTCATGGAATCATCTATCCAAGCATCCCGATGGGCATTATACTTCCAGAAATGTTGATGGGCGTCTATTTTCATTTGTAAGCGACTACTTTTTGTTTGGCTATGCCTAATCCATCAATCCCCAGCTCCATGGTATCTCCTGGTACGAGGTAACGTTGCGGATCTAGCCCTAAACCAACTCCGAAAGGGGTTCCGGTTGAGATTATATCGCCTGGAAGCAAGGTCATAAATTGACTTATGTAACTAATGAGTTCTGGAATTTTGAATACCATATCCGATGTATCGCTGTTCTGCATGGTTTCTCCATTGAGTTTTAGCCAAAGGTTAAGGTTACTAGGGTCTTCAACCTCATCTGCTGTTAACAACCAAGGACCCAGGGGTGCAAATGTGTCATTGCTTTTTCCTTTCACCCATTGGCCTTCTCTTTCTAATTGGAATTCACGTTCGCTTACGTCATTATGAATGGTGTAACCAGCCACATAGCTCATCGCTTGTTCCTTTGAGACATTTGAGGCCTTTTTGCCTATGACTACTGCCAATTCTACTTCCCAGTCGGTTTTGACACTATTTTTAGGAATAATCACTTGATCATTTGGCCCACAGATTGCACTCGTTGCTTTAAAGAAAAGGACTGGCTCAGTTGGCAATTGCATACCACTTTCTTTCGCATGCTTGGCATAGTTTAAACCGACACATACAATTTTTGAAGGTCTACATAGAGGAGGGCCCAAGCGAACTTCCTCTGACACTTTTGGGCAATTGTTTGCCGATTTTGACAGCCAAGTGCCTAATCGATTGATGCCATCTGTTTGAAAGAATTCTTCGGTAAAATCCTCACCAAAACTACTGACGTCTAAGCGATCGCCATTACCATGTATTATCCCTGGTTTTTCCTGACCTGATTGGCCAAAACGTATGAGTTTCATGTATTCAGTTTTATAAATCCACCATCAATTGGGTAGTCTGTTCCGGTAATAAATGCTGCTTCATCAGAGCACAGAAACACGGCCAAATTGGCAATTTCTTCAGGTCTTCCCATGCGGCCAATGGGCTGTGTAGCCGAAAGCTTCTCAAACATTTCGGCTTCTTTTCCTGGGTAGTTTTTAGCAATGAATCCATCGACAAATGGTGTATGGACTCGGCCTGGAGAAATACAGTTGCAACGAATATTATCTTTTACATAATCTTTGGCCACGGAGAGCGTCATGGTTAATACTGCGCCTTTACTCATGGAGTAGGCAAACCTATCTGATATACCTACTGATGAGGCTACAGAGGCCAGATTGAGAATGACACCCCCCCGGCTTTTCATATGTGGTATGGCGGTTTTCATGCCATTGTAGACTCCTTTTACATTAACGGCATAAATTTTATCAAGGTCTTCTTCTGAGGTGTCTTCAAGGTTTCCGACATGTGCGATACCAGCATTATTGATCATAATATCAACCCCATGACTAGAGGCTATTTGATCAATAACATGTTTCATCTCATTCTGATTTGAGACATCGCATTGGTGCCCTTCTATACCAATTGCTTGGGCTACTGCCTCAATTGCCTCTGGGTTGTAGTCAAGTATGTGTACTTTGGCACCAGATTCTGCAAATGCAAGTGCCATTGCCTTTCCAATACCACTACCTCCGCCTGTGATAATGGCTGTTTTGTCGGCTAAACTAAACTTGCTCATATTCTTTGATTTTTTCGTTTTTCCAATAATCACCATTTGGGTAAGAATAGGTGGAAATTGATTCTTCCTTCATAGTTATACTATATCCTTTGTCCATTGGAACACTGTATGCTGCATTCTTTATTTTCACCGGTGCTTCAAAATGTTGATGAAGATGGTCTACATATTCTACAACCCGATTTTCCAGCGTACCACTAATGCAGATATAGTCTATCATAGCTAAATGCTGGACATACTCACAGAGCCCCACTCCTCCTGCATGAGGACATACAGGAATATCTAGTTCTTGCGCCATCATAAGTACAGCCAAAACTTCATTGACTCCGGCCAGCCGACAGCTATCAATTTGGCAATAGTCCATGGCACCTGATGTCATAAACTGCTTGAACATAACTCGGTTTTGACAATGTTCTCCCGTAGCTATCTTGACTGATTTGAGTGTATCACCTATTGTTTTATGCCCTAGAATATCGTCAGGACTGGTTGGCTCCTCTATCCAGAGTGGGTTGAATTGCTTAAGTGTTTGCATATTCTGAATGGCTTCATTCACATCCCATTTCTGATTCGCATCCATCATTAGACTTCTCTCATCACCTATTTCCTCGCGAATGATAGTGGCTCTTCTGACATCATCTTCCAGGTTACTCCCCACTTTCATTTTCACATGATTCCAACCTTCAGCTACCGCTTCTCTACACAACCGTCTGATTTTATCATCTGAGTAACCTAGCCATCCCGCTGATGTAGTGTAGGCTGGGTATCCATTATGTTTGAGGTTATCAATTCGATTGGACTTTGTTCTGGCTAGTTTGGTTAAGTTTTGTAGTGCTTTTTCGGGTGTAATTACATCAGTGATATATGTAAAGTCTACACATGAAACGAGTTGCTGGGGACTCATGTCGGCTACTAATTTCCACAATGGTTTTTCCTCATATTTGGCCCAAAGGTCCCAGACAGCGTTAACAACAGCACCCATAGAAATATGCACAACCCCTTTCTCTGGCCCTAACCACCTCAGTTGACTATCGCCATTAAGGGATTTCCAAAAGCCCCCCATGTCAGCTGTAATATCAACGAGTTTTTTTCCTATTACCAATGGCATAAATGCCTTAATGGCTTGCACGCATATTTCATTGCCTCTACCTATAGTAAAGGTAAGTCCATGGCCTTCCAGTTCAGAAATATTGGTTTTAAGAATTAAATAAGCCGCAGAATAGTCAGGATCAGGATTCATGGCATCGGACCCATCCTGAGTTTTACTAGTGGGAAAGCGAATGTCTTTTACCTCATAGCTTACAATAGTGCATACAGGGTCGATGCCATTTTTGAACATAAAGCAATCTCTCAAATTAAGGTCTTCAATACTACGATGAAGTATCCCCTTACTTGCACTATTTTTGCGCTAGAGCAACAATTTTTTGTTCTTCTTGCTAAATTAATGTCAGTGAAAGCAACATTACTAAAAAGAGGTGCCACACCTGACCACTCATTTTCCGTAGCACGTCATGATTTCCCATACTTTCTTAAGGTGTGGCATTATCATGTTGAGCTTGAGTTGGTATATATCGTTAGGAGTGAGGGAACACGTTTTATTGGAGACAATATTGACCGGTTTCAGGCGGGTGAATTGATTCTTATAGGTAGTAACCTACCTCATATGTATCAAAATGATAATGCTTATTTTGAACCTGATTCTAAAAAACGAGCTGAAGCTCATGCTATACACTTCAACCCAACTTTCCTGAACACTACCTTCTCTGACATTCCAGAGCTAGTTGAATTCCATGCATTGATGGAAAAGGCAAAACTTGGGTTGAAATTCTGCGCCAGAACTGTTGAATTGGTAGGGCCTAAGATAGAAGCGCTGGATAAAGCAGATGATCTATCTCGCATGCTGGGTTTTTTGGCCATTCTGGCCGACTTATGTAAAGACGGTAATGCGAAAACAATCGCTAGTTCTGGCTTTGTAAATCATTTTGAGCAGGCTGGAGACCTTAAGCTTGATAAGGTGTATGATTATGTAATGCATCATTTTCAAGAAGACATTAATGTAGATGATGTTGCTGATTTAGTAAGCATGAATAAGTCTTCGTTTTGCAGGTATTTTAAGCGAACCACGCAGAAAACCTTCACGGAATTTTTAAACGAAATAAGGATTGGTTTTGCCTGCAAAATGCTTTTGGAAAGGCAGATGGGAATCCTGGAAATAAGCTATTACTGTGGCTACAATAATATTTCGCATTTCAACAGGCAGTTTAAAAAGAAAATGGGCCTGTCGCCTTCTGCCTACTTGTTATCACGTAAATCCTAGAAGTAAATATTAAAACTTACTTTGTCTAAAGGCACTTTGAATCAGCCCTTCTTCCTCAAGCATTTTCCTTGTCGATTTATGATCTTCCCAAAATTGATCATCAATTTTCTTCATTGTTGATTCGTAATCAGGGTGCGCCTGCAATGGCTTCATTATAGGGTCGTCCTTCATCATCATCACCAGCCAATAAAAGTAATCTCGCTGTTCGGAGAACTTCTTCAAAAATTCAATGGCCTCCTCAATATCACCTATATAAGCGTAGTAGCTGGACAACATAAGGTCCTTATAAATTGAATTGTCGTTTTGGGCAAACTCGTAAAAGATTCTTAATTGTTCTTGTGCTTCCTTTTTTCGTCCCAGTTGATCATACACGTAGGCAATCTTTATTGACTCCCCATCGAATACATTAAGCCCATACTGGCTCTTGATGGAAGTAAAAACATCATAGTAAAATGAAGCCTCTTCGTACATTTCCATCGAGTAATAGATTTTTGCCACCTCCTGAATCACATCAAGCCGTGTGGTATCCTTTTTTAAGACATCCTTCAACAAACCTAGGGTAGTAGGAAGATCATTTCCCTGAGCCATTTTGATATAAGGGTATAGATATTGTGAAAACAAGTTAGTCGTATCAAGAGCGATTGATTTTTTGGCGAACACTTCTGCTTCATCGAAAAAACCGGTTTGAGCCAGGGCATTACTCAAGTGCAGAAAAGATATACTGGTCAGGGTAGAATCATTGTTGACATTATCTAGCTTAATGGCTTTCAATGCATGTGTGAGGTACCGTTTGGTATTTGGCAAATACACATTATAAATTTCCGACAGAAAGTTATGAGCACTCGCTGAGTTAGGGCTGTAATCTAAGGCCTTTTCAAAGTATTCAATGGCCAAAGTATACTGACGATCCTGCATATAAAAAAGGCCCTTGGCCACCTGGCTGGCAAACAACTCCGGATCCAGAAAGAGTGCACGGTCAGAAAGCTCGTTTATCTCTTTAGTAAATTGTTTTTCTGCTGCATAAAGATCCAGATAATAGTAGCATATCGCCATATGAGCGTAGCCCAAAGCAAAGTCCGGATCTTCTTCTACAGACTTTGCGAAGTAGTCCAGTGCAACATCGATCTCTGAGCCGAAAACCTGATTTAGAATAGTTAGCCCCTTGAGATAGTAATCATAGGCCAATGCATTTTCTGTAGGTCGTTTTTCAATGCGTCTGATTTCATCCGGGGAAATATAAACCTCCACCCTTTGTGCAATGTCCTTTGCCACCTCTGCTTGCAGGTCGAAAATATTGTTTGACGATCTTTGGTACTGTTCAGACCACAGGTGGTCATCCTTTGGGGCCTCAATCAATTGAATCGTTAGTAGTATTTGATCTCCTACTTTTTGCCCACTCCCTTCTACTATATAGTCTGCATTCAAAGCTTCTGCTATTTCGGCAATTGATCTGGCATTGTCCCGATAGCTCTCTACGGAAGTTCTACTAACCACCCTTAGGTTTTCAATCTTCTGCAGGTTGTTAAGCACCGCCTCCATCAGCCCATTAATGATGTAAATATTGCTGGAGTCATTGCTGTCATTTTTAAAGGGTAATACCGCAATAGACTTCTCTAAACCCAAAGCTTTAGATCGCCCTTGTTTTGGAAAGAAAACAACGATTAAAACTATGACTAGAAGTGCGGCAACAGGCCAGAGCCATTTCTTAGAAAGAGCCTCAGACTTCTCATTGGAAGGGGCTTTTGACTTGGCCTCGAGAAACTTTGTCTTTTCTTCACCTGGTGGATATCCGTAATGCTCTCTATAGCATTTTGTAAAGTAAGAGACACTGTTAAAGCCCACCTTATAGGAAACCTCCGAGACAGTCAGCTCATCACTTCTCAAAAACTCTTGCGCATGATGAAGTCTTGTTTGCCTAATCAATACACTGACAGACAAATCCGTTATTTTCTGCACCTTTCTGAGCAGGTTAGACCTACTCATACCCAAACTATCAGCCAATTCAGAAACACCAAAGGTCTCGTCAGACAGGTTCTCCTCAATCTTAGAGATTGTCCTGTCTAGAAAGTCACTGTTTATATTTAAAAAGTTGGGCATGCCGGTATTCCGCTCGTTTAAATACTCATACAAAAAAGAGCAGGATAGTTACCAATTCCAAACCCCTTAAAGGAGACCAAAAGGGCATTTTGCGTCATAATTTATAGTCTCGAGGCATAATTTCAAAGATTAGCACATAGGTGATATTAATGGCAGCATAGCTATTTATTGCCCCTCAGAGTGATTCCAGACCTTTGAATCATTGAAATAAACTTAAAAATCAAAAATCAATACAATGATATATTCAAAACTAAAATCATGGAAACCAGTAGTGGCAGCTATATTACTTATAGCTGGTTTCTCTTTACAATCCTGTAGTGGTGAAAAGAAGAATGAAAGTGACCAGACACAAGTTAAGGCACCTACACAGACATTATTTGAAGCTGCCTTTCTAGGAAAGGCTGATTTGGTTAAACAACATATTGCTGCCGGGACAGAGTTGAATCAAAAAGACGACTTCGGTTCTACTGCACTAACCATAGCCATTACATTTGATAAAACAGAAGCGGCAAAAGCACTTATTGAAGGTGGAGCTGACATAGAAGTACCAAGTGCAGATGGATCGAGAGCCTTACATTCGGCTGCCTTCTTTGGTAGAACTGAAGTTGTAAAAGCCCTCCTTGCAAAAGGTGCTGATACAAATGCTCGCAACAGCTTTGGTGCTACAGCATTACAGTCTGTGCAAACGCCTTTCAATGATGTAAAACCGATCTACGATCAAATGAAAAGGGATTTGGCGCCATTAGGCTTAAAACTCGACTACGAATACCTTGCTGAGCAGCGTGTAATCATAGCAGACCTCATCCGTAACCATCAATAGACATGGAAACCAACATATCCATAAACCAGAGAAGATATGACATTGACTGGCTAAGGGTAATTGCCATTGGTCTTCTTCTTATCTACCATATTGCTATAGGCTTCCAGCCTTGGGGCGGCTTTATTGGATTTATTTTAAGTAATGAAACAATGGAGTCTCTTTGGGTACCCATGTCAGCACTCAATGTTTGGCGTATTCCATTATTATTTTTTGTATCTGGAATGGGAGTTGCCTTTGCCATGAGAAAGCGCAACTGGGGACAACTTATGAAAGAAAGAGGTCAACGGATCCTAATACCCTATACTTTTGGATTGGTCGCCATAGTTCCCTTGCACTTTTTAATCTGGCAGAACTATTATGACATACCCCTGTCCTATGTGGCCAATCCTGCACATTTATGGTTTCTGGGAAATATCCTGATCTACGTGGTTGTACTGTCACCACTCTTCTATTATCTAAAGGGAAATCAGGAGGGTAGGTTTCATAAACTCTTGGTAGCACTTTTCAAGAACCCTTTGGGCCTATTAGTAATTACCATTCCATTTGTTATTGAATCAATCATTGTCAATCCCGCAAGCTTTGAAACCTATGCAATGACAACCCATGGTTACTTTATAGGCTTTCTGGCCTTCTTTTTTGGGTATTGCTTTATATACGCTGGTGATACCCTAACCAAAACCATGATCAAATGGAAATGGGTATTTCTGATTATCGCCTTTGGAATGTACCTGAATCGCTTGCTCAACTTCGAGCTATTAGGACCCAACTATCTGAAATCAATTGAATCTAACCTTTGGATCTTTGCTGTGCTGGGTATCGGCTTTACCTACTTGAATAAGCCAAGTAAGACGCTTTCCTATTTAAGTCAGGCTGTGTATCCTATTTATATTATTCATATGGTGGCCATATACCTGGGTTCCGCACTGATTTTCCCTTTGGATATTCCCACTTTCGTTCAGTTTATACTATTGGTTCTGTTCACAGGGCTGAGTTGTCTATTGACTTATGAGTTTGTCATAAAACGCATCAAGCCTCTTCGCCTCCTCTTTGGGTTAAAACTCACAAAAGATTAAAGAATTGAAGGCTCGTTGGTAGCCATATAAACTTCTATATTCGAAATTGTCGGACAGGCTTTGGCATCTATGATGATGACTTTAAGCCTGTTCGTTTTTGTATCAGGTAGCCTTAAAATTCGTTTGTATCCAATTGTCGACTGTCGGGCAATTTCTTTATAACTCCCATCGATATGGGCTTCAACTTTGAAGGAAATTACGCGCTGACCTAAGGCAATTTGCTCTTGCAAAACGAGTCTATTCAAGTCGATTTCCTTTCCAAAATTGAGTTCGACCCAGCTTTCGATAACTCCATCTTCAGTTGCCCAATAGGTAGACTTATTACTATCATTGACCAGTGATGGTGCAAAACCTTTGCCTCGTGAATTAGACGAACTAGCCTTTGCCGACAAGGCCAGATTTTCGGCAAAGGTCTGATCCAGTGCCTTTCTCAATTCCTTGAGAGCTTTGACATCATTTTCATGTACAAGGCCTCTACGGTCAACTGGCAGATTTAAAAGTAGGTTGGCATTCCGGCCCACTGATTTATAGTAAATGTCCAATAGATGTTCCAGTGACTTTACTTCACTATCCTGATTTTTATGATAGTACCAACCAGGTCTAATGGATACATCACACTCAGCAGGCACCCAATGCGTACCATCAATCTGGCCAGTTCCTAAGAGCTTGGTGTCTGCCACACCGGGTGCAAAATCTGCACGTTTTAACAAAGCCCAATTAGTTTCGGGGGCAATGCCTCTTTCATTACCCACCCATCTGACTTCAGGGCCTCCGTCACTAAATGACACGATGTTGGGTTGATATGATCTTGCTAAAGCGAAAGTGCTATCCCATTCATAATAGGTCATCCGATCAACATTCCTGGTTTCATTTGCTCCTCCATAGTAACCATCACCCCCATTAGCCCCGTCAACCCAAAACTCAAAGACCTCACCGTAGGTGGTCAAAATCTCTTGCATCTGATTTCGGTAGTAAGTAAGGTATTCTGGGGTTCCATAGTCTGCGTGATTTCTGTCCCATGGAGACAAATACAATCCCATTTTTAGTCCATATTCTTTGCAGGCTGCCGCCAATTCTCTGACAACATCTCCCTTGCCATTCTTCCATGGACTGTTCTTAACAGAGTGCTCTGTATATGCTGAAGGCCAGAGACAAAACCCGTCATGATGCTTGGCAGTAAGAATAATGGCTTTCATTCCGGCCTCTTTGGCAACTCGCGCCCATTGCCGTGTATCTAGTCCTGAAGGGTTAAACAGGCTTGGAGACTCTCCACCCAAGCCCCATTCTATATCAGTGAATGTGTTCATGTTGAAATGCACAAAGGCGTAGTATTCCATCTCATGCCAAGCGATTTGCTGTGGGCTTGGAAGTGGTCCTATTGGTGCCGGTGGTAGTGCTGCCTTTTCACATGCAATTACAGCCATACAAAAAATCAATAACAAGGCCTTTGTCTTCATCTCTTCTAAATTTATTCTAAAGGTGATGCGCTCTGAAGATATAAAAAAAGTCAGTGTCAACTCTGAATTTATAAAAACTTCAATTAGTATAATATCAATTCTATTTTTATATTTACTTCAATTCGAATAATATATATTCTGACCATGAAGAAAAATAGACTGGGCGAATTTCAAGAGTTAGTCCTAATGAGTGTTATCACCTTAGGTGCCAATGCTTATGGTAACGAAATTGAACGGTATCTGGAGAAATGTCTCAACGAAAGGCAAAGCATGGGAGCCATTCAGACCGCACTCAAAAGAATGGAGGAAAAAGGCTTCCTCACCTCTCAATGGGGTGAAGTCACCCAAAAAAGAGGTGGTAAACGCAAACGCATTTATACAGCCACACCAATAGGTCAAAGGGTGCTTAAAGAAATGCGTGACCTAAGGACACAGATGTGGCACGCCATGCCGGAATTGGACATAGCCAAGCTCTAATGACAACAACTCAGAAAGAGACTCCACCAAAGTGGCCTATTTGGCTACTCCGAAAATTTCTGAGGCCACAGTATGTCGAAGAAATTGAAGGTGACTTAGAGGAAAGGTTTCTAGACGATATCGAACGCTATTCACTCGGAAAGGCAAAAAGACAATTTGTCTGGCAGGTGGTCAAGCTTATGCGTCCTGCACTTACAAAGATGATTGGTGGAACTCAACGATTAAACAACATAGGAATGCTCAAAAACAACTTTAAAACAATTTTAAGAATCATTGCTCGTGAAAAAATGTATACGAGCATAAATGTAATTGGACTAACAGCAGGAATATCGGTCACCTTACTTATTCTGTCCTATGTATACTTTGAGTCCAGTTATGAAAGTCACAACCCGAATGCCGATCGTATGGCGCGCATTACAATCGACTACATGGATGGAGGAGCCTTAATCGATCAAGATGCGGAGTCCTATCATTTACTCGGTCCAATGATGAAGGAAGAGTTCCCCGAGGTGGAAGAGTTTACCAGGGCCTTCCGCATGTCAGAATCAGTATTAAAAGTTGATGAATCAACTTTTAGAGCCTCGAGGATTTTCGCAGTAGATCATAGTTTTCTGTCTATGTTTGGCTATCCCCTAATTCAGGGAAATCAAAACACTGCCCTCACCAATCCGGGAGAAATGATTCTCACCGAATCTGCCGCAATGCGGTACTTTGGAACAACCGATATTGTGGGTAAAACCATCTGGACATCTGTAACCAATGGCAACTTAATAGTGGTGGGTATTACTCCTGATAGTCCGGCAAACTCACATCTCAAATTCGATATGCTATTTTCATATAGCAGCATGAAACAGGTACTTGACAAGCGAGACAGCCCTTGGAATAGTAATGACACCTTCTCTTACCTTCTGCTTACAGGCCCAGACAAGTATGACACGTTTTCTCAATCTGTAGCAACCCTTTCTGATAAGTTAGTTAGGGAAGAAAAAATTGAGAACGAGCGTGTGATTGCACAAAGGATGCAGGACATTCATCTATACTCTCACAAGTCTTATGAAATAGAAGCCAATGGCAATGCCACGGTGGTTTTCTTTCTTTTCTATGTCGCTTTACTGGTCATTGTCATAGCCATTGTAAACTATATTAACCTAGCCACAGCCAAATCTATGGACAGGGCTAAGGAAGTAGGAGTTCGCAAAGTAATCGGCTCCACCAACAATCAATTAAAAATCAGGTTCTTCATTGAATCCTTTGTGATCAACGGACTCTCTGCCCTTATGGCCTTGTTCACTTTGTACCTACTCCTTCCAAGTTTTAAGGCAATGGCAGGTTTACCAATGAATTTTAACTTGTTTGGCAACAGCCTCTTTTGGTTGGTTTTTTTGGGACTTATTCTTTTTAGCACTTTAATGGCAGGAGTTTTTCCAGCCTTCATACTGTCCTCATTTAAGCCCGTAGCGGTTTTGAAAGGAAAATTTTCTCACTCAAGCCGGGGTATCTTTTTAAGAAAGGGGCTTGTCGTTTTTCAATTTACTATTGCCATTTTTCTCTTGATACAAACCTCAACATCTTCCAGACAATTGGATCATATGCAGTCTAAAGATCTTGGACTAAACTCTGAAAGAGTTCTTGTTGTATCGGCACCTCCGACTACTCCGGAAATGGCAAATTTTGAGCTATTTAGAAACGAACTTCTAAACAGTAGTTCTTTCAAATCAGTGTCACTTTCAACTACTGTTCCAGGCCAATCCACCAGCATGATGGGCAGTACTACTGGAATTAATCTGGTCAATGCAGTAGAAGAACATAATTTCAACTTCTTTATATATCATACAGACAGCCGCTTTATTCCTACTATGCAATTTGAGCTGCTCGCTGGCGAAAACTTCCGGGAAGACTCAAATAAGCATGAAGTGGTAGTAAATGAAGAGGCCATTAAACTCTGGGGATTTTCCGATCCACAGAACGCAATTGGTCAAAAGGTGAACTTTTGGGGGGAAGACAGGGCCATTATAGGTGTCTTGAAAAACTTTCATCAAACCGGAGTTAAAGGAGGTTACATTCCGATCATCTTCCGATACGGAGATTTTGGTGACTTCGTAAGCATTAGAACTGAGGCTGGCGACATAACCAGCCAACTGGCTGAAATTGAATCGCTCTATGATTCGCATTTTGATAGCCCTTTCGAGTTTTTCTTTCTAGATCAAAAATTTGATGAGCACTTTAAGTCAGATCAACAGTTTCAGACCGTTTTCGGTGCACTGAGCGTTTTTGCACTACTTATCACCTGTCTGGGCTTACTCGGTCTATCCTCATATACAGTGGCCAAACGTAGAAAAGAAATTGGGGTGCGTAAGGTACTGGGAGCCAGTGTAGCTCAAATAATTGCTTTAATTTCGAGAGACTTCATTTCGCTAATCGCTATTGCGGCCACTATAGCATTACCTGCAACCTACTACCTTGTAGGTAACTGGCTCGACAGTTACACTTACCGCATTGACATTACCTTTTGGCTCTTTGCTGGTCCCGCTTTGGTAGTCTTTATTGTGGCACTTGCAACCATCTTTTCACGTACGATGAGTATCTCCAGAATGAATCCTGTGAATTCTTTAAGGGATGAATAGCGGACAAGAGTTGAGTTAATTTTGTAATTGTAAAAAAACGCAATTTATACGCTGTCAAAAAAAGAAAATCGCCATCCTTTCAATAAAAAACCCAGAATTCTACATTTATTGAGGGTTTTTAAATGCGAAAGAATGAATTGAGTTAAAGCACTACATTTAGCATATTAATAAAGTCTGTCTCTAACCTTTTCGTTTCAAAGACAATCCTCTTGACTCGTCAGTTTTATCATTTGAAAACTCGATTTATCAATTTTAATTCTAACGCTGCTACAATAGTCCTCTTAGCTACCTTAATTACAAATGCCTTTTCACAAGACTCCATAGCAACTGACCGAATTTCTGGCCCCTTACGGCCATATACTTACCAAAAAGAAGGTAGGGACAATGATATACAGGTCGAGAGCTACTATGTGGAGATGAGAGATGGCGTGAAGATAGCTGTTGATCTTTACCTTCCGAAAGATCTTGAAACATCGGACAAATTGCCCTGTATACTATTCCAAACTAGGTACTGGAGGTCAATCAAATTTCGATGGCCCGCAAGCGTTTTTCTTAATGAGCTCGACCACAATGGTGCGGGAAAAAGCTACATAAAAAAGTTCATTGAAAATGGCTATGCCTTTGTAAGCGTAGATGTCAGAGGTTCAGGAGCTTCAACAGGTATATGGAAACATCCTTTTCATAAAGCCGAGATCTTAGATGCAAATGAAATTGTAGACTGGATTATCAATAGGGCCTGGTCCAATGGCAAGATAGGTCTCTTTGGAAGATCGTATAGTGGATCTGCTGCTGAGTTTAGCTTAGTAAACGATCATCCAGCTATTAAGGCCTCAATGCCTATGTATACTCCATTTGACGTCTTTGACGACATAGGTTTTCCTGGTGGTGTTCACAATACATGGTATACAACTACCTGGGGTAAGACCAACACCTTATTAGACCAAAATAAAGTTCCTATTGACGATTGGAAGGCGAAGTTAGCCGTTACCGGTGTGAGTCCAGTGAAAGGTCACAAGAAGACCCTACAACAAGCCATTGCGGACCATTCGAAAAATATTCAAATAGACCAAGTAGCCGGAGCAATTGACTTTAGAAATGACATAGTCAATGATAGCCTGATTAGCCTTGATGTATTTAGTCCATACCGGCATATTAAAAAAATTAACAAATCTAATGTCCCTATCTATTCTTACAGCGGATGGATGGATGGAGGCTATCAGCATGCAGCAATAAAAAGATATCTAAATCTTACTGTAAAACACAAAAAACTCATAATCGGGCCATGGGATCATATGGGCAGGAACAATATTAGCCCTACTAAGTCCGGCAAATCTGCCTTTGATCATTTTTCAGAGGTCTTAAAGTTTTTTGACTACCACCTAAAAAATATTGACAACGGAATTGATCGTGAATCCCCTATCCACTTCTTTACCATGGGCGAAGGAAAATGGAAAGGAACGCATGTTTGGCCTCCAAAATATGTGTCAGACGTCCGTTTCTACCTCAATGGAGGAGGAAAATTGTCTCGGCATCCAAATCGGCAGCATAGCGAGTTTTCAGTGCATATTGACACAACCTTTGGGGCTGGTCACTCTACGCGATGGGAAGCAGCTGCCGGACCGGCACCATTGCCACCATTGTATGAGGGTAGTTTTATTGATGATAGCAAAGGGAGCATAGTTTTTTCAAGCGCACCTTTAAAACTGGATGTTGAACTAACCGGTCATCCAATAGTCAACTTAGATGTAGTAACAAAATCAACAGACTTATCAGTTTCGGTCTACCTTGAGGTAATAGATAAAAACGGAAAGTCACATCACATAACGGAGGGGCACTTCAGGGCAATTCATAGAAAAATAGCTGTCGAGAGCTTGTATAAGGACATTGTACCGCAACATAGTTATTTAAGCACTGATCAAATGCCAATGATACCTAACGAAAGAGCTACTTTGATCTTTGATTTATTACCCACCTCATTCTTGTTCAAGCGAGGCCAACGCATTCAGGTAAGGGTAACCAGTGGAGACAATAATCACTTTAAGAACTACAATACTGGGGTTAAATACTTTAAACTTCTGAGTGGAGGGAATTACAGCTCTACTATTACTCTTCCCATTTTAGAGAAGAGGTAAGTAGTATTGGAGACATGTGAAGCGTTCACATTTTGTCCCAGATCCTTGAACATTGTTATTGCCAAAAATATCAATTGTCGTAGTAAGTGAAATCCTTTGTGATTTTCCCTTTTTGAAACGTCAAGATCATGCAAAAAGGGCCTTGAAATTCCAGTCCATTGGCTCCTGTCCCTCTTGATATAAACTCAATTATAACATGTTCTTTACCAGACGGGTAGATTTGAACGATCTCATCATTCAAGTTTGGAAATATCTTTTGCAGTTGAGAGTACTTCTCTATTGTCTCACTACGTGTTTGGGTAACTATGCCCTGCCCTAGTGATGGGTCTTTGAAATAAGCAGGATCACTATACATTTCAGACATCCCGACCCAGTCGTGATCATTAAAATATTCGAAAAATTGATGAGTTAGAGCAACATTATTCTTTTGTGCTTCTAAAATTTCTCTTTCATCATGATGACTTAAATCACAAGAGTAAATCATCAATAACAACGAGAATATACAAGCACAAGTGACAATTATTTTCCTTCTAATTTGAAGTTTATTCATAGCTATATTCTTAACATAAACCCAGCACCAAAGTTGGAGATTGATGCTCCTCCGAACAAAAAGTCTGAGAAGAACACTTTCAATCGAAGGGTATTCCACACGTCATAGCCCAGAGCAGGACGATAATAAAACCCTCCATTAACACCTGGAGGAGACAATACCAGACCATAGCCGGCAGAAACTTCAAGGGTGAAAATCCTTGAAAGTTTGTAATTGGCTAAACCAGCCAGTTGAATGAATGATACATCTGCATCATCCCTATTCACCTTATTATGCTGAAGGCCAGTTACTAACCCGAAACCATAGTCATTTAGTTGTTTTAATTCATATTCAAAATGAATTCCGTACGAAATATTCGAAATGCCCTCGTAAAGCCCCACTGGCCGGCCTATATTTGCTTCGATACTAATTTGTCCTCTAGATTCTAGAGAAAATAATATGAAGGGTATCATCACAAGTATCTTTCTCATCCAAGTATCTTAAATGCTTCGTTTGTCTCGAATTACATGAATTTATAGGGAACTTGATTGTAAAAATGCGCAAGTCAGAAAAGACCATTGTTTTGGTCTAGCAACAATTACTTACAGGAGCCTTAGAGCTTTAAAGCGGTTATAGCTTTATATACCTTAAATAAAGGTTGGCCTCCAAAGCACTCATCTTGTTAATGTCATCTTTTAAGTGTTCCATTAATTGTTTGGGAGTCATACCGGTTAAATTTTTCATTTCTTTTATAAAATGCGCCTGATCAGAAAATGTATTAGGGAAGTCAAAAGATTTCTCTCCCGTCATGAAGTAGTTAAATAGTAGGTTTTGGAACCTTACAATTCGAGAGTACTTTTTAGGGGAAATACCAATGTTCTCAGAAAACAATTGCTCTAGTCTTCTCTTAGATAGATTTACTGAATCAGACAGTTCAGTTACTTTGCTAGCTCCCTTTGAAATAAATACAGCATTCAAAACATGAATTACTCTATTATCGGCAAAAAGAGGAGAAAACCTGTTTAGCAAAATGGTTTGTACATCCTTTAAAACCTCTTCACTCGTCCTTGTGGAGTCCATTAACTCATACAACTGATCGGCCAAATATCTATCTACAATCTCTAAGGGCACTTGCTGATCGTAAAAGTCCAGTGCATTAAATTCAAAGAAACTGTACAATGACCAAGGGTGAAATTGAATGGCCAAATATCTGTCTACAATAGGCAAAGACATCTCGAAATTAACGAGTGCTTGCCCACAAACGTAGCCATTCATTTCTCTTGATTCACCTTCATTAGTTAGGCAAATTTTGGCACTGGTGGATACACCAATGAATGGATACCCCAATGGAAAATATTTTACGGAGAAGGCAGGTGGGTTTTCAATGATTGCAATGTTTTGCACCAAGCTTTCTATACCTTTTTCTGGTATGTATAAAACCGTTCTTATCTGATCAGAGTTTTGAATTCATTATTCATTTATTCCTCATTCAAAAAACCCTAAGAAATAAGGTAGCAAAACAGGGTAGATCAAGACACTTTCTTTTCGTAAACAAAGTGCTTCCAGAGAACATTACCTTTTTTAACTAGTTTTTCGTACCCCAGAACTTTTGTGAAACCTATCTTAATAGCCAACATTTGCGCAGGAATATTCTTATAGTAAGTCTGAATATATATGCTTCTAAATCTACCCAGGCTTTTTGCATATTCTTCCACAGCCGCAGCGGCTTCCGAGCCATAACCTCTGTTCCAATATCTTTTATGAATATGGAAACCAATTTCTGGTAAGGTTCTATCTCTTATGAGTTGCATTGTAAGCCCACACTGCCCTATAAACTGGTTGTTCTTTTTTAAATAAATTGCCCAAAGACCAAACCCAAATTCTTCATAACTATCTCTACTTCTCTTAACCCAATCCTTCACTTCATTTAAGTTATAAGTTGAGGGGTAGAACCTCATGGTTTCCGGATCTCCAAGGATTTCCAAAAGGGAGCCAACATCAGAGTACTGTAGCTCCCTAAATATTATCCTCTTTGATTTTGGCACTCTCACAGGTTGCTTTATTGATGTGGCGAGGCTTCTTTCATTCATCCTTAGTATCAGCCTTAGTGTAAAATATTGAATCCATATTTGGAGTTTACCTCTCTTACTCTTCCGTCATTTAGCACTTTATCATATATCCACTGATAATGATTCCATTCTGAGAGGATTTGTCGTGCCTTTTGTTCTCCAACAACGGTTGTCATGGCTTGAAACTCAAGGTCGCAAACGATGAGGTGTAAGTAACTGCTATATCTACTTCTAGCGCCCTCCCGTCCCTTCACAGGAACATCAGGATATATCTTTTTAAACTCATTAATAGCCTTTTCACGTGATTCCCTTTGGGCTTCTTCTAACCAGTGAAATTGCTCATGGAGAAAATTGGATAGTTGTTTCAAGTCATTATCCAAGTAGTTGCAATTGAGCGTGAGAACTGGATGACTGAATGGAATAGTGTTTTCATTAATTTCAATCTTAGTTGTAAAAATCCATTCACTGATTTGACCTCTATAAGTCTCGACTAATCGCTGTACTTGATCCTTAGCTCTTTGCTCTTTTTCATTACCATTTTTGAGGTTGATTTCAATACTCTGAGCATTAAGGGCCAATGCGCTTGCGACCAAAAAAGTTGTCAAAATGTATTTCATAATATTAACCTATTCAAAACTGTGTCAATTCAGACATTGCCGAGAGAACGGATTCAATGTCCATGCTATTTTCTTATGAAACTGACCAATGGAATAATTGTCCTTAGAAAGCAATTTCTTAACCAAATACTCATTTTGGTTTTAGGCACTAAAATGAATGCCCCCATATTGATACTTGATTGGGCCTTTTTTACCATTGGCCTTAGCATCTTTTCATACTTCTTAAATGCAATGTGATAATCTTCTCCTGCTTCCCTGATTGCTCCTGCTAACGTAAAAGCCCCCATTGTAGCTAAAGATGCTCCTCTACCTGTTAGAAATGAAGCACAATAAGCAGCATCACCAACAAGCGCTACTCGATTTTTTGACCAGCCTCTCATTCTAATTTGAGAAACCGCGTCAAAATACAGGGTGTCTGAACTCTTGAACTTTTGAAGAATCTTAGTAACTCTCCATTTTTCATTTGAAAACACATCGCACAAAATGTCCTTTTGTTGTTCTATGTTCTTATAGTTGTAGTCTAAGGGCTCTTTGGAATGAAACACCAATATGGCATTGGCCTTATCATTGAAATTATACAGCCCTGCCATTTTTCCCTTAGAATTGTATAGTACACAGCTGTTCTTTCTCTTTTTACTAGGTTCTATATCCACTACTCCCGCATACATTCCATAATATTTGATAAAGGCCGATTCTCTTCCAAAGACCAGACTTCGTACATTGGAATGCAATCCATCTGCTCCGATTACCAGATGAAATGACCTTGACTCGCCACGGTTAAAATGAACATTCACACAATCTTTGCCATCTTCAATTTTTGTAATTGTATTGTCGAAAATAAAGTCCACTTGGTCTTTAACCTGGTGATATAATATGTCGACTAGAAATTCTCTTTGGATTTCGATATCCTCTCCGAGATTATCATCCAATGTGGAGGGGTCCATACTAGATATGACTTGATCTTCATGATTGACGAAACATACTTTCTCTGTATTTACTTTTTGCTGCTCAATAGCTCCATAGATTCCCATTTTACGGACAACCTCCACCGCTTCACCTTTAATATCGATGGGTGAGCCTCCCTTACGAGGTGCTTTGGCAATTTCAATTACCGTGACTTTGTAACCGTATTGCTCTAGCCAATAAGCCAAAGTCAAACCGGCAATACTAGCTCCGGATATTAAGATTTTTTGTTTCCTTTCTTCCAATTTAGGAGTGATTACATATCAATACAACGAGTACCCAAAGTCTTAATCTTACAGTTATTAAAGACAGGCATTGATTTAATTTTCTTTTTCTAAAACAGAATTTTTTCAATTTCCTGCAGCTCAGTCTCGGAGATAATAGGCCGCCTTGTTTTTTGCTTGAAGTTATTCGTCAGTATTATTAGTACGGAATCGTATTCTTCATAATATTTTAATCTGCTCACAAAGCCATAGTTATTGCTTCCTCCTGCAAAAATGATTTTTCCCAGTGTTGGATGTTGATGTATATTCCATCCGTATCCTTGTTTTACATTATCAAAATAAATGTCCTTATATCTTGTGTTTATAAGGTGCTGAGTTAATATCGTCTCCAGGGACGATGACAATAGAACTTTGTTTTTTAATAACCCGTCAATAAGTTTCAGTAAATCTTCAGCTGAAGAAATGAGACCTCCGTTTCCTATTAAAGCTCCCCCCGGCTTCGGCCAGTCATTTATGTTGTTATCCATGTATACATTATCACCGTATCCAAAAGCTAAGTTTGATGTTGAAATAGGATCTCCATGAAAACAAGTTTCGTGCATTTCTAAGGGCTTAAAGATGTTTTCCGAACAATATTCCCTAAAACTCATTTCGGTAATGTCTTCAATAAGATATGCCAGCAGAGTGTACCCTGAATTTGAATATTGAAAAGAACTTCCTGGAGTAAACGATAAGCGTTGTTTGTTGATTCTGGTAATGGCTTTTTGTCTATCCATCTTTTCAAAATCTCCTTTTTTGTCATGATACGTCCTTAAGCCACTGGAATGGGTTAGAAGCTGATGGATTGTAATGCCTTTTTTATCTGCAGATATGTTTGGGAAGTACTTCTGAAGATTATCAGAAAATGATAGTTTATCCAGTTCTTGAAGTTGAACTATGGCAAGGGCAGTAAAAATCTTAGTGATTGATCCAACATCATACAGTGTGCTTATTGAGTTTAGTCTCTCGTTTTTTTTAGCGTATCCAAACCCCTTCGCATATATGATATTATTTTCTTTTGCATAAAGTGCCGTGAACCATTGCCCTTGATTTGCTTTTCTATGTAGAAATGAATCTAGTTTCTGAATTTTAAAATCTGAAGATTTCTTACCCGAGTATTGAGCTTTCATCGGCAAATCATTACCTGATTTGAACTCTTCATATAAAGTCTTATGGTTGATTATAAACGTTAAGGATGATAACAAAATGGAAGTGAATATTAATTTGAAACTTTTCATTTTACGGCAATTTGTCGGACACAGGATTAGGCCGATATTGAGCAGTTCCAAATCGTACATACTTTCCATTGGTTAGATAGTAGTCTTCTACTTCGATTCCTTTCCCACCTAGATAGGAGTATATCGTTTTTCCCTGTTCAGTTTCTTCATTTCCCCATAAAATTGTCAGTTGATTCTCATTGGCCCTGCCCTTCAATGGAAATGAAATGCCCCTGGAATCAAACCAGGTTCCCGAAACAATACCATCATTTGCTACCCTGTAATATGCATGGGCCTTAAATACAATTTCATCTCCAGTTTGAATCATTCGCTTACTCTCAAAACTCAAATGATAAAATGAGTCATCAAGCTCTAGCGTCCATGACATTTTAAAGGTTGCTGAGGAATTCATAAGTACACCAGTGCCCTTCCAATCTGTGTTTTTGATTTTCTCCAGAATGCTTTGCCCGTATGCCGAACAAGAAAAAAGAGAGAGCAACAAAGCTGAGATGATAGAGTACTTTATTTGTCGCATGATATTGTATTTTATTAACGATCTATTTTAACTGTTTCAATACAAGTGAATTGTTATCGGGGTCATAAATTCCAATGGAAACTTCTCTTTCGCTCTCCATAATATCTCCCAATAAGCTCCCGCCTTTTCCTTCAACCTCTTCCACTATTTGTCTTATGTTACTGACCTCAATCGTAAGTTGATGACGATTCTGTTTCGTCTCGTTTCTCGCCAATTCTGCAGGGCACAATTGAATAGTCATATCATTCCAGTCACCATTGTAAACTGTATAACCATATATCTCAGCCGAGGTGAATTGTATATCAAAGACTTCTCCGTAGAAACTCAGCATCTTGTCCATATCGAAAACGGCTAAGGTAAAGCCACTGATCGTGCTCATATTCTCCTTGTTTTTTCCTTAAAACGCGTGATCATAGTCAGGTTCTGATAAGTAATACTCCCTTCTTCATAACAATCAAACCAATCACTTACATTAGGTATTTTGGACATTTCTTTCTCCGCTTTTTTAGCATCTTCCTGAGACTTCCAATACACAATATCTGTATAGTCACCATCCTTGTTTTGATGAATCTCCCACCCCACAAATCCCGGCTGGTGCTTCATCCAGATATCGAAAATATATTTAGCTGTTTTCTGTAAATGTTCTTCTGATATGTTGTCCGCGAGCTTATAGTTGATAATGTCTTTATACATTTCTTTTTCTATTGTTTAGGTCATTTATCATTGTTAATCTATTCCCAGTAAAAAGCCCGCCCAAAACCAATACCAGCAATAAAAACCAGTACCAAACGGGTAAGGTATCTTTGAACTCGGAAAAGAACATTGCATAGAAGAATGCAGCAAGTTGAAATACCACTGCTATTATCAAAAACTGCTTTGTTAAGTGCTTTGTCACTTTAGTCCCTAACCAGCCGGCCAATACAGCAAACAAGAAAGTATAGACCGTCTTTAGGATTAATATCCAGGCTTGATTCCTTACCTCAAAGTACTGAGTTTGACTTAAGGATGTGTCTTCGATGGATACAGCACTTGCAGAGCTCACAATGAAAAACTCTAGACTTTCAACAGTAAAGTTCAATACTATGACTGCGATAAGAATACCTCCAATTAACCTGGTAATTTTCATCCCTTTCTAATTATTATGCTTCTAATCTCTCTTTATAAGGGACCTGTTCACCATGCTCCAAATACCGCTTTAAAATTCTCAGGTACATGGCCCAACAGTAACATGATATTCTATAATGCTCATTGGCTTCTTTCCACCCTTCATGATAAAATCTCACAGAAGTATTGCTTCCGGTTGGAGATAAAGAAAATCCCAGTCTTGTGTTTATCCAGTCCTCACTAGCCTCCTTAATGGTAAGTTCAAACGCTTCATCAGGTTTACATTTCGAAACGACTGATGTCCAATTATGGTCCGCACCAAAAGTGAGTTTATATGTCTCTCCCCTGAATGGAATCCCACTGGCATTTTCGCTCCACCAAATCCTTAATCCGTCTGGAGTAGATATAGCATTGAACACAGCAGATACTGGGGCATTGATTTGAAAATGATGAAAGATGCTCGCCATATTTTAGTTCATCTATAAATAATGAGGAAGGTGTTCATCAGTATATTCCGATCCTGACTACGTTTCTCCAGCCCTCCTGAGCTTAGGGAGCTACGAGACAATTGTCCTCATCTATTAACAGTTGTTTTAATTATCATTCATTCCAATTCCACAGCCCATAGGTAACCTGGTCGGGCAATGGATGTCCAGATTGCTTAAGGGATAGTACGATTTGTCCTCTATGGTGTGACTCATGAGAAATCAAATAACCTACAAAGTCTGTCTCATTGCTTGGCCAATCGTATGATTTGGATTCTTCTAAGGACTCATAGAGTATCTCGGTAATGGCCTTCTGAGAAGATTTCAAATGCTCAATAATTTCTGTCTTGTTATAGCTTTTAGATTCATCAATCTGATCAACTACTTCTGGTCTATCTTTCGCAATTACCTTGAGCCACATATATCTGACATTAATCAAGTGCATAATTTGTTCAGACACGGTTCTCTGACCCTGCTGATATTTATCTTGTAGGTAGACATCGTCAATTGCATTCAATAAATCCAAGTTCTTTTGATAATGTCTATCTAAGGTTGACAGAAGACCACTAACCAAATCCCGATGTCCACTTTTAGAACCTGAAGAACTATTATCTGGCGAGTTCAAGTCAGGGTAATTCACAAAATCATATTGCTCTTTTATTTTTCCTGAATCATTAAAAGTGATGTGCGAAATAAAATCCCACCCGGGTAGCACTTCACCATTATGCATGGCATTACTAATACTACCTTTCACGTACACTTTATTACCGTCCGCAGTAATATCATCAAGCTTCCATTTTATGTTCTTATAGAAGGGTATTTCGTCATTGAATACAGGTGCAACCAGGTTTAGAATTGAATCCCTGGATTTCATTACCAGTCCGGTAGTAACATCATAAATAATGCTGTTTTCATCATAAAACTTTATCCACCCCTCTAAATCTTTTAGCGCATAGCTTTCATAATAATCTCTTGTAAGTCGCTCTAAGTTTTGATGACTAGAACAACTTGCTAAAACAAGGAGAATGAGGATGATTTGGGTTTTCAAAATTCCACCCATGGTTTTTGGTTTCATACTGTCTTAAAAATCTGATGAGCATAAGAAGTATCTGAATTGACACTCCTACTTTTTTATTTAAAGACTATTTCTAAACTAGAAACATAAACAATGGAGCAGGTTTCAAATCGCCATTTTGTAACCTTAAATCATCATAAATGGCTTAAATGGGTGAACAGTAGAAATTGATCTATCGGAAGATCATACCCAGTGGTTCATACTAGTTGGTTTTTTTTAAAGAGTCAACATAGTGGGAAGGGGCTTTCCCTGTAACTTTCTTAAACATCCTATAGAAGGACACTTTATTATTAAAACCAGAATCCAAAGCGATGGCCAAGAGATTGACCTTGTCATTCTTCATATCCGCTTCAATAATTCTCTTCGCCTCCTCAATCCTATATTCTCCCACCGTTTCCTTAAATGTCTTACCATATTCATAACTGAATAATTCCGCCACACGGCCGGGTCCGACCCCCATCTTTTGACCTATTGAACCCACGCTGAGATCTTCTTCCAAGTATACTTTTTTCTCTTCCATCAAGTCTTTCAGTAGCTTCAATTCATAAAGACTTGGTTCTTGGGACAATTTTAATATTGGTAGTTTGTCAGAAGTCAATCTCATCCAAGCAATACATTGGACTATTAATCCAGAAGTCAGCATAGCATATACAGATACTGTTTCATACACTATCATTCGTGCTCCAAAAAGCATCGCAAGAGCAAACTTTATCAAAATAAAAGCGAGTAAGAAAGTAATTAAGCCAGCAATCCATTTTACCGCTCTTTTCTTTGATCGAAGGATCTTTTTGCGGTAAGGCATGAGTACTTTGAGTGTTAAAACTATATAAGCAAGATGAATAGAAAAATGAAGGACAAAATATCCAATGTTCAATGGGGAATCGCTCCACACTGCACTTTCAATTCTATTAGACAGTAATACCTTGTCTTCACCCGAAAGCTGGAATTCTGGCAAGAGAATTAAAATGTATAAAAAGAAGGGAATCAGATGTAATAAATGACGCGACTTTAGCTGGAATTTACTTTCCAAAAAGCTCCTGGTAAATAGGTAAATCAAGGCTGGTGACAACACTTCAAAAGGATAGGAAGTCATTAGCACATGCGGATACTTTTCTATCAAATCAAAACTGATAACAAACTGCTCAGACAGACCAACAAACTCTGTGAATAGAAGTAGCCCTAATAATAATGATACCCCTCTTTTTCCCTTTTGACTTATTAAGACAATAGACAACAACAAGCCCTGAAGTATACCAAAAATGATAAAAAGACCACCGAACCCAATCAATTGATACTCCATTGTCAAGCCTAAATTAGTGCTGAAAGTAAGATATACCTTAAGTTTTTACGCTATTAGTAAAACTAAGCTAATGTTTTCCCTTATTTCCGAAAGCGACTAAAGGATTCTGGGTGTTCTCCTATGAATTGAAACCATGGCATGCTTGGTAACCCTTTCAACAATTTTCCCTGTGAATTCTTTAAGGGATAAGTAGCAAAAATTAATAAATCTCTGGATTACTAGTAGCGCGCTATTGGCCAGTCATCATTAAAATGTGCTCCATTTTGCCACTGTTTCAACTCTTCATCATTACATAGGCATGCGCTCAAATCCTTTGTGACCTGTGGCTTATCCAATGCCTGTCCAATGATCACTAACTCTGTCTTTCTATCTCCAAAGGTCTGATCCCACCCCGCTTCAATTTCCTCTTGATTTTCAACAAAAGCTTCATATCGGATCCGCTGATCAAAAGGCATTGAACACCACCAAACGCCTGCCGAATCAGCCCTCAAAGAGCCACCAGCTTGACCCCATGAAAGAGCTTGATCAGGCCTTGAAGCCATCCAAAAAAGCCCTTTGCTCCGAATGATATTGTTGGGCCAGAGGCGTGAAACATAATGCCAAAAGCGCTCTGGATGAAAAGGCTTATTACTATTGAAAACAAACGAACTGATACCATACTCTTCTGTTTCTGGTGTATGCTCATTTTCCAATTCCTGTATCCAACCCGCAGATTGAGAAGTAGTTTCATAGTCAAAGCTGCCAGTGGCTAAAATCTTATTCAGTTCTACCTTGCCAAACTCTGTCTCTAACAATTTGGCCTTTGGGTTAAGCTTCGTGATTATCCCTTTAAGTAAGTTTAGTTCATCTGCACCAATCAAATCAGTCTTATTGATAAGAATTACATCTGCAAACTCTACCTGGTCAGTTAGAAGATTCACGATCGTTCGTTCATCACTCTGATCATCATTCATTTCTCGACTTACTATAGTGTCTCCCGATCCGAAGTCCTTAAGAAAGTTCATCGCGTCAATGACGGTAACCATGGTATCTAATTGGCATACATCAGAAAGATTGACTTCCAACTCATCACTTTCAAACCAGAAGGTCTGTGCAACAGGCAGGGGTTCGGAAATTCCGGTACTTTCAATCAGCAAATAGTCGTATTTATCTTCCAACGCGAGCTTAGCCACCTCCTCTATCAGATCCTCTCTCAGTGTACAGCAGATACAGCCATTGCTCATTTCTACCAATTTCTCATCTGTACGACTGAGTGTGTTACCTTGCTTTACAAGCTCAGCATCGATGTTCACCTCACTCATATCATTAACGATAACAGCTACTCGCATGCCCTCTTTATTATGAAGTACATGATTTAAAAGCGTGGTTTTACCCGCTCCAAGAAAACCCGAGAGCACGGTAACAGGAAGTTTATTGATCATTGGTTAAAATCCATTTAATGTCTTTGAGACGTTGAAGTAAGTCAACCTGAACGGCCAATACCTCCTCAGCACTTAGCTCAATTTCACCATGACTATGGTCATGGCCTTCATGGCCAGGCAGCTCTAAATGATATCCGGGAATTTCAAAGAGGCTCTCTTCTATTTCATGAACAGACTCAGCCAAGCTATCATAGCGACTGGTAGTGTCCGCTTCTAAGATGGCTTCAATGTCTTCTAATGCCACAAGCACTTCTTTCTGTTTCTCATAAGCCTTCTTATACTCCTCTGCATGGTTAGCACCTTGCTTACACCCAAATAGACTTACGACTATACATAAGACAAAAACTCTCTTAGGGAACATCACTTCAGTATTTTGGCATCATTCAGAATAAAATTCATGTAGTCGATATCTGTAGCATTCAGTTGAAGCTTTCCTTCGACTTTCACAAACTCGTCTATGATTAAATCATCAGGAATCTTTTTCATTCTTACCTCGGCAACTGTTTCAGGACCCGCACCTCCACAAAAAAAGCAAGAGCTGAACGGAAGCCCGGAAAGCACAAAAGTGGTATCTAAATCAAAGGGTATATAAAAGCCAGAAAGTCTCACCACTGAGCCTTCCAAGGCTTTGAGGCCTTTGTCAAATGTCGGAACGTCAAAATATGCGTTCACATCCTCAAAATAAGTTGGAGTAAATACAACTTTCTCAAAAATCTCCCAGCCCTCAGGCTCGTTGGAGGAAGTACTTCCAAACAGCAACAGTGCTAAGAATACGAGCTTGAACTTCATCTTTGCTTACCCAAATTTTATTGCATCAAAGATAAACGTTTACGATACTTTATGCAACAATGTTGCATAAGTAAAATCCTTGGATTAGGTGTGGAATGTATAAACGAGAAAAGCCCCGACATGTCGGGGCTTTAAACGTACCAGAGATGGGACTTGAACCCATACGCTCAGAAGAGCACAAGATTTTAAGATTTATCTCACGGTAAACCATGAGGCAAACCCTCGAAAGCAGGTAGTTCATTCACCTCTCCCCTTTTAGACCTTTGAATCATTACTCACAAAGCTATGATTCTTAAAAAATTCAAAAATGCCACAGTCTGGGTAGCATTCATTCTGATACTTATCAGTACTACTAATATCAAAGCACAAAGCAACTGCAAAAACACTACAAAAATGCTGGCTCCTTACCTAGAGGAGATGCTAAAAGGCACCAATAACAAATTTTATACGCCTCGAGACACCCATGACTATGTAATAAGTCTGACTCAGAAACTGCCGGAAGGTGAAGAAGAAAAGGAGGCACTGCTCAAAGAACGCTACTTCAAATACTTAGAGGACACAGAAGCCGACCTTAAAACTCTCAGGAACACATTGAGGACCAAAGGCATTTTACCTTCCAACCTTCGCATATCCGGGGCAGTGGCCAGCGAAAGTCAGGTGGTTAAATCTAATCGTCCCAAAGGGCCTTTTGCAGTCCACTTACCCAAAGATGAGCAAATACATCTGGAGATCACCTCTGCACTGTTTGTAGTAGACAATAATACAGGAAGCTACTCTAAGCGTATGCTTATCAATGCTTACATTTTAGAAGATAACGGCCATTTCAGCCTGATGAAAATAGACTCAAACCCAGTATCAGACCTGAGTAATTACGAAACATTGATCAAGAATATCAGGGTAAAATTCCCTGAACTACTTAGCTATACCTATTTGGTAGATGATAATTTTAAGAACATACACATCCCTGGAAAAAAGACTGCACTCGTGCAGGTAAACGGTGAAGGTTCTACAACAGTACTCATTCCATCCGATGAGCATTTCTCAGTATTTGGACATCAAACCCCAGTCCAAATCACCCTGGCTGAAGGAATCGCAAGAGCCCAACTACCTAAAGCAATCAACGAAATACAAGGGGCTTTATCCTTGTATGGAAAAGGAATTGGCTATGACATGAATCTGTTTGGATCAGACAAAGAGAAGAACGTAAAATTCACTTACGATTTCATAAGTATGGGTGCTTTTAGAAAAGACGGTAATGGTTTTTTAAAGCACTATAGCATCTGTTATGAACAGGGGGACTATGGCAAGAAATCAATGCCTGCACGCCTGATCATCAGTCCTGATGAAAATGGCACTTACCGAATGGACCTCATTGCAGGAAAACAGGAGGAATAAAAGCCCGCTTTTACCTTACCAAAACTAACAATACAACCTTCTTAAATAAGAACTATTATGAATATTTATAAAACATACCAATTCCCTTTAAATTCTTTAAGACTCGGCACACTGATCATAATACTTTGCTTCTTTGCCAATGTCCAATCATTTGCGCAGGAATGCGGCCCGGTAAGAGGAGAAAAAACGGGGCGAATCATAGAAACAGGCAAGTGCAATAGCGATGGGCAGCGCTATGGCGAATGGGCCTTTTACCACGACAAAGATCTGAAAGATGAATTCAGACTAAAAGCTAGGGGCAACTATGCACAAGGCAAAAAACACGGGGTTTGGAAGTACTATGATGAATACGGCCCCTACATTCTCAAAGAAGCTACCTACCACTTTGGTATACTTAGTGGTCCTTATAAAGACTACTATGATACCGGGCATAAAGACCGATGGATCAAGAGTAAAGGCGAATACAAAAGCGGCAAGCGAGAAGGCCAATGGATTGACTTTTGGGACAATGGCTGTTACGGTCTGGAAGGTCCCCCGAAAGAAATTGCCATCTACAAAGCAGGCATTAAGCATGGTGAAAGTGCTACTTATTATGATAGCAATTGCTTCCCTGAAAAAGCTATGGCATCGCGTGGTTACTACGAAAACGGCAAAAAAGACGGTGAGTGGAAATACTTTGACGATAAAGGAAATGAAGATGCCAACCTGATCAAGAAGTTCAACTTTGACAAAGGGCGCATGGTGGGGAGGCACTACCTCTACGAAAATGGCCGCATGACCAAAAGCTTTGACTACATCGCTGAGCCTGGTGATCAAGGGATTCCGGAATTTAATGAGGCTGGAAAACTGGTTAAGAAAGTATACCCTGACTATTATCTTACCTTTTATGAAGACAGCGAGAATACCCCACTGTTGAAAACGAAAATACCTACTGATGAAGAAGGTAAGGCGACCGGCACATGGCTCTTCTATCACAAAACTGGCGCACTCAAAGAAGAGCGAACACCAGATACTTCAACCAGCTATTATGAAAATGGAAAACTTCGTGCTACTGTGCCGGTTGAAGGCCGAAAAGCCAATGGCATAGAAAAGGAATATCAGGAAACTGGAGAGCTTAAATCAATGTCGTTGTATGCCCACGGAAAACTTTGGTATCCGATACTATTTCATCCCAACGGAAAACTCGAAAAAGTATCTGACCAGCACGACTGGGAATACTGGATGCTTCATGAAGATGGCAGTCTAGCCAAGTATAGAAAATACAGGCCTCATAAAAGGAACATCGAAAAGTACTATAAGAAGGGGAAAAAGATGGTTACAAACCCCGAAAGATGGGAATCGGTCATTCTGGACGGGCTAACAGAGGACTGGGCTAAAACAGTAAGTGCCTTTTTAAAAGAGGCATGGGCTTATCACAATGCCCACTGATCAGAAGACTATGCGACAATCAGGGACTCTCTCAAAGGATCCCAATTTTTATTTATTACAAATTCGCTATACTAACCCCTCCTGCACAGCTATCCGCACCAAACCCGCTACATTGCTAACATCAAGTTTTTTGATCAGGGCCTTGCGATGGGTCTCTACGGTAGATAGGGAAATGGACAGGTCACCAGCAATCATTTTACTGGAGAGGCCCTCAGCTATAAGAGTCAAAATCTCTCGTTCTCTTTCTGTGAGTCCTAGCGTTTTTAGCTGTGCTTTAGGTCTGATCTCTACACTACGGCTGGCCAGCGTATCAGTCACTTCATAGCTGAAGTAACGCTGGCCCTGTCGTACTTTGTTCAAGGCCATTAGGAATTCTCTTTCGTCAAGATTCTTCAACAGGTAGGCATTCACCTCTCGCTCCATGGCGCTTTTTACCGTGGCCTTGTCCAGGTGCATCGTGAGTAAGATCACTTTTTGATCAGGCATTTGAGCCCTGATCCTCCTGATCAGTTCCAAGCCGTTCAAGCCAGGCATTTCCAGGTCGGTCATAAGAATATCTGGCTTGAGCAGCGGTACCTTTTTCAATGCATCCTCTGGTGAATTATATGAAGCCATCACTTCAAATTGCTCATCTGCCGAAATCATGTGTACCAGACCATCAATGATAAGCTGGTGATCGTCTACTATGATAATGCTGGTCTTTTCCATAGGCTTAAACCGGTACAACTACGGTGGCCAGAACTCCACTATTGGAGCTGGGTTCAAAATTCACTGCACCGTTGATCATGTCCAGGCGGTTTTTGATATTGAGCAAACCATGTCCATCTGATTTATCTTTTCCTAAACCTCTACCATTGTCTTCTACCAGAAGCATTAATCGAGCTTTCGATTTGACCAATTGTACACTCAATTCAGAAGCTCCTGAGTGCTTGATTACATTGTTCACGAGCTCCTGCAAAATGCGATAAAGGCTTACCTCTACCTTTTCGTCAAAGCGGCCTTCAATACCATGGTGTTCATAGGTGTAATTGATCTCGGAATATCGAAAGCTGGTCTTCAGCAAACCATCCATAGCTTCTACGAGACCGTTCTCCATAAGTGAGCGCGGCATCATCTGATGCGAGATTTGTCTCACTTCATCCGCTGATTTTGAAAACTGTTCGGTGAGTTCATTAATCTCATTCTCAACCTCTCCGCTTACATTGGACTTTACCGACTGCAGACCCAATTTCAGTGCACTCAACTGCTGCCCAATACCATCGTGCAAATCTTTGCTGATGCGTTTTCTTTCACTTTCTGTTGCTTCCACTATGGCCACCAGACCTTTTTCTTTCTCGGTCAACAAACTGGTCTGGTAAGCCGCTTTCTGGTGAGCCTTGCTTCTGTTATAATAGAGCGTACCGATTAGTAGCAACACCACAGCCGTTCCCCCAATGGCAATCATTCTACTGTTTTGAGCGGCAATAGTCGCTTCCTGAGTCTGCAGCGTGAGCTCCTGCTCTGCCAACTGGCTTTCCTTTTCCAGCGTTTCATATTTCACGTTCAGGTCGTTCAATTGAGCCTTAGCCGATTGATTATTCAAAGAATCCTCCGCCACTTTGTATTCTTTGTAATACTTCATGGCCGACTTAAACTCTCCCAACTTCTCATAAGCCTCGGCAATATTATAGTTAATTACTCTCAGAAAGGAGTAATCGCCCATCTCCAAACAAATGGGCAAAGCCTTTAACATATCGTTAAGGCCTTTGCGATACTGACCTGCATCGGACATCATTCCACCACGGTTAATTAACACCATGGCTATTCCCACCTCATTGTTATTCTTTCTGCTGATGGCCTCTACTTTCGCAAAGGAAGCATAGGCTTCGTCAAAATTCTTCAGATCTTTGTCTATGGTAGCCAAAGTATTATAGAGATCTATCAGGCCCTGATCCATTCCCATTCTCTCGAAAATCGCAATGCCTTTCTTCACATTGTATTTGGCAGAATCGAGATTCTTTAAATTCAAATGCGCGATGGAAATGATCTGATAGCTATAGGCAAGTCGGTAAGCAACATCATCATTGTTACCCGCCTCTTCTGGGTTCAGGCTTTCAAATGACTTACGAGCATAGACCAGTTCATCATTGCTCTGAGCCAAGTTCCTGTAACCAACGGCAAGGTTTGCATAGATTCCCCAAAGTATATAAGATTCATTTCCATCCAGGTCATGCTCCAAAATCGTGTTCTGGGCCTTTATAAGATCAGTGACAGCCTCAGCATATCTACTTAGTCTGTTTAAAAACTGAGCCTTGTTGGAATAAGCATGTGCCGCCCGGTTCCACATCTCATATTCCTTCATGAGCACCAAGGCGCTATCTATATAGCTGATCGCTTCATCTGGCCTACCAGCACCTGCACCAAAAATAATGGCCACCTGATTGTAGGCTATGGCCATAAGCGAATCACGTTGGCTTCCTGTGAAATCCGCCTTTACAAAGTCGAGCAACTCCAAGGCATGTTGTTTACCGTTCACAATGTCATTTTCAACTACATAACGATTGGCCAACCGATCTCCGGTCACAAAGGCATCTATGTTTTGAGCAGAAGTCATTTGCTGCTCAAAAGCCTGTTTCAGGCTATCAACCTGAGCATTCAGTTGAAAAAATAAAAGCAAACCCATGAGGACTCCAAGGGATTTTCTAAAAACAGATTCCATACAGCGTTTTGGTAATCCACAACTAAAACACACAAAGCGGTGGGGCAAAGAGCATTCAGACATGGCAGTTTTGTCTAAACTAAAAAATCTCGAAACAAGGAGAAAATTGTTAGTAGTGAGATTAACTCATTTCCTATACAACAACTCAATTTGACACTTAACTGGGCTGTCCAAAGGTTTAAGAGTAACTATTCAAGAGAAAAATGAACATACTCTCTTAAAGCCTCAACTGTCACCAAAACCCCATAAATGAAAAAAGCCCTTCCGATTTCTCAGAAGAGCTTATGTACCAGAGATGGGACTTGAACCCATACGCTCAGAAGAGCACAAGATTTTAAGTCACGCAATCAATAGTGATCAAACTTGAATTAGACTATAAGATTTTACTTAGAAGTGACTCTTTCATTATAATCGTCCAAAGAACTACCGTTTAGACCCGCTAAATATAACTTGTCTTGTAGTAACCCTCCCGCGCCCCAACATTTGACAAATAGCAGTAGATCTATGTAATGTGATTTTTAAAAAATTAGTAAGGACAAAAGAAGCTAATCTGTCAAAAAATCGTTTGTCCCGAATGAAATATTACCGAGACAGTTGTCTCCATCTGGCTAAGATAGTAGGACTTCCACACCCAACCATTCATATTAATGTTTTTTGCATAATTAATTGTTTTCTGTTACTTGCCAATACACTAATTGGCCAAGTGCTATTTTAAATACAGACCTAATATGACCAGACGCAGTTTAGTTCTTACTTTTCGTAATGCCCTAAGACACAAGAGTTACAGTCTTATCAATATTTTTGGTTTAACTCTCGGGCTGACTACCAGCGTTCTCATTTTCATCTATATCCAGGATGAAATGAGTTTTGACAAAATGCACTCTGACTACAAATCTATATATAGAATTGAATCTCAAATAATCACACCTACACAAGAGAATCACTGGGCACCTACGAGTGGCTTTTTGATGCAGGAGTTATCCAATCGTTATCCAGAAATTAAGATGGGAACTCGTCTCTATCAAACCCGGTTGCCAGAGACCTTTGAATACAACAACCAATATTATAGTGAGAGTGAAGTCATATATGGGGACTCTACTTTTTTCAAGTTTTTTTCCTTCAAGGTTGTTCTTGGAGATCCTGATGAGGCTCTGAGCGATCCTGACAAAGTCGTAATCACTCAAAAAACCGCAACAAAGTATTTTGGTGTAGAAAACCCCTTGAACAAAACCCTAAAAAACAATGGACAGGCGTTTCAAGTGGCAGCAGTTGTAGATGATTTACCTCATAATACACATTTCTATTTTGACCTCTTATTACCTATCTCGGATTTGAGAAGGCGCAGACCTTCTCTCGAAAAAAAGGGGCCGTTTGCGTTCTTTACTTATTTGAAATTGCATTCTCCTTCTATGGTCAAGCAACTTAGTGATAAACTGGAATCCGATATTTACGAAATATACAATATCAAAAAGGACAATGGAGAGATTGGCAAACCTGAGGATTTGACTTTTAGAACCCCATTAATTGCTCTGGAAGACATCCATTTTTATGGTAAAGCAGAGAAACAATTAGCAACCAATAGTAATATTCAGTATATCTACATATTTGGTACTGTTGCGATTTTCATAGTTCTCATTGCAAGTATTAATTACATAAATCTCGCCATTGCCAAATCCGCAAAGAGAGGGAAGGAAGTAGGCATGCTCAAGGTACTAGGGGCTTCGAAAAAACAGGTATTCTATCAATTCATTGGAGAGTCATTTTTGTTCACTTTTGTTTCGATCATCGTTGCCATATTGCTAGTAATGCTGTCTATACCTTACCTCAATGAGTTTGCCGGGAAAAATATCCCCATCAATATATTTGAGAACAGAGAATTAGTTATTTACCTCTTACTTGTTTATTGCCTTGTAAGTTTCGTATCAGGTATTTATCCATCTCTTTTTCTTTCTCGACAAAATGCCTTAAACGCATTGAAATCTAATGTCCTAATCGGCATGAGTAGTACCAGTACCACTTGGCTACGAAAATCTCTGATAGTCCTTCAGTTTGGGATTTCTGCTTTTTTGATCATCTGCGTTACTACTATAAACAGACAATTGAAGTTTATTAATACCAAAGAATTGGGCTTTGACAAAAGTCATGTGATAGTAATCAAAATACCTCCTGGCATAGAAGATAAACTCAATCTCATAAAAGATGAGTTGACTTCTATTCCTACTGTCAAAGTGGCAGCGACAAGCTCCGATATTCCAAGTAGTCGCCATTCAGAATACCCAGTAACAATCCCTAATTTAATTAAGGAAGGCAATGCGGATGAAGACAACGGCAAAAGACAGATCAGGGCCTTTTCCACTGATGAAGACATTGTCGAGGCATTGGGACTAGAAATTGTGGATGGGCGGACATTTTCAAAGGAAGTACCTACAGACGCTTCTGCTGCATTCATTCTCAACCAAGCGGCAATAAAAAAATTCAACCTTGGTGATGATCCAATTGGAAAAAGATTCGAATATAGATATGATCTTAGTACTCCTAAATCAGGTTTTATTATAGGAGTGGTCAAAGACTACCATTTCGAATCGATGCACACAAGAATTGCTCCTTTAATGATACATGTGTTTGATCGATACAAGCGGTATATTATTGTAAGATCAGAAGTTGGAGCAGTTTATGATCAGCTGTTGAAAGCATTAGAGAGTAAGTGGAAAGCCCTAATACCCACAGAACCATTCGGCCATTTCCAGTTGTCCGACAATTATGACAGAATGTATAAGAAAGAATCAACCATGAGTTCCGTCATTTCAATCTTCACAGGTTTGGCGATTGTCATTGCGTGTATGGGACTCTATGCTTTGTCTTCTTACATTACTGAGCAACGCCAGAAAGAGATCGGGATTCGAAAAGTGTTAGGAGCACCATTGACCTCAATCATGTACTCTCTTTCTAAAGAATTCATGTTACTCATTTTAGTAACCAACATACTTGCTACAGCCCCCTCTTATTTGTTCCTTAAGAGTTGGCTAATTGGTTTTGAATATAGAGTGAATATTGAACCAGCTAGCTTTATATTTGCTGCTCTGATTAGCATGATCATCGCATCCATAACCATTAGTGTTAAAACTTATTCAGCAGCAATTAGAAATCCGGTGAGGACTTTAAGGCATGGTTAATATAAAGGAATAGTTTTGATTGAAGTCTACACTATTGCACCAACTATCATTAAGTCCATTACCCTTTTTGAACAGAAACTCCAGATAGGTCAAGGAGTCTCAGAAAATCAAAAGAAACAACAATCAGAGAATTCTCTTCACGCGTAGCTCCAAATTTCTTATTATATCTTATAACAGAAATATCAGTAGAATCCCCATGTTCCAAAGATCTAAGAGGCTATTAGAGGATTAAGGTAATTCTCATACATATCACAGGTTAGGTCGGGGTTTGAGCAGATGAAGTCAGTTGACTAACTGGTGTGCGAACCGCTCGAGGTAATCCATTACAAGCTCAAACTATTTTATAATAAAGAAAAACCCTCGAGCGTGTTCACAACTGTGGATAAAACTAACTGTCCTAAATCATGAACTCTATCCAGCACCTATAGTAATTCAACAATCAAGCTAACAACCCAATAGTTGCCAAATCGGCTTCCAATGATCAAGACTAGTTAACAATTAACATCAAACCATGATAAGTATCACACCGGCAATAAACACCTATTAGAAATAACTCAAATTGGAATCTTTAGCGATTGGCATATTTTTTATGCAAATGGTAATAATATATCAAAAACATCGAAGATCTTTGAGTATGTTTAAGAATTTGGTCCTGCTCATGTTTCGAAACGTTGTCAAACAACGCGTCTATTCATCCATCAATCTCATCGGTCTATCGTTGGGTTTGACCACAAGTTTGCTAATCTTCTTATTCGTCCAGGACGAACGAAGTTATGACCGTTTCCACATGGCTGCCGACCGTATCTTTCGACTTGAGTCTTCAATATCTTATGAAGGCAACCAGTCACGTTGGGCTGCTACTGCCGGACACATCATTCCGTCTGTCAAAGGTAGGTTTCCTGAGATTGAGCAAGCGGCAAAAATCACCAGACCTAGCGCACCTCAAACGGTGGGAAGAGGGGACGTCTTTTTTAATGAGTTGAATTTGTTCTATGCCGACTCTTCTTTTTTTGAGGTGATCGATTTCGAATTTCTCGAAGGATCACCGGAAACGGCACTCAATGCACCTGACAAGGTGGTGATTACAAAATCAACCGCAGCGAAATATTTTGGAGAGGAGGACCCCATGGGCAAATACCTTGAAATCCAAGGCACTCAATATAAGATCTCAGGGTTACTGAGGGATGTGCCAAGAAATTCTCATTTAAAATTTAATCTGATCGTATCAATTGAAAGACTGCGAATGGCCAACCCTCAACGAGTAGATGGTGATGGCCCAAATGCTTTTTATTCCTATATCAGGATAAGAAATGAAGAGAGCCGTGAATCACTTCAAGACAAGCTTTCGAAAGCCATATATGAAATAGGAAGCTATGACCCAAATGGTCCTGTCACTTGGGATTTGGTCATGATGCCCATCACTGATATTCACCTTTATGGTCATGCTGAAAAGGAACTTGCTGCAAACAGCAATGGACAATATGTGGACATTTTCTCAACTGTGGCCGTCCTTGTTTTGGTAATTGCCAGTTTCAATTATGCCAATTTATCACTTGTACAATCCTCAAAGCGTGCGAAAGAAGTAGGCATGAGAAAGGTCTTTGGAGCCAGGAATGGTTCAATATTTAGACAGTTTTTGATCGAGTCCTTTGCCTATACTTTGGTATCACTCCTCATCGCTTTCGTGTTTGTTCTCTTGCTTCTTCCAAAATTCAATCTGCTCACCGACAAGTCTATGACCATGGATTTATTCGGAAATTATGATTTGCTTTATTTCGTCTGTACTGCATTTTTTCTTATCGCTTTTCTGTCAGGATTTTATCCCTCCTTTCTTTTGTCGAAAACAGGAATGCTCAGAGCATTAAAGGCCAATTTCCTTCAGAATGGTCGTGGCTCAGGAACCTCTCTGGTAAGGAAAGGACTAATCGTATTTCAATTCTGTACTTCCATTTTTCTGATCATCGGAATTCTGACAATCAATAAGCAGTTGTCATTTATTCAAAATAAAACGCTCGGTTTTGATAAGGAACAAATTCTCGTAGTAGAGTTGCCAGGAAGAGGTACTATTAAAAATATCGAAACGATAAAGAACGAAATGCTCAAGAACCAAAATGTGCTAAGCATTTCACCTAGCTCCACCGTTCCTGGACGAAGAATTCAGAACCTTCCAATTCGCCTTCCACACCTGACTTCCACCGATACAGAAGGTGAAACTGATCAGGGTTATAGAGGCATGCGTGTAATTACTGCTGATGAGGACTATGGAGAGACCTATACTCTCGAAATTGTTGAGGGAAGAGACCTTTCAACAGAAATAGTGACTGATGCAGAACAAGGCTTTCTCATCAACGAAAGAGCCGTTAAGACTTTTGAACTAGATGACCCTATAGGAAAACCTATCTGGTATGTATATGGTCTTCAGGAACCGAAAAAAGGCAAAATAGTCGGTGTATTCAGAGACTACCATCACTTGTCTCTTCATTCAGACATCGACCCTGTTGTAATCACTGTGTTCCCGCCAATGGATGCCTATCTGAGCATTAAACTCAGCAATTCGGAGAACATCCAAGCCACCATCAATCAGTTGTCAGAAACTTGGTCGACTCATGTTCCCAAAGCTCCCTTCGATTATTTTTTCCTTGACTCGTTCTATGATTCACAATATAAAACTGAGAGTAGTCTGAGCAGAGTATTGTCATACTTCACAGTCTTGGCTTTGGTTATAGCATCTATGGGACTGTTTGGTCTGTCTTCTTTCTTAATTGGTCAAAAAACCAAAGAAATTGGGGTTCGAAAAGTGCTGGGAGCGCCAGTGACATCGATCATGAAACTTCTTTCAAAGGAGTTTGTAATTTTGTTGATCATCTCGACGATACTTTCATGGGTTCCAGCCTACCTATTCCTGTCTAACTGGCTGAACGGTTTTGCATACCGTATAGATATTCCACTTTGGTTGTTCCCTACGGCCGGACTATTAGCCCTATTGATCGCCATTGTGACAATCTCCAGCAAAACCCTAAAAGCGGCCATCAAGAACCCCGTTGAGTCCTTAAGATATGAGTAGTGTCTTCAGTGCAATCTAGTCACACTTGAGTATTTTGGCCGGATTGACCATGGCTAATTTGACCCCCAGATAACTCACTATGATAAAGACTAAAAACAGAGTGATGAAACCTGAAAGGGCAAAAGGTACTATATCAACATTGATGTGAAAGGCAAAACCATTAAGCCACTTAACTAGCACTATATAGGCTATGGGTGCACTGATTAAGAAGGAAATGCTAATCAGTGTCAAGAAGTACTTGGAAAAAACCATCACAATTTGAGTCATAGAAGCGCCAAGCACTTTCCGAATACTCATTTCCTTGCTCTTTTGATTGACCAGATAAATAGCAAGGCCAAACAATCCGGTACAGGACATGATGATGGCAACTATAGTAAAAATATCGAAAATATAACTGGATGCCTGATCAGCTTCATAGAGTCTTTCCAGGTCTTTGTCCAAAAAAGAATAATCCAAAGGCAATGAGGAAAATTGACTCCAAGTCGAACTCAGATTGTCCATGACCTCCTCAACTTCACCAGAGTTTAAACGCACCATCAAAGAAGCGGGATTGTAAGTCTCACCCCCGTAGTACAAAGCCAATGGCGTAATTTCAGAATGTAGAGAGTAATAATTGAAGTCTTTGACAACACCAACGATAGTAAGCTCATCGTCATACATTGCCCTCACGCTGAGCTTTTTCCCTATGGGGTCTTTGATATCCAAAATTTTCACGGCCGCTTCGTTAAGAACAATACTCAATGAGTTGTTGAAATCCTTTTGAAAGCCCCTGCCTTCAAGCATTTGGAGGCCCATTGTTTCAATGAAGTGCTCATCTGTATAATTCATACTAATGCGCACATCTTCAACACTCAGATCCGCTGTGGAAACAGGTGTTCCGTAAAAGAAGTCGCCAGGTACTGACAAGGTCTTACTTACCGACTCAATGCCTCTTACATCCGTCACGCTGTTATAGAAGGCACTGTATCTATCTCCTAAAGCATCTGCATTGTGAATGATCAACAGGTTGTTTTGATTGAACCCAAGGTCTTTGCTAACCAAATAATGCATTTGTTTTGTGACGATGATTGAGCCCGAAATCATAAAGACAGAGATGACAAACTGAATAATGATTAAGCTGTTTCTCAGCCAGGTTCCCCTACTGCTGTGTTTAAAATTTCCTTTGATCACCGTACCTACCTTAAGGCCAGAAATATAAACTGCGGGATAAAGGCCTGAGATAATACCCACTAGCAGGACAAAGCTGAGAAGGACGAAAAGAGCAGTCGGATGTAAAATAGATTGGAATTGCAGGTATGTCCCAAGTACACTATTGAATTTAGGAATTGTGGCAAGAACAATGCCTAGAGCGAAAATGCAGGATATAAAACTAACCAGTACGGATTCTGTAAGAAATTGAACAACCAAGGCTGATCGATATGAGCCCATTACCTTTCGTATTCCTACTTCTTTTGCCCGTTCTGTAGATCTTGCTACTGACAGGTTAATGAAATTGATGGTTGAAATGGTCAGTATGATTATCGCTACGATGGAAATGATATAAACATAAACCACATCACTATTTGGTTCGATTTCTCTGTCCCGCTTGGAATGCAGATGTATGGACGTCAAGGGCTGCAAGGAGTAGTCGTAAGAATTGCCCTTTTCTTTCCAATCACTGCCCAATATGCTGGCCATGTTGGCTTGACTGTAAGTGTCTACCAGATCTGGAATTTCTGCCTCAAGGGCTTTTAAGCTAGCCCCTTCTTTGAGTTTTATGTAGGTATAAATTGGAATACCCGCCCAATTATCTTGGCTTACGGATCGATTAAAGCTAGATCTGCTGAAAATTGAGGCAAGCAAATCAAAGTGGAAGTGGGCATTGGCCGGTGTGTCTTTTATTACTCCTGTGACTTGCAGCGGCCCCTCATCCACATTAAGCACTTGATCCAGCACATTAATGGTACCAAAATACCTACGAGCTGTAGACTCAGTCAGAACCACAGCATTAATACTGTTTAATGCTGTTTCAGAATCACCAATTATGAATTCATAGGAAAAGACCTTGAAAAAAGCAGAATCGGCGAAGAAAAAACGACCTTCAGTGAATACCTCATTGGTCTTTTCAAGTGTCAGCTGGGTTTTACTCGGCTCAAGCCTTGTGACCTCTTCCACTTGTGGAGAGTGCTCCTTGAGAGTAGGCGCAAGCATTACCGGAGAAGCAGCAAACTTTTTTACCCGGTCAGTATATTTCCTGTCAAGTGCAGCTCTGTAGATCCAATCGCTCCCTTCAAAAGATTCGTCATATGAGGTTTCGTAGTTGACATAGATCGTAATCAATATGACGCTTGCCAGACCTATAGATAAACCGAGTAGATTAATCAGGGTGTAAACCTTATTCCTTAGCAAATTCCGATAGGCAATCTTTAGGTAATTAATGGTCATAATTCAATTTTCTATACTAACAGCAAATTAATTTCATGAGGCTAATCAGCTCTCAAGGACTTAACAGGGTTGGCCACTGCAGCACGGATGGAATGATAACCAACAGTAAAAACAGCCACACCGGAAACCAGTAGCAATGCAATTGGGAACAACCATAAAGGAATGTTGATGCGATTGGCAAAATTGTCCAGCCAATTGTTCATTAGAAAATAGACAGTCGGCCATGCAATCAGGTTCGCCAATATGACCAGCTTCATAAACTGCCACAATAGCATTTTCACAATACTTCGAATTGGTGAACCGAGTACTTTTCTGACTCCAATTTCCTTAGTCTTTTGCAAGACGGTATATGAGGACAGACCGAACAACCCCAAACTTGCTACCAGTATTGCCAACAAAGCAAAACCACCCACCAAGTCACCAAAAATGCGATCTGAGCTAAACTGACCTACAAATCGATCCTTTAAAAAGAAGTGTTCAAATGGGTTACCCGGAAAAAAATTGGCAAATGAATTCTCGGCGTATTCTCTAAAGCTTTCCAGGTCCGATCGATAATGATACTTGACTACGTAATAATTCTGTACCTCCGGATAGAAATGGATGAATTCCGGACGGTGCTCCTCTTTTGGACTTAGCTGATAGTAATCTTTGAAAACAGCTATCACTGTATATTCGAAATCAGGATCATCGAATCCCATGAATGTGATCTTTTTCCCGAGGGCTTCTGATGGATTTGGGAACCCGTGTTGTGACAAAGCTGTCTGGTTGATCATGATCATTCGATCATTATCTTCTTTCACAAAATGTCTCCCCTCTATCAACTTCACATTCATTGAGGTCATAAAATCCTCATCCACGAAGGTCCGATAGGTAAACTGAGCGTTTTTATCTGAATCTCCTACTTTCTTGAACCAACCTGCATTGTCAAATTCTCTACCGGGAACATCGAAAGCTGCAGTAACTGACCTTACGGACGCATGACTATTTAATTCATTTTTGAACCCTTGAAATCGAATATTATAAGTTGAATCAGATTTGAGAGGCCCCCGTATTACCAGTGAATTGTCAAGATCGATTCCTAAATCTGTGTTCTGTATATGGTCAAGTTGCAAAAACACTATGGTGGTACCAATCAGCAGCATCACTGACGCCGCAAACTGAAAGATCACGAGTAGCTTTCGCAGGGCCATACCTTTTCTAGTGCCATAAAATGTACCCCTAAGGACTTGAATTGGCTTAAAAGAGGAAAGGGCAAATGCAGGATATAAACCGGATAAAAAAACACCTACAAAGTAGAATACCAGAACCATCACCCAAAACTGAGTGGTTAGTAATGGGTTATATCCTGTCAAGTGTTCAGCTCCAAGTTTTCTAAAGAGCCCTTGGCTCAGTACGTAAAGCAAAATCGCCACCAGCATAGCCAAAAAATTAGTCAGTGCAGACTCGAACAAAAACTGTTTCACCAAACCGCTCTTAACGCCACCCAACACTTTTCTAATTCCTACCTCACGAGCCCTCTCCACGGATCTTGCAGTCGACAAATTGACATAGTTGATCCATGCTATGACCAGAATCAAGGTGGCAATAAGCGCTAGGTATCTTACCACCTGCGCATCACCATTTTGCTCCGATTCATGTTGCAAATGTGAATGCAAATGGATGTCTTCCAAGGACATAATGGCCAAATTCAGTTCTGTGTCCTCCTGCCTCGTTTGCTTCGACCAGATATAGTCATCAACAAATTGTGGAAACTTTGCCTTGAATGTTCCTAAACCTGTATCTTCTCTGAGTTTCAAATACAGATGGCCATGGAATTGGGTAACATTTTCTTCTGTCCAACTTTCTGGGAGTATGGCTGACAAAGTTGCATGAGATAGCAGGAAGTCAAATTTGATGTGCGAATTGGCCGGAACATCTTTAAAAACTCCCCTGACAGTGTAGCTCTCCGGCCTCTGCCCATTTCTAAAGGTTTTGCCAATCGGGTTTTCCATTCCAAAGTACTTCTTGGCGGTAGACTCTGAAATTATTGCAGAAAACTGCTCATTGAGCACTTGTTCAGGATCACCACTGGACATTTCGAAAGAAAAAATTCTCAGAAAAGAAGGGTCTGCAAAGTAGACTCTCGTCTCCTCAAAGACCTGTTGGTTGACTTCGATAACTGTTCTGGAGTTAATCCGGCTGGCTGGCCTCAATCGTGCAAAATCCTCAACCTCAGGAAAGTTATCTTTGAAACTAGGCCCAACGCCGGAGTAGGCGAGCACGGTATTAAAAGATTCTACTCCACCCTTCGATTTGGAGTAACTTATTCGGTAAATGTTCTCACTATTAGTATGAAACTTGTTATAGCTCAACTCAAAGAAGACATATTGGAGAATTAACATTGATCCTGCCAAGCCAATTGCTAATCCCAGAATGTTGATCAACGAAAAGAGTCCGCCTTTCTTCAAGCTTCTAAGGCCTGTTTTTAGATGATGTATTGTCATGAATTTAGGATGATACCAATGTGAACTATTTGGCAAGACTAGTTCATAGTACATTCAGCGTAAACCGATGACCATTGCAACAATTCTTGAACCTTCGCTCACTTTTTTATCTGGATAATCAACATATTTTTTATACAATTAGCAATTAAATTTACTTCACTGGCAGAACTATTTAGGCAAGACGAAAATTCTCAAATGAAAAAAGCCCTCAATATTTGTTGCGTCCTCGGCGTGGTAATTGTTCTCTTGACCCATTCACGGCAAGCTTTATCACAAAGTCAGGGCAATCAACATACGAAAGTAATCGATCAGATTTTTGCACAATATGATAATCCTGACAGCCCTGGTGCATCAGTAGCCATCGTACACAAAGGAGAAGTAGTCTTTAAGAAAGGATACGGCATGGCCAACTTAGAGTATGGCATCCCAAATAGTCCAAGCACGATATTCCACGTGGCCTCGGTTTCAAAGCAATTCACGATATTCTCGGTCCTTCTTCTCGCATATGAAAACAAACTATCTCTGGACGATGACATTCGGAAGTTCATCCCCGAGATGCATGACTTCGATGAGACCATCACTCTACGTCACCTAGCAGCCCATACAAGTGGAATCAGAGATCAATGGGCACTATTAGCCTTAGCTGGTTGGAGGTTTGATGATGTGATCACCAGAAAACATATTCTTGACTTAGCCTTCCAACAAAGAGACCTTAATTTCAAGCCGGGTGATCAATACCTCTATTGCAATACGGGGTTCACACTTCTAGCTGAAGTCGTTTCCAGAGTTTCGGGTCAACCTTTCCCACAGTTTACCAAAGAAAGAATCTTTGAACCCCTAGGAATGACCAACACCCAATTTTACGATGACCATGAAAAAATTGTCAAGAATAGGGCATATTCCTACTACCCAACGCGTAATGGTTTAAAGAAAAAAGTGTTGAGCTTTGCCAACGTTGGTGCCACCAGTCTATTCACCACAGTGGAAGATCTTTCTCGTTGGGCAATCAATTTCCAATCTCCGAAGGTCGGGAATTTCGAAATCCTCGAAACCATGAAGACCCCAACTGTCCTAAACAACGGGGATACCTTAGGTATTGCTTTGGGTCAATTTATTGAAATCTACAAAGGTTTAAAGCAGATTCATCATGGAGGGTCAGATGCTGGCTATAGATCTTACATCGGTAGGTTTCCAGATCAGGAGATTGCTATAGTCACATTGGGCAATACCAGTGCTTTTAACTCTCGGGCAATGGCCCTTAGAATAGCTGATGTCTACCTTAGGTCATACCAATCGAAGCCAGCTGCCAAGGAGAAAAGGAACTACTCTTTTGTGGACTTGAGTACATCGGAATTGGAGAAGTTCACAGGGCATTTCTGGAATGTCGAAGAAAATTACTCTAGACAAATTTTGGTCAAAGGCGATTCGCTCCGGTATTCGAGAGGAAACACTGTTAGTACGCTGGCTCCCATTTCTGCGACCGCTTTTAAAATGGTTAATATAAATACAGATCTGATTATTCAATTTCAGAATAATGAAGATATGACCATAGTCGTTGACAATGGATCACCATCCAGGTTCGTCAAATATGATCCCGCTGACTACTCAGAGCGAGATTTAAGAGACTTCACAGGGGATTTTTACAGTGAAGAACTCAGTGCCACTTACCGCGTCCATCTAAAGGAAGGTAAACTTGTCGCAAAACATCTAAGAGTCGAAGAGGTAGTCTTTCAACCCATCATGAATGATCTCTTTTTGGGTAATCATCGATATTTCAACAAAATCAAATATATCAGAGATGCGGAAGGTTCAATCAAAGGCATTCGAGTTTCCGGAAACAGGGTGAAAAACTTGTGGTTTGAAAAACTCTAGACCATCCACAAAATTTTATATGAAAGTTGCATTCAAAATTAACTATTCTGGTTATCGGCCATTTTGCTAGTGAGCCCGAACTGATTAATTAAGGATCTGAACCTGTATTGGACTACAATTAAATCCATTACATTTACTTTCCTGCACAGAGCATGCAGCAATGCCTAGAACCACATCCATCATCGCTTCCAATAAAATATAGTCACCAGATTTGGACTTGGGTTTTTCCACCACAAAATCACCATTTTGAGAGATGACCGTATTCATAAATATGTTCAATGGAACTGGCATATGGTCGATCTCAATTCCAAGAAACTTGTATGCCTCACGGATATTGTGACAACAGGAAGGATGATGGCCAGTGATCCCATATTGAAATGTGTACATGTCAGGGCTGCACATCGGGTGAATCAAATCATGAGCACCCACTGTATCACCTACAAGTGTGAACATTGGGGCGTACCGGTTACTATACAAAACCGATCCTAAATCCAGACGCAACGAGTTATTCACGTCAATGGTCACACCTGCGGAAAGATATTCGTTCGTTTGGACCGTTCTAACAGCCGTAAAGTCAGCTACTTGTTCACCTTTGATATCAATCACTTTGATAAGGTCGCCCTCATTCACACGAACGGCTATCCCGCCCTGAGCTGGTACAATTCTATCAAACTTTGGTTCATTTCTTGTAAACATCATTCCTCCTGAATAGACTTGATTGGATTTGCCTGTGCCAAATCGAATGACTGAATAGTTACAGTAGCAATTGAAATAGTTAACGTAAGAGCACCGGCAATAATGAACGGAGATAGGCCAATGGAAATCCGAAATTCAAAATCCTGAAGCCACCGATCAATGGCATAATAGGCCAATGGAACAGCCACAATCATTGCCAAGACTACCGTTTTGGCAATGGACATATAGAATAGGGAAAGAATGGAAATCAAAGAAGCTCCAAGAACTTTTCTAATTCCAATCTCCTTAGCTCTTTGCTCTGTGGTGAAGGACGCCATCCCATAAAGTCCAAGACAAGCGATAGCAATCATGAGACTCGTGAAATAGATAAAAATGGTATTCATCTTTTCTTCCGCCTTATATTGTTCATCATAGGCTTGGTCCAAAAAATAGTAATCCAATGGTCTAGCCGGGTCCAACTCCTTCCACTCATTGACCAGAAACTTAACAACCGAGGAAATTTCCGCAGACCTTGTCTTGACAAATAAGGCTCGGTATGGCCTTAGGTTTTGACTGATATAAACTCCTCTAATGGCTTTATGAGGTGATTTGAAAAAGAAATCCTTAACAACACCAATAACCTTCCTGCCCTCTGCTTCCCCAGGCCGTTTTATCTCTTTGTTCAAAGGGTTTTCCCAACCTATTTCACGAGCAGCTGCTTCGTTGATCAATATTGAATTTGTTTTATCTGACGGATAATCTTCGGAAAAACTACGCCCATTGATCACCTTCATACCCATTGTCAAGAAGTAGTCTGGATCCACCGAAATGCCATCCAACATAACAGTTTCTCCCGAACTGTATCCTTCTGGCATGTAAGTACCACCACTGGATCTTTGACTTGGCACATGAGACGATGCACCAACGGCTAGGATAGCTGGATTTTGCAAAAACCGTTCTTTGATAGGTTCCAGCAAAGCCCGTATATCATTATGAACAAGAGGAATGACAATGACATTTTTTTTATCGAACCCGAGGTCTTTGTTTTTTAGAAAATTCAATTGATTGAAGACAATCGTTGTGCTGATGATAAAGCTGATCGATAGCACGAACTGAATGGTCACCAGAAGTTTTCTAAATCCAGCACTCTTTGAGATAGGTTTATGATTGTGCCCCATGACACGCGTTGGCGTGAATGACGAAAGAAAAAAGGCCGGATAGAGGCCAGATAATACCCCAACAACCACAGCCAGACCAATACTTCCTGGGAACAACCACGGCATATGTTCAAAACCAAAACTCAATTGGCGCTCTGAAATTCGACTGAACATTGGAAGCAGCGCTTCAGCCAAAACAAAGGCCAGTATGACAGCAAATACACTGTAAATAATTGATTCTATGATGAAGTTGGCGATCAACTTTCCGCGCTGTGCCCCTAGAATCTTCCTTATACCAATTTCTCTTACCCGATTAGTCGAACGAGCGGTAGCAAGATTCATAAAATTCAAACAGGCGACCAATAGCACAAATATCGCCACCGAACCAAAAATGAAGACATACTTCTCATCCCCATGCACCATTATCTCATGACGTAGATTAGAGCGTAGATGAATGTCTGTAATGGGCTGAAGAAAGTAATCCACAGAAGCCCCAAAGCGTTTAAAAGAATCACCAATGTTGCGGTCAACGAATTCCGGGAATTGCATCTCAAGTTTTTCGGGCTCTTGTCCTTCGCCCAATAGGACATAAGAAAAATATGTAAACGGGGAAGACCAGGACTCGATGTTTGCCTTCCCTCGTAGCTCATAAAGTCGTTGGAATGAAAGTAAAATATCAAATTTGAAGTGGGAATTATGGGGTACATCCTCCACAACTGCCATCACGGTATAATTTTCAGAACCATTGAGCCGGAGAACCTCACCAATAGGATCAATTTCCCTAAAATACTTACTGGCTGTACTTTGAGTAATTACCAACCCCTTGGAGGTATTCAGTGCAGACTCAACATCTCCCACCACAACCGGGAAAGTGAAAATATCAAATAAGGACGGCTCGGCATAATAGATGCGTTCCTCAAAGAACTCCTTTCCTATAAAGTTCTTCACTGGAATTTTTCCCAAGGGAAGAAGCCGGGTTGCATCAATGATGCCTGGAAATTCTTTCTTCATAGAAAGAGCAGGCGGAACGTTGGTCGTAGCAATGAAGTTTTCCACATCCCCCAAGGTCAAATTAGAAGTCAGTCGAAAAATTTGATCGCTTTTTTCGTGATAGCGATCATAACTCAATTCAGTCGTGACAAAGCTCAAAATCAAGAGACAACAAGTCATACCCAGGGTCAAACCAAACAGGTTGATGGCCGCATAAACCTTGTTTTTCTTCAATGTTCTAAAAACCAGGAGTAAATTTCGAGCCATAGTCAGAAGGTCGTTTATTGGGTTTACATAATCAAGGAGCAATTATTTAACTGATTCCTAGACTCTTGTTCACTCACTCATGTCTAAGCGAGTTCACTGGGTTAGCATTAGCTGCCCTCACTGTATGAAAACTCACTGTTATCATTGCAATAATAGCCACCAAAATACATGCTGCAGGAAAGAGCCACCAGGCAATTGTAATTCTACTGGCAAAAGTTTCAAGCCAACGATTCATTAGATAATAAATTAATGGCCATGCAATCAGATTCGAGAGCAGAATCAGCTTGGCAAATTCCCAGGAAAGCAGTCTCAGTATCTTACCAATGGAGGATCCTAGGACCTTACGAATTCCAATCTCTTTGGTCTTTTGGAGCACCGTATAAGAAGAGAGTCCAAATAAGCCAAGGCTTGCCACTAGTATTGCAAGTAAAGAGAAGATACCAAAAACGTCCCCAAATTGTTGGTCAGATTCAAACTGTCTTTCAAATTCATTGTCAAGAAAAAAGTAATCAAAGGGGTTCTCTCCAAACATTGTGTGATAAGTTTGTTCTGCTCTTTCAACCATCTCTCGAGCTGCCTCGGCAGGGTCATCCCCAGTATTAAATTTAACTATATAATATTTTCTGATCTGTGGAACAAAACGAATGAACAATGGTGAGTGTGCCAATTTAGGAGAGAGGTGATGATAGTTTTTCACAACTCCTACAACATTCAGTTGAACTCTCCCATCAGTGCCCATAAACGTAAATTTCTCTCCGATCGCGGCTTCAGCACTTTCAAAACCATGCTCTCTGACCGCTGCCTCATTCATCATAATCGCAAAAGCATTGTCTTCAGACTCAAATTGGCGCCCTGCGATCAATTCGATTCCCATGGAATTCAGGAAATCATTATCCACCAAAGTGCTATAACAGAAAACAGCAGCATTGTCAGAGTCACCTACCTTCTTAAACCATGTGGCACTATTAAATTCACGTCCAGGTACGTCTCCACTCGCAGTCACACTTACCACAGACGCATGTCTCGAAAGCTCCGTTTTGAAACCCTGGAACTTTGAAGAGTAAGTAGAATCGGCTAAAAGAGGTGCCTTAACAACTAGTTGCTGATCAATTTCAATACCAAGATCTTGATTGCGCATATGCCGAATCTGCTGGAAAACAATAGAGGTTCCAATTAACAGGGATATTGAGGCAGTAAATTGAAAAATCACTAGAACCTTTCGGAGAAGTATTCCCTTCTTATTTCCATAAAAGCTGCCTCTCAAGACCTGAATGGGTCGATAAGAGGATAGTGCAAAAGCAGGGTAAAATCCGGAGAATAACACGCCAACAACAAACAATCCTGTAATGGCCATCCAAAAAAGACTATTCTCCCAAGGTTTGAGGGTAAGCATCTCATCAGCTCCTAAGGTTCTAAATAGACTTTGAGCTGCCAGGAACAAAATGGCGGCCGTGACAATGGCTATGAAATTTACCACAGCCGATTCGAAAAGGAATTGTCTGATTAAGTCAACTTTCAAAGAGCCCAGTACCTTTCGAACTCCAACTTCTCTGGCCCTTTCTGCCGATCTCGCTGTGGAAAGGTTGATATAATTCACCCAGGCAATCACCAATATGAGAATCGCAATAATAGAGAGATATGTGACCACCTTGGCGTCCCCATTTAACTCTGCTTCATGCTCAATGTTGGAATAAAGGTGAATGTCTTCAAGGGCCATAATGTTCAGTTTCAGTTCGGTGTCTTCGGCTTTTGATATCTGAGACCAAATGAAATCATCAACAAACTTGGGAAATTTGGCAGTCAATCGATCCACGTCAGCATCGGGCTGTAGGAGTACGTATAGATGGGCATGAAAAGTACCCATAATGTTGTCATTCCAGTACGCCGGCATGATTGCCGAAAGTGTACTATGAGATAGAAGGAAATCAAATTTTACATGTGAATTGGGAGGCACATCTTCAAATATCCCTGTTACGGTATAACTCTCTGGCCTCTGTGCTATTTTAAACTGGCCCCCGATTGGATCATTGTCTCCAAAGTACTTTTTGGCAGTACTTGCCGATATCATAGCAGAAAATTGTTCATTCAGGGCAGTCGACTTATCTCCCTCCAAGATTTTGAAGGAAAACATTTCTAGATAGGACGGGTCAGCATAAAAGACGCGTTTCTCCTCAAAGACCTTATCCCCAAACAGAATGGCAGCAGTTGAGGTGATCAAACTGGCTGGTCTTAAGCGTGCAAATTCCAGAACTTCTGGGAAATTCTCCTTCATGGCCCGACCTACACCTGCATAAGTCAACACGGTATTAAACGACTCCACACCATTCTTCTCTTTCGAATATGAAATACGATAGATATCGGTGCTCTTCTCATGAAACTTGTTATAGCTTAGCTCAAAAAAAGTGTATTGAAGAATCAATAACCCACCTGCCAATCCCACAGCTAGGCCTAGAATGTTAATCAGAGAAAAGGACACATTCTTCCTTAAGTTTCTGATTGATAATTTGAAGTAATAGGAAAGTCTTGTTTTCATATACTAATCATTCTACTTATCAGTCATATAGGACTCCCTGTTATCGACTATCTGAACAAGTCCAGATCGTTCAGGAGAACATTTTGCTGTGCCAACCAAAACATTCAAACAAAATGTAACAGACTCCTGAATACGATCGAGATTTCCATGGACCAAAAGTGCTTTACACTGTCATGTTGGAGGTTTGTTATCTATGCTTATCATGAGATATCAAAAACTATTGGCTCAACCCTTCCTCACTTGCTGAAGAAACTGCCATGAAACCAAACTGACCAATTATTAGAGTCAGGGATATATATAATTTATACGAATTACAATAATATAAAAATTAGCTCACACTTCGCAAAAAAAAATGATGATTGGTTAACTCATGAAATACTAAGTCAGTGGCAGGGTAGAATTCATGATTTATTTTTTATACAAACGGAAAAATAATCTATCTAATCACTCCGTAATAGACAGACTGGGCTCTTCCGAACTGCTTTCAACGCTCGAAGACCAATCGACAAGATGGCAACTAACAATGCTACTAGTGTCCCAACTACAAAAACCCACCATGCTATATCCGTCCGATAATCAAATCCGGTGAGCCAATCTTTCAACAAGTAATAAGCCACGGGCCAAGCAATAAGATTGGCCAGCAATACGGACATCAGAAATTCACTTGACAATATCCTTATCACGTCTGAACTACTAGCACCTAATACTTTTCTAATCCCTATTTCTTTGGAGCGCCTTTCAGCCATAAATGCTGTCAAAGTAAAAAGACCCATGCAGGAAAGGAATATCGTAATGCCAGCAAACAGCCATAACAATGACCCTAATCGTTGCTCTTCTTCATATTGCCTGGCAAAAGATTGGTCAAGGAATTGAAATTCAAAAGCAAACCCCGGACAAAACTCTTCATAAAGCTCCCGCACATTTTGGATCGTTTCCCTAAAATCGACTCCTGTCAATTTGAGACAAGCACTTTTAGTCCAACTGTTCCATGAAACAGCCAAAGGAGCTATTCTGGAGTGCAGTGAATTGTAATGGAAGTCCTTCATCACACCTACTACTTCCATATTTCCGCTGAAAACAGTTCCTATTGGATTATCCAATTTAAACTGTCTGACTGCCTCTTCATTGATAAGAATCTTGTAACCAAAATCCGTCTTGAGATCATACGAGAGGTTTCGTCCAGAAACCACCTCAATATCCAACACAGGTATTGCTGAAGGATCGGCATTCAAGACTTTCATAGGCTTGGAATCGTCCTTATTGTTCACGCACATGGTAGAAGTGTTTGTAATGTTCCCTGGAAGTTGGTTTAGAAAAGTGATCCCCTTGATACCTGTTATCGATTTCAATCTTTCTTCAAAAAGTCTCTTTTGATTCATAATTGGCTCTCCCGAGCCACTGAACCGGGCACCTTTCATCATGAATGATATGACCTGACTATGGTCTATGCCCAATTCCTTCTTTTGCATAAATGACAACTGCTTAAGAACCAGAATTGCCGCAATGATCAAGAATACTGAAACGGCATATTGCACGGTCAAAAGGACCTTACTTAGTGTCGATTTCTCACCAGAAGGTGCATTCCTACCGTTCAACGACAAAACCGGAACTGCACCTGATAACAAAATTGCCGGATATAAAGCAGAACAGATTAATGTGAATATTAATACACCAGAAGCCAGTAAAATCACGCCCGTGTCTAGCTTGAAAACCAGGGTTTCCCCAATTAGAGTGCTGAAATCTGATAGGACAAAAGACACCAAGATCATTCCAATCAGGAAAGCCAAGCTAGTAATCATTCCAGATTCAATAAAGAACTGTGCTCTGACAGATAGCGGTTTAGCCCCGATAACCTTTCTAATGGCCACTTCCTTTTGTCTGATTTTAGTACGAGCTATCGTCAGATTAATGAAATTAATGCAAGCCACAAATAGCAAAAGAGCACCAACTAGCGAGAAAACTATGATCAAGGAGAAATTTCCATGCTTTGTATTCCGTTCATGTTGCAGGTTCTTGGTAAAATATATTTCGTCAAAAGGCCTAAGCAAAATCCTGTCCTCTTCAGGGTAGTCTAATTTCATCGCAGAGCTTTTAATCTTTTGACTCAAAACCTTAGGGTCTGTCCCCTTCAACGCCTCTATGTATATGGTAAAATTATAGTTAGGGCCCTTCAAAAGATTCTTACTTGATGGACGATCTGTCAGGTCTGTGATCGCCGCAAAACCGTCAAGTGGCATATGAAAATGATCCAAATCACGTATCACAGCTGATACTATATAGGAATATTCTTGATCCAGGTTTATAGTCTTCCCTATTGGATGTTCCGTGCCAAAAAGACTTTTGGATTTGCTTTCAGTCAATACGATTGACCTTGGTCTTGCGAGAGCATCGCTCAGGTCACCGGAAACCACCTCAAACTTGAATGTTCGAAAAATCGAACTATCAGCCCAGGCAAATTTTGTTGGTGTAATCGAGTTTTCTTGATACTTCAAGGTAGGCTGCTGCCCAAAATAGAGCCTTATCAAATTCTGGACTTCCGGAAATTCCGAAGCAGCATCTCCTACATAAGCAGGCAACAAAACCCAATCAGTTGTCTCAATCCGATATATGGATTCTGCCTTCGGTTGATTCTTATCATATCTCAGTTGATGCTGAACGAATAGAAAAATGAGCATTGCAGATGCCATACCGACCGTGAGTCCGGCAATATTGACAAATGAAATCCAACGATTTTTCAAGAGGTTTCTAAGTCCTGACTTAAAGTAGTTCTTGAGCATTGTTATGTTTTTGGTTCATCCAGCCTGTCTGGAGATCTTGCTTTTATTAATTATACAGACAGCAATAATATAAAAAAGATGCATACACTGCACCAAGATTGACCGTTAGATAAGATGAGGGTCAGAAGAGCCTTTCAGGTGGTGGAACTACCCCTATGTATCTCAAGTAAATTGTGGCCTGTCCTTGATGATGAGTCTAATGTTCAAAGGCTTTGCAATCAACGTGCTTCCATTGTATTCACCATCGGCAAAATGCTCTTTCTTGTTTAACTGTACCATTGTCGTCGCCCTTATTTCCTCAATGACATGGTCATAACCATTACTGACTATTGCCTTGAGTGTGGTCTCGTCACTCATGTGCTCAGTCTCTACAATATCTCGGTCACTATAAATGTTTGCGGAGCCGGTCACAATAGATAGGAAAAATGTATTAACAGCTGTCAGATGAAGCACTTGTTCTGCAAAGCTTCTAATACCATCAAACGGAGCTGAATGCAGGTATTTTTCTGGTATTGCATCAATTTACTCCAACGTAAATGTCTCGGCCCTTTGCCATTCGTCTAGCAATAGTGCTTTGTCCTGGGTTTGGAAGTGATTGATTATTGAATCGGTCTCAGAGATTCGCTCAGTCTTATACCAACTCCATATGGCAATCAATGTTAAACATACATAACAGTTGCCTTCCTTTGCGGTAATTCCATACCATAACTATCTAACTGTTTAATTGGTCTTGACTGTAACTTTTTATTTCAGGTTTCGTGTAATAAACTAATTATTTTGTATTTAGTATAAATAATACTTAAACCGTCAGCTCAGTTTCCAAAATAGCAACTACCACAAAATCCCGTTACAATCCATATGAAAAAGAATCAACTTATACATAGTTCATTAATTGTCCTTCTTGGAATTGCACTGACCATTAATATCGTGTTTGGTCAATCACAAGAGGTTCAAATGGACCTGAGTCAAGTGTCCACTTCGAGCAAATGGAAAGTACATAATCGTACGGCCCAATTCAAAGATAATGTACTTGAGTTCAATGCTCAGCCCAAAGATGGTATAGCATGGAATCAGGAAATCAACCTTGCCAATGGCATCATTGAAGTTGACATTAAAGGAGAGAACCTTCCAGGAAGAAGCTTTGTGGGAATTGCCTTTCACGGGGTTGATGAAGAACGCTTTGAAGCGGTTTACTTCAGACCATTCAATTTTAAGAACCCCGCTAAAAAAGTGTATTCCCTACAATACATCTCCCATCCAGACAATTCCTGGCCTAAACTTAGAAGAGACTCTCCGGGTGTATATGAAAATGAAATAGCCCAGGCACCTGGGCCAGATGAATGGTTTCATGTAAAAATCGATGTGAATTACCCAAAACTGGAGGTATTTGTAAATGATGAGGTAACACCTAGCCTAAAAGTGAAGCAGCTAGGTAGGCAAGGTCAAGGCTGGGTTGGACTTTGGGCCGGGAACAACTCCATGGGTTGGTTCAAGAATCTTAGGATTATCAAGAGGTGATCCTCTCCCTCTTCCGGAAATATCAACCGATTTAGAAATGCCGCCCATCCACATGTCTCCCCAGACGAGAGTTACATAATATTTGACCATAATATCAATGATCACAATAGTGACAGAAAGCTGATGATCAGGTTCATGAACGGTGATCGCTGGACCTGTTCTGTCAATCTTACAAAATACCTGGGAATTAGTATGAAGAACTGGAGCATTGCTTTTGTGTCGTTCGAAAAAAGTATTTTTTCTTCCCTTCTGGAGGAGATATATACTAGGCGGATGTCCGTTTTATCGAGGAGTTAAGACCTAAAAATTAAATGCTTGAAATTGTTTAAAGATCTAAAAATGAAATGTATAGCTTTGTTCATCCTGATGATTACCACCATCGGTTCAGTAGGTCTGGCTCAAGACAAAAAGGATAAATTCTCATTTCCAGCTTTAAAAGGTCCCTATCTGGGTCAGAAACCTCCAGGTAAGACCGCCGAGAAATTTGCCCCAGACATTATCGAAACAGGGCTGAATGTAAGAGACATTACAATAAGCCCTGATGGCAAGGAGCTATATTTTTCCACCAACACCTCTAATCACTCCTTCAGCACCATCTATTTTTCAGAAATCAAAAATGGCATATGGTCCAAACCTCGAGTGGCTCAGTTTGCTAGGGACTCCACATTTCGGTTTGGCGAGCCATTCATAGCTCCGGATGGCAATAAAATGTACTTCATCTCTACCAAGCCTGTCAGTGATCTAGCGAAGTCCGATTATAATGTTTGGGTAATGGATAAAGAGCAAAACAGTTGGGGAGTACCACGACCATTAGGAACTCCAATCAATTCGGAATTGAATGAATTTTACCCATCAGTTACTCGAGACGGAACAATCTACTTCACCAGAACAATCCCGTCACACGGAACATACATTTTCCGTTCAAGATTGATTAATGGTGTTTACAGCCAACCTGAGAGGCTTGAAAAAAACGTCAACTCAACCCATGATCAATACAATGCATTCGTTGCCCCTGATGAGAGCTACCTGATTGTGCCCAACGGGCAACGCACAGATAGTTATGGAGGAACGGACTATTATGTATGCTTTAGGAACAAAGATGATACATGGTCCGAGCCCTACAATCTAGGAGCTGGGGTAAATTCCAGATATGCCAAAGAATGGTCATCCTATGTTTCACCCGATGGCAAGTACTTCTTCTTCATGTCTGACAGAGGCCCAGACAACGCCGGCAGGTCAAAGATCTTCTGGGTAGAAGCCCATTTTATCGAAAAATTAAGACCAAAGAAATAGATAAAGTTCCCCCTGCACCACACCAAAAGATCGTTGGTAGATGCTTCTTCAAACGAAAGGTTTGATTAAAAGACCGAAGTTATATGAAATCAAATCTGGAAAACTAAAGCTAAGAGTCACAATGAATATTCTGCAAATCAAAACCTCCCCCATTTCTCCTCTATTAATCTCTATAATTCTCTGTACCATTTTCTGCCTCGCAACAAAGGCTCATGGTCAAAATGACCTTGACCCAATTGAGTTCGGAAATTATAGAGTTCTAAACTCAAAGATTCTCAATGAGGATAGGTTGCTTTATGTACATTTACCACACAATTATGAGGCTTCAGAAGAGTCCTATCCAGTTATTTTCCAGCTTTATAGTCATTTTACCTATAATTACTATTTACCTGCCATCAGTGCATCTAATTGGATGCAAAGCCAAGGTGAAGCACCTGGAACAATAGTTGTTGGTGTAAAAAATTCTCAATTTCGTTATCGTGATCTGCTGCCAGTCGACCATAACCAGGCCAACAGCCAAGTGAGTAATTTTATAAAGTTCTTTGATGACGAACTGATACCCTTTATCCAGAAGAATTATCGTACAAATGGATTCAGGATATTGGCTGGGCCACAAGCCGGAGCGGCCTTTGGCATCTACGCGCTCGCAAAAAAACCTGACCTATTCCATGGGTTCTTTCTGACCAACCCTTTTTGGATTGCTAAAGCCCGACAAACTCTTCTAAACACACTTGATAGTGCCCTGAATGCGAATAGTTATGATCGAAAATTTCTAATGATCACCTATAAGGATCGATTGTCTGAACAAGAAAATCAATATCTTGATAGTCTGTCGCAGCGATTAAAGCAAAGATCCTCTATTGAGTTGGTGCTCAATCCGCTCGATCCTGATGCCGATTTCACCAGCCCTGTAGATTTTATGATGGGGCTCAAAACCTTGTTCAAATCCTATAGGTTCCCGAGCTCAGATATACCACATGAACTTCATGTCATTGAAGATTACTATAGAAAACAAAGAAAACATTTCGGCTTTGACATTCGAATTCCTGAACTGACCCTTGTCTTCGAAGGAGACAAGTTTGTAATGCAAAAGGAGTGGAAAAAAGCTAAAGCAATATTTCTTAAAATACTAGAACTGTACCCTAAAAGTGCAATGGCATTTGATCGACTTGGTACTGTTGCGTATCGTCAAAGTAATTTTAAAGAGGCCAAGGAATACTATGAGTGTTTCTTAAAACAATACCCAAACGATCCGTATGCTCTAAGTTGGCTTGAGAGAATCGACAAGGCCGTCAAAAGATAATTTGGATTTCATTCATCCAGTAACCTGTAAGTGTAAAGATCTATGCATGCTTCAGGCTCACCGCGGGTGCTCTTCGAGTAACTCTTTGACTATGTGGAGCTAATAGTCAAGAGTGTATATCCAAGATATGATTATAGAACCTACAACAAAAGAACAAAAGGCAATATACGTACGATAAGCCATCACGAAAGTTGACATTCAATATAGATCTAAACATCAAAGTGAAATTGCGAGTGTTGCAAAAAAAGCTATTCTGCCCTAAGGTTTTCGACTGGATTTACCAAAGCAGCTTTCACTGACTGATAAATGACCGCGGTGGCGGCCGTAGCCAAGATGATAAGACAAGAAAGTAAAAAGGTCATTGGATCCTGTTTAATCCTATAAGCAAATTCAGCCAACCAATTATTGGTAATAGTATAGGCAACCGGCAGGGCAATAAGGCATGATATCAAAATCAGCTTACCAAAGCTACCCAACAGAATCCACATCAGCTGTCCGACTCTGGCTCCTAACACCTTTCTAATACCCAATTCCATCCTCATTTGCTCTGCCAGAAAAGCTGCCAAACCGAACAAACCCATGGCTGCGACAATGATGGTAAGGGCAGAAAAGGCCTTAATCAACAGCTTAACTCTTTCATCACTTTCATAAAGTGCGGCATATTGGTCCTTTGGTAAATCATAAACAAAGGGCTGTCCTCCCGAATATAGGTCCCAGGCTTTCTTCACAATATCAGGGTCTGGATCGCCAACAAAACGTATTGAAACCTCCCACTGAAAAAACTCCACCAGTTGCAAGACCATAGGATTGATACTGTTCCTCAGAGAAGCCTGGTGAAAATCCTTCATTACCCCGATCACCGTATACTCTCTGTCAGAAACATTGATCTTTTGACCAATCGGCTCTTCAAAATCCATTTGTGCTGCCGCTGTTTCATTTATTACCACCGCCAATGAATCTGTGCCAAACTCCTCAGAGAAACCCCGACCCGATTTCAGTTCCAGACCCATTGTGGTAATGTATTCATATGACACCGGCCAGGATTGTATATCCAGGGTCTGAATATGCCCCGATTTGTCTATGTAGTCTGCTGCTCTAGCTCTTTTGAGTCCATCAATCGGCCTGAAACTGGTTTGGCAAACCGACCTGATGGCAGGATTCTTCAACAATTCGTTTTCAAAGGCCTCTTGCCCTGCCAGATAAGGTTCACGGTACATAATTTGAAGTGTCATCAATTCATCCATTGCAAAACCCAGCGGTTTGTCCAGCACAAAATTGAGCTGCTTAGTAAAAACCATCGCACTGATAATTAATACCAGAGACGCGGAAAACTGTAGAATCACCAATATATTTCGTAACCATACCCCTCTCATTTTTAGCATGTTTTGGCCCTTGAGCGTTTTATAAGGCTTGAAGGAAGAAAGTATAAAGGCAGGATAAAAACCCGCTATGACACCCAGAATCAAAGTGGCTATCAATGCCATTAACCACAAGGGTACAGTCCCTCCAAGAGGATCAAGTATTTCTTTACCTGTGATACTAGCGAAATAAGGGAATGACAAGCTTACAATAAACAGAGCGAGCACAAATGCCAACAGGCAGTTTAGCACTGATTCTGTTAAAAATTGTTCAATGAGTTGCGTTTTGCGTGAACCAAGCACTTTCCTCACCCCTACCTCTTTCCCCCTTACAGAAGCCCGGGCAGTACTTAAATTGATAAAATTGACAGAAGCAACAATGAGGATGATCAGACCTATTAGTGAAATAGTATAAACCGTTGATATGTTCCCGTGTTCCCATTCAGTATCTGAAAAATCTGTCCTTAGATGAATATCCTTGACCGGCTGTAGGTAAAATCTTGCATGATTGCCATCGGTCTGAATCTGATCTGCTTGTATTTTCAGATTCTCTTCAATAAGAGAAACCATAAATTGGCTTACAGCCCTGTTCAGGTTTGCATTGGCAGATTCGAGGTTCACCCCTTCCTTCAGTCTGACATAAGTATGTACACCAAAACTCATCCAGTTTTCAGCACCCATTGTCAGTCTGTACTGGTTTGAAATCATCATGTCCAGCTGAAGGTGGCTGGTCTTTGGCATGTCCTCAATAATTCCAGTGACTTTAAAAGATTCTTCGTTCCAGTTAATGACGCTGTCAATAGCATTTTCTGTATTAAAAAGACGCTGAGCCATTGCTTTGCTAAGCACAATAGACCCGACATCGTCCAGAACTCCAACAGGGTTTCCATACAGAAACGGTATCTTCATTACCTCAAAAAATCCTGATGAAGCATAAGTAGCGTTTTCAACCACTCTCTTTTTGCCCTTTAAATCGACTGAAGTGGTAAACCTACCTCGAATCAAACCGGTCTCTTCCACCCCAGGAACAGACGACTTTGCAAACTCGGCCAGTTTTACTGGCCCCCAAGCAAAGTGCCAATCCCTATGAGCCAATTTGAAATCTGTAACCACACGGTAAAGATTCCTATAGTCCTCATGATGCCGGTCGTAGGAAGATTCATCCCTAACATAGATGGTGATAAGTAAACAACATGAGATGGCTACCGAGAGACCTGCAATATTCAAAAGTGAGTAGAGTTTATGACGCTTCATGTTCCGGTAGGCCACCCGTAAATAGTTCCTGTACATGATCTTTAAATTTGAGTTTTTGAGATTAATTATAGTATTTTTTATGCAAAATACGAAATTTAATACCAACCTCTGAACTTACTAAGAAGAACGGTTCAAGATCAAAATTCACTTATTTGGATAAAGGGCTTAGGTGCCCCATTCTCGGAACCAATCTTTATACTTAATCTATTCGATAAGCAAATACTCTACTGGCACTCAAACTCGGAATAATAAATGTTCGGTTCTTACGAATGTACTTGAAGTTGGAGATGTACATATTCGGTGTTCTTAAGTCCAACAACTTTTCTACTTTACCTGAGGGTTTAATTCTGTACAGCCTGGCTGGTGAAAGAGAGAGATAAATATTGTTGTTTTCATCTGTCTCAATGCCATCTACTACTCCCTCGCTGAACTTATGGATCAGTTGGATATTCTTGGTATCAAGATCTACTGATTTTAGATTAGAATCAAAGGTCCCGACCAACAACTTCCCATTATGAAAACATAGTCCATTAGGTCTTAGAATTTGATTATCTTCCAACCATAGTTCAAACTGCCCTTCATTATTATTGAGCCTATAGATTTTTCCTCCTAAACCATCTGACAGATATATTCTTCCCAAATTATCCACAGTTAGATCTTGCAGAAGGCCTCGTCCTCCTATCTGAAATTTCTTAACCAGTTCCTTTGTTTCAATGTTATAAACGACTACTTCCCTCATATCAGCAATATAAAGAAGGTCGTCATGGATCATCATGCCGGTTGGTTTGGTTAACCCTGATATCCATTTGAGGTCTTCTGTTTCACCATCGACAGAAAGCTTGGAAATGAACTGTTGTTTCGGATAGCCATAAAAATTATAGTTAGAAACGTAGATCTTATTTCTCTTAGTATCATACACCGTTGCCTCAGGGTATTTAAAGCCCTTTTCATTACTCCAGATTCTGTCCATTTCATGGTGGACATATTCAGCATCACCTTCCCTAAACTGAAAGCCCCATCCCCCCGATCGCTCCCAAAGCATGAGAAGCAACTCATTTTTCCCCTCTTTAAAAGGGATATGAATTTCGTCATTATAGCCGATGGCTCCCAGATAATTAGGATCACGCTGTCTGAATGCACTCTGTCCACTGAATACTTTTTGACCATTCAGGTAGATGTCCACAATATCACTATATCCAAACTGGATGCCCTTGATCTCCTCCTTGTCAGAATGGATTGCTGTACGCGCGAATATTACATCAGGAATTTGAGGTACTTTTCTGTTAATGTATCTGGAAACGTTTACCAAACCACTGTAATCCGTTTCTACTTTCGACCACTTAAATGATTTTTGCAGTTTAGAACTGGGATAGCTGTTTACGTCAACGTTCATTGTTTTAAAGTTCTGAGAGATTTCCCAGTTTTTGATAATCCCTATCCCTTCTTCAGGCTCTGGTTTTTCATCAAAGTCCAGAGAATCATCCATTCTATACTTGAAGTTCGAATAATACCCAGGTTCACCAGCAGTTGAAGAGTAGACACCCAGCCCACCTTTAGTAACATCGTGTCTTAGTTCAGGAATAATCATTGAGGGCGTTTCGTTGTGATTCAAGAAAACTCGTGCCTGCCTTCCTTTCACTTCCATTTTTATATGTATCCACTCATTATGAGGAACCTCAGCACTCGCAGTGTAGCCGCCCCCCACATAAAGCTGCCAACCCGATACTCCATTAAAGACTGGCACATATTGTTGTGCATCGGGCAAACCACTTTTATGAGGGCGTAGATAATATTCTTCTCTGTTCTTATTAGGATTGGTGCGGAATACAAGTCCTCCAAAAGCTCGGGCACCGCTGAAGGCCACATCCACCTCAATTACTCCATTCTCAAACTCCATGTCGTTGAGTTCGGCAGAACCAAATAGACATTTGCGACCCATGAAATCTACAATTTTACTTCCGGGGTTAAGCTGCCAACGGTCAGATGTAAAGTCAACACTCACTTCCTGAGCCTCTGAGCTGTTTATCAATAGAAGACCCTTCATTAACATCAAACAAGTGATTCTAAGTAAATTTGACCGTCTGTAGCTGGGAATGAATTGCCATTGGATTTTTACGATGTGCTCGATTAGTAAGCGATATGCAATAGCTACCGAAAGCATCGCAATTTTCAGAATTCCTGAGCAATTATCACACTTCAGGTTTCGGTGGGCAATTTTTAAATGGTTCTCATACATGATCATTGAATTTTAGCTTTGATAAACTATGTTGATATTTTTTATACAGAAAACAATTTTTTTCAAAAACGGATACCTACAACTTGTACTCTCGGTGAATTTCATGACTCCGATTCCTCCCTTTGGCTATGATAATAAACAAAGGCTAGGACTCAATAAATCATTGTTTCTGATGAGTGGTATATATTATGTATAATTGCATAAATAATAAAAAAACTAATGACTACCTTGTAAAACAGCATCCTCATATTCCATATTCAGTGGATGAACCTCTCTCGTTAACAGAAACCGTTTATGTACCGTAGTTATCTAATATCCTCTCTTAGAAACCTTGCTAAGAACAAAGTCCTCACCATGATCAATTTGGTAGGACTGACACTCGGGATGACAGTATGTATGCTGATCGTCATTTTTGTGAGGGATGAGCTCAACTTTGACAGTTTTCATGAGAAAGCTGATAGGGTGTACAGGATTAAATACGAAATCAATGGTTTTTTCCTCGCACAGGTTCCACCTCCTCTGGGACTTTTAATGAAAGATAACATACCTGAAATTGAAAAGATGACCAGGCTTTTCCCTCGGGAATTAAGTATAGAGGTTCCGAGCCAAGTTGATGGTTTAAAAAGACAATTTCAGGAATCGAAGGTTTTCTTTGCCGATTCCACGGTTTTCGATGTCTTTTCTTTTGAGTTTATTGGCGGAAATTCACTCGATCCCTTAAGCGAACCCAATACCCTAGTCCTCAATGAAGAGACGGCCAAAAAGTATTTTGGCAATCAAAGCGCCCTCGGCCAGACACTCAAGCTTGAAGGAAAATACAATTTTAAAGTGGTGGCTGTGGTCAAAGATTTTCCGCCCAATTCACATATTCATTTCGATATGCTATTGCCATATGACAGCATGTTTGACATTGAGGAGGAACCTAAAGCGACCATCATGCGAAATTCGCTTACGTCCAATTTTCTAATTAGTCATTCTTATACGTACATATTGTCAAGACCTGAAGTGGATATAGCACAAGTAGATGCCAAGATTGCAAAGCTCTTTAAAGAAAATGTGGACCAAAGAGCTCAAAGAGGACAGATATTTACCCTGCAACCTCTGCTAGACATTCGTTTGAGCAAGGATGAAATAGGCCTTGAGCCAGAGACAACCTCTGATATTAAATACATATACGTAGCCTCTGGAATTGCCTTTTTAACCCTTCTCATTGCCTGCATTAATTTTATCAACCTGTCCACAGCTGCTTCCTTAAAAAGGGCTAAGGAAATTGGCATTAGGAAGGTACTGGGAGCTAACCGACGTCAGATAATGGGTCAGTTCTTTAGCCAGTCAGTGGTTTTTTGTCTGCTGTCCTTTTTTCTAAGCCTTTTCCTGGTATTTCTACTCTTGCCTCTGCTCAATGAGCTCACATCTAAGGGGATGGCCTTCTTCGAAGTAGTTGATCTCAGTGTCATTTCTTATTTTCTTCTGGTACTAATATTTACTGGGCTCATGGCAGGTAGCTACCCTGCTTTTGTCGTTGCCCGCTTTAACATGTTACTGTCACTTAAGGGAATCACTTTCAGCACTGTCCGTTCCAAAAAATGGAAACGAAAAGTGCTGGTGGTTTTTCAGTTTGTGGTATCTGGAGCATTGATCGTCAGCACCTTAGTCATCCAGCAACAATTGAACTATCTGCAAAACGAGCCCCTCGGCTTCCAAAAAGATCATGTCGTCAATATTCCAATATTTAGCCAAAGCATGAACAATATCTATGGAAATACTGGTTCTTCGATCAATACGAGATTGAATACTTATCGTAATAGGTTACTTCAAAACCCCAACATCGAATCGGTCACTATGTCTGATCATGTACCAGGGCTTGGAGCAAGTTATCGGCCGGTAGTACCTGATGGGTTCTCAAGCGAAGATCGCTTATTGGCCGCCATGGTATCTGTTGATTATGACTTTATTGACACTTATAAGCTTAACGTAATTGAAGGACGGAGTTTCTCCAGGTCCTATGCTAGAGATGTAGAAAACTCCATATTGATCAATGAAAAGGCAGCACAAACCTATAACTGGCCTTCCCCAGAAGATGCTATTGGTAAGACCATTGACCTGGGCAATAAAAAGGGGCAAGTCATTGGAGTGCTGAAAGATTTCCATGTTGAATCGCTTGAGTCTCCCATAGATCCTTTGATAGTAGATGTGGACACCACCCAATATGCCTTTATTTCGGTACGCTTGACCAATACCAATGTGAAATCGACAACAGATTTTTTGAGAGAAGAATGGAATGCGCTTTTTTCCCAAAAATCATTCGAACTCAGGTTTCTGGATGAGCGGATCAACGAGCAATATCAGCGTCAGGCCGACCTGAGTATGATAGTAAGTTACTTCAGCGTCATTGCGATTTTTATCTCCTGTCTGGGCTCTTATGGCCTTGTGATGTTCACCGTGCAAAGGAAAAGAAAAGAGATCGGGATCAGGAAAACACTTGGTGCATCAACATTCAGGCTTTTATACATATTCTATACGGAGTTCTTCTTGATGGTTCTTACCTCTTACCTTATTGCATTCCCGGTGGCCTATTATTTGATGGGTGAGTGGCTATCGGAGTTTAGTTATCATAAGGCCATGGAAGTATCTACTTTCATGATAGCCGGATTAATAGTACTGGTTATTGTGTTGATTACAGTCAGCCATCAAGCTCTCAAAGCCTCTCTGGCCAATCCGGCAGTCGCTCTAAGGACCGATTGATTAAAGAATTGTTCGTAAAGAGCGCTATTCATCGTCCGAAAACCTGATGTAAGTACGGCTATCAGAAGAGCGATTACACCTGGGGTAATAAAGAACCACCATTTCATGTCCAGTGTGCAAGCAAAATATTATATTTTCTTGCTCTTCGTATAAAAACTGTATCACAACTTACTTATTCTTAATTTCCTCAAGTCTACTAGAAACATATTCGGTTGGATTTAAGTCCATAGACATTTGGAGGTATTTCCTAGCTAAAGCCCATTCTTCCTTTTTCATATATAAGTTCCCAAGGTTTGCATAATTGATCCATATGAATGGGTAATCAGCATAGTCAGTTAAAAGCAATTTGAGTAACTCAATGGCTTCGTCAATTGCTCCTCTGTTCTGAAGAATCGTGGAATAAGATTGGAGGTTCCCAGTAATAATATCTTCTTTCTTTATTTCACCTTTTACTTCATGAAATTTTTTGATGGCTCCTTTTAAGCCATCAATCTGGTAGGCCTTGTCCATAAGTGGAATCAAAGTAGGAAATCGTTGAGGATGAGTGATTGATAAGAATAAATCTTTGTTCCATTTATTCTTGGAAGTATACCCCCCCTCAAATGACCTCCAATTAGCAAAATCATTTTCCTTTTGAATCGTCTCAATGTCTTTCCCTTTGTTCATTTGATCTTTAACAATACTTGCGGTTGACTGAAGCATGTCAACCCACTGAATCATATCCTCTCTGGTCAAATCTCTTCCATGTCCTGAGATATAAGTAATCTGTTTGTCTTCTGATTCTTTCAGAATTTTTTGAGCTGCCTGAGCATACAGAGAGGAGTTGCCATTGTACAAGTCGTAAGAAGGGTATTTCATTCCATAACCTACATCACCAGTAACCATCACCTTTGACCGGGTGAAATACACGACCATATCACCATCACTATGGCTTCCAGGAATGGGTATGATCTTGACTTCCTCCTCATTAAAGAAAATGGAAGTAGGCTGATCTACGACAAATTGCGGTTTTGACTTTTCCGTTAGGCCCCTCAACATGTACCTCCCTTCCATCATGTCCCGGTTGACATTCGTATGCGCCAGAATAACAGGATTACCACCAAATGAATCGTTCCCTCCAGTATGGTCTATATGAAGGTGGGTATTGATAATAATCCTAGGTATGGAATCTTGAAGCTTTGCTAGTTCTTTTTTGATTGAACTAGCGTATTGTCTGTACCCTGTATCAACCATCAGAACTCCATCACTTCCAACAGAGGCCACATATTAGTTGAAAAAGGATCCTTGCCAATAGTGAACTTGTAAAGCCCTCCTGTTATTGGAGTTACAGAAACTTGATATTGGTCTTGGCCAAAAGCGCAATTGACGACAAATCCTAACACTGATCCAATGATTAAACTTTTGACTGTCTTCATGACAATTAAGTTAAATTGATTTATTTGTATTTTGAATAAAAAAATAAATTTAACTTAATCTCATCAAATTCGCATGACTCAACAAGGGCATTCCCGGACTTAAACTACCCTAAGAAAGGCGCTCTATTCTGCTGTATATGCTAGTTTAGTCACAGGGGTTTCATTGATAATCAATATAATTGGTTCTTTCTAGACCGGTCGTTCTTTTAGCAAGAACGCCACTATAATATCTCCTATAGTGAGCTGATGAAAGAGGTTATTAGGGTGAGCGGGGCAACAAATCGATTTTATTTAACGTATTTTGTATAAAAAATTAATGTCCTGCTAGTTGGAACCTTTTTAGTAAAAAACCAGAGTCATGCTCAAATCCTACTTCACCCTTGCCCTAAGGAATTTCTTCAAACATAAATTCTTCTCGTTCATTAATCTTGGCGGTTTGGTATTGGGAATTACCTCAAGCCTAATAATTGTACAATATGCCCATCATGAAATGAGCTATGATAACTTTCACAAAGACAAGCAAAATATCTACAGGATAAGAGCCGAAAATTGGGCTGCCGGTCCTGCTGGATTGGCCCCAGCTCTTAAGGAAAACATTCCTGAAGTCGAAAAGGCTGTTAAAATAAGGACAAGTTTTGCGGCAATGACTTACAAGAGCAATGTGTTCAAGGAGTCAAAGGCTTATTTCGCTACACAAGATTTTTTCGACATCTTTTCTTTTGATATTCTTCAACGAGCTGATTCACTTCCACTGAGTGCACCAAACAAAATGGCTCTTTCGCGTAGTACTGCCACCAAGTACTTTGCCGATGAGAACCCCATTGGAAAAACGATGACCATGAATGGATTGATCGGGCAAAGAGAATTTATAGTCACTGCTGTCTATACTGACCCTCCTGAAAACTCGCATTTCAAACCGGACATACTTTTTTCATTTGAGGCCTTTGCCCAAAATGAAGCGGCCAGAAGCAGCTTTGGTTGGTATGGTTTTTGGACATATATAAAAGTCCGTGACGGTGTCACTAAAGAAGGAATTCAATCCAAAATTACTGAATTTGAAACAAACCGGGAAAAGGGGGAAAGCGATCCTACTGACTTTGGGGTTCAACCTATTGAGGACATTCATCTGAACTCCCACCTCAAAGAGGAATTTGAGGTAAATGGAAGTGCCTCGGCAGTTACAGGCTTGCTGATAGTCGCTGCATTTATCATTGTTATTGCCTGGCTCAACTTTATTAGTTTATCAGTTGGTCGAGCTATGCAACGGGCCAAGGAAATGGGGATGAGAAAGGTAATGGGTTCAAGTAGGAATCAGTTGGCAATACAATTCATGACCGAATCTGTAATCATGAATGTTCTGGCGGGTACTCTGGGATTCATTCTGGCCTTTCTACTACTTCCTTATTTTGAGTCCATGGTGGGTAAGTCATTAACGTCCAACCTATTTCAGGAAGTGGATTTTTGGTATGTCTTCCCAACGATCCTTTTGTTGGGCGCTTTTCTTTCAGGACTTTATCCAGCATTTGTAATGTCCCGATATAGATCCGTAGATACACTTCAGGGTAGCTTTAAAAACAGTGGTAGGGGTCAATTGGTCCGCAAAGCCATCGTGATCTTTCAGTTTGCCATTAGTGTAGTACTCCTTATCTGTACTCTGGTGATTTATGAGCAAATCAGTTTTATGCAAAAGAAAAATTTAGGTATTGACGTCAATCAGACCATTGTGTTAGACGGGCCAAGTAATCGAGACTCTACCTATACCTCCAGATATCTATCCTTTAAAACCGAACTACTCAGATCTCCTTCGATTTTGGGCTTAACAACTTCCAGCGATATTCCGGGCAAATCAATTACTACCAATAACGGAGGCGCCAGATTCGAAACCACACCAGATACTGATGCCGAAGTACCCTTCAGGCTTATTGATATCGACTATGACTTTATTCCCACCTACAAGTTGAGTCTTTTGGCTGGTCATAATTTCTCGAAGAACAGAAATACTGTAACCAACCCAATTCTGATCAACAAGAAAGGACTGGAAGAGTTGGGCATTACAAATCCAGAAGAAGTGATTGGAAAAAAGATTGTCTTTTGGGGTCGTCCCAACGAAGTTATTGGTGTTCTTGACGACTATCATCAAGACTCTCCCAAAGGGGAATACCAAAATCTCATATTCCGACCATTATGGGACACCCCTGCCTGGCAAACTCTATATTCGATCAAAATTGATGGGAAGCCTTCGCAGGAAATGGTCAATTCTATTAGCCAGACCTATTCAGCCTTTTTCCCGGAGAGTCCCTTTAATCATTTCTTTCTTGAAGATCAATATGTAAGCCAATATCAGACAGAAAAACTGTTTAACACACTCTTCAACCTTTTTTCTGGGTTGGCCATCTTCATTGCGTGCCTGGGGCTTTTTGGGTTGACGATGTATATGATTTTCCAAAGGATGAGAGAAATCGGCATCAGAAAAGTATTGGGTGCCAGTGCTGGACAAATAGGTTTGCTATTAGGTAATCATTTTCTGAAAATGGTCGCAATTTCCTGTATTTCGGGTATCCCGATTGCTTGGTACCTAATGAAGAATTGGCTAGGCGACTTCGCTTTCAGAATTGGATTGGCCTGGTGGCATTTTGCACTGCCAATCACAATGCTATTAGCAATTGCACTGATTACCGTATTTCAACAGGTGAGTAAAGCTGCTGCAACAAACCCCGTCGACACTTTTAAAGATGGATAGTACAAGACCGAATAGTAGGTAAGCAATTCTCAGGCTATTCGATTACTTCTTCTCTTCGTCATTGTTCTATCAAGAATTTATTTGTAATACGTATAATAAAAACCTATGAGACACTTTATACTTTTTTGCCTTGTGCTTTTAATCATAAGTTGCAAAAACGGAGCAGAACGAACAGTGGAAACAGGTGCGAAATTGGAAGTGCACTCTTGGCAGATCTCTACTAATAGAATAGCCGTGGCAAGCCGCTTAAGGACTGACCTCATACATGCCGACTATAGAGAATACTACAAATATCTCGGATTCAAAGAAGAGCCATATTTCTTCATTATTTATTCAACTGGTCCGGATGAGGTCCACGAAATGACTTTCAGCGATATGACACGATTCAGTATTCTCACTGGTCGATTGTTCTCAACAAAGCTACGGTCAGTTTAAAACAAATAATTCTAGACGAACAATGAGACTAGCCAAATCGTTTTTGCGCAATTTCAAGCACCACACGTTGTTTATGATTATTAGCCTAATCGGGCTTATTATAGGACTGTCCTCGTGTCTATATATCTATCTGTGGGTTCAACATGAGACATCATATGATACCTTTCATGCTGATCATAAGAGCATATTCAGGGTTGAACAGGAGTACTTTGAGAACGGACAATCAGAAGTATGGCCAATTACCTCAGCTCCATTTGGGCCGACACTAGTTGATGAGTTTGCTGAAATTGAACAATTCACGCGTTTTTGGAGGCAACAGTATTCGGTTGTTGACAAAAATGAGATTCTACATAGTCAAGAGCTATTTATTGCTGACAACGGTGTATTCGAATTCTTTAATTTTAATCTAGAACAGGGTGATCCAAAGCGAGCATTAACTGAACCGGAATCAGTGGTATTGACTAATTATCTCGCAATGAAGTATTTCGGAAAATCAGATGTAGTTGGACAATCTATCACCTTACTGATTGATGGCCAACGAGAGCATTTAAAGGTTACAGGTGTCATGGCACCTGTTCCAAAAAACTCCCATATACAATTCGAAATGCTTCTTTCAGCAAGTACATTCGAGCACCTTAGTTTCATGAAAAGATGGGATGGTAACTTCCTATATACTTACATTAAGTTAAACAAAGAGGTTGTCCCGAGTGACCTAGAAAGAAAGTTCACTAAGTTCGCTACTAAATACCGAAAAAGCAGCAGTCAAATTCTCAAGGAAGGTGAAAGTTTTGATGATTACCTGAAAATACGACTGAAGAATATAACCGATATACACCTACGCCCAACAACCGAATGGGAAATAGGCCCTCAAGGAAGTTCAAAAACAGTCTTCATATTTTCTTCAATTGCTCTATTGGTCCTGATTATCGCAGGTATAAACTTCACTAATTTGTCAATTGCTCAGGTAAGCAAGAGAGCAAAGGAAGTGGGCATTCGAAAGTCGATTGGTGCCGTGAAAAATCAACTGATGATCCAATTTCTGGGAGAATCGGTTTTGACTTGTTTAATAGCTGCATTGGCTTCACTAATCGTCGTTTACGTATTGCTACCAAGGATGAATGAGTTATCAGATAAGGAGTTTATGGTCTATCATATATTCCAACCCAAGGTCTTGATCTGGCTGTTGTTGACTACTTTATGTGTTAGCATTCTATCTGGAATATATCCAACGCTCTATTTGATCCAAATAAAGACCGTGGATGTATTGAAAGGCTTATTGAAAGTTAGTCGCCACTCCTCTTTCAAAACTTCCTTGATCACAGCACAATTCATCATAGCAATAGCCCTTATTATATGTACCATGACGATGAACGCTCAGTTGGAGTTTATGCGCAACAAGTCATTAGGCTTTGATCAGGAGAATGTAATTATATTGTCAACCGTGAACTTCACGGACGAAGACTATGACAGAGTAAATACATTCAAAACTAGGCTGATTAACAACCCAAAGGTAAGGAGTGTAAGTGTATCCTCAAGTGTTCCAGGAGAACTCCGCTATGGAGATGGTCGCTACACATTAGAAGAGACTGGAGAGTCATACAGTCTAACCCATTTTACTGTTGATTACGATTTCCTAGACACCTACGACATTCAACTAATTAGTGGCCGAAATTTTTCTATGGAGTTTGGAAGTGATACAAGCGGAAACATTATAGTGAATGAGGCTGCTACCAAGCTCATGGGGTTGACTCCGGGTGAAGCTGTAGGGAAAAAACTAAGAAACAACCCCATTGTTGGGGTGGTAAAAGATTTTAACTTCAAATCTCTCAAAAGAAATATTGAGCCCTTAGCACTAATACTCTATCCTAAAAGAATCGACTATATTTCCGTGAAGTTGCTCCCAGGAGATTTAAGTGTCTCATTGCAATCGGTTCAAGAGGTATACGATGGTTTATTCAGTGACCAATTTTCCTATAGTTTTCTCGATCAAAAACTGAACACCCTATATCGAAGTGACCAAAAGTCACATCAGCTGTTTACATTTTTCTCTTCCCTCTCACTTGTTCTGGCATTGATGGGACTGTTTGGTTTGACCGCATTTCGTGCGGAAGAAAGTGTCAAGGAAATGGGTATTAGGAAGGTTTTAGGTGCTTCTATGTACCAAATCTCATCATCATTCCTAGGTGAATTTAGTCGCTTAATCATCGCATCGGTATTATTTTCCTGGCCACTAGCCTACCTCTTTCTTCGAAATTGGCTGAGTGGGTTTGTTTACAGAACTGAAATAAGCCCATGGACATTCGTAATCGCAGCCTCATTAACAACAGGGATAGCAATACTCACGATTGTTTTTCAGGCCATAAGAATTGCAAAGCTCAATCCAGTAGTGACTCTTAGGAATGAATAATATAAGTTCCTTGGATTAATTTCCAAGGAGACTCAGAATAACAGTATATCTCTTTCCATAATTCCATTTAGGTTTTTGGTTATTTCATTACTGCCCTGATCATTGACACCATACTACTGCTTCCAAGGGAGACGTCTTAACCAGTAAAGACTAGAATTTCCTGTCACCTTCCTCAATGAGTATCCTCGGTAGACCCTCATCGACCTATTCTATCAATGATGTCCACCCACCTTTTCCGCTTTTGTCCACGCCTTCACCACCTTCTACTAGACTCCAACATTGTGAATATCACAATCATTGAGCACCTCTATCATAGGTGTAGCTATTGGAGCTACTTCAATCCGATTTTCATGGCCGTCTGACGTCAACTAACATCATCCATGACAAAACTGTAATTAGAGCAATTCGAAATCGTATCTCAATAAATACCAAGAGATCTAATATCTTAAATCTTGCACTCATAATTCAAAACGCTAGATACTATGGCTCCATTGGGGTTTATTAACTATTCTTCTGGACTCGAGTCTGGGAGAATCGCTAAATGAGCCTATTGAATAGCCCAAACTTAAGTACCAATTGACTTAAGCTGTGAGGCTATTCGATAATTTGTGTAATTTGCCTAAAAAAAATGCGCGGTACAAATATTGGAGAATTCGAGGAACTCATCTTATTGGCAGTAGCATCTCTAATGCCAAATGCTTATGGTTTTGCCATCATGGCAGAGCTTGAAAAAAGTACTGGAAGAAAATTAAATCTGAGTTCACTCCACGCTTCCCTTTACCGCCTTCAGCGAAAAGGACTAGTTAATAGTGAATTCGGCGAGCCTACTAACAAGAGGGGTGGTAAAAAGAAGAAATATTACCAGTTATCTACTCAAGGTGTTGTAGCCATTACTACAGCAAAGGACATTCGTAGTGGCTTTTGGGACAACATTTCACTTGCATCACTTAAAGAAATAGACTAGATGCGCCCTCCAAAAATCGCTGAACATCTCGTCCACTGGCTATGTAGTCATGGTCAACACGCAGACATTCCCAGTGATATGGAAGAGGAATTTGATCGTAATCTTGTTCTGCGAGGTGCGGTGAGAGCAAAGATCCAGTATATCTGGACGGCCATCTGTTTGCTTCGTCCCTTTATTCTGAGGGACAAATTCATGGACCAATCTAAGGAAGCCTCCCTGGCTATCATTAAGAGTTCCCTGACAACATTCCGGAGAAATGCGTATCGTGAGAAAGTCAACTTTACCATAAATTTTGTAGGTCTTTCGGTCGCTATCACCTCTTTTATATTAATCCTAAACTATACTAGCTATGAACTTAGCTATGATGGTTTTCAAAGAAAGGGAGACTCTATCTATCGTGTTACCTATTCAAAAAAGAAGAATGGTGAACTTTCCTTCAATACGACCCTTGCCTATTCTGGTATTGCCCAACCCTTTAAGGATCGTTATGAGGAAATTGTCGATTTCGTTAGAATCAGACCCGTCAACGTTATCAATGATCAAACGATCGTTAAAACAGACAATGGTAGTTTTGAGGAGAATAGGGTTCACTTTACCGAACCATCTTTCTTTTCAATTTTCTCCTTCAAATTGCTCGATGGCAACCCACAAACTTGCCTGAAGGAACCTTTTACAGCCGTCATTTCAAGATCTACCTCTCAAAAGTACTTCGGCCTTAGTGATCCTATAGGTAAGACCTTGACCATACGAGAGGATGAGCACTTTACAATAACTGGGTTAATCGAGGACGCTCCTGAAAATTCGCAGATCCAATACCATGTGCTCTTGTCTCATGCCTCTTTGGACGACATACTCCATCCCGATTGGACCGAAGAGGATGTATATTCCTTTCATGGACAGTTGTTCCTAGAAACCATCAAAGGTGCAAATATCAAAGCTATAAGAGCCACACTCCCGAAATTTGTGGATGAAGTAATCTGGTCAAGACAAGAAAGAGCCATCGATGTAGACCTGGAGCTTGCCATCATGCCTCTCAGAGATATCCACCTCAAATCACAGTTTCAACACGAGATGGAACACACAAGCAATTTTGAAATGATCATTTTACTAAGTTGTGTTGCGCTTTTGATATTGATTCTGGCTTGGATCAATCACATAAACCTAGTCTCGACCAGGACACGTGAAAGACTTAAAGAACTAGGAATTCGAACCATATTAGGCTCAAAAAGGAGTCTTTTCTTGAAACAGTCAATCCTTGAATCAGTGCTTATCAACTCACTGGCCTTGATCATGGCCGTAGGACTCGTACTTTTGATCACTCCTTGGCTGGTTGATTTGGAGGTTTATGGTTCATTTGTAATTGATCCATTTAGAAATCCCCTAGTATGGATTATACTCTTTCCGGCTCTCGCCCTAGGCACAGTGATATCAGGGTGTTTTACTTATTATAATCTTGTCAAGTCGGGAGAACTATCCGAGGTCAGGTGCTCAGGTTTTATCACCAAAGGGTCTAAGACCGGCACCAAATTGAAGGGAGGGTTAATCATATTTCAATTTACAATTTGTGTAATGCTTCTTATCGGAACAGGAGTCACCTATCGTCAACTTAGTTTTCTGCGGAACGCTGAGTTGGGCATCACCACCGATAAGACACTAGTTATAAAGGCCCCTAGCAATCCTAACGAGAACTTTGTTCATCAAAGTTCACAATTTAGAGCTGCCTTGCTCCAACACGAGTCCATCATTGATTTCAGTTATACTTCTGACCGTCTAGGTAGCGAAATTACAAGATCGACATGGTATCAAGAAGTCGATAAGCCCCAAAAGGGAAGTCAATATTCTTATAGAAGTTACATAGACGAACATTTCGTTCCTTCTCTGGACATCGAACTTCTAGCCGGCCGGAATTTCAATGAAGGTGATACAATAAGGATCGCACCAAGAACAAACTCTAAGGAAAGCCACACTTTTTCTCCCGAGAAGGTGATTATTAATGAGGCACTTATGAAGGGGCTAGGTTACGAAGACCCAGCTCGTATTCTTAATAGAGTAATCACCTATAAAGGAAGTATCAACCCTAATGAAAGATTCATCATTATAGGTGTAACCAAAGATTACAATCACTTGTCAGCCAAAAACCATTCAATCCCTCAACTGTTTCTTTATTGGCCTTACCCATCTAACACTTTTATGGTAAGAATATCTCCTAAAATCCATGATACAGAGAAACTAGTGGATTTAGTTTATGATATAGAAGGTGCGTTTAAAAAATACTATGACGAAGAACCTTTTCAGGCGAGTTTTTTGGATAGCGAGTTTGAGAAACTTTATCAAATTGAAAGACGTATGCGAGATCTCTTTGCACTCTTTTCTCCATTAGCAATCCTTGTCGCATGCTTAGGACTACTGGGGCTGGCACTACATAATACGATACAACGGTCTAAAGAATTCAGCATAAGAAGGGTAATGGGTTCCAGCAGATGGCAGATTGGGCTCAGCCTTATCAAATCTTATCTAAAGCTTATTCTCGTTGCAAATGTAATCGCTTGGCCTCTGAGTCATTATCTCTTGGGTTTGTGGTTAAAGAGTTCCTCTGAAAATCACGTTCAAATAGATTGGTGGTTATTCCCGTCAGTCTTAGCGATCATTGCTTTTCTTGGTCTGGTTACTGTCAGTGTTTCTGTTACTAAGGCGGCTTTGATCAGTCCTTTGAATGTCCTTAGGAGAGAATAATGGTCAACTCTCAACAAATATGATGTCAGTTGAATGAGATCAGACATTCTTTTTGATCATCCCGAAGACTTGCTACCAGTTGTTATGTGCTTTTGACGAACTAACATGGTCATAATAAGTAGTAGTATTTACGCGCGGTTGGCCTTTCTAAACTAAATAAACTGTTACCAAGACTCTGTTCATCATTAGCAAAAAGATATTTCTCTTTAGAGATATGGTGTATGTAAACGGCTTCGAGGAAAGCTAATTATTTGTAGCCTGTAGATTCAAAAAATATCAAGTCTTACTTTTTCATTTCAGTCAAATAACAGGAAAGAATTTGTTGTACCTATGTTGTACCAAAAATCTTAAAATGAAAAAAGCCCCTTAAAAAGGGGCTTTAAACGTACCAGAGATGGGACTTGAACCCATACGCTCAGAAGAGCACAAGATTTTAAGTCTTGCGTGTCTACCAATTCCACCACTCCGGCATTGACTACTGAGTAGTCTTAATCTTGAATGGCTCTAAACTAAAAAAGCGTGATCGCGATCACGCTTCTTCAATTATGAGCGGGAGACGGGATTCGAACCCGCGACCCCGACCTTGGCAAGGTCGTGCTCTACCAGCTGAGCTACTCTCGCTTATTTCAGTACTTCAAATTTCGCGCTTGTTGCGAAACGGACTGCAAATTTAGTGAAGGGCTTTTAATTTGCAACGGCTTTTGAAAAAAATTAATCCTTCAATTTACCCTTAATCTCATTGAGCTTTAATAATGCCTCTACAGGTGAAATTGTATTGATATCCAGGTTCTCCAAAATCTCCTTGATTTCATTGAAGGTAGGATCTGCCTCAAAGAGATTGAGCTGGAAATTGTTTTTAGGCACTTCCTTCAACTTATCCTCTGTTTGGTTTCGAATCTTATCCTTTTCCAAGTGGCTCATAATCTCAGCTGCACGAATGACCACCGGATTCGGCATACCAGCCATTTGGGCCACGTGGATACCAAAGCTATGCTCACTTCCTCCTTCTTTCAGCTTGCGCATGAAAATGACCTTATTTCCCACTTCTTTGACCGAGACATTGAAGTTCTTGATCGCTGGAAAGTCTTCCTCCAGTTGATTGAGTTCGTGATAATGTGTAGCAAAAAGGGTTTTTGCCTTAAACTTATCATGGTTATGCAGGTATTCAACAATAGACCAGGCAATAGAAATACCATCATAGGTACTGGTTCCTCGGCCTATCTCATCCATGAGTACCAGACTGCGTTCTGAAAGATTGTTCAGAATGCTCGCTGTCTCGGTCATTTCTACCATAAAGGTTGACTCCCCTTTGGAAAGGTTATCGGAAGCACCCACCCGGGTAAAGACTTTATCGGTAATGCCGAGTTTGGCTTTGGTAGCCGGTACGTAACAGCCCATTTGTGCCATAAGCACGATCAAAGCCGTTTGCCGCAGCAAAGCAGACTTACCTGCCATATTCGGACCAGTAATAATGAGTATCTGGTGTGTATGATCGTCTAATGAAACGTCATTTGGAACATAAGATTCTCCAACTGGTAATTGCTGTTCAATCACCGGATGTCTGCCTTCCTGAATATCGATGATCATTTTATCATTGAGTTCCGGGCGACAATAATTGTTCAGCTTAGCAATGTTGGCGAAGGAGACCAGACAGTCGATAGTGGCAATGACATGGGCGTTCTTCTGGACTTTAGTAGTGAAATCACCGGCAAAAGCCACTAAATCAAGGAAAAGCCTTTGTTCGATTACTTTATACTGATCCTCAGCATTGATGATCTTTTCTTCGTAGGTTTTGAGCTCCTGCGTGATGTAGCGTTCAGCATTGACCAGTGTCTGTTTTCGAATCCATTCTTCAGGCACCTTGTCTTTATGTGCATTGCTTACTTCCAGGTAGTATCCAAAAACCTTGTTGTAGGCAATCTTCAAGGAAGTAATGCCAGTAGCTTCACTTTCTCTTTGTTGAATCTGAACCAGATAGTCTTTCCCGCTAAAGGCAATAGACCTGAGTTCGTCCAATTCCTCATCAACGCCCTCAGCAATAATTCCCCCTTGATGCACCAACATAGGAGCATCTTCTTTCAGTTCTTTCTTAATTCTCGCAAGGAGTGCCTCACATTCGTCAAGTTGCTTAGCAAGGGCCTGAAGCGATTTATGTGAAGACTTAGACAAGGAGTCCTTGATTGGAATCAGCCTTTCCAGTGCACTTCGAAGCTGGTTGAGCTCTCGGGGGTTGATACGCCCAACCGCCACTTTAGAAATGAGTCGTTCCAAGTCGCCAATACCGTCCATGGCCTCAGCAATACTTTCGGTCAAATCGTTGTCTGCATGAAAGGCATCAACGATTGACAGTCTTTCCTCTATTTTCTCAAGTTCTTTCAAGGGTAAAACCATCCAGCGCTTAAGCATTCTGGATCCCATTGGAGTCAGGGTTTTGTCAAGAATTTGAATCAGTGGAACACCGCCCTCTTGTTGGGGGTAAATAAGTTCAAGGTTCCTGATCGTGAACTTATCCAACCAGACGTATTTATCTTCTTCTATCCGGCTGATAGAGGCAATGTGTCCTATTTCCTTGTGTTCGGTATCTTCAAGGTAGTAAAGCACCGCTCCTGCTGCTGGAATGGCCAAATTCATCTCTTCAATACCAAATCCTTTAAGAGATTTAGTCGAAAAATGGCCAGTTAACTTCTCGTATCCATAGTCGAAGGCATATACCCAATCATCTAAGTGGTAGGTATTGAAACTGTCTTCGTAACGAGATTCAAACTCATCTTTCTGGGCTCTGGAGAAAATAAATTCCGAAGGATTAAGTCCTTGAATCAGTTTATCGATATAGCCAGGTTTACCCTGAGCGGTAAGGAATTCACCAGTAGATAAATCAAGAAATGCAGCTCCAATTTCATCTTTCCCAAAACTCAGTGAGGCCAGATAGTTGTTTCTCTTCTGGTCGAGGACATTGTCATTAAAAGACAGACCCGGGGTCACCAACTCTGTCACTCCTCGCTTCACAATACCCTTGACCGATTTCGGATCTTCTAACTGGTCACAAATCGCCACACGGTTACCTGCTCTGACCAATTTAGGTAAATAGGTATCCAAAGAATGATGGGGAAAACCCGCTAATTCGATATGACTGGCTGCCCCATTGGCTCTTTTGGTGAGCACAATGTTAAGCACATTACTGGCCTTGATGGCATCCTCTCCAAAGGTCTCGTAGAAGTCTCCCACACGAAACAATAATAGCGCCCCGGGGTGCTTTGCCTTAATGGCATTGTACTGTTTCATCAATGGGGTTTCCTTCGCCTCTTTCGTCTTGGCCATAGTCAAAAAATGATGGGAGTTCGATTATCTATTGGCTTCAAAAATAAAGATAATTGAGTCTAATCTTAAGCCATTGGCACAAGATTTCAGGCCCTTAAATCCAACTCGCTGCTCATTTGTCTTGTGTCATGGCCAGACGAATCATGACGGTTCTCAAAAAAATCGCATAATGAGTACTTATGCGCTAGGCTATTACTATTTTTGCCTTATATTAGAATCAGTCTAAATAAAAATAGAGTGAAGAAGGCGGCCATTTATGACCCTCATTTTCTTTCCAGTACCGGAATTAAAATCGTCCTTGAAAACAGCGATGAGATTAATGAGGTGACTCTATTCAATACCGAAAAGAACCTGTCCGACCAAATACAGCGGCATCAACCTGATCTTCTTATTCTCGAATATCTTGGCGAGTTTATAGTACAAGATACCATCACCAGTAAACTAAAGAAAGACTATCCAAACCTCAAGATTCTAGTTATCTCTGAAGATGATGATGCGGTGGTCATCAATAAGCAAATCAAAGCTGGTGTTGATGGTTTTTTGACCAAAAATTGCTCTGTTGAAGAAATCCAGACGGCCTTGTCAGTTGTACAAAAAGGCGGGAGTTTCTTTTGCCAAAAAGTGCTTGATTTAGTTAATGATCTACAGCTCAATACCGATTCAGATTTGTCAGAGCGTGAAATGCAGATCATCAAGTACATTGGCCGAGGGCTTCCTTCCTCTGAGATCGCAGATCAACTTGCAGTTAGTATTCATACAGTTAATTCTCATCGGAAGAATATCTTAAAGAAGCTGGGTCTGAAATCTCCAACCGAATTGATCATATACGCGGTGGACAGAGGGTGGCTAAAACCCAAGAAACCAGGGCTATAGTTTTAGTTGCAAAGTAAGATAATAGGCTCTTGGATCTGAAGGAATAATTCCTGGTCCGGGATAACCCGTTGCCCTTCTGGTAAAGTAGGTTTCATTCAACAGGTTGTTCACTCCTGTTTCGACCTTCCACTTACCAAGGGAATAGGAAAGTGATAAGTCCATAATGGAATAGGCAGGTATTTCACCGATAACTCCATTTCGGGCATCACCATCTGCCGGCACAGCGGAGTTTTCAACATCTGTAAATTGCTCAGATAAGTGTGTGAATTGCAAACTGAGAAGAAGGTTTTCATAACCAGCTTTCAAGCCTGTTTTAAGGTTGATCGCTGGAATAAATTCCACCTTATTCCCTTCAACATTATTCTCTTCTGAGCTTATGTACTCTGATGAGGTGAAAGCCGAATTTACAAACCAGTTGAACTTAAACTTCTGATCATTCAGTCCGAAAGCACTCGTGAGGTTCCAATCAATAAAAGCCTCCACCCCATATATAAATGCCTTCCCTATATTCTTTCTTACCCGATTGGCCCTATCGTCCAAGATAATCCCGATTCTGTCATCATAGAGTAGGCTAAAAGCACCTATATCATAAGAAACCGTTTTATTCCACTTACCTCGTGCTCCAATATCGGCCGTAAAGCCGGACTCATCTCTGATATCAGGGTCGATGATAAAGGTTGGGTTTACTGTTCTGATATCACTAAAGGTCACTGAGCGGTAGTTCTCTGAAATGTTGGCATAAAACTCTAAGCCATCCGAATGTTCATAGCTGGCACCGAGACCAAGGAGAAGAAAGTTTCTATCCAATTCACGATTGTCCTCCAGTGTCCGCCTCAAAATTGGATTGCCCGCATTGTCATAGTTTACTTGTGTATAAGACCCATCACTTTCTGTTCTGATAAACTCATATCTGAACCCAGGAGTAATGGAGAGCTTGTCATTTAGATAGAAGATGTGCTCTCCAAATAAAGCGAGATTCCTATTCGGAAAATTAAATTCTGATTGGTTTGGATAATCAGGGAAAGATTGATTGTAAAAACTAAAATCTGCATCAGTTCCAATGCTTCCTGCACCCTGTCTTGCTTCATTATCTGCAGTGTACACTTTGGTACCTAATAAAAGCACGGCATCCTTACTTCCAATTTTATATCGGGTAAGGTACTTCGCTTCAACACCCCAGTTGTTAAAGTCTCCTCTGATTAAGTCTCTTGGCAAAAGAAATGATCCATCTGTGGCCTGTTCATCTAATTGGGTAACTGGATTAGAATTAAGCAGTGCGGGGTTTCCTCTAAAACCCACTGCATTTCTAGAAGCACTCAAGCCAAAAAGGTTTATGCTCAAGTCTGTTTTCGAAGAAAACTTGTGATTGAGTTTCAAGGACAGAAGATTCCAGTTCACTTCAAACCAATTGCGTGTACGGTTGCTGAAGTTTGTATTGATGTTAAACTGGGTATCGGTTAAACCGCCAGCCTGCTGCGCAAGATAGTTGAGGTGAGAGTAGTCGAACGAAAGACTCGTTTGGTCATTCAAAGCGTAATTCAGATGGGCAAAAAAGTTCTTGGACTCAAAGTCAGCATTTGGTCTAAAGCCATCGCCTTGTTTGTAATTGAAGTAAGTATAGTAACTCAGTTTGCTCAATGTACCACTGGCGCTATTAAAGCTTGTCAACAAACCAAAAGACCCCATCGTTTGTCTTGAAGTCCAAGACAGAGATTTGGAGGGATGAGGTTCTTTCATTTTGAAATTTATCAGACCTCCAAACTGTGTTCCATACTGAAGAGAGGCGGCTCCTCTTACAACTTGAATTTCTTGCAGCGCTTCTGCCGGAGGAGTATAGTAGCTCTCTGGATATCCAAGCACATCTGCACTGATATCATAGCCATTTTGGCGCGTATTAAAATTTGCCGTTCTGTTTGGGTCCAATCCTCGCCCTCCTACGCTTAGCTGTAAGCCACCATCATTACTTTCATAAATGTTGAGACCTACTACCTGGGCATAGACTTGACGCGCATTACTCGTAGCCAAGTTTCCTAAAGCTTGATCCAGTAGCACCACTTCAGACTTTTTACCGGCATAGATGGATGTCCCTTCTACTGGCCTTAAGCGATTAATGCTGAACACTTCTTCTCTTTGTTGTGAGATCACTACCTCTGACAACTCACGAGAAAACTCTGCCATTTTGATGTTCAAAAAAGTGTCCTTTTTAACAAGAACCCTCAATTTTCTTACCTCATAACCGAGTGCATAAACAATCATCTGATACTGCCCGGAAGCTAAGTCTCTAATTTCAAACTGACCCTTTGAATTGGTCATACCGATTGCTTCAGTTTCTCTAATGAATACTTCTGCTCTGGTTATAGGATTACCAGAGTTCTCGTCAGTTACCAAGCCTTTTACGCTATGCTGAGCAACCAAGGCCTGGCTCACGATCGTGAAGGCACAAAGTATTTTATAAGCCCTTAATCTCATCTCCAAATGGTAGAATCCACGGTTTATGTTTAAATGACTCTCTAAATTCTGTAAGGTCAACCTCGGGGTCGATATAGGGTTGACTTCTGCGCCCATTCAAGGCCACATAACTCTCTACATAAACCCCAATATTCTGATGTCCCTGGCCTTCAAAATGATTTTTTAAATAGTGAGCATATTCAAGAATAAAGTCTGGTTGCGTTGCCATTTGTTTTTCCTGAAAGGGGGTCAGAAAATCAGTATTGTCTACATAGAATCTTTTACCTGTTTCCTTATCTACAATTTTGAAGTTTGCATAACCTGCTTTTTCCATCAACATGACTCTCCATGAAAAACGATAGCCTTCTTCTGTCCAGAAAAGCTCTCCGGGGTATAAATAATGCCTAAAAGGAATAAGGGTTTGTGACATCAAGAAAATTGCTACTGCGCCTTTCCTAAGGTTATAAGTATCGCGAAGTACAAGTATTTCCCGGTTGTCAAAAGTGTTTTTTGTGATTCGGAGTAGCTTACTGATTTGCCTCAGAATACTGTGATGAACCTTGGGATCAAAAAATACAAGTGTACTGACTATCATGATATAAGGGAACATTCCTATTGGAAACAGCACCCTGGTTAAGACATGAAAGATGACTACCAATACAAAGGCATATGACCGTGTAGGCTTGTAAAGGAGTAGAAAAGGAATGGACAAATCATAAATGGCACCGATCCAGCTGAAACTATAGTGCATCCATTCTTGACGTAGAAGTTCACCAATAAAGGGAATATCATATTTGGCAGGTAGCCATATCTTCAAGGGCATTGCCTCAACCAGCCAGTCTGAATTCAGTTTAGCCAAGCCCGCATATATGTAGACAATGGCCAGCAAGATCTTAACACTGTCTATCGTCCACTTGGGAATCTTTTGGTAGCGCAGCTTTGCGTTTTTCAGCGCATCCCAGGAGAAATAGGCATTTGCAGGCAAAAAGATCATCAGGAAGCTAACCAGACTAATAAAGTAATAGTGATTTAGATAAGTGGTCTTATCCATCAACTCTATGTAGGTAAAAGAAAGGAAGAAGGTAATAATGGAAATACGATACTTAAACCCAAAAGCTACTGCTAAGGCTGCCAGACCACAAACTATAAAAAGCGCGTAGGTCCACTGCCCCAAAGGCCTGACAAATTCGAAACCATAATAAGAGAAAAAGAACTTAGGCTGAATATATAGCTTGTCAATCCAGCCATAGCTCCAAAACCTAATAATGCTAAAGAGCATCATCAGGCCAAATAAAATACGAAAGACTGCTAATGGTACAGCCTCCGTATTTCTATTAAAATATGATTGGCTTATCGATTTCAATTAATCACCATCAGCGTCAACAAAATCTACCTGAATGCTAAGGGCTTGAAACATGTCTACCTTCATCAATACCACATTCATTTGAAGTTGGTCATAAGTTTGAAGCATTCGAGAATTATCAGTAGTCACTTGATCCGCAAGATTGTTTGCAAGCGCATTGGCACTGGTTCTACTCGCATCGAATTGATTATTGATCAAAGTTGATAGTCTTGTGCCTTCTTTGTCTACACTCAAGGCTTCTAAATAACTTCTCAGGCTTTCTCCAGTTGTACTTGAATTATAGTGTTTCCCATTGAAGAAATCTTGTGCCGCATTTAACGAAGCAAGGAAAAGCGCTTTTGAAACGTCACCATTATAATAAGCTTCTACACGATCGGCCAAGGGGCTCGTGGAAAATACTCCTGCGGGAATACCAATCTTTCCAGCCCTCAAGGCTTTCTCATAATAGAACATAAAGTCATTGACCATTTTATTGACAGCACTAGTTGCGGAAGAGCCATCGTTTCCAACGAAGGTATCTCTGTAAGATGTTGTCCAATCTGTCAAAACCTCCGTTCCCAAAGCAACCAGGCGTTCGACTACATCACTCAGGTAAGTCTTAGCATTATTAGCACTCAGTGCATTCAAAACGGCTGCATCATCAGCACCTAAACCAAAGAGCAGGTAATCCAATGCCGGAAACCCTTGTGCATCGTTCGTGGAAGGCAAAGTCAGATTATAATTTCCATTCGTTACAAAATCATCTATCTCTTGTGCATCTGCCGGGTAGATATTGGTAAAGTTTCTTAGCGTAATGGCTTCTGCTCTGCCTATTTCAAACATGGATACATGTTGCCATCGTGTATATGCCGTTAGCCATGCGGCTCTCAGGTTCTGAAGAGTCGTAACATCACCAGAGGCATTAAATGCATCCTTGGCTGACTTGAGCTCATTCAGACCCGCAACATAGTTTTGAAATGAAGGAATTATGATGTTATCTGCCCAATTGGCCAGCATGGCTGACCGGTCAAAATTATCAACTGGTGTTTCCGGATCGTTATCGGAAGAAGAGCAACCAATGAAAGTTGCTGCTATAACCAGCGAGAAAAACGTCTTTTTCATGAATTTACTTTTTCATTAAAACACCAAAAGGATGGCATGATTTGCCACCCTTTGGTTTGATTGTACTAAAGTCTCTTAGCTTCCAGCCTGAGCCACTGTAAAGTCAAACTTAGCCGCAATGTCACTTGATATTTGGTCTAAGGTAGTCTCTGTCAAATCCCAGAAACCGTTTGTTGTTCCGATAAGGTCATTGATAAAGCCATCAACTTCGGTCTTTGAGAAATAAGATCCTCCACTTTGGGTATTACGAGTAAACCTTAAGCTGTAAATAAAACCGAAACCTTCAGATAGGTCATGGAAGGCCGTTCCATAAGCAGGTGGGTCTTGCGTCAAAGCGTTCTTTCCTTGCTGAAGGTAATACACTGCTCTTACTGCAATCACCGTAGACAAGGCCTCACGCAAAATCGCAGCCTGCTCATCTCTCACTGTATACTCACCTGCTACAATGGCAGCACGTCCCAATTTAAAAGCATCGAAAATACGCTGAGCAATTCCTGAGAAATCACTGTCTCCTTCTACTCTGCCTACATACTTATTCAAGAAAGCATCGTCACCGCCAATATCGCTTACCGGGTCAGCAGCATTCGCTGAGGTTCCGAATAGGTAGCCATATGCCTCATCCCACTTATGCTCCATAGTGGTATAATTCTTATCAGGAGCAACTGTGCCAGCATCATTGTCAGCTCTATTGCTGGCCTCATCAAGAACAGCAGTTCCTAAGTAGTTATTCGCCAATTGGTCCAGCATCAAGGCACCGATTAGACCTTTGTTTACTGCCTGATTGTACTCCAAGCCTTTTGCACTTACATATCTGGTCGAAGAACCATCGGCAATTTGACCTGCAGTTCCTGCAACTGCAGCTACGTTTTCATTTGGAAACACTTCATTTACCTGAGCAGTGATCCAGTCTTCAAAGTCCTGCTTGATTTCTGAAGCTTCTGTTGCATTCGTAGAGAAGAAGTCTCTTGAGGCGGCTGTCTTACTTCTCACACTCTTTGTAGAAGCGTTAAGGTCAGCAGATGCAAATGGATTGGCATCTCCGCCATTCTCAGTTTCATTTCTATACATTTCGAGCAATGATACCAATGTAGCATTGTCAAAATCCTTCATCCCATTGATCAACTCAGTGGCCATTTGAATTCTGGCAGTTTGTCCGCTGAAAGACACGGTGCTTTGTCCATTACGCTCGAAACTATAAGTACTAGGAGCAGTTATAGATGGGTTATTGTCATCATCATTGTCACATGCGGTGATAGACACAAGGGTTAATAATGCCAAGGCCCATATTTTTAGGTTCAATTTCTTCATTACTAATTTTTATTTAGATTTATTCTAAAGAGCGGCAAATGTAGAGTGGGAACATTTACCGGACAATCACTATTAGTAGTAAAAATTCAAGGACGAAACCTTTCTATTCTCAGCCTTGGAAACCATGGACTCCTAGTACAAAAATATAGATTAACTAATTTTTTCGTTCATCTTCACAATATCAACTAAACTTCTCGTTATATAAGCGAGAATCATCACAAACCTATTCTCAAAACCACCAATCCAAACCTTCCGCTATGCGTCACAGGAATCTGTCCCCAGGGACCTGATTCAGCATATTTTTTAATCCATTATTTAACATTAAAACCTAAGGAAGATGAAACAAACATTAAAAGTGAGCATGGTATTGCTCGGAGCACTCACCATCGCTATGTGGTTCGGAATTTCCTCCACTAACAAAGAAAAAAGAGTACTAGAAGGTCAATTTGCGAAGCTTGAAAAGGAGGTCATTCGAAAGGAATCTGCCTTCGAAGAAGTCATGGGATTGATCACTGAAGTCGAAGATCAGATCGGAACCATTGTCGAAAAGGAAAATCTAGTCCATGGACAAAGTCAGGAGCCACTAAACAGCGGAAAGAAGGAAAACATCATGCGGGAGATTGCCATGATTGATGACCTAATCATCAGGTCAAATGAAAACATCAAGACTCTCTCTGATAAAATCAAAAGTACAGATCTCAAATTAGGCGTATTCGAAAAACGTATCAACGCACTCCAGGCAGATCTCACTGCCCGACAAACCATTATCGGGGACTTAAAAACCGAATTGGTTGCGAAAGGCGAGGCACTTGCATTGTTAACGGATCAAAAAGACTCGCTTAACAAGACCCTAAATGCCAAAGTCGAAATCATCGGTGAAAAAGAACTTGAGGTAACTCAACTGACCGCACTGAATGATGAATTAAACAAAAGTTACTTAGCCGTTGGCACTTTTGAAGATTTGCAAGCCAAGGGGGTTGTTGACAAAGAGGGTGGCTTCTTAGGCTTCATTGGCAGAAGCGTAGCCTTACAAGACGATGCGGACAAGACAGAATTTATGGAATTGGACAGACGTAAGGTCAGCCAGCTTAAAATTCAAGCCACTACACTTTCTCTTGTCAGTAACCACCCAAGCGGATCGTATCAGATTCTACCAGGAGAGGACGAGGCCACTAAAATCCTTGAAATCACAGATCCAGAGTCATTCTGGCAAATCTCCAAATACCTGGTGATTTCTAAGAACAGCAGAGCTGCTCGCTAGCACAACATTTAAACAAAATTATTGATTGGTGTTGTTTTGGGCTGTCCACTTATAAGGAGTGGGCAGTTTTTCTATTTTTGTGACAGATGCGCAAACTAAAGAATGAAGAGTTAAACAGGCCTGACCTTGACCAATTCAAGGAATCTGAAAAGACACCGATTGTTTTGGTGCTTGACAATGTGCGCAGCATGCATAATGTTGGCTCTGCTTTCCGTACTGCAGACGCTTTTGCCATAGAAAGTATTGCCCTATGCGGTATTACGGCACAACCTCCCCATAGAGAGATTCATAAAACGGCACTGGGCGCGACCGAGTCAGTGGAATGGAAACATTATGAAAGTACCCTTGCGGCTTGTAAAACTTTAAAGGCCGAAGGTTATACACTTATGGCCATTGAGCAAGTGGATGACTCCATCTCATTGGAGCGTTTTGAACCCACAAATGACCAGAAGCTTGCTATAATTTTCGGCAATGAGGTATTCGGAGTAGAGCAAGAAGTTGTGGCCTTCGCGGACAACTCCATCGAAATCCCTCAGTTTGGCACGAAGCATTCACTCAATATTTCTGTAAGCATAGGAGTGGTTCTTTGGGATTTGGTTTCGAAAATCAAATTTTGAAGTGATTATGGACATCTTCGTCATTACACTTTTCTTTCTTATCATAAGTCCGATTTGTGCTTACATCATATATAGAAATACTGAAAAGGGCTCTAGCCAAAGACAGAGGATCCTTAAGAAAGTCCTTATTACTGCCTCCTTTATTGTCATAATGACCTTTTTTGGCGTATCTACAATAAGCCAAACTCTTGACTGGATTATTCTAGGCATATTGTTATTCTGCATTTACCTGACAGCTTGGTTTGCATTCGATATGAAATTCTTGCCGAAGGTGCTCAGAATCCTCATTGGGGTAGGGCTATTTCTAAGTCTATCATTTAGTTTATTAAGTTGTACAATAGGACTACTGGGAACTGCATGGATTATCGGGGACTACGATTTTGATAAAGAAAAGAAGCTCAGTAAAACGATAATCTATAGAGAATATATTAAAGGAAATGCACTCTCAGACTATCGGTTGAAAGAGATCGTAATCCTGAGAAGACCCAGAATTCTTCCTTTCATAGAATATAGAATAGCCAGAAGGAAGTACTATAACTGGGACATCGTGTTTAGTAAATTAGATGTGGACTATATTGAAGATTCCAATACGATCAACCTTAAAGGGAATATCGAAACAGATAGCACCGAAGTGATGTGGACAGACACTATTTACCTGAACAAAAAGAATTAAGTTTGTCTAAAGGCATAAAAGTATCATACAATAAATCAATGAAAGATATCAACAACAAAAGCAAAGTCAATCGCTTCAAATACATGCTCTATTTCTACGGGCTATTTGTCGTCTTTATTTTTGTCTATAAATACATTATTGCCCCAGAGCTTCCGGGAATTATTTTGCTGGCAGCTTTCGCTCCTATCTTTGGTTTTATGTCCTCTATTATCAACTGGCCCGTCTACATTCATGCCAGTGAAGCTGATGGGGGCATGGTGGTCAATTCTCAACGTCTTTTTTCCAAAAAGCAGGATTCAATTATCATCAACAAGTACAACTTCGATAGCTACTTCGAAACGGATCACTTACACATAGGACTTAATCTTCTAAACGAAGATGAAAAGATGCAACAGCATAAAATCAAAGTCAGTTGGATGAAACTTAAGGACTTGAGGGCCCTGGAAGAAAAACTCAGAGAGATCAATCCTCACGCTCCAGTGAATGAATCTTAGACTTGATCACACATTGAAAATTAAGGACGTCATTGCGAGGGTATAACCACGCCTAATCCCTCCTTCTAAAGGAGAGGAACCTTTTCATCTTTGTTATCAAAGACGCTAGACTAATTCCTCCCTTTTTAAAGGGGAGGTGGTCGAAGACCGGAGGGGTTCAACTCAATAAAATTAGAATGGTAGTTTAGCTAAGTCTACATTACCTCCAGTAAGGATCACTCCCACTTTCTTACCTTTAAACACTTGTTTATTCTTGAGCAGCGCAGCCACAGGTACTGCACAAGAAGGCTCTATGATGATTTTCATGCGTTCCCATATCAAGCGCATGGCCTCAATAATTTCTTGATCAGAGACCAGAAACACATCTTTAATAAGGGGCTTGATGATGGCAAAGTTCTTATCTCCCATACTAGCAAGCAGACCATCGGCTATTGATGATGGTTTCTCAACTTTTGTAATCTCCCCCCGCTGTATGGACAGGTAGGTGTCTTTAGCACCCTCGGGTTCACCTGCGTAAACAGCAACATCAGGCTTAGTATAGTGGGCAGACAAAAGTGTCCCTGCCATTAACCCTCCACCACCAA
>CBDDKG010000010.1:0-160717 GCA_965230105.1 Roseivirga sp. | reverse complement strand
GCACGAAATTAATGAAGATATGCTTATTGAAATGCCTTGATCTGTTAGTTTTGATGGATGATTAGCACTGCGCCCTTGGTTAAGTCCGAAAAGCAACTCCTAATGGGTTGTTTGTTACTGTTAATCTTCTCCTTTTTTTACCAATTAGGCATTTATCCACTTTTTTTAGAGGAACCCAGACGAGGACTTATTGCCTTGGAAATGATTTTTCAAGATAATATTTGGGTGCCAACACAGACGGGTGATTTATACTTCAGAAAACCCCCCGTTTATAATTGGGTTCTGATTGCCTCATATAAGCTCTTTGGGGGGTATACAGAGTTTGCGACTCGTTTCTTTTCTGTCTTGAGTCACCTGATACTTAGTCTGATCACTTTCTTTTTCACAAGAAAATATTTAGGTCATATGATGGCTGTATTTTCTGCCATGAGCCTGGTATTAGCAGCCGATATATTAATGTATTTCAGTACGTTAGGAGAGATCGATTTATTCTATGCTCTGGTAACAGCCATTCCAATATTTGGTATTTACCATTACGGTGAGAAGGGAGCGTATTGGAAATTATTCATTGTTGTATACCTTTTTACAGCGATCGGTTTTCTAACAAAGGGACTTACATCATTGCCCTTCACGGCAATCACTTTGCTGGTCTACTTTATTCACAAGCGTCAGTTTAAGGTATTGTTAAGAGTCCCTCATTTTGCTGGAATTGCTCTATTCACTCTCTTGGTTGGAGGCTATTTCTTTATGTATAGTCAATATGAGGATGTCACAGGCTGGTGGACCACACTATTTTCTGAGTCTGCCGATAAGGCCACTGGAGGAGGCTTCGTTAAATGGTTAAATCACCTTTTCGCTTTTCCAATTGATACACTCAAAAATATTCTCCCTGCAGGCTTGTTCATTCCGCTGCTTTTCAGAAGAGGTGCCATCAGGCGTTTAAAGGACAATCCATTAGTATGGTACTGCGTGTTGGTCTTTGTCTTCAATTTCATAGTTTATTGGTTTTCGACCGAGGCCAAGTCAAGGTATATCTATCCATTATTTCCATTTATAGTCATTCCATTGGTATACTTGGGTTTGAACTCCATGTCTAAAACACTTGAAAAGGTTTTGAAGATCATGGCCATTGTGTTTATCAGCCTATTTGCTCTTGTACCATTGGTTGGGTATTTCGCTGGAGAGCTGCAAATAGTGCCCAATATCAACGTGATTTTCACGATCAATCTTTTGATAATCATTACACTTGGGTATTTCTTTTTTAAGAGAGGCGTTAGACCCTATTTGGTCATAGCAGCTATTATGGTCATCCTTAAGTTTGGCTTCTCTTCAATCGTACCGGTGACGAGGGCCTTGGATACTGGGGCCGCTGAAGACCGGACCTTGGGCTATGAAATTGCCGAGCTGACTAAAGGTCAACCGCTACACAGGTATGGAGACCTTCGCATGTCTTTGACCATAGTGTTTTATGTTGAGGCTGCCAGGGAAGAAGTGCTTTATCAAAAGTCTAAGTTTGAGCCAGGTTTCTACTTCTGTCATGCCGAAGATTTTCCTAGCGATATGGAATTTGTCCAGCACGAGGAGTTTGCCTATTGGGGCAGACCAGTCTTCTTGATAGAAATAGAAAAGCCCTAATCTTTCGAAAAGGGCTTTCTTATAAGCGCTTGTAGTTCTATTTCCTACCAATAACTTTCTGCGTGGCTTTGACAATATTAGCCGCATCAATGCCATACTTGGTCATCAATTCAGCTGGCTTGCCACTTTCCCCGAAAGAGTCATTTACTGCCACCATCTCTAATGGTGCCGGGTGGTTTAGGGCTAATGTCTGAGCAACGCTATCGCCAAGACCGCCATGCATTTGATGCTCCTCAGCTGTCACAACGCAGCCTGTTTTGGCTACAGAAGCTAAAATGGCTTCAGTATCCAGTGGTTTAATCGTGTGGATATTGATCACCTCTGCACTAATGCCTTGTTCTGCCAGAACAGCTTCAGCCTCAATCGCCTCCCAAACCAAATGACCTGTCGCAAAAATCGTTACATCTGTGCCCTCGATCATTTTGATGGCTTTGCCAATCTCAAACTTTTGATCGGCAGGAGTGAAGATCGGCACGGCAGGTCTTCCAAATCGAAGATATACCGGACCATGGTGGTCTGCTATGGCAATCGTAGCGGCTTTTGTTTGATTATAGTCACATGGATTGATGACCACCATATTCGGCAGCATCTTCATCATTCCAACGTCTTCAAGAATCTGATGTGTTGCACCATCTTCACCAAGTGTCAAACCAGCGTGTGAAGCACAAATCTTTACATTCTTTTCGGAATAAGCGATGGATTGCCTGATTTGATCGTAAACTCGACCTGTAGAGAAATTGGCAAAAGTACCTGTAAAAGGAATTTTACCTCCGATAGTCATTCCTGCGGCAATACCCATCATGTTGGCTTCTGCAATACCGATTTGAAAGAATCTTTCAGGATTCTCCTTGATGAACTCCTGCATTTTGAGCGATCCGACTAGATCGGCACAAAGTGCCACAACCTCAGGGTTAGTTCTACCAAGCTCAGCTAAGCCTGCTCCAAAACCAGAACGTGTGTCTTTCTTTTCTGTATAAGTAAATTTCGTCATCGTTTCCAGTTTAGTAGTCTCCCAAAGTTTCTTCTAATTGACCGAGCGCATCGGCCAGTTGCTCATCGTTTGGTGCAACACCGTGCCACTTGTGAGTTCCCACCATAAAGTCAACACCAAAGCCCATTGCTGTAGTCATCAAGTTCAGGATTGGCTTTCCCTGTCCTGTCAATCTTTTGGCTTCTTCAAGGCTGGCTATAATCGAAGCCATATCATTACCATTGCTTTCAATAACTGTCCAACCAAATGCTTCGAATTTTCCTTTCAAATCTCCCAAAGACATTACCTCGTCCGTTGGACCATCGATTTGTTGGCCGTTATAGTCAACTGTCGCAATCAGGTTATCTATTTTGCAGTGAGCCGCGTACATAGCCGCTTCCCAAACCTGACCTTCTTCCAATTCACCGTCACCCATAAGGGTGAAAATCAAATTGTCGTCACCATTCAGCTTCTTGGCCTGAGCAGCACCACAAGCCACAGACAATCCTTGGCCTAGCGAACCTGAAGCTACACGTATGCCTTCCAGTCCTTCTTCTGTAGCCGGGTGACCTTGAAGACGAGAATTGATCTTTCTGAACGTGGCTAGTTCAGATACTTCGAAATATCCAGCCCTGGCCAATACACTGTACCAAACAGGGGAGATATGCCCGTTAGAAAGAAAGAAAAGGTCTTCACCTTTACCGTCCATATCGAAACCGTCCTTGCGGTTCATAATGTGGAAGTAAAGGGCTACTAAAAAGTCGGTACAGCCAAGCGATCCACCGGGGTGGCCTGAATTGACTGCATGAACCATACGCACTATATCACGTCTGACTTGTGAAGCGATGCGCTCAAGTTCTGCTGTTGTTGGTTTGCTCACTATTAAAAGTTAAAAGTTGGGATTAATCTAAAATTTGAGCGGTGTGGTCCTTGGTTTTCACTTTGGCAATGATCTCATCGATAACACCACTCTCATTTATTACAAATGTAGTTCTTGCTGTGCCCATATACGTCCTTCCGTACATAGATTTTTCTACCCATGTGCCAAATTGTTCATGAATACTTTTGTCTTCATCGGCTATCAGAGGAAAAGGGAGATCATATTTAGCAATAAAGTTCTGATGCTTCTTGGCAGAATCGGAGCTAATACCCACAACTGCATAACCAGCTTTCAATAAAGCCTCATAGTTGTCTCTTAAGTTGCAAGACTGCGCTGTACAACCAGGGGTATTGTCTTTTGGATAGAAATAGAGTACTAATTTTTTGCCGCTGAAATCTGAAAGTTTGATTGGGTTACTGTCTTGATCAATACCCTCAAAGGCTGGTGCCTTGTCGCCTACTTGTAAAGCCATGTGTTATTCTAGTTTTAGTTTTAAGAATGATTCGTTGCCAGCATTATCTGCCACCTTCAATTCAAACTCACCAATAAGGGGTTTGTTTTTATCTAATCGTTCTGACCAGATTAAACTCCTTTTCGGCTCGTATTTCATGAGGATCCACTCACCATTCAATTTGGCTTCGAAGCTATTAATTCCCGACAGATTATCTCTAATCGTCAGGCTAATTCTTCCATTTTTCACACTACGTTTTTTGATGGTAGGCGCCACGTCATCTTTGAGTATTGTGTATTTGCCAAAACTGGAAAAATTGAAAGAGAATTTACCTTCATCATATTTTCCACCTACAAAGCCCGGGTTTCGTGGGTTTTTAATACTGTAAACGTGATATTTTTCAAGGTTATCATATTGGGCTAAGGGCATAAATTCAGCATAAACTGAACCCTTTAAAGGATAACGGTCCTGATCTACTTCGAAAACCTCCATTTGAGCGTCATCGATAAAGTGCCTTGCACGGATGTATACGGTGTCAAATAGAGCATTTTTTGAGAAACGTAAGGAGTAGGTATCACTTAAGTAGGAATGAGCATTGGCGGCAGGGATACGATCAGCAAAGTGAAGAGATTCCTGGCTACCATCATTGAAGGTGACTGACTGGGGCAACAGTCGCCTTAAGTCAATCAGAAAGACATTGGTATTCTCATTTTGATAGGTAGGCTCGACTACGACTGAACCTTGCTCTTTGTAAATAGTGATATTGTTATTGGCAGAATCTCGTGGCTGGAAAAACATCAATGTATTATCCTGAACATAACTTCCCTTCTTTGGTTTAACCTCTGTTTCGATTGTTTTCTTTTTCTCAACACCACGAAGGATCATAGCTACTTTGCTGGTGTTCCCAAAAGCATCCTGCAACTTCATGGATACTTGTTTGATTTCTCCGGGTGACGCATATATGAAGCCATCATTCACTTTAGCATCATAGAAGTCAAGTGTATTTCCATCATCTACATAAAGTTTGTTGTACCTTCTTCTTGATTCCTTTTGCGCCTGATAATTTGTGTGAATAAGGATGTTTTTTTGCTGTGCAAAATCAATGGTATCAATATTCTGACTGAAGTAAAGTTGGTCATCCACATGCATATCAATCAAAGGAACTCCATTTTTATTGGCTGCTCCATTGTGCTGATCGTAGGTGTAAACCTCTAAACCAATTTTACCATAAACATTCAAAGTATCTGCCAACCTGTAAGTGCCGTTTTCCTTTTGCAATGCAAATTCAAAACGTCCAAACTGATCATTGACCCGTGAATCCATATTCATTGTTTTCAAAGCAATCCGTTGAACGCTTGGCGCTAACTCATCCTTAATTTGTTCAAAACCAGCTATCCTTAAAGGGTCAAGTACCTCTTGATTAAGCCCACGGATCTCAAAATGGAGGTGTGGCCCTGTAGATGACCCTGAGTTGCCCGAAAAGCCAATGACCTCTCCCTGTTTTACTTGAAACTCATTCCGCTTTGGAAACAGGTTAATGGTGAAGGACTTACGCTTATACTGGTTTTTGAGGACGTATTCGGCAATGATGGGATTAAACCTTTGTAAATGAGCATAAACAGTGGTTGTGCCATTTGGATGCTGTATGTATATGCAATTGCCATAACCACCGGTAGAAACTCTTACGCGGCTAATGTAACCTTCAGCAGCAGCAAAAACATTGAGTCCTTCTCTTCCAGCGGTTTTGATATCTAAGCCTGCATGAAAATGGCTGGAACGTAATTCTCCCATATTCCCGCTAAGGAAATTGGTTTTGTCTGGTTGAATAGGGAATTCGAAGTAGTCTTTATCAATGCCTTCATATTGAGCATGGAGGCCAATCGGCAGGGTGAGTAGTAGGAAAAGTAAAAATTTATTTAATCTCAACTTCGAGTAGTAATTTATCCTCAATATACGCTTCTAAGGAATCACCAACAACAATAGGACCAACTCCCGCGGGTGTTCCGCTAAATATAATATCTCCCTTTTTCAACGTAAAAAACTGCGATACATATGCAATGATCTGATCAAAAGTGTAAAGCATAAGACTTGTATTGCCACTTTGTTGGGTTTCTCCGTTCTTTTTAAGGGAAAAGTCAAGGTTCGATAAATCAAAATCGGTTTTAGGAAAGAAGTTAGAAATAGGAGCGGAGCCATTAAAGCCTTTGGCCTTTTCCCAAGGCAGACCTTTTTCTTTACATTTTGTCTGAATATCTCGTGCGGTAAAGTCTATGCCAATGCCCACTTCATCATAATATTTATGAGCAAATTTCTCCTCAATGAACTTTCCTTCCCGGCTGATTTTCAATAAGATTTCTACTTCATAGTGAATGTCCTTTGAGAATTCAGGGTAGTAGAAGGGAGCGTTATTTCTCAATACAGCCGTGTCCGGTTTCATAAAGATTACCGGTTCAGATGGCCTTTCATTATTTAGTTCTGCAATGTGGGCGGCATAGTTTCTGCCGATGGCAATAATTTTCATTTACTGGGGTTTAAGGCCTGAGTCTCAACGACTGGTATTAGCTAGGGTAAAATTAAAATCTTGTCTTCATTTGACAAGCCCCAAAGATTATTCAATTTTGAATTTAATAAGTACCGAAGCACATGAAACACATTTCAAAATCTCTGATCCTATCTATTTTCTCTCTTTCCTTAATTGCCTGGGCATGTACCACAGTACCGATCACAGGCAGACGTCAGTTAACGGGGGTTATAGGCTCTGATCAGATAATTGCTATGAGTGCTGATGCTTATAAGCAGGTTTTAGACTCTATTCCACTATCCGATAATCAGGAACAAGTAGCCATGATCAAGCGTGTAGGTACTAAAATCCAAAGGGCCGTGGAGAAGTACCTAACCGACAATGGAAATGCAGACTTGCTGGAAGGCTTCAACTGGGAATTCAATCTGATTGATAATGACAGCACTGTAAATGCCTGGGCAATGCCTGGAGGGAAGGTGGCCTTCTATACTGGGATTCTTCCTATCTGTCAAGACGACCTGGGTGTAGCTGTGGTAATGGGTCATGAAGTGGCACATGCTGTTGCCAAACATGGTCAGGAGCGCATGAATCAAAACTATGCAAAACAGATCGGCCTTTCGATAGGGGCGATTGCTTTGGGACAAGACCCTACTGTAAGCCAGCAGATGGTTTTTAGAGCAGTGGGTATTGGTACCGATCTAGCACTCTTAAAGTATTCCAGAACACATGAGTCAGAAGCAGATGAGTTAGGCCTTACTTTTATGGCTATTGCAGGCTATGATCCTAGTGAAGCTCCTAAGTTTTGGGAGCGCATGTCAGCAGGCAGTAGCGGGCAAGCACCACCTGAGTTCATGTCAACCCACCCTTCTCATGAAACCAGGATTAAACGTCTAAATGCCGCATTGCCAAAGGCTATGGAGTATTATAAGGCGAGTGGAAAATAGCTTGAGCGATTAAGTCAAGAAGTCAAGAAATGATGAAGTGATTAAGTTCTTCAGTTCCCGACTAGTATTTCGCACAGTTTTCGGTTACCGACCCGCCACTCTAGATGGACCGATATGTCATATGCTGCGTACAAAGTCCAAGAAGACCCTCTTATGATGATCTAAGTCCATATCTGGAGACAGGGCCACGCGAGCTATATAATCTTTATCACCCTCTTTGGTGGTCCCTTGGGTAGAGGTAGCTGGAATCGTCCAGTAACAGCCTTTTAACTGTCCATAACTTACACAGTATTTGCTTTCATTAGGGATTTCCGTGATCATCAGGTCGATCAGTTTCAGATTTAGCGCCCTCTTATAGCTTTCTCTTTCTTCATCGGTATCTCCTTTTGTAGGAAGGTCCAGGGAAAATACAGAAGGGGTGAAGCCCTGTGCGGCCAACTCCTCTGAGACAAAGTTGATTTTGGCAGTAGGTAAATGTTCCTTAATAAAGCTTACAAACTCATAAGTATTCTGATAGGCATCAGCAATCCTTTGATTCATGGATGGCAATTTCTCAGCTAGTATTTCCATTTGGAGAGCAGTAGCCTCGTTATCGCAAAGCTTGAGATGTAAATCTATCTTTTCCATCAAATGTTCAGCGGCTTTGTTAGCCACAGCATAACCAGCAGTGCATTTTCCACCACTCGGGAACTTTGACCCACTTACATAGGCGATAGTCTTTACTTTTGCTAGCATGTCTTTTTCTCCTAGAAAATGAACGTTAGGGCAGAAGGTTTGATCTAAAATGAAAACAGGACTAATTGCTGTTTCACCTTTAGGAGTATTTCGAACCTTACTCAATGCTTCTTCCAGTTTGATCATTTCCGGAACTTCCACCCTCGGGTTGGTCGGTATCTCAGCAATGATATATGGGATCGCATCCTCTTCTGCTATTTTATCCAACACCTGATGAGTGCTTTGTACCATATCATTACCACCATCAACAGGCAAATCCACAACTTCCACATTGTCAATGCAGGCGGCTATCCGCCTGGCCTGATCATTGGTACCACCGTAACAGTTTGGCGGGACAACTATTCTAATTGCCTTTTCTGGATGCTCATCCATTGCCTCATGAATCAGTCCCATGGTGATCGCGTATTGCATGGAAAGCCCACTGGAAGCAACTACAGCCTCGGTTTCAGTATTGGCAATCTGTGAAATAGAGCTCAAAACTGAAGCCTTATTGGATTTAATATTGTGGCTTTCCGAATTAGGTGCTGTGCCAATAAGTTGTTGAAGCGCAATCAAGGCATTGGCAGGTGTTATGGCAATTGTCTCACGTCTTCTTACATGTTGGATTTCCGAAGCATATGATTTATTCTCTTCACCGTTCAACAATACAATGCTACCGAGTTGGTCATGAAGGCTGATGTAAAAGTCAATATTCGGATTAAGTTCAAAACTGCTAACGGATAGGCCATCGTGCTCTGAAATGAAAACTGTACTGCCATCAAAAGATTCAATTTCCACAGGACTCTCAACCTGCTTTAATTCAAATTGATAGCCGTAGATGCGCTTTATTATGTCCGCATCTAAATGTGCAGGTAACTCACCTTGATAAACAACCTGAGTTCTTTTATGAGTGAGCAGATTTTTTCTCAACACTGCAAGAACTGGAGTTATCTGTGAAGAAAAGCTGATTACGCTTTCCGTTTCGAGGCCATGAATCTTCGCAATGCTCCACTCTAACACGCAAGATAGTGGGTGACCCAGTCGTATGTAATCATAGGCTGTCCGTAACTCACTCAATGCTGATGGACTTGCATTATTCTCTTGGAATAGCGCCTCAAACTCACCTGTGAACTCAGTTTTGGCTAATTCCTCATTATAAATATCAAGTCGATGAGTGGTTAGGTTTAGCCAGTCGGCTGGCATATTTTCTAAAACATCCTTTAGATAGTCGAGTGTTTTGCTGTATTCCATTCTATTCACCTTGAAAAGGCTTCCAATTATAATTCAAACTGTACTTAAGACGGTTCTCCAAACCGAACATGAGGTTTTGTGACCTGCCAATTATTTGACTGCGGAAATTGTCAAAAAACAGAGTCAATACCAACACTTCTGTCCATAGAAGAAGTTCCTTTTTATCGATCGAATTGAATTGGTTAGTATTGGGAGGTGATCCAATGTTAGCGTGACTATTGGTTGATACTTTTTTGTGAAAGTTCGAGGAGCAATAACCTTAATACCAACTCTTGCTTTGCGTCTCAGGACGCCTAGTAGAATTAAGCCAGGTTTTCTATTTTTTGATGATAATCGTTTCGAGATGTACAGGGGTGATCACCTTTGAGTCTGGAGATGCGGCTTTTACCTCTTCAATAAAAGGCTTGATTTTGGTATTGATCGCTTGTTCTTGAGAGAAGCCATAAGGCACTCTGAAGTTATCCCAGTGAGATGGGATGACTGTTTTAGGAAAACCTGTTAACTGCATCAGGCGCTCTGTATACTTATAAATTTCCAGTCTGGAAAAGTTAACCCCTGGTAAGAGGATGTCAGGCCTCAGTCCATCTACTTCTCTTTCTATATAGTTCATAGAACCCATGGTAAGCACTTTATGGTTTTTGAATCTGGCCAAAAACATTAATGATCCACCTTCGACAAATTCAGAGATTTTCATAGGAGCTGTAACCGTGGAAGGAATGGTTCTAGAATCGAAGTAGTGCTTCTTATTCAATGCGGAGTGTATAGATTCCAGAATACGGACCGAGAAATTTTCGAATTGGTAATCTTCTCCACCTTTTACTGTATACAACTGATCATTAGGAATACCGTAGGCTTTCAAGGCATTGGTGGTAGACTCCGTGCCAATGACTTTTGCATCAGTCAATTTAGCAATGTAGGGCACATCTGAAAGGTGATCGAAGTGGGAGTGGTGTACCAGAATAAAGTCTGCCTTTTTAATCAATGAATTGATCAAAACGGTGTCTGACTCAAAGTAGTCTGAACGCCTGTACACTTTACGAGTGTCTTCTTTACTCGAAGAAGGGCCTTCACCCAGTTTTAATCTGGAGATATAAGGGTCCACTAATACAGTGACTATCCCGTCAGTAATTTCCCAGCGTGCCGTACCAAAGTACCGAAACTTTATCTCACCTTCTTGGGCTTGAAGTGCCTGTGTAATAGGCGTTAAGCTAAAGCAAATAATGAGCGTAATTCGTTTTAAGAACTTTATCATTCCTCTGTTGTTTTCTTTCTTTTAAGTGAGGCAATGATCAAGAGAGATAAGGCTATGCCAGCAAAAGCATAAACGACTTCCTTCTGTGAATAGGCCTCCTGCCAACTTTTTTCATAAGCCAGCATATTTATCAAACCTGCAAGAAGGTAGCCTACGAGAAGTCCTAGTGAAACTTTTAACTCTTTTCGCTCTTTTTCAATCTTGTCTGACATCCTATGAAGTTAAGATTTTCAATAACATCGAAACAGAAAAGATGATTTTCGTCAGTTTCTCACTTCCGTTTTTTGCCCGAAACAGGCATGATTTTACCTGACTCCACTTTATAGTTTTTGTCAATAAGTTGATAGAAATTATTAATGAAAAGTATTGAAAGGATTGTATTAGATTTGGTCTAAACAATTTAAACCGATCAATCATAATGGAAAACAATGGACATTCGGGCATCCCTGCAGGTAAGTGCCCATTCCACGGTGGTACTATGCAAAAAAGTGCTGGTGGAGGAACCTCAAATAGAGACTGGTGGCCTAACCAGCTCAACCTAAACATTCTTAGACAACATTCATCTTTATCCGACCCAATGGATAAAGATTTTAATTATGCTGAGGAGTTCAAGAAACTCGATCTATCCGCAGTTAAGAAAGACCTTTATGATCTAATGACGGATTCACAAGATTGGTGGCCGGCTGATTATGGTCACTACGGTCCTTTCTTTATCCGTATGGCATGGCATAGTGCTGGTACTTATCGTATCGCTGACGGCCGTGGTGGCGGAGGATCTGGAACTCAGCGTTTTGCCCCTCTAAATAGCTGGCCAGATAATGGCAACCTGGACAAAGCAAGGCTACTACTTTGGCCTGTCAAGCAGAAGTATGGAAGAAAGCTTTCATGGGCTGACTTGATGATTTTAGCAGGAAACTGTGCGATTGAGTCCATGGGTCTTGAGACTTATGGTTTTGCGGGTGGACGTGAAGATGTTTGGCAACCTGAAGAAGATATTTACTGGGGATCAGAAGGCGAGTGGCTTGGCAACAAGCAGCGCTATGCCGATGGTGAACTAGAGGCAACCTTGGGGGCTGTGCATATGGGATTGATCTATGTAAACCCTGAAGGACCTAATGGAAACCCTGACCCTGTAGCATCAGGTATAGATATCCGTGAGACATTCGGTCGTATGGCCATGAATGATGAAGAGACTGTGGCCCTTGTTGCGGGTGGTCATACCTTCGGTAAAGCGCACGGTGCGGCCGACCCTGATCAGTATGTTGGTAGAGAGCCAGAAGGAGCTTCTATCGAAGAGCAAGGCTTGGGCTGGAAGAATACTTTCGGAACGGGTCATGGTGATCATACCATCACCAGCGGTATTGAAGGCGCCTGGACACCAAACCCAAATAAATGGGATCATGATTACTTCAGAGTATTATTGGATTACGATTGGGAGTTAACGAAGAGTCCTGCAGGAGCTCACCAATGGACACCAACAGCGGCCTCTAATGCTGATATGGCTCCAGCTGCTGGCGATTCATCGAAAAAGCAAGCCTTGATGATGACAACGGCTGATATGGCCTTGAAAAACGATCCGGCTTACTTAGAAATCTCAAAGCGTTTCCGCAATGATCAAGCTGCGTTTGAAGAGGCTTTTGCTAAGGCATGGTTCAAATTGACACACAGAGACATGGGGCCTAAAGCCTTGTATTTAGGTGCTGAAGTACCTGCAGAAGACTTAATCTGGCAAGATACTATTCCTGCGGCAACTTTTGATTTGGTAGACGATGCTGATGTAGCTTCATTGAAAGCTTCAATTTTAGCTTCAGGGTTATCTGTATCTGAATTGGTTTCTGCAGCTTGGGCTTCAGCTTCTACCTTCCGTGGATCAGATAAAAGAGGTGGTGCTAACGGTGGACGAATCCGTTTAGCTCCTCAGAAAGACTGGGAAGTAAATAACCCTACTCAGTTGGCCAAAGTATTGAATGCGCTTGAAGGTATTCAGTCTGAATTTAATGGCGCTCAATCTGGAAACAAAGGTGTTTCTATGGCTGACCTAATTGTATTAGGTGGATGTGCTGGTGTTGAGAAGGCGGCAAAAGATGCTGGTCATGATATTACAGTACCATTTACTCCTGGACGAACAGATGCTTCTCAGGATCAAACGGACGTGGATTCATTCCATGCCTTGAAACCTATCGCTGATGGCTTTAGAAACTTCTACGGAGCGAAGCACAAAACTTCTGGAGAAGAAATGTTGGTTGATAAATCTCAATTATTGACTTTAACACCTCCGGAAATGACAGTATTAGTAGGGGGGATGAGAGTACTTAATACCAATTATAATGGCTCTCAGCACGGTGTTTTCACTGGCAGACCGGGTGTCTTAACCAATGACTTCTTTGTGAATCTATTAGATATGTCAACAACTTGGAGTGCCGTATCAGATGCTGATGAAGTATTCGCAGGTCGTGATAGGAGAACGGGTGACGTTAAGGGTACCGGAACACGCGTTGACTTGATCTTCGGTTCTAACTCTGAGCTCAGAGCGTTGGCGGAGGTTTACGCTTGTGCTGACTCTGGTGAGAAGTTTATAAACGACTTCGTAGCTGCTTGGGATAAGGTGATGAACCTCGATCGTTTTGATCTGGCTTAAGATTGAATAGATAAATTTATAAAAGCGCAATCTGTTATGGATTGCGCTTTTTTTTATTGAAATACCTGCGCAGGAAGTAGTTTCTGACAATGCTGAGCACGGTAAAATAAATCGTAAGCAGGATGTTCTTTTCCGAATTACTCGCTATACCTAGCAAGGGTAAAACAAACTGAAGTGATAGCATGGTGATCACAAATCCGATAGTTACGTTCAACAGGCTTTCAACAAGCGACTGCTTTCTACTCTGCATTGAAAATCTGGACTTCAGATGAGATTTCCCCTTGATGGAATGTCAGAATTCTATAGCCAAAGTTATGTGAGTCAATGGCAATTTCGTTTTTCTTCTTCTCAATTTGATACGAAACAGCAGGAGTGATATACTGATTGATTTTCTTATGAACTTGATGATCTTCCATATGGTAGTGCCCACAAAAGATAGTGATCGCCTTACTTGAAGCTTCCAACCTGTAGAGGACTTCCTCTCTGTTCTCTAGTTTTGCAATTTCATCTACCATTAGATCTAAGCCAATGATTGGATGATGAGTAAATATTACAAGCGAGAGAGAGCTTTCTAGTTCTCGGCTTAACCATGCCAATTGGGTGTGGTCAATATATCCATTAGAAGAATCCAGATAAATGAATTTATAACCATGCTTTTCCACACTGCTATATAACTTTTTGTCTTTTGGATGAGTACCTTCTGAATAGTGTTTGGCAACTACTTTATATGCGTCATGATTCCCCAAGGTTAAGGACAATGAATGATTTTTGAGGCTGTTGAAGAAATAAGCTACAGATTGATTTTCCCCAATATCGCCAGTGCAAACAACTTCGGATATTCCATGTAGTTTAATGTCCTTTAAGACCTTTTTAAGATTTTTTCTAGCCTCTACACCCTGTTCCTTCGGGAAGTCTTCGTCAAGGTGAAGATCGGTGATCTGAGCAACTTTGAACTTCATTAAATGAAGCTATTGATTTAGTCACTTTGTCTTTTGCACAATCTTGCTGATTTTAAAAAAGAGTTCTGTATGCTGAAGGAGTCATACCAAATGCTCTTTTGAATGTTCTTGAGAAATAGGATTGACTCTCGAACCCACAGCGGATAGAGATTTCCACAATAGACATTTTGGAATTCCTTAAGAGACTTTTCGCTTCGGTCAGTCGAAGATTGGTAATGTATTCTACAGGAGTGGTATTGGTGAGTTTTTTGAAAAGGCGATTTAGATGGAATTTACTGAGGCCAATTGATTTGCTTAAACCATCAAGGTTTATGGAGCTATTCATGTGATCATGCATATACTCCTTCGCCTGAGCAATTACCTTGAATAGTTCTTGTTTTGTACCGTGTTTTACTACCCCAAATTGCTCAAGCCTGTTGCGAATCTCAGTGTGCTCTTCAACAATCAATCCGGCTAAATCTATAAAAAGAGATTCAATAAGTAGGGCGGAGATGTTCTCTTCATTCAAGAATAAATGAGCATGACGTTTCAGCCAATTGTTTAGTGGACCATCTGGATGGCGCTGAGGGTATTCAAAAAACTCGCTTGTCCTAATTTCTTGACCAGAAATATTCAAATAAGCGCTCTCGATAAGATCTTTTTCTATAAAGAAAGATAATCCTTTGGTACCCTTTTTTGCTGCTGTGCTAATGGTGCGGTTATCATTTACAAGTAGATATTGATCTTTGGATACCTTTAAATCGCCCTCTCCAAAGCTGTAATACTTGTATCCTTCTAGAACATATTTCAGTGTATAAGTGGATTTATAAGAGACAGAAATGTCCTCCTGATGATGTGAGTGAATTACCTTGCTGCTTCTCTGGCTAGTGAAATTAGGGGTCGATATTTTTTCAACTTGGATCACGAAGAAACGGAGTTCTTAATTCGTCCCCTCCAATTTACAACAACAAAAATGGCAACACCTAGGGTGCTGCCATATTATAATAGGTTCAGGTTAAATCTATTTTTCGTTTGCGATATAGAATAGGTTAAAAGTTGCAGGTTGCACTTCTGAGAAGGTTCCGGAGGTGTTTGTGAGAATGACTGTGACTATCTTAAGATGGGGTACGATCACGATTTGTGTACATGAACCTGTCTGTTCGCCACTATGACCAATAATAGCGCCCTCGTTAGGCTTAGGGTTGTACAAAAACCATCCAAAGCCATAAGCATTTCTTTCTTTTTCAAGACTATGATGTTCTCGCATTAAGTCCATTGTACTTTCCTTTACCAAAGTGTTATTGATAACTGCATTACCAAACTTGAGCATGTCTTCAAGGGTAGAGTAGAAGCCACCACCTGGAATACGATTACTTAAGTTGTTTTCCTTACCATCTCTGGATTTTCCCTTTCTAATTTGATGATATAGGCTGGATTGGTTGGGTTTCTTCTGGTCGAATTTTTCTACCCCCGTGTTTGTCATGCCTGCCTTATCCCAGATATTCTTTTGCATATAAGCCTCGAATGTCATGCCTGAAGCTCTTTCTACAATTACACCAAGGACGGTATAACCATAAGTAGTATAGCTATAGCGAGTACCTGGCTCAAAGAGGAGCTCGCGGTCCTTGAATATATCCAGTGCATCATAGAGAGTCGCATACTCGATTTTGGTCTGTGCGTCTTTGGCACTGGTATAGCCACCCATGCCGGATGTATGAGATAATAAATGCCTTGTAGTGATTTGAGTTTTGGGCTGCTTGGGATAGTCAGGAATATAGGTCTGGATAGGTGTATCCAAGTCAATAAGACCTTGTTCTACCAATTGCATCACTGCAATGGCAGTCATCGACTTAGCAATAGAAGCGATTCGTGTGATGGTAGTTGGCGTAAATGCTGTCTTTGAATCACGATCAGCATAGCCAGTTCCCATTTGCCAAACAGTTTCTCCATCTATAGTGAAGCCTCCTGTGGCACCTACGATTTTGTCTTTAGTGATTAAACTTTCCAACAGGGCTTTCGCCTTAGCCATTTGGTCTTGCGCCTGGCTGTTGAAACCAATAAAAAATGCGATAAGAATGATGAGTTTTTTCATTTTGCTGTCATTAAATGTTTCAACAAACATGAAGGATAAGATATGGTTTACCTCCTTTTTTACTGCGTCTGGGATAAACTATCAGGTTTTAGGGGCGAATGATCGAGAGATAAAAGGTTTTGTTTATAGCTTTTGGAAACTGGTAATTCAATTTCAGTGAGCAGAATGGTATTTGAGTCTTTCCATTCTTTGAAATGCTCCGGATTGATCACGTGTGATCGGTGTACTTTGACCAACTCCGGTTTTTGGGCGTGGACATTTTTGAGCGTAGTTCTAAGCAACTTGCGGTTGATACCTTCTTTGGTGAGGTATGTTACCTCAACATAGTTATCGGCACTGGAGATACAGATAAGATCAGACTGTCTGATCTGAAGAACGTCTAGTTTGTTTTCACCAGAAAGCACGATTTTGTCAGAATCAGGATTGGGCGTCTTCTTGTTGAGATACCATCGAACAAATATTAACATAGGTAAGATGATAAAGAAGATGGGGTAATAGACCTCAAACGTGAACTTGCTAAAGGAATACTCGCCATTGATGATATCGGTTTTGTAGTAGAGATAACTTCCTATCCATACGATGATGTTAAATGTCAGTAAGAAGGCTGACTCAAAGAAGACATTCCATTTGCCAGTCCTTCTGAAGAGCCAATTCTGAACAGGAACCAATATAAGGTACCCTATGATTGATATTAAGCCGTAGGGCGGGAGTATTTGAACCCTAATAGGCATGGGTAGATCTGCCGTATCAAAAGGGGCGATCAGTACCAGAAATAAGACCAACCAAACGCCTATTAATAGACCAACTATGACATGGTGCTTATATGAAGTGTTGAGTCTTAATTGGTTCACTACTTTAAATCACTTACCTGATCGAATATAGCAAGGAAATTGATTAATAAGCCTCAATACTTTTTCTGAATTGTTCCAATGCATTATGACTCAGTTGACCACTAATAGTGTGGAGGTTTCCTATGTAGGTCATGCCCAGATAATCTGCAGATGCCTTAAAGGGTAGCCAAAAAGATTCTCCTAAATTGTTGCCGTTCGAAGAGCTAATCACTGCCATGTGCTTACCTCTTAACCTTCTTCCAAGTGGTTTTTCTATCGTCAATAGATCTGAAATCCGATCAAAAAACACCTTCATAATCCCACTCATAGAATACCAGTATACAGGGGTCGCAAATATAAATGTGTCATATTGATTGATTAGTTTTTTGATAAGGGGCAAAAAGTCATCCCCTTTGTTCAAATGATCATAATCATAAAAGCCAATGTCATAGTCATTCAAGTCGATAACCTCCCAACCTGATGACTTTTTTAACTGGCTCACAAGAGATGCAGTATCTCCGTCATTTCTTGCACTGCCGACAATTATAATCTTCTTCATCCTTATTATTGACTCTGTCAACTATTAAGATTTCAGGCTCAGCCCACTCGAAACCCGCTAGGTTTAATCTTAGTAAGCTTACGCTTGGTGTCTAATGAGGAATTGCCTTTAACCATCCAATCAGAATAACCGGGGTTCTCCTTTAAAAGCTAATTACCAATAGCTGCGTCAATTTCTTTTAAACGCTTCTTAGCAGGCTCATAACCCTGTTCGGAAGCTTTGGTATACCATTTTATGGCGTTTAATAGGCTTTTTTCAAGGCCCCCATATCCCTTTTCGTAATAATGTGCCAGGTAGTACTGAGCTAGTGGGTTACCTGCAGGAGCTGCTTCTAAATACCAATCTATCTTTTGTCTATTTGTCCAGTTGAGTCCCTTTAGGTCTCTTAAACCCCATGTAGCATTACTTTTACCGGGAGGTTCTACTTTTATAGCTTCTATGAAATAGTCAATAGCCCGAAATGTATCTTTATCCGTACCTCGCCCATTTTGATAGGCGTAAGCAAGGTTTACTAACCCATAGTAATCACTCTGACTGGCCGATTTTTTAAACCAGTTGAGTGCCTCAACTTGATTGTCGGTAACCCATAAATGATATCTACCTAACCTTCTTTGAGCGATGGCATTTCCTTGGTTTGCCAAATTCTTGAGCCTATCAAACCCGAAAGACACTATCCAAGATTCTAACTCGGTTTTAGAAATCAATTCAAAACTTAAGCTATTGAAATTGTCCACAGTTTGAGAATCATCTGTCGTCTCAACTACTATGTCTTCTATTTCGCTCTCATCCTCTATTATTGTTACATCAAGGTCTATACTACCAAGATTATGATCGAAAATAGGATTTTCATTGAGGTCATACTTAAATAGGAGTTCTTTATTGTACCCTCTCCAAAGTTCATAGCTCAGAAGGTTGTCATCTAAATCCCGAAGTTCTACTCTTTTAAAAACGGTTCTCTCGTTTAGTGTTTTGTCAATTGCTATCGTTCCTGGAACAAACCTGTCGATAATTTTGTATCGTGTGGTCTGCCAATCAGTCTTATCGGTTTGTGCGCCCTCTGGATTGAGATATATTACTTCTGTCCTGGTTTCCAGGCCACTATGACGCTCTTGGACCTTTCCTTCCATAACCAAAACGGTTTGACTATCGAAACCTCCTTTAAAATACAGGCCGTCTTCATAAACACTGTCTGAAGTCATTGGAATTTCATTTGGGTCATTAATCCCTAAAATAGGGTGAGCTTCATCATCCTTTATCATACGCCAAAGAACTTCACTACGGTGTGGAAGCTTGTTTACATAACTTGCCAAGTCAGCGACATTTCTGCCAACTGGCAATGGAACATCACGATTTCCCTGATAAAAATACCTTACATAAGGGTGTGAGGTTAAAACAGTCTTGAGTGTTTTTTCACCTTCCATATTGCCCACATAGCTATAAATGATTTCTTCGTTCATAAAGACTATGGTCATTGGTGTATTCAAATTGCCATAGGTCTCATAAAAGGAACTGCCTGCTGCGTAGAAATTTTCATAGGGCCAGTTCTTAGCGGTTTCTTTTATTTTTTCATCCCATAATATATTCAAAGTGAGCAAACGGACTTCTCCACCATCAAATAACCCTGGGTTGTTGTTAGCCAGGTTGTTAATTGTTTGGATACAAAAATTGCAGTTGGAAATGTATAGATATAGTACAACCCTCTGATCCTTTTCACCCTGAAGTACATCATGTAACATTACTTCTTTACCATCTATAGATTGGACTTTGAAGCCCTTAAATAGATCTTGGCAAAAAATAGAATTGCAAGTAAAGAGTAATAATAGTGCAAGTGTGGTCCTGTTCATATATTCATCTTGTTCTTGTCACTAATGAAGATTAGCCCATTTGAAAGCCGCTGAGCTTGATCTTGGTCAGCTTACGTTTGGTATCTAAAGAGAAATCACCCTTCATCATCCAGTCATAGTAACCAGGTTCTCTCTTAAAGACTTCTGATACAGGCTTGCCTTTGTGCTTGCCAAAATTGAAGACTTCTTCATTTTTATCGTTCAGGACAATTCTGCCTGCAAGGTCTACCATTCTGGAAGCTACCAGCTCATGAATGGCCGCCATGTCGTTTTCTATCTTGCCGACAGCCCGACCTGAGGCATCGGATACATCCATACCATTGTACCGCTCTATTTGGGCCTTAAAAACCTCAAAAGTGGCATCATTATCAGCTTCTGCACCATGCGCACCGACCAATTCCTTGCCACAATAGAACTTGTATGCTGCAGAAAGTGTACGTTGTTCCATCAGGAAGAAAATCTTTTGTGCATCGATGAGTTTGCGGTTGCTTACATCAAAATCGACATCTACTCTCAAAAACTCCTCAACCAACAAGGGGACATCAAAACGGACAATATTGTAGCCGCCTAGGTCGCATCCTTCGAGAAACTTCGCGAGGTTTTTGGCCAACTCCTTAAAAGTAGGTTTATCCGCAACATCTTCATCTCTGATGCCATGAATCAAAGCTGATTCTTCGGGTATAGGTATTGTGGGGTTGACCAATTGTACTTTCTTTTCAGTTTCGCCATTGGGCATAACCTTCAACATGGCCAGCTCTACAATCCTGTCTTGAGAAATGTTAATTCCTGTAGTTTCCAGATCAAAAAAGACAAGAGGATTTTTAAGATTGAGTTGCATTGATTGCTTAATTCAGAATTGATTTTTTGATTTTTTCCAGGTTCAAACCACCATAGTCGCCCGAACTCATTAAAAGTAAGTTTTTGGCTGCCCATTTCTGAGATAAAAGATGATTTTCGAGTGCTGCAGAATCCGTAAATAACTTGATGTCAACTCTATCAAACGCAGATTTGATCTCATTTTCGCTGATCATTTCGAGTTTTTTAGCAGCAACAGTCTTAGGGTTGATAAACACTAAAGCCTCATCTGGAGCATCAAAGGTGTGCGCATACTGATCTATGAAGGCCTTATTTAAACTACTAAAGGTGTGGAGTTCTATACAGGCTACCAAGCTTCTATTATCAAATTGGTTTTTGACTGCAGTTGAAGTTGCCTTGAGTTTTGAGGGGGCATGGGCAAAGTCTTTGAAAATGATGGTTTGATCGTTTTCCCCCATTTTCTCCATGCGTTTGGCTGCTCCTGCAAAGCTTTGAATATGATGATAGAACTCCTCATCGGTGACATCTACCTCATTTAAAATGTTTTTAGCCACCTGTAGGTTCTGCATGTTGTGCTGACCAAACACCTGAATAGCCGTTTTACCAGAAGCATGTAGGAGAGCCGTTTGTTGATCAATAATTTCAGAAGGGTGTGGTCCATAAGGAATCAAGTTGCCAGGGCTTCCGACTTGTTCAACCAATTTACATAAGGCATAATCCTCCTGGGCATAAAACACTTTTCCATGGTCCGGTGTGAGCTCTATAAACTGTCTAAATTGGTCGATGTAGTTGTCCAAAGTGGGGTAGACATTATAATGATCCCAGGCGATGCCTGAGATCAATGCGAGGTCATGCTTATAGTGAAGAAATTTCGGAATAAGGTCCAGGGGAGAGGTCGTGTATTCATCACCTTCAATAATGATGACAGGTGCATCTGATAGCTGAACCATTTGGTCGAATCCATCCAGCTGAGCACCAACCATATAGTCGAAATTTTTGCCCATGGATTTAAGTACATGCATGATCATGGAAGTGATGGTTGTTTTGCCATGACTGCCGGCCACTACTACTCGCTTTTTGTCTTTTGATGCTTCAAAGATGAACTCAGGGAAGGAGAGTATTTTCAAACCGAGTTCTTGTGCCCTTAATAACTCCGGATTATCCGCTTTGGCATGCATGCCCAAAATGATCAGGTCTAGATCAGAGGTAATCCTGTTCGCATCCCAGCCTTCTTTATCAGGGAGTAATCCATGATGCTCAAGATTCGTTTTTGAAGGGTCAAAGAACATATCATCAGACCCAGTGACCTGATTATCAAGGTTTTTTAGGCAAATGGCCAGGTTGTGCATAACTGCTCCACCTATGGCAATGAAGTGAATGCGGTAGTTTGAGATCATGAACTTGTGGATAACGTTAGGTCAAAATTAAAATAATTGTATGTTGAGCCTAACGAATGACGTTTAATAAAGGAAACAGGATAGCGGATATCTTATGTGGAAAACTCCACTTAACTGTTCGCAAGTCTCTGGAAAAATAAAGGCTTCAATTTACATGCATTGTTGATGAAAATCGGGATACATTTGTTGTAATGGAAAAGGAGAGATCAGCAAAATCGAGAACGACTTACAGGTCCAAAAATGGACTGAGCGAAGCGGCTCAACTCGGCAAGCTGCCACCTCAGGCAGTTGACCTGGAAGAGGCTGTTTTAGGAGCGCTGATGTTAGAGAAGGATGCACTTACCAATGTGATTGATATTCTTCGTCCCGAATCCTTTTACAAAGAAGCACATAAGGAAATATACCAGGCAATCTATGATCTGTTCCAGGCTTCTGAACCTATTGATATTCTTACTGTAACCAGTCAATTGAGAAAGACTGGTAAGATTGAGATTGTTGGCGGTCCTTATTACATCACACAGTTGACTAACCGTGTGAGTTCGGCAGCCAATATTGAGTACCATGCTCGAATTGTAGTCGAACAGTCTATCAAAAGGGAGTTGATCAGAATTTCATCAGAAATTCAGAAAGATGCTTTTGAAGATACTACTGACGTTTTCCAGTTGCTCGATAAAATGGAGCAGTCACTTTTCGAAGTTTCAGAAAACAACGTACGCAAGGAATACGATAGCATGCGTAACATCATGGCGACTGCCTTGGAGGAAATCCAGACAAGGAAAGATCACCAAGATGGCTTGACAGGTGTGCCTTCTGGTTTTACCAACCTGGATCGTGTGACCTCAGGCTGGCAACGTTCTGACCTTGTCATTATCGCAGCTCGTCCCGCTATGGGTAAAACAGCCTTTGTGGTTTCTGCTCTGCGAAATGCAGCGGTAGATCATGGCCAGGCCTGCGCCATATTCTCCTTAGAGATGTCTTCGGTACAGCTGGTAAATCGTCTGATTTCTGGTGAAGCGGAGTTGGAAAGTGAGAAGATCAAGAAAGGTACGCTCGCTGAGCATGAATGGGCACAACTCGTCCATAAAACAGCAAATTTGACCAAAGCCCCCATATTTATAGATGATACCCCTGCACTTTCCATCCTCGAATTGAGGGCGAAGTGTAGAAGGTTGAAACAACAGCATGACATTCAGTTAATAGTAATTGATTACTTGCAACTGATGTCAGGCGACTCCTCAAAGAGCGGAGGTGGAGGAGGTAACCGTGAACAGGAAATCGCCTCTATCTCCCGATCTTTGAAGAACTTAGCTAAGGAGCTTAACGTGCCGGTAATTGCACTGTCACAGTTGAGTAGAGCCGTTGAGACCCGAGGCGGAGATAAGCGTCCCCAGCTTTCCGACCTCAGGGAATCCGGATCGATTGAGCAAGATGCCGATATGGTAATGTTCTTGTACCGTCCTGAATATTACGGTATTACCCAAGATGAGAACGGCATGCCGACTCAAGGTGTTGGAGAAGTCATCATTGCTAAGCATAGAAATGGATCTTTGGAAAATGTACAACTGAAGTTCATTGGAAAGTATACCAAGTTTACGGATTTAGATTCTAGTCTTGGTGGAGGAACTTATGGATCTTCCTTCCCGGTAGACGGTACATCTAGCTTTGAGGCTGGGGCAGGGGGCTCTGTGACAATTCCTAGTAAGGCCAATGGGGGTACTCCAAATTTGCCAACCAATGACGAGGAAGCACCTTTCTAAATAATGCCATTTGAGTATGAAGGGTTTATTGATCACCGTTAACCAGGAAGAACCTCTTTTAATTTCTGATATTCCTAAGCCAATCGTCCAGAAAGGACAGGTGTTGGTTCGTATTAAAGCTGCGGCTTTAAACCGGAGAGATCAGTGGATTAGGCAAGGAATGTATCCCAATATCCAGTTTGGAACAGTATTGGGTTCTGATGGCGCAGGTCTGGTCGAAGAAATCGGAGAAGGTGTTTCAGAAGATTGGATTGGCAAAGAAGTAATCATTAATCCTAACGTGAATTGGGGGGACGATCCAAAAGCACAAGCCTCCGATTATTCAGTGCTAGGTATGCCTACCCAAGGCACCTTTGCAGAATACATTGTAGTGGATGCCGATCGTTTGCAGGTGAAGCCGGATCATTTGAGTTGGTCAGAGGCAGCGGCACTTCCATTAGCAGGTTTAACAGCTTTTCGAGCCTTATTTCACCATGGTCGGGCTATGGCCAGTCAAAACGTTTTGATCTCTGGAGTAGGAGGAGGAGTGGCTCAGTTCGCTTTCCAATTTGCCTTAGCTTCAGGTGCAAATGTATACGTGACTTCTGGTTCGCAGGAAAAAATGGATAAATGCCTGGCCATGGGAGCCAAAGCTGCCTATTCCTACCGAGAAGAAGCTTGGTTCAAAAATGCACAACGAGAAACTGGTGGCTTTGATGTGGTCATAGATAGTGCAGGAGGTAATCAGGTGAATGATTTTATTAAGATTATGAAACCTGCGGGGAGAATAGTCTTCTATGGTGCGACCAATGGCACACCTGAGAAGCTCGATATGTTCCGTATGTTTTGGAATCAGATCACCCTTCAAGGCTCTACCATGGGCAATGATGAGGAGTTTGAAGCCATGGTGGCTTTTGTCAATAAACATCAAATCAATCCCGTGGTAGATTCTGTTAGGCCTTTTCATCAGGTAGTCTCAGCTTTTGATGAAATGAAAGCTGGTAGGCAGTTTGGCAAGCTCGTTGTTGAGTTTTAACCCCATCCAAAGGCCCTCATTGCCATTCACATTTCACAGCCTTTCAGATAAAAGGAGTGGAGGTTTACTTACATTAGAATAGTAAACTCAAAATCATTAATCAAAACTATATGAGAATCAATCGGAACAAGTTTGGACTGGTTGCTGCATTGCTCTTCCTTACCCAGGTTATCTGGGCACAGGACTATAACAATGCCAGTCAATTGGCCCAACGACTTCGTGGACTGGCCAGTTCCTCAAATGCCGCCACTTTGAAGTCTATTACAAAGACATTAGGAGGCAAGGATGTCTGGATGCTCACATTGGGCACTGGGGATATGGAAAATAAACCCGCCATGGCTATAGTGGGTGGTGTTGAAGGCCAACATCTATTAGGTGTAGAAATGGCCGTTCGCTTTGCAGAAGATATTGTGAACAACAATCTGGACGCCCTGGAAAATACAACATACTATGTATTTCCAAATATGAGCCCGGACGCGACTGAGCAATACTTCGCCAGTCTAAAATATGGTAGAAGCGGCAATGCAAAAGACACAGATGATGACCGCGATGGCAGAATGAACGAAGATCCATTTGAAGATCTTAATGGTGATGGTATGATTACCATGATGAGGGTAGAAGATGCCACTGGAGATTGGGTTACCCACCCTGCAGATGATCGTGTAATGATCAAAGCCAATAAATCTAAAGGCGAAAAAGGTAAATATCACCTTTATACTGAAGGTGCTGACAACGATAAGGATGGTGCTTTCAATGAAGATGGAGAAGGCGGAATCTACTTCAATAAGAGTATGACCTTCGCATTTGACTACTTCACTCCAGGTGCTGGCGAACACCCGGTTTCTGAATTGGAGAACAGAGCATTATTGGATATCCTTTACACCAAGTGGAATATTTATGCCATCATGACCTTCGGCCCTGGAAATAACCTTTCAAGTGCATGGAGATATAACCGAGGTGGAGCTACCAAAAGGGTGGTAACCAGTGTACTTAGAAACGATGAGACATTAAATAAACTGATCTCTGGCAAGTACAACAAGACCGTAGGTACCAAAGATGCACCGCCATCAGTAGAGCCGGGTGGAAGTTTTAACCAGTGGGCATATTTCCACTTTGGTAGAATTAGCTTAAGCACACCAGGTTGGTGGGCCCCAATGGTAAAGGGCGATTCTACCATGAAAAAGAATAGCGATAAGAACAGAGAGGTGAACTACCTCAGATGGGCTGAGCAAGAAGGACTATCGAATTACTTCGCAGATTGGACGGAAATGGATCACCCAGACTTCCCTGGAAAGAAAGTTGAAGTAGGTGGTATTGCGCCATTCAATATGCTCAATCCACCAATTACCATGATTGATGACCTGGCCAGTAAGCACAATGAGTTCATCATGGAGGTAGCCAAAATGCAGGCAAGTGTTGAGTTGATCAATATGAGAACAGAATCTGTAGGTAAGGGAATGACCCGTATTACGGTCGACTTGTATAATGGTGGTACTTTGCCAACCCATTCTCAAATGGGCACGCGATCGCGCTGGCTTAGAAGGGTAAAGGTGGAATTGAAATTGGGTAATGGTCAAGAGATCGTTTCTGGACGCAAGATTACCTTGATTCCTTCAATTGATGGTGATGCAGCACGATCTATGACCTGGTTAATCAAGGGTAAGGGTTCTGTGACCATCGAAGCCGGAGCACCTCACATCGGATTCACTTCATCTAATGTTAACCTCAAATAAGCCGACATGAAAAAGTATATAAACAAACTCGCTCTATCGATTTGCTTACTTGGGTTTATAACCCCAGCTTTTGCACAAAGCGCAGATGAGATATTCAGAGCTGTAGGCTCTCCACATAACCCTAAGGTTCAGATAAGCTTTAATCGCTATTACACTGCCGAGGGACATGCCGCATTAACTAAGAAGATTGCTGACGCTCATCCGAACCTTGTGAAAAGGGTTTCTATTGGTAAATCTTACGAAGGTCGTGATATGTGGATGCTTCAGATTACCAACTATGAAAAAGGTAATCCAGACCGTAAGCCTGGTTTCTACATAGATGGAAACATCCACTCCAATGAGATTCAGGGAGCCGAAATATCAATCTATACCGCCTGGTACCTGACGGAAAACTACGGTGATGTAGACTATATCACTAAGATGTTGGACGATCGTATTTTCTATATCATTCCAACCATCAACCCTGATGCGCGAAATGATTATATGAAGCAGCCCAATACGGGAAGTTCTCCACGTTCTGGAATGATTCCTCTGGATGATGATCGTGATGGCCTCTTTGATGAAGATGCTCCAGATGATCTAGATGGTAATGGCTCAATCACTCAAATGAGAAGAAAGAGTTCAACCGGAAACTTCATTCTTGACCCTAAAGATCCGCGCAAAATGATCGTTGTTGGAGTGGATGATAATGTACCTGCCAATGTTCAGCGTTATGAAATGCTGGGTCAGGAAGGTATCGATAATGACGGTGATGGCCTGGTAAATGAGGATCGCGTAGGATACTACGATCCAAATAGAGACTGGGCATGGAAATGGCAGCCGGACTATATTCAAAGAGGTGCCTATAAATATCCTTTTAGTGTACCAGAAAATAGAAACGTTGCGGATTTTGTGTTAGCACATCCGAATATCGCAGGTGGACAGAGTTACCATAACTCAGGAGGGATGATCCTTCGTGGACCTGGTGCTCAGGAGGACCTTTCGACTTATAATCGAGCGGATATTAGAATCTATGATGCCATTGGCCGAAAAGGAGAGAAGATCATGCCGGGTTACAATTACCTGGTAGTGTACAAAGATTTATACTCTGTATTTGGTGGTGAGCTGGATTGGATGTACGGTAGTAGAGGTATCTACACTTTCTCCAATGAGATCTTCACCCGCTTTGCCTACTATAAGAATAACGAAGGTGGTCAAAACCTGAATTACGATATCGACACAGAGTTGCTAATGGGCGATGCTTTCGAACCATGGAAACCGTACAATCACCCGACTTATGGTGAGATTGAAATCGGTGGTTTCAAAAAGAATTTCGGCCGCGCGACTCCTGGTTTTATGCTAGAAGAAGAGCTTCATAGAAACATGGCTTTCACGCTCTATCACGCATTCCATATGCCGAACTTGAGCATTCCTGAGGTGAAAGAGAAAGACTTGGGTGGAGGATTAAGAGAAATCACTGCCTATATCCAAAATGACAGGCTTATGCCTACTCATGCTTCTCAAGATTTGAAATATAAGATTGAGCGTCCTGACTACATCAGCATTTCAGGTGTAGACGTGCAGGCAGGTATGGTTGTGGATAATGAAGACAGAGACTTTACCAGAGAGCAGAAGACTGAACCAGAGAAGTTGAGAATTGACAATATTCCAGGTAATTCAATTGTAAAAGTACGCTGGATTGTGAGTGGTAGAGGCAAGTATACCATTACGGTTGACAGTGCTAAAGGCGGTGTCGTGACTAGATAATCAAGGTATTGCACTATAAAGAAAAAGCCACTCCGAAGTCCGGGGTGGCTTTTTTGTTATTGTCAAAAATCACTCAAGGATTTTCATTTAACCATTTAATAGCAGCCCTGGACATATTTCTGTAATCGTGGCCGACATTTTTAACAGTGTCAACTTTCCAGTCGAAAACCCAACCATTTGTTCGAGCCACTTGAGCATTCGCTTCATAAAAGTTAGCACCACGTTCCAGTCTGTGACCACCTTGTCGCATTGCCCTATCTGTTGTTCTGAAAGTACCCAAGCTTGGGTCGTTGTCCAATTCCCCTAAAAGGACAATGAGCTTCTTTTGGTAGGCTTTTTGTAAGCCTGAATCCCTTACTACATTCTCAGTCCCATAGGGATATGCAACGTTAGGGTCTGGGAAGGTGTAAAACCCGGCATTAGCCGCTATGGCCGTTTCAATCCGAGCATCTGGCCTAAGCATTGTCATTCGATGAACAAATTGTCCACCTGCAGAATGACCGAAGATATCATAAGTACTATTGGCTATATCATTAACCAATTTGACTTGGTCGAATATATTTTCTATAACGGTATAGGCCCATTCTTCTTTGGGGTTTTTGGTGCCAAAAAATGTGAAGAGGTTACCTTCTTGATAATCGTTTGTAGTGTATTTGGCAAACTTGTTTTCAAATTCGGGTGCCAGAATAAGTAAGTTGTTTTCTTGAGCCATTGACACCCATGCATCTAGGTAATCATCTGCGTTTCTTCCACCTCCATGCATTACAAAGACAATTTTATCTCCGCTTTGCCATCCTTCAGGTTTGTAGGTCCAAACCCGTATGGACTTTCTTTTGCTTGCCTGGTAGGCATACATTACAAAGGTGTCTTTCCCATCTAAGATGGGGGTGGAGCTGGTGACTTCTGGTCCCTTCGGCAATTTGTATAAATAGACATAGCCTGTAATACTCAAGAACACAAGGAATACCAAGCTATAGACTAGGGTCTTCCGGAGAATGAGCAGAAATTTGTTCATTGATTGAGCTTTTGGTTGAGATAATGGAATTATACTGTCCTTCTCTCATAAGCTAAGGTCATGCCAAACTGTGATCCTTTTGGAGTTGAGACTAAATTGGTGAAGATACATCCACCAGGGCGCCATTGGGGTCCTTCAAAAGCATTCTTCTTTGCCCATAGAAAGTGTCGTGTGGCTCTCTTATGATTTCATAGGCCTTTGAAGTTGCTCTTTGAAAAACATTATCAATATTTTCTACCACAAAGGTTATATAGAAGCCTTGCGGATTCTTCTGAAATTCATCAGGAATCAGTTCGCTGGATTGCAGAATGATACCAAGTTCTAAAGACCTGTCTTTAGAAACTAGGTGTACAAACCAATCGCTGTCATAATCTATGTTGAAATCAAACAGGCTTACATAGAAATTTCTACTCGTCTTTAAATCTTTAGAGCATATATTGGTCATTAAGCGGTTAATCCTTTCCATAGAGTTAATCCATTAGTATATAAGTTTATTGTTAGGTATATGTAAGATGACTTGGATCAGTGCGGTAATCACCTTAATCTAAAATCAAGCCTGAGAACCATTCTACTTTTCACAGGTCTGCCTCTTTCAATGCCAGGTAGCCATTGTTTTGACAATTCTAAGACCCGTATTGCCTCTATATCACAGCCACTTCCTATACCAGAGACTACCTGAACGTTTGACACAAGTCCAAACTTATCCACTATAAATGTCATGTAGACAGAGCCTTCAACCTTGGCTTTTCTGGCGATTTTTGGGTATTTGAGGTTCTTTTGTAAAAACCTCACCCATTTCTTTTCTCCACCAGGATAGGTCGGGGGCTCCTGGATAACATTATACTCACTTGTTGAGCGATCCTCATTGTAGCTGACTCCAGAGATGAATTCACCATTTTGGTCGTATTCTTCCTCATAATCCGTTTGGCCTAATTTTATGCCAGTCCATTTGCCCACTTTTTTCCCATCCAGATATTCCCCTTTTTCCCAATACCTTGAATCATCAAAAGCAGGAGCATTGAAGTGACCTACAGCATTACTGACCTGTTGATTGCCCAGTGAGTCCCATGAATTGATAAGTTTAGAAATCACTGAACCACCACCCTGTGCACGCCTGTTAATCCTTTCACCATCTTCGAAGATAAATTCTGTCTCTGATCGTTTTTGACCATTCTGATACCATCTGATGACAAAGCGCTGATTGTCATCACCTGAAGAACTTCTCTGTTCTTTGATTCGACCATTTCGGTAGTACTTTTTATAGTTACCACTAGAATGATTGTCCAGATAGTCTACCTCAGCATATAGTGAATGGTCGGGGTAGAACTGTCTTACTAAACCATTTCTATTTAAACCATTGTTAAGCTCATAATAAGCAACCTCAGATTTACTGTGGTTTGGGATTTTACCACCAGCATTTGTGTAGAAGGTCGTGTCAGTCTGGGCGTGACCCAATAAAGTAAGAGAAATAAAATTGAGGATGGTTAAGACTCTTCTCATGGCAATAATTGACTCTTCTAATTCATTCATAAAAGTATTATAAAACATTAATGCATTTCAAAAAAGCATGTTGTTTGTCAAGTGGATCTCATAAAAGCCTTATCGTTAGCCATTTTTCTATTTTCTGAGGTTTCAAAGTAGGTCGTACTTAGATGCGGTGTAATGAAGTTCGAGTGACCTCGTCAACTTTTGTAGGATAGAAAATACAAACCTATCGCAACCAGCTAGTGAAATTTGGTTTCAATTGCGCTTTTGAAACCAGTTAAGAGTCTTGTGCAATTAGTTTACACTATGTACTTGTAAGGTTGCTAAATAAGCTAGAATCGAGCCCATTGGAAATGAAAAAATCAGGAGCCCTTGTTGGCAAATTCTTCTTTGAAATCTTTGTCGTGTCAATCGGTATTTTATTGGGGTTTCTCATGAATGACTGGAGAGAAGAGAGAAATAATCAAAAGGAGGCAAAAAAAGTATTAGATGCTATTATGGTAGAACTAGAGTTTAATGTAGAAGGTATTAAATCGCGATTACCTTATTACAACTTGTTGATGGATAGTTTGTATGCCAACGCCAATAGAGGAATCTCCAAGATAAACGAGATATCGGTCTGGCAAGGTACCAGGCCTCCATTATTTAAAGAGTCGGCCTATCAGATGGCTTTGAGTTCAGGGGCACTGAACGAGTTGGACATAGAATTGTCAGCTGCTATTTCTGAGGTCTATTCTTTTCAAGCTTCTTTTCAGGAGGTTGTCAGTTTTACCATAACCAACATAGCGTTAGTGCCTGATGAAAATAACTTTGTTTTCTTCTACCGCACTATGGGCTTGTTCGAGGAGCACAGCGAGCTCTATGAGAAGTCCTTTGAGGACTTGGCCCATTTTATTGATCTACGATTTAATTAATAGGTTTTAAGGGATTATAAAAGCCTTATACGCAAACCAAAATCAATAGACTCATGTTAGAATCACTTTTTAAATCAACTGTCAGGCAAGCTGTAAGAAACTTTGGTTTGACCATTATGAACATCTCTGGCCTGACCATAGGGTTTGCGGCTGGATTTCTATTGATACTCTATGCCCTTGATGAATTTTCTTACAACAAGTTCCTTCCCAACTCTGACAATGTATACAGAGTGTTAGTCAACGAGATGTATGCAGATGGATCTATTTTAACTTCAAAGAGTAGTATGGTCCCCTTAAAGGCTGCTCTTGAAAAAAGTATTCCAGAGGTAGAAAAAGTACTCCAAATTACTACTTCAAGAGATTTAGTGCTTCAATATGACAAGCAAGGGTATAGTGCTAGTGGTTTTATGTCAAGTGAAGAGTTCTTTGAGGTTTTGTCCTTTACCCTTCTAGAAGTGAGAAGAGATGTATGGTCACCCAACAGCATTTTTTTGTCCGAGTCCTTAGCTAGTAAAATGTTCTCTTCAAGCGAGGCTATCGGCCGAGTTGTACAGATACCAGATTGGGGAGTGTTTACTGTAGATGGGGTTTTTGAGGATCCACCAGTGAACTCGACTTTTCAATTTGATTTTGTTATGCCAATTGAACACTGGCTTAAAAAGACACCTGATGCATATTTTTGGGAAAATCGTTTTGTCAGGCAGTTTTTATTGCTCGATCACAACACGGATAAAGAACTTCTAGCTCAAAAAATAAATGATTTTTATAAAGGCCTAAATTCTGATGAGACTTCAGAGATTATGCTACAGTCCATAGAGGAAGAATACCTTTTTAATAAATATACCGATGGTAAGGTATCAAGTGGTAGAATAATTTATGTAAGAACGTTTGTCATCATAGCTACCTTAATCATTGTGTTGGCCTGTATGAATTATGTGAATGTGGTTACGGCCATGTCTTCCAAAAGAGCTAAGGAGATTGGTATTAAAAAAGTAATAGGTTCTTCTCGAAAGCTTTTGGTTTTCCAGTTTTTATTTGAGTCTGTATTGGTGACACTTTGTTCTGGCGTACTGGCCATGGTAATTGTCTACTTGGCTCTGCCGTTTGTAAACAATCTAATGGACAAATCAATAACTATAGAGTGGTTCCACTTTGCATGGCTATTGTCTGGCGGATCAATCACGGGAATTCTAGCTGGACTTTACCCCTCATTGGTACTCTCGTCACTCAATTTGAATACAGTCCTTAGAGGTTCATTCAAAAATTCTGGATGGGCCGGTGGCATGAGAAAAGGGTTGTTGGTCTTTCAGTTTTTAATTTCGTTGATGATGATCATTGGTGCTTTCATTGTGCAAAAGCAATTGAGTTTTATTAAGCAAATGAATTTGGGGTATGAGAAAGAGAATCTAATACATGTTCCGTTAAAAGGGAAGCTAAAGCAAAGTAGTCAACTGGAATTGTTTAAATCACAGTTGACTGGTAAACAAGGGATTCTGTCAGTGACCTCGGTAGACAATTTGCCCTTGAATAGTAATCGTAGTACAACTGGTGGTTTTAGATGGGAAGGAAAAGGACAAGGCTTAGATGTTGGATTCAATATTCTCCAAGTTTCACATGACTTTGTTCAAACGCTAAATTTGCAATTGGTTTTAGGGAGAAGTTTTGACAAACTGCTAAGTTCTGATCAAAACAATATTATCATTAATGAGGCAACAGCAAAGGTAATGGGCTTTGAAAACCCATTGGATAAATCCGTTTTTTTCTGGGGACGGCAAGGAGTTATTGTTGGGGTGGTAAAAGATTTTCATTTTGCTACAGTTTATGAAGAAATCCAACCTTTGATCATAAGCCTTAGACCAGAACAAAGTCGCTACTTACTGGTGAAGTCAGGGATAGGAAGTACAGAGCATGTATTGAACGTTTTAAAAGCTTCGCATGCTTCATTAGCACCTTCATTGCCCTTTGAATTTGGCTTTATGGATGTTTCTTATGAAAACCTTTATCGCAACGAGGAAAAGGTCAATGTGATTATTAAAATCTTCTCTATGATTGCCATATTTCTCTCCCTTTTGGGTGTCTTTTCTTTATCACTATTTGTTATTGAACAGAGGTCTAAGGAAGTGGCGGTGAGAAAAGTTCTAGGAGCGGCTTTTGGACAATTGTTTTATTTACTGACTAAGAACTTCTTATTCCTTGTGTGCTTGAGTTTTTGCTTTGCTGCACCTTTGGTGTATTTGGTTTTAGACAGTTGGTTGGATGGATTTGTTTACAGAATTGGGATATCATCCCTCGTTTTTGTTTTAGGCGGATTAGTTCTGATCGGAGTGACGTTCCTGACCATATCGTATCACACTGTCGCAGCTGTATTGATGAACCCTATAAATAAATTGAGACAAGAATGATTTTAGGTTATTCGTTTCGGTGAAAAGGGGCTATTCTTCTAACTCCCAAATAAGGTTTTGGTGGGCTGCCTTTAATTCTCGTAGGGTTTTGTCATTTCCCTGTTTCGTTGCCAGCAGAATACCGGTTTGATAGGTTTTTAGTGCTTCATCTTCCAATGCCTGCTGTTCGAGTATTTTGCCCAATTGATAATATGTGGGTAAGTATTCAGGGAAATTGCTGCTTATCTCTTGTAATAGCCTTAGGGCATCTTCTGGTTTTTCAGAGATATACTCACAGGCCAGACCATAATGATTAAAGGGGTCATTAGGGTCTTCTTCGATATACTTTTTCAGCAAGTCTATTCGCGTTTGATTCATTCAGCCTACTCCGTTTTTATTTACTTGTTTATTGGCTATCTTCGGGGCAAATTTAGGCATCTAGCTTGTCTTTATTCGTCATTTGTCTGATTAACTGTTTTTAAGCAGAACCAGAGTGACAATCATAGAGTTGATACTAAAATCATTAAATATTAAGCATGAACATATTAGTTTGTATCACACATGTTCCTGATACTACTTCACGGATTGCGTTTACCAATGACAACACCGAATTCGATAAGAATGGTGTACAGTTTATCATAGGTCCTTATGATGACTATGCCTTGGCAAGAGCTGTTGAGTTGAAAGAGCAGAACGGAGGGAAAATTACAGTATTAAATGTTGGTGAAGCAGATAGCGATCCAACTATTAGAAAAGCATTGGCCATTGGTGCTGATGAGGCCATTCGAGTGAATGCCTTTCCATCAGATTCATTCTTTGTGGCAAATCAGATTGCCGCCATTGCTAAAGAAGGAGGTTATGATCTGATTTTGATGGGTCGTGAGTCTATCGATTTCAATGGAGGCATGGTGCATGGTATGGTAGGAGAGTTGTTGGGATTGCCTTCATTCTCACCGGTGATGCAACTAGAAGTTGAAGGAGGTAATGCTAAGATTACCAGAGAGATAGAAGGAGGTAAAGAGAAGTTAGAAGTTTCTCTTCCCTTTGTGGCCGGTTGTCAGGAACCGATCGCAGAATGGAAGATTCCTAATATGAGAGGAATTATGTCTGCAAGAACGAAACCATTGAATGTGGTTGAGCCTTCAGATGCAACTGTACACAGCGCTATTTCTGCCTATGAGTTGCCACCAGCCAAAGGAGCTGTAAAAATGATTGATGCCGACAATGTGAGTGAGTTGGTTGACCTATTGAAAAATGAAGCCAAAGTAATCTAAGAGATATGTCAGTTTTAGTATTTATAGAAATGGAAGATGGAAAGATCAAGAAATCTTCTAGAGAAGCCATCTCATATGGTGCGGCTTTGGGTGATGTTACTGCACTGGCATTGGGTACTGTAAGTACCGATGAACTAGCGACTGCAGGTCAGAATGGTGCGTCAAAAGTATTACACATTGCAGACGAAAGGTTGAATGCTGGGCTTATCCAGCCATATGCTGAGGCTATTGCTTCCGCTGCAAATGAAACTGGTGCTGATGTGGTTGTTACTGCTAAGTCTTCTTTGGCCGATGCAGTGGTAGGACGAGTATCAATGAAATTGGGTGCTTCACTAGTTTCAAATGTTGTCTCATTGCCTGATACTTCAAATGGTTTTCAGGTTAAACGAAGCATTTATACTGGTAAGGCTTTCGCTAACGTCAATATGACCACGGACAAAAAAGTCTTGGCTATTAAGAAGAATGCAGTAGAGATCAAAGAAGATGGTGGAGCAGCTTCGGTAGAAGCATTTAGTGTAAGCCTTGATGATAGTCTTTTCGGTACTAAAATCACCTCTACCGAGAAAGCGGAAGGTGATATTCTGCTTCCTGAAGCTGACATTGTGGTTTCTGGTGGTAGAGGCTTGAAAGGACCGGAGAATTGGGGTATAATCGAAGATTTAGCCAAAACCCTGGGTGCTGCTACGGGTTGTTCGAAGCCTGTGTCTGATATGGACTGGAGACCTCACCATGAGCACGTTGGACAAACGGGTGTTAAGGTAAGTCCTACTTTGTATGTAGCGGTTGGTATTTCAGGTGCTATTCAGCACTTAGCAGGTGTCAATTCTTCTAAGTATATTGTCGTGATTAATAAAGACGAAGAAGCTCCTTTCTTCAAAGCTGCCGATTACGGTATCGTGGGAGATGCTTTTGATGTCTTACCTAAATTGAATGAGGCGCTGAAAGCGGCACAATAGCTTAGATTTTTTAGCATTGAGTAAGGTACAGATTGAAATTCTTGGGCTTTCTTCTAGCCAGTCCCAGACTACAGGCTCTTTTGCGCTTGTATTGGGTGAGGTAGAGGGAGAAAGAAGGTTGCCAATTATTATAGGCATGTTTGAGGCGCAGGCGATTGCGCTTGAAATAGAAAAGATCACCCCAAACAGACCCATGACCCATGACTTATTTAAATCATTTGCCCATGGGTTTAATTTTGAGGTGACAGAGATTATTATCTCTGACCTCAAAGAAGGTGTTTTCTTTGCCAAAATTGTTTGTACAGATGGTATCAAGACAATTGAAGTCGATGCCAGACCGTCTGATGCCATTGCCATTGGAATTCGGTTTGAAGTACCGTTTTATACACATGAATCTGTTTTGGCTGAAGCCGGAATAATCTTAACGGATGAGGAAGAACTGTTGGAAGACGAGAGTGAAGAACCAATTCTTGTATCAAAATCTGATGAACGACTCCAGGACTTTTCATTAGAAAAGTTAAATGAGATGTTGGATGAGGCATTGAATGCAGAAGATTATGAACGCGCTGCTAAAATCAGAGATGAGATAAATAAAAGAAGTTAATTGAACTAAAGCCTTTGTTCACTAGATGAACAAAGGCTTTTTTATGCCCTGAAAAAATGGATATCATAAGAGCGATTATTGGCCTTTTAGTCTTGATAGGAATAGCTTATTTGCTATCTGGTAATAAGAAGGCGATTAGCTGGAGACTTGTAGGAGTAGGTATTGCCATGCAGGTGATTATTGCACTACTAATTGCAGAAGTTCCCTTTGTTAAGAGCATGTTCGACTTTGTAAGTCGTGGCTTTGTTTCCTTCTTAAGTTTTGCACTGAATGGAGCCGAATTTCTCTATGGGGATCTGGCGAAGAATAGTGATGCGGTTGAAGGGGTAAGTCATAGTTTGGGTTTCCTTTTTGTATTTCAGGCCTTGCCCACTGTAATTTTCTTTTCAGCCATTACAGCGGGACTTTATTATCTGGGCATTCTTCAGAAAATCGTTTATGTATTTGCATGGGTTATGGCCAAGACAATGCGTTTGTCTGGTGCAGAGTCAATGTCGGCTGCTGGAAATGTCTTCCTTGGACAGACTGAGGCACCACTTCTGGTCAAGCCGTTTATTGGTAAAATGACCAAGTCGGAACTTCTTTGCTTGATGACGGGAGGGATGGCGACAATTGCAGGCTCTGTCCTTGGAGCTTATGTGTCTTTTCTCGGTGGAGGAGACCCTGAGCAGCAGGCTAAGTTTGCCACTTATTTGCTGAGTGCATCTATAATGAATGCGCCTGCCGCTATTCTTATGGCCAAGATTTTTCTTCCAGAACAGGAAGAAGTTGATGAGGAGTTGAAGGTAAATAAAGACCAAATTGGTGTTAATGTAATCGATGCATTGGCAGGAGGGGCTAGTGATGGTCTAAAGTTAGCAGCTAATATTGGTGCAATGCTGTTGGCCTTCATCGCAGTCATCTATTCTGTTAACTGGATTCTTGTGGATGGTATCGGTGAATGGACTGGCCTCAACAGTTTTGTGGTTGAATCAACCAATGGCGTATTTGATGGTTTCAGCCTTCAATATATTCTCGGGCAAGGCTTTAGGCTCTTTGCTTTTGCTATGGGTGTAGATTGGGCAGAAACATTGCAAGTCGGTAGTTTGATAGGCCAAAAAACCGTGATCAATGAGTTTGTAGCCTACCTCAGCCTAGCCGAAATGAAGGAAGCCGGGGTTTTGAGTCAAAAGGCCATAGTGATTTCCACTTATGCATTATGCGGCTTTGCTAATTTCTCATCTATTGCTATTCAAATAGGGGGGATCGGTAGTCTGGCTCCGTCTCGTCAGGGAGACCTTTCCAAACTTGGAATGCGTGCGTTGATGGCTGCGACACTTGCTACCATGATGACGGCTACGATTGCGGGAGCCTTATTCGGATAGTAAAACTTTAGTCAGTATTGATGTGCTCTTGAAGATAGATTCTCTTATACTTTTCTGTCATTTGCTCACTGCTGAAACCATTTGCAAGGGCAATTGATCTAATCCTCTGTTTTTCCTTTAGACTAGGTTTCTTAAATGATCTTATCTTTTCTAAAAACATTTCGCCTACAAACTCTACTTCTTGTTTACTGAGAAGTAGTTGGCTCACTTCAAGATGTTGAAGGCGTGCTGACAATGGGATAACAGTAACAATGTCTGATCCAAAGATTTTTTCCAAGCTTTCCACATAGGGGGACGATCTGGTTGTAATTACCGGCACTCCAGACATTAGAGCTTCAATAATTACCATTGGAGCGACTTCAGAGAGTGATGTGGACAGTAAACAGTCAAATGTTGGCGTGGGATGTTTTGTTCTGTCTATACCAGTGAAATTAGTGAGTATCTGAGCCTTGGTTTTTGAAATTAGTCCAGTTTCTTGATTGCTTTCTATTTGAAGCACCACTTCCTCTGGAATGTTTTTCCAGATGTATTCCAAAATTTGCTTGCCTTTGCTATTGATAACTTTGCCAACATAACCAAACAAGGGCTTGTCAGAGTGATTCTCTTTGACCTGGAAGATGGTTTGATCAACGCCATTCTGAACTGTTACAATCTGGTTGTGTAACATACCTTTTAATTCCACTTTGAGGTACTCGGCAGGAACAATGATTACATCCGATTGCTGTAGAACTTCCAATGCTCTTTTCCATCCATTACTTTTAGTACCAAGGTATTGTGGGTTTAGCTGGAAATGTGATACAATTCTCTTTGAAGACAAATTCCCAATAATGGAGTAAATTCCTCTATCGTTTGTATCGAAAATTATGGCGGTGTCAAAATGCTTATGGAGCTTGTCCAATTCATGATAAGGAAAGGCCAAACTGACGAGGTTTAATTGCTGAATTACTGATGCCCTCCTAAATGATTGACCGTAAACAGTAGCTTTTTTTGGGTGCAATACTATACAGTCTTGAATGGTGCTCAAAGCTATTCAATTCTAACCTTTAATATCATCCGTGAAGTGACCGTCATGCTTTCCCTTGGCGAACTTGGCTTGATTGAATTCCTTTGATTTGCCTTTTGGAATACTCAGGCTATTCCATTCTTGGGCTAGCATTCTGCCTACATAAACTATCTGCCCAATGTGATAGGCGTAGTGTGCGAGTTGTCTTAATGCGGCATCCATAATGCTATGGGCTTGATTGCGGATATAGACTTTCTGCTCAAAGTTATCTTCATTAACAGCGTCCAATGCAGTAAAGACACAAGTCCAACCCTCATTCCATTTCTCAAAAAGCTCATCTCTAGTTTTTATGACTGACTCAAACTCCTGGTCGCGATTTCGCCATTCTTTCTCACCGTCCGAAGTTAGAAAGTCTGTCCACCGAGATAGCATATTACCCCAAAGATGATTCACCGTAACGGCAATCGAATTACTATTCTCATTGTACTCAAAGAAGAGATCATCATCACTAATTTGCGCGAGGGTTTTCTCCCCTAGGGATTTATAATATTCGAATTGTTTTTTGATGCCTCCGAGGTCTGAAAAGGACATGGGATCGTACTTTTTATTACCCCTTAATATACCTCATTATGGATTAGTGTGCATACCATTGAGATCGTTTTAGTTGATAAACCGAGCAGTGACTACCCTCAAAAGTTCGATGTTCAACAAACTCAAAGCCCATGCGCTCATAGAATCGAATGGCGTTCACATTTGTCACTAAGGGATCAATCAATATTTTTGTCACTTCAGGAGGTGCGAAGCATCTTTCGATAGCCTGACGCATCATTTCTGTTCCATAACCTTTATTCAGGTCGTTTTTCTCGCCAATCCAAATGTCAATTGCCCTTAAATTTTGGTCAACCTCTCCCCAGTAATGGGTGTCTTCCAAATAGGGATCTATGATTTGAATAAAACCGAGTGGACGCCCATCCAATTCCGCCATGAGCTGTTCTCTCCATTCTGGAAACTGTTGAAGTTCATGAGCCCAATCCCAATCATCATCAGGATCTGCATCAATCACATGTTGTTGTTTATCCCACTGCAGCAGGATTTCCAGATCGTCAATACGAGCGGTTCTTAATGTGATATCCTGAGCCATGCAGTATATTATCTGTTCTCAATGAGGTCAAAATACGCCATTACGCGCTCTTCGGTTTGTGCGGCCAACTTTATGTCTTCTCCATACAATGAAGATTGAAGCCCTTTATAGAGTTCCACAGACTTCCTAAGGGAAGCAAGGAGAGAAGGTTTGTCATAGACTGGGATTGTAGACTGAAGGTGTGAAAAATCTTCAGAGGATAGTGAAGTCTCGGCTTTTCTGACACCTCTAGGTTGGTTGCCACTTTTGATATGAAGTAATGGTCCGAAGACAACCATTCTCATAAAAGCAGAGAAATCAAATGCCTCTAGGTACTCACCTCTACCAATCTTTAAGAGTGCATAATGTATCCAGGTCCAGAATCTATCCTCTATCCATTGATAGTCTGGATAAGGAAATTTGGCTTCAGATTGATTGAGAATCTGTTGAAGTACTCCGTTTTTGTCTATCAATAAGACGGGATCCTCGACTCTTGATTCAAATTCATTTTGTGTCAGGAACTTAATATCAACGTGAAGTAATGGATCGTCAAACAAGCATATAAGAACCCTGGGTTCTCCTACATGTTCGCCCGTAAATGCATTAAGGAGTTTGCCCAACTTTGAAGCATATTGGAGCATTTTAGATTTGTCATTTGAGACATTGTCTTGGGTTACCAAAATCAGGTCCAGGTCTGAATATTTATCCAATTCGTCTGTCAACCAAGATCCAGCCACAGCCAGACCAATGACATTGCTGTCTTCCTTAAGGATTTTTTGAGCTTTCTGAGCAAACTCTCTTTGAATCATAATGGTAAGTACGGATTAAAAAATTAGCGTATTAACGACCCAAATCAATTAGGGTTACATAAAAAAACAAAAGCCTCAGTATTTCTACCAAGGCTTTGTCTTTCTTTCGGTCTCAATTCCTATTTATCCCATCGCAATGTCTTGCTTGGTAAATGGAATCTTATAGACTCTTCTACCTGTGGCTCCGGCAATAGCATTTGCTAATGCACCACCTGCTGGTGGGAGAGAAGGCTCACCCAGTCCAGTCGGGTCATTGAGACTTTCTACAAAGTGAACATCGACTTTAGGGGCTTCCTTAGTTCTTATTAGTCTGAACTTGTCAAAGTTAGCTGCTTGTGGCGCACCATCTACAAAGGCAAAGTCTCCATACATGGCATGGCCGATTCCGTCAACAACTCCTCCTTGGATTTGGTTGATGGCGGCCTCAGGATTAATGACTATTCCACAGTCAACAGCTGCTGTCATTTTAGTAATCTTCGGCTGCCCGTTGACTGTAGTCACATCAGCGACTTCTGCCACATAGGTATTGTGGGAGTAATAACAACTGAACCCTTTGCTCACTCCAACTTCTGGATTACTCCAGTTGCCCTTTTCAGCGGCTAGCTTAATGACTCCAATCATTTTCTCAGGGTCATAGTCAATAGCGCCAACAGGGTTAGACTTTGCTCGTTCTAGAATATCTAACCTTACCTGTACGGCATCGAGGTTCATTTCTTTAGCCAGTTCATCGAAGAAGCTTTGCTCAGCGATCGCCAGAAAGTTGGTAATCGGTGCGCGCCAAGCCCCGGTAGTAATATTACTGTTAAGGTTATGCGACTCTATCTTATAATTTTCAATTCCTCCTGCAGGAAACCAGTTCTCACGAGTGGCATTACCCATTTGGATTCCTGCACCTGTTAAGTGATAGCCTGTTATCTTGCCATCCTTATAAGCAGCTCTGAACTTATACTTTGATGCAGGTCTATAGGTACCGGCCATCATATCATCCTCCCGGGAGAACTGTACTTTCACTGGTTTTCTGACTTTGTCAGAAATAGCAGCGGCCTCTAGGGCAAAGTCTCCATAGAGTCTTCGACCAAAACCACCACCCATGCGGGTCATTTCACAAGTAATGGTGGATCGTTCTCTTTTTAATAAACCAGCTACTCGCCCTTGGGTCCAGTCCGGTGTCTGAGTTGGTCCAGCCAATAGCACTTTGTCTTCTGTCACATTGGCAAAGAAGTTCATAGGCTCTAATGTGTTGTGAGGCAGGAAGGGAGCTTCATAAGTTTTTTCGAGCGTGCCATCAGCCTGAGCAAAGGCTTTGTTAATATCTCCATCTGATCGTTTGATTGATTCACTATTGGAGACATTAAGCAATCTATTCAATTCACGATCGTGATTCGTAGTGCTCTCTAGCCTCGAAGATCTTTCCCATTCAGCTTTTAAAGCTTTCTTGCCTTTGAACGCAGCCCAGGTGCTCGTTGCGATAACGGCAATTTTTTCGCCTCTAATTTCTCTTTGCTCCGGTCGTTCGTTATCGTCAAAAGTGATAACATCTAAAACGCCATTGACTTTGCGAGCTTCACTGTCATCGAATGATTTAAGCTTGGTTCCGAAAGCGGGTGGTCTCATCACAGCAGCATAGACCATTCCTTCGGCCGAGTAGTCAACTCCAAAAAGAGGTTTGCCTGTGACAATATCGTCCATATCAACATTGGTCTTACTCTTACCAATGATTGTGAAGTCTTTGGGATCTTTTAGTGGGACTTCTTCCGGAATGGTTTCTCCAACTGCCTTGGATGCTAATTCACCATAAGAGAGTTTCTTTCTGCCATTCATTACGTAGCCATCTTTGGTCGTAAGTCCACCCGCATCAACTCCCCACTCTTTAGCAGCTGTATTGATCATCAGTTGTCTGGTGGTGGCGCCAACCATTCTCAAACTTGCCCATCCTTGACGGATAGACTGGCTTCCGCCTGCAACTTGTCTTTGAAAGGAAGTACTGTTCAAAGGTGCTTGTTTTACAATGACATCTTCCCAGGCAATGTCTAACTCCTCCGCTATGATCATGGGCATAGATGTTTTTACATTCTGTCCAATCTCCGGGTTGGGGGACATTATTGTTACTTGGCCATTGTCTGCAATTGAAAGGAAGGCATTCATATCGAACCATTCTTTTGGTGCGGCCTTTTCTGCTTCCATTGGGTTACAACCCCAAGAGAAACCCATCATTAAGCCACCGCCCGCTAGCGCTGAGGCCTTCAAGAATGATCGTCTGTTGACTTGTGTTTTTACTATCGTCATCTTTCTAATCTTTAGGATTATAGTTGCTCAGCAGCAGTAGTTATAGCAGCTTTGATTTTATTATAAGTACCACAACGGCAAATATTACCGTGTGTAGCATCTTCGATTTCCTCGTAAGAAGGATTGGGATTTCTATTGAGTAGTGCAGCGGCATTCATGATTTGACCCGCTTGGCAATAGCCACACTGAGGTACATCTTGCGCTTTCCAAGCTTCCTGCAATGGATGATCTCCATTTTCGGATAGCCCTTCAATAGTAGTGATATCACTTTCACCAACAGCAGAAACAGGAATTTGGCAAGACCTTACAGCATTACCATTTAAGTGAACAGTACATGCGCCACATTGGCCAATACCACAGCCAAACTTGGTGCCTTTCATATCGAGCTCGTCTCTTAATACCCAGAGCATTGGGGTATCCGCATCTGCTTCTACCGCGCGAGCCTTTCCGTTGATTTTAATATTGTATGATGCCATAATGGATTGATTAGACTTGAATTTGAATAAAAGATAAGTGTTAATATGCCAAAATCATAGACTATATCTACGAGTGGGTTTGACTTCGGTATTTTATAGACGAAATACGGAGTTTGTTCGATGAGTGAAAGCCTAGGCCAAAGTATGAAAAAACTGGTTTTCTATTATAAAACTTTGATCCAGAGCCATTACAAGTCACTTTTTTGACTGATGATATCAGAAAAATGCTTTGTACACCAGAATGTAAATAGTGTCTTTTTCATTCGTTAACTTGGTATCGATTTCACCTAAATACAATACTATGAATCAACCTAAGCATGCCAAGTGGGCAGGAGTTTTTGTACTACTCCTATCGCTCAGTTTCACAGTATACGCACAAGAAAACAGACCCCTACGTAATATCCTTTCTGACATCATGTCTGAGTCAGAATCCTACGAAGAGTATAAGGTAATCAAAACTTCTAAGCTGCTGAATTTCAGGACAGCCATGATAGACAGCATTAGTGCCTATCAACTGCAGATTAAGAACCTTGAGATGTCATCAATCGAAACGAAGGCCGAGCTCAAAACTATTCAGACCGAGCTCTCTTTGATCAAAGAGAAGTTGCAAATCAGCGAAGATCAAAATGCACGGATTGGTTTTTTAGGCTTATCGGTTCGAAAAGGTTTTTATAATGCTCTTGTCTGGTCTCTGATTGCCTTATTAGCCACTATTGTCGTGGTAGTTTATACACGCATCAAACATGTATGTAGTGTTGTGAAACGGGTCAAATCAGCCTACTCTAAAATTGTTGAAGAGTATCGGCATCAGCGTTTTCAGGCTACCGAAAAGCAAATTACCCTCAGAAGAGAATTACAGACTGCTCTCAACAGGCTTGAGTCTTTGGAGAGTGGAGTAGAACAATAAAATAATTAAGATCATTAGTAGTGTCGAAGATGTGGTTAACCCTACATCAAAAAAGCCTGTTCAGACGGAACGGGCTTTTTTTGTGTATAAAAAAACCTGCTCGAAAGAACAGGTTCTAAATATCAGATGATCAGCAAGTGATTACTTATAATCTTCTCTGGGTTTTGGTGCTCCTGCCATAATTTCGTCATTGGCATAAGACTCAAACTTACTAAAGTTGCTCTGGAACATTCTGGCCAATTTATTTGACGTTTCGTAGAAGCCATCGTCATTCTTCCAAGTTTCTCTCGCGCTTAAGATTTCACTCGGTACTTCTGGACAAGTCATTGGAATTTCAGCACCAAAAATTGAGTGCTTTCTGTAGCCAACATTGTCTAATACTCCTGAAAGTGCCGCAGAAATCATGGCTCTGGTATATCTGAGCTTAATTCGAGAGCCAACTCCATAAGGGCCTCCAGTCCAGCCTGTGTTGATTAACCATACATTAACTGAATGCTCTTCCATTTTCTTACCTAGCATTTCTGCATACTCAGTAGGATGAAGAGGCATAAATGGGGCGCCAAAACACGCTGAGAATACAGGCTGTGGTTCTGTTACACCAGCTTCGGTGCCTGCTACTTTTGAGGTGTAGCCCGAAATGAAGTGGTACATGGCTTGCCCTTTGTTCAATCTCAAGATTGGAGGCATTACGCCAAAGGCATCACAAGTTAGAAAGAAGATGTTCTTAGGAATCCCTCCAATTGAAGGCTCAGCAATATTGTTGATATGATGAAGCGGGTAGGAGACACGTGTGTTTTCTGTTACCTCAGTATTTGAATAGTCAACATTTCTAGTGCCTGGGTGGAACCGTGTATTTTCTACAATTGCCCCATACTTAATAGCTCTATAAATATCTGGTTCGTTTTCTTCCGTTAGGTCGATCGCCTTAGCATAGCAACCACCTTCAAAGTTGAAAACGTTTTTGGATGTCCAACCATGCTCATCATCACCAATCAATAGTCTATTTGGATCAGCAGAAAGAGTCGTTTTTCCCGTTCCAGAAAGTCCAAAGAATACAGCTGTATCTCTTTCCTTAATGCCCATGTTAGATGAACAGTGCATTGGCAATACACCATCTTCAGTTGGTAATAGGAAGTTTAGAACCGAGAAGATTCCTTTTTTCATTTCACCAGAATACTCTGTTCCTCCAATAAGGATCATTCTCTTAGTGAAATTGACGATGGCAAAGTTTTCTTGTCTTGTACCGTCAGTTTCAGGATCTGCCTTAAACTCTGGGCAGCTTATGATCGTGAAATTTGGATCGAAATCAGGAAGCTTATAAGCCTCAGGTCTGATGAACATATTATAGCAGAAGAGATTGTGCCATGCCATGGTATTCACTACTCTTAGTTTCAGGCGGTGTGTCTTATCAGCACCGGCATAAGCATCTCTTACATATACTTTGCGATCCTCAAGATGAGCAATCATCTTATTGTAAATCTTGTCAAAAGACTCAGGAGAAATTCCAATATTGATATCACCCCACCAGACCTTTTCTTCTGTTGACTCATCTCTGACAATGAATCTGTCTTTAGGTGAACGTCCTGTAAATTTCCCAGTGTCGCACATCAATGCGCCTGTGTCTGTCAAATTTCCTTCACCGTTTTTGATGGCCTCTTCTATAAGTTCGGTAGGCCCAAGGTTCCAGTGTGCTTCTTTAACTTTGATTCCGGCTGTTTCAAGCCCAGCCTTGTTGGATTTTATTCCAGTTTCTAGCATGATTTTTGGTTAATTTTCTCTCTTTGTGAAAACGATTGCAAAAGTAAGTATTGAGAATGTAAATACCTTTTAAATCAACCTGAAATAAGGCTTAATGTTCGACTTTTTGATCAACGGAACTTGGATACAAGTTAGGACTGAGACCTTTTGTTCAAATACGATTTGTAAAATGATTTGACTCATGTTAGATTCAAAGGTTATTCTAAAACGAAAAAATTAACTATGTCAGATCAGAAGACGATTTGGGGCCACCCAAAAGGGTTAGCTACCCTATTTTTTACAGAGATGTGGGAACGGTTCAGCTACTACGGTATGCGTGCCCTATTGGCCATTTTCATGACTTCCGCTGTTATTGATGGTGGATTAGGTTTTGATGACCGAACTCAGGGAGCCATATATGGATTATATACAATGGGAGTTTATTTGCTTGCATTGCCAGGGGGGTGGTTAGCAGATCGTCTTCTTGGATTAAAAAAATCAGTTTGGTACGGAGGTATTATCATCGCATTGGGACACTTTACAATGGCCATACCTGGCATAATGGAATTAGTAGGTGCCGGTGGTGATGGGGTTACCTCATTGGACACAAATTCCTTTTACCTCGGATTAATTCTTATCGTTGTTGGGACAGGTCTTTTAAAGCCTAACGTAAGTTCTATAGTTGGTCAATTGTACGCTCCTGGGGATGTTAAACGTGACGCAGGTTTCTCAATCTTCTACATGGGTATTAATATTGGTGCTTTTGTGGCTCCTTTGCTAACTGGGCTTTTAGCGACTTATAATTGGCATTTAGGCTTTGGTCTTGCTGGTTTTGGTATGGTATTAGGTCTCATACAATACAAATTAACTTCGAAAAATCTAGATGGTGTTGGGGATTTAGTACCAGCTACAACACCTGAGGAGGTTGAGAGCCGTAGTAAATTGGCAAAAGCAACTACTTTAATATGTGCGGTTCTTGCACTTTTGGTTGCATTGATTTTTATGGATGTCATCAGCATTAATGCAGAAAGTATTGCGAATAAGTCGAAATACATTATTGCCATTGTTGCTTTTGCCTATTTGCTCTACCTCATACTGTTTGCTGGCCTTAATATTAGTGACAGGAAGAAGGTTATGGCTATTGGCATTGTATTTATTTTCTCGGCTGTTTTTTGGTCCGGTTTTGAACAGGCTGGTTCTACCCTTAATTTGTTTGCACAAAGATTTACGGATAGGTCAATCTTCGGTTGGGAAATGCCAGCGGCATGGTTTCAATCTGTCAATGCTGTTTTCATAATAATATTCGCTCCTTTCTTTGGTGCGATGTGGATTTGGTTAGCAAGAAAGAATTTTGAACCTAGTTCGCCATTGAAGTTTTTCTTTGGGCTATTTGGGGTTGGTGCAGGTTTTTTTGTGATGTACTTTGCCGCAAAAATTGCTGCTAACGGTGATTTGGCTGCTCCCACATGGTTGATCTTTACTTATTTACTTCACACTTGGGGTGAATTAAGTTTAAGTCCTGTAGGTTTAAGTTTAATGACTAAACTGGCTCCAAAAGGCTATCAAGGACAAATGATGGGAGTATGGTTCCTTTCAGTGTCCCTAGGTAACTTGCTCGCAGGTTTGATAGCAGGAGAAGCCTCTGGTGGTACAGAAGAAGCTTTAGCAGATATGCCGGATCAATATATGACCATTGTACTGACCACCTTTGGAGCAGCACTATTATTGCTCGCAATGAATAAACCATTGAGGAAACTCATGGGGGATGTACATTAAAGATTTTAAACCTCGACTTTGTCGGGGTTTTTTTATACCATTTAAATCCTAATCAATATGAAATACAATTTGAAGAAATTCGGCAGTTTGCTCGTATTGCTGTTGTTTGTTACAACAGCCTGTGATGTGTCGGTTGACACGTCATCTGATGATTTTAGCATCGACTTTAAGAAGTACACCCTAGAGAATGGTCTCGAGGTAGTTTTACACCAAGATACTTCAGATCCAATGGTGGCGGTAGCTGTACTCTACCATGTAGGTTCTAATAGAGAGAAGGTTGGTAAGACAGGTTTTGCTCATTTCTTTGAGCATATGTTGTTCCAAAACTCGGAGAATGTGGGAGCAGGTAACTTCATCAAAAACATGAACGACCTCGGTGGCTCTTTTAATGGGGGAACGTGGACTGATGGTACGGTTTATTTTGAAACAGTGCCTAGTGACGCGCTGGAGCAAGTACTCTGGATGGAGTCTGATAGAATGGGCTTTTTCATCAATACTGTTTCAGAATGGGGGCTTGAAAACGAGAAACAAGTTGTTAAAAACGAAAAGAGACAAGGTGTCGATAACAGACCTTATGGTCACAAGGAGTACGTCCAACTGACAAATCTTTACCCTGAGGGTCACCCTTATAGCTGGGATGTTATCGGCAGTTTGGAGGACCTTCAAAACGCCACTATTGAAGACGTAAGAGAGTTTTATGAAAAGTGGTATGGAGTGAACAATGCCACTCTTGTGATAGCGGGAGATATTGATGAGGCAGATGCTGAGGCTCTAGTAGAAAAGTACTTTGGAGAATTGGAGCCAAGAGAAGAGGTTGAGACCATTGAGCCTATGCCTGCCGTACTTAACACCAACAAGTTACTTTTTCATGAAGACAAGTTCGCCAACCTTCCCGACCTAGAAATGGTATGGCCAACAGTAGAAAAGTACCACCCGGACATGTGGGCACTTGATCTTCTGGGGCAAATATTGACTGACGGAAAAAAATCAGCCTTATATAAAGTGATTGTGGAAGAAAAGAAACTAGCACCTTCTGTCTTTACTTTCAATAGTTCTAATGAGATCGCTGGAACATTCAAGCTAGGTGCTCGTGCTTTTGATGGTACTAACTTAAATGACTTGAAAGCCGGTTTTGATGAAGCTTTTGAGCGATTTGAAACAGAGGGATTCTCGGACGCTGATTTGGACAGAATCAAGATTGGCTTGGAAACTGGTGTTTATAACTCTGCCTCAAGTGTATTCAATAAAGCATATCAACTTGCTGATTATAATACTTTTGCTGGTGATCCAGGATATATAACCACCGACCTACAAAACAGCTTGGCTGTTACACGTGAGGATATCATGCGTGTCTACAACCAGTACATTAAGGGTCAGAATTTCTTGGCGACTAGTTTTGTGCCAGTAGGGCAAGAGGATTTAGTACTGGAAGGTTCGGTAAAAGCATCGGTGGTGGAAGAAGCCATTGTTCAAGGTGCGGAAGGTAACCTTGATAAGTATGAAAAGGATGTTGAGTTTGTGAAAACGGCATCGAAAATAGATAGGAGTACCGCGCCTCCATTGAAAGGAGAATTGAGTTTTGCTCCGCCATCCATCTCAAAAGCAGCGTTAGCGAATGGAATGAATGTGCTGCACATTTATCAAGATGAGCTTCCTATGGCCCAATTCAGCATTCGTATCAAAGGAGGAATGCTATTGGATCAGCCGGAAAAAGTTGGAACCTCAGCACTATTGGATAATATGTTGATGGAAGGTACGGCTAACAAAAGCCCTCAAGAGCTTCAAGAAGCGATTGGTCAATTGGGAGCAAGTGTTAGAGTATTCACATCTCAAGAGTACATGACCATTTCTGGTAACTGCTTGGCTAAAAACTATGATAAAGTACTGGCTTTGGTTCATGAGGTGATTACCCAACCACGTTGGGATGAAGCTGAATTCGAGAGAATCAAAAGCTCTGCATTGAACTCCATCCAGCAAAGGAATGCCAATCCCAATGCGATTGCCTCAAAAGTTTTCAATAAAGTATTGTATGGTGAAGATCATATCTTCGCAAACCCAGTTTCTGGAACTGCAATTTCTGTGAGTGGAATTACTTTAGATGACTTAAAGACTTATTACGACACTAACTTTTCTCCGTCTATTGCTTCTTTTCATTTCGTAGGAGCTATTAGTGAAGAAGATGTTATAGAATCACTCGATATTTTTAGTGATTGGGAGCGCAAAGAAGTGAATTTTCCTTCATATGAAATCAAGGCGCCATCATTAGATTCTCGCATTTACTTTGTGGATTACCCGGACGCAAAACAGTCGGTTATCAATATCGGACGTGTGAGTATGGAGGGCGATAATAGCGACTATGCTGCAGCGACTATGGCTAACTACAAGTTGGGGTCAGGTTCTGGTTCTATACTCTTTAAGAAGCTCAGGTTAGAAAAAGGTTATACCTATGGTGCCTTTTCTAACTACTCAAGAAAGCAGAATGGTACTGCATTTACGGCAGCTTCAAGTGTGAGGAGTAATGTAACGAAAGAGTCAGTAGAACTCTTTAAAGAGATTTTGGACAACTACGGTACAGAGTTTTCTGAGGAGGATATGAACTCGACCAAAACTTCTATCCTCCGAAGCAATACACAGTCTTATGAGACTTTGGGTAGTTTGGTAGGAATACTACAGAACATTTCTACCTATGATCTTCCTTTGGATTATGTACAAAAGGATGAGGCAACCCTTAAGTCAATGGATGTAGCTGAGGCTAAAAGATTAATTGCTGAATATATGAATCCTGATAAGTTAATCTATGTAGTTGTAGGTGATGGTAAAACACAGCTTAAAAGATTGAATAATGTTGGTCTTGGAAAACCCGTATTGGTCAATAAGGACGATGAAAGTTTAGTCATCAAGAAATAGGATAGTAGTCCTTAAAGAAAAGCTCTTTCAGTATATGAAAGAGCTTTTTTTATGCTTTATTATCAGCGAATGATCTTCTTGATTGTACGTTGTAATTCGGGAACAACAGACTCTTCAAACCAAGGATTCTTTCGCATCCAAATGCCATTTCGCGGTGAAGGGTGAACAAGACAGAAGTGGTCCGGTAAATAGGTTTTAAAGTTCTTGACGGTCTCTGTTAAAGTTGATTCAATCCGGTCTCCTAAATAATACTTCTGGGCATACTGACCGATCAGTAAGGTGAGTTTAATGTGTTTAAGATGATCAAAGATCTTTGTGTGCCATTCTGGAGCGCACTCTGACCGTGGTGGTAGGTCTCCAGATTTACCCTTTCCTGGATAACAAAAGCCCATAGGTACTATTCCGAATAGGTCTGTATCGTAGAACTGATCGTCAGTCACACCGAGCCACTTTCTTAGGTTTCTACCAGAGGCATCATCCCAGGGAATTCCCGAAGCATGCACTTTGGTTCCTGGTGCTTGGCCGATGACAAGAATTCGTGATTTCTCGCTCAGCGAAACTACCGGATTAGGTTCATGAGGAAACTTACCTTCACAAATGCGACAAGCTTTAATGTTAGCTAATAAGGTTGTGAATGACTTGCTCACTTAGGGTCAACTTGTTTGCGTTGTATTGCAAATAAACGAAATGATAGCAGAAAGATCAGGAATAAAAGGGAGGCAGCGGTGTAGAAAGTTATGTTGCCGACACTTCCATATAACCACCCACCAATGAGCAGGCCTAAAATACTTGCTAGACTTCCGGCACTATTGGCCACTCCCTGAACGGCACCCTGCTGCTCATTGCCTGCATATTTGGATAACAGTGAAAGGAAAGAAGGCCACATCAGACCATTGCCGAGTGCAAAGAAGGCTAGGGCACTGTAGGTCAGTACAAGGTTAGTGGAACCAATTAATAGAAAGTTTCCAACCAGCAAGAGACTACCAATGGCGATGAGTAGTTCATCTGAGGTGCGTTTAGAAAGCTTACTAAGCAATGGTCCCTGAACTAAAATCAAGAGGCCACTCATGATAGAAAAGAAGATACCTAGTTCGAAGGCTGTCCATTTTAACACCTTAAGAGCATGCATTGGAAATGACACATAGAAGAAGCTAAAGCCTAGAAATGTGATGAAATAGATTAAAAGCATAAAAGGAATATGCTTGACTTTTAACACTGCCTTCAACCCTTTATCTGGGCAGTCCTTTACCTCATAGCAATCTTTTTGCTCTGTAGCGAAAAGTTTGCTGAGTTTAAATCGTTTTAGATCAGGCTTAACCAAATCAGGCTTGGACTCTGGAAGCCTGAACCAAATCACGTATAGCGCAATTAACGAAATAAGCATTGCTGCACCTACAGGTAGGGCCTCTTCGAATTGTGTGGCACCCAAAAGACCAGCAATGGTAGGGCCAAGGATAAACCCAAGGCTTGACGACATGGCCATTTTTCCAAAGTTGGCTTTTCTGGTTTCATCTGTGGAGACATCAGATAAGTAAGCATTGGCCACGGAAATATTACCCCCGGTGATGCCGTCTAGTGCTCTGGCGGCAAATAGAATAATCAGTGGAACAGTTAAGGCAAAGCTGCCTATGGCAGTACTGTCAGCTTCCCACAAAATTGTTTTGGGAGCGAAAAGCGCAATCATGAAGATTGCCCATGCCAACAAGGTACCTGCCTGACTTAAAAATAGAATCCTCTTTCTTCCATACCGATCTGACCATCGACCGAGAACTGGTGCGCCAAAGAATTGGAAGGCTGGATATACTGAGCCCATGATGCCATAGATAAATTCATTACCACCAAAATCATTCACTAAGAATACCAGAAAGGGTAAAACAATACTGTAGCCCAATGTTCCAATGAAGTTGACCATTAAGACTGGTGTTAGTGGAACTTGGCTGGAAGTACTCATTCTGCGATCTGCAAGTCTATCTGTTAAAGATTATCATTATCAATTTAACCTTTTATAAATGGTATTGAAGGGTACCTTGCATTTTTACCTCTACTAAGTCTTAATGTATTAAACAGGATGTAACAAATATTGAATACGTTCAATAATACCAGAGTCATAAGGAAAAATCTTAGGCTATTTTTTATACCTGCAACTATAAGGTTAGAGTTGATTTCATTGCTATCTGGTACGGCTTCAAAGGTATTTGTCAGGACTATCACCTCGCTAACGAAACTAACAAACAATAGAAGAGTTAGCGTGAATTGAAAGTTTAATACCTTCCTTCCTAAATCTTTTACTCCCTGAATTTTGTCTTTTTTCTGAAACCACATAACCATGGGAAATAATATACCAAGGACGGGAAAAACCAGGCTGGTTAGTGCCGAGATGTTTAAACTCAATAAGTAACCTTTATTCTCCTCTAATGTCCAATCTGAGAATTCTTCAGGGGAGACATCGAATGCTAATGCTAGTTTGCGCAATGTGTCCCCTCTGGGGATGGTTTCACCTTTTTCAATTCTCTGAATCGTCCGTAGGTTTAGTCCTGAGTGCTCTGCTAATAACTCTTGTGAAAAGCCTTTTCTCCTTCTTAATTCAGCGATTTTCTTCATTAAAGTTATGTTTTTCATACTTGATAGGTTTTAGATAGACTTCCGTCCAAAGAAAATTCAAGTGTGGGATTTTGGTTGCGGCACTTGTACGACATGTTTACGACATTGTTGTCTAAGGCTGGAATGCCGCGTTATTAATGTGTTTTTTTATTGAAGACATAGGTTTTATTCCACTGGGCGTATGGCCCACAGACTGTAATTCTAAATCCCACCAACTGGTACTGTGCCATTGCCCTAGTTTGAAACCAACATTTTTCATTTCACCTATGTGCTTAAAGCCCATGCTTGAATGAAACTGAATACTGGCATCATTGGGGGTGGTGATCACGGCTATGGCTTTTCGAAAGCCCATGAACTTGAGTAATTCAAGGAGCTTAGTGTAGAGCTGACGTGCAATACCTTGTCTCTTGAAATCTGGGTGCACATAAACTGTTACTTCTTGGTTCCATTGGTAAGCCTGCCTTGACCTATGGCTTGTACCATATGCATAACCAGTAATTCGCCCGTCCACTTCTGCTACAAGCCAGGGAGATTTTGAAGAATATGTATTGATGCGATCTACAAAAGTAGAAATCGTTGGTACCTCTGTTTCAAAAGAAGTAGCTGTTTCAAGTACAATAGGTGCATAGATTTTCAACAACTCAGGTGCGTCTGATGGTTGCACAAGTCGAATGTTGATAGAAGGCATAAACCAATTTAAAGAAATTCATTAAATGGAAGCATGAGATTGTCAATTGATAGTAGATCAATCATACAGAGAAATGATATCTTCGCAAAAAAATGAAGCATGAATACGGCTCATCTTGTATACATTGTTGATTTGGCTGGAACTTGCGTTTTTGCCATTAGCGGTTGGTTGCTGGCCTCCAAAAAGCAATTGGATTTCTTTGGTGCCTCAGTGATTGCATTCGTAACGGCAATTGGGGGAGGTACGATTAGAGATTTATTGATTGGTAGTCAGCCAGTTGGCTGGTTACAGGATGTCAATTACCTGATGGTCATTGGTCTGGGAATACTTGCGGGAATGTTTTTTAGGAGAGTTTTTGAAAGGTTAAGAAAGACCATGTTTCTCTTTGACTCCATAGGAATTGGGCTCTTTACCATTTTAGGTATACAAAAGACTTTGGCTCTGGGACTGCCTCCAATAGTGGCATTGATTATGGGGACAATTTCAGCCGTTTTTGGGGGAGTGCTACGAGATACTTTCGTGAACGAAATTCCTCTGATTTTTAGGAAGGAAATTTACGCTACTGTTTGTCTTGCCGGTGGAGGGCTTTACCTGTTGCTCGAGCAAATCAATATTGACCCGGGTGTTCAAATGATCCTTACTATTTCTTTTATTATCGCTATTAGAATCTTAGTGGTTGTCAAGAACTGGTCTTTACCTTCAGTGAAGTGAAGTGATCACTTATTCATAGACAACTTTGTCAGACGATTCAAACCATTGTGCATACATCTCCATGTGAATGGCTTCCACACGATTACGTTTTACCTTTAGCGTAGGAGTTAGGAGCCCATTGTCCACTGACCAATCCTCCTTCATAATGATTGCTTTCGCTATTTTTTCAAACTTCTCTAAGCCTGGGTTTAATCCATTAATAGTGTTTTGAAGAGATTCTTCCAGTTCAGCTTTGCTTTTTGGCTTGCCCAACTCAGAGACTACAATAAGGGCGATCGGTTGAGGAATTCCCGTACCAACCACGCAAACCTGATCGATATCTCCATTCTTTAAAAGCTCTAATTCAATAGGGGCGGGGCTAATGTACTTACCCTTATCAGTCTTGAACTGATCTTTGACCCGGCCAGTAATGGACAGGAATCCATCATGATCAAACTCTCCGATGTCTCCCGTCTTTAAAAAGCCATCATCGGTAAACATCTCTGCTGTTTTTTCGGCTTCCTTATAGTAACCCTTCATAAGGCAATCATTTTTGATCAGTATTTCTCCTTCTTCTGAGAGTTTTGAAGTAACCCCTGGCAGAGGTCTGCCAACAGTTCCGAATTTGTTGGCACCCGGCAGGTTAAAATGAGAGAGTATGCAATCTTCAGTCATTCCATAGGCCTGATTAATTTCAATACCGAGTTTTCTATACCATTCCTGGAGACTTTTGGCAATAGGTGCCGCACCCGAAAAGTTAGCAACGGAAGCATTGAGCCCTAATTTTTGCCTGATTTTCTTTTTGATGATGTTTCCCAGAATGGGTAAGCCGGTCAACCGATCCAATTTCTTCTGAGGCATTTTTTCAAGAAGCTTCTCTTGAAACTTCTGCCAAATTCTAGGTACACCAAAGAACGTTTCGGGCTGAACAGAGGCTAAATCTTCCCCAAAAGTCTCAAGCGATTCTGGAAAACTAACCTCAGCACCCCGGTATATTGCTGAGAGCTCTATTCCGGCTCTTTCGGCAATATGCGTCATGGGCAGGTAAGAGAAGTAACGCGGTTGGGTCGGCATTTTGATTGCTTCTACCGCGGTATTGATTAAGGTATTAAACGAGCCTACGGTATGCATGACACCTTTTGGATTTCCAGTAGTCCCAGAGGTATACATGATGGTCATTAATTCTTCTGGATTTTGGACGGTTAGACCTTCCAGTGCTTCATGTGAGTTGATCAACTGATCCCAGCCGTGTTGTTCACTGACACCATACATTTCTACACCGATAATAGGGATGTCCGGAATGCCTGATTTCTGCTGACTGTAGTCATCAAGTTTACCTACGAAAATTGCTTTAGACTCACTGTGGATAAGGATTTCATTAATTGATTCAGCACCGAGTGTGGGGTAGATAGGGACAGATATACATCCAGCCATCATAATGGCCAAGTCAGCCATGATCCAGTGTGCGCAGTTTTTGGAAAGAATGGCCACATGACTGCCTTGTGGGAGCCCCATGCGCTCTAGGGCGAAAGCTATTTTACGGATTTCCTGATCTGCTTGTTGATAACTGTATTCCTTAAATATCCTGTTAATAGGTTGTCTTAAGAAAGTTTTCTGAGGCGTTGTATTTACCCAATGGGCAAATGCCTCCAATGGAGTATTGAATCTTTCCATAGATGAGTCAGAGTTTGGCTAACAGAAATATAGCGAAAAACTACGGAGGGCGATAACGAATGCCTTAGAAAACCCACCCAATTCTGAAGTTGAGATCTAGGTTGGCCGATATTCTGTTACCAGGTCTATTTGAGTCATATTCCACATCAAACCACTCCCGATTTCCATCACCGAATACATAATCCGGATTCGCTCCAATGACACTCGTCTTGCGATATCGCAGGCCAATACCAAAGAATGTATCGATAACAAGTCTGTCTGAGAAATAATGCTCAATCCCGACTCTTGGAGTAAAAGAGATAAATCTCTTTTCTACAGGTAGTAATTGTAGGACTTGGTCATTTTCGAAATTATCATCATCGAAATTGGCCGGGATCAGAAAGCTGTATTCAGCTTCATGATCCTTTTTGAGATATTGAATACTCAGCGATGTATAGATTCTGGAGCGTTCCTGATTTCTTAAGTAGTATTTGGGGTTTAATTCTATTCTGAAGCCTTCAGCATTCCTTGAATAGTTGGTGTTGGCAGCTAATAGGTATCGCAAGTTCGTTTGAATTGCAAAGCGGTTGCCAATCAGTCTTTGATAGCCAATCTCAATTCCTGGATGGTATATACCACTAATAGCGGTAGGTGTGATGGATATCCGGTTTTTTAGAGCGATACGTTCCTCTGGCATTGGATAATAAGGAATATAGCTGACTTTTGAATTACCCATATCCACGAAGACCCGCTTGGGGTAACTGAATTTTTTTCCGCTGATTTCATCAACCACAAAGCCACCAAAATAGGGTGAGAATAGATTAAGGCCATAGGTCCAGTTTTTTTTATGTCCTATGGCAAGTATACGGGATGTTGAATCATTAAAAAGCAGCACATTCAAAGGAAGCTTCTCCTTTTTAACTACGATCTGAAAGTCTGTTTTAGGTGGGGCTTGGGTTGTGTCGCCCTGGTAGACATAGTTTACTGGTGTTGTTGACCTTATTGAAACTACTTGATGTGACTTGTTGAACAGAGTGGCACATGAGGAACAGAACATGCCTACAGCTATACAGAGTAGGAGCAGTTTGGGTTGATTCATATAGAAAAATATTTATGCAACATTGTTGCAAGGTATTCTATTAACCCGTAATCTAGGTTTTCAGTATGTCTTTAACAAAATTTTATTCTTGATGTGCCTCTTTATAGGGGAGTGACCTTTTTAGGGTTAAGGATGAGTAAGAACTACTGATATATTTGAACCTTCAAGTAAACAAGCTTGTGTCCCAGGTTTTGTGCTTTTTTTTCGAGGTTCGCTATTTGACTGCTTCTAAATGATCCACTTTGCAAGTAGTAATAAGGCAATAGTTGACATTAGGAGACCTGCCCACTTTAACTTTTTTGTTTCAGAGTTTACTCTGGAAATACTCTTTAGGCCTATGGAAGGAAAGATCAGGTAGATTGCTCCTTTCAGGAGTTGACTGATACCATAAAGTGTGATAATTACCATTGGCCATGTCCAAACAATGTGAAATGAAAAGATAAACGAACCTACTCCTAAGGCTAGCATGGCGTTGAGAATATTTCCAGAATTCCCTTGACGAACAAGCAGTTGAAAAAAGTCAACCCAAATCAATGGCCTGAATAAATGTGATAGACCAATGGCCAGTAGGTTGAGGATAGTAAAGAGCTGAACTGATTGGACCGTTGAGGTTGCTAAGTGTTCCATGTTGGCTGATTATTCAAAAGATCTTCTCAACAAACTTGATTTCCTTTGGTGTTGCTTCACTAAGGGCTCTATCTATTAATCTTTTAGGAACGGGTCCCGGCAGTGGCTTAGTTTGTAGGTACCAATGACCGGTCAACCCTTTGGGTGAAAGAGATAATTTTATGTCTACGAAAGTTGGAGAAATTCCAATACAATGAAGAGTATTTTCCTCAATCCAAAACCCTCCTAATTCAATTGGCTGATAAGACTTGAGCCTGGGGTGAAAGTTTAAGGATATAAGTTGACCATATAATTGAGAACCAAGCTTACTTAGAGACAACAAGCCCTGAACAGACTTTCCATCTAATGAGGTTGTTTCTATACGATAGATTCCTGAAGCTTTTTCAAAAAAGGACTCCAAAGCCTTTTTGTCAGGGGTACTGAGGAACGCATTTGCAAGACCAAAGGCCTCACGTTGATTGAAGAATATTCCCGTCCCAGTATTGGCGATAACGGCAATGCTAAGTTCTATTTCAGGGTAAGCCAAAACATATGATCTCCCGCTGGGTAGATTGCCGTTGTGGTATACTACCTTTCGACCCTCTAAATCGGTTCCTATGATCCAACCTAAGCCATAACCTGGGATAGTACCATCATTAAGAGCAGTAGGTTCTAGCATTTGACTTAAAAAAGCTTGGTCTAAGATTCTTCCTGAAAGCAATAGGCTACTGATTTTTGCCAAGTCTTCGGCATTGCTTAAATAGCCACCAGACGCCCATTTATAACTGAGATCTTCTTTAGGTGAAATTCTGTAACCTTCGGAGGTTTTTATAAAGAAATCACTTCTCTTAAAGTGTGTACTATCCCTATGATCTGGCACAATGTGGCTAATACCCAATGGTTTGAAAACATCGGTTTCCATATACTCAATGAAGGGTTTTCCAGATGCACCTTCAATAACAGCACTTAATAGGTTGTATCCGAAACTCGAGTAATGGAACTGACTACCTGGCTCGAATAATAGTGGATCGTCTTTGAAAATTGATAATGCCTCATTAACTGTTGGATAGAATTCAGATCTCATGGCATCACTGCGACTAGTATAATGCCTGATACCAGACTGATGACTAAGTAAATGCCTTACTCTGATCGTTTTACCTTTGTCAGGGTATTCCGTTGTATAATTTCTGATGTCATCATCTAATTTCACTTTACCTTGTTGAACCAGCTTCATAAGCCCGATTGCAGTTAACGATTTGGAAACACTACCAATGCGTAGCAAGTGGTCTTTTCCAAGAGGTTCTGCAGAAATGAGACTGCTTTTTCCAAAAGTATCAGACCAAATAAGTTCACCAGATTTGTAAACAGCCACCTGCATTCCAGGGACCCCTGTTTTGGCCATATGCTTATTAATTAGCTTAGTAGCCATTTTAATAGCATTATCTGAATCTTTAGTGAATTCTGTTTTCCTTGTTGGTTTGAGTTGCCTAATAGGATTGACCATATCGTTCCGACTTTGTGAACGGCAATCGTTTACGGAAATACATAAGAAAATTAGAGCAGCTAGCAGGAGTATTTTTTTCATTTTCATAGTCGTTTCGTAAGTATTCAACGGACCTCTGAATGGAGGTTGAAGCTTTGTCATGAATACTTGATTTTTGGTGTTCAACTATATAAAGAAGAGCATGTCCTTAATGTAGGTTAGTGTTTCGCTTCTCAATCTTGAGCTAACATTTCAGATAATATTTCTTAATTACGATATGAAAATGCCACTGAAAGGGAATAGGGTATTAGAGCTTTCCATTATTTCAGCTATATATATTGGGTTGATATCTTCCCAGTTTGTTGGAATAGGAGAATACGTCTTTTCAGGGAGTTTCAATATGAGAGATGGAAGTATCTATTGGTCTTTGGCGATCGGGGGGGTGTTTTCGGGCTTGATTTTTTTTGTAAACGTGTTCTATTTAGTACCAGGCCTTTTGTCGAAAGGACAATACGCACGTTATGTTTTACTGCTCGGCTTACTCTTTATTGGAAGTACCTTCCTTGAGGAGCTGGTAGATATAGTAATTGGAAATTGGTTTGGGCTTCCAGAATCGCTGAGCCTGCTTTATGACGATAATGAGTTAAGCAGGACTAGAAATATTGGCCTTAAGACTTGGGTCACAAACCTCATAGTTGTGATCTTTTCTTTGGTTTATCGTTTTACCAAGGACTGGCTGGTGAACGAACGAGTGAAACAAAACCTGGAGAAAGAGAAGTTGAATACTGAATTAGAGTTCCTTAAAGGTCAAATTAACCCTCATCTTATATTCAACACGCTCAATGGAATATTTGCACTTGCAAGAAAGAATAAGGACTATGAGGTGGCTGATGCACTTCATAAATTATCAGAAATGCTCAGGTTTATGCTGTATGATTACAGTGAATCAAAAGTTCCATTGTCCAAAGAGGTTGAGTTAATCCACTACCTCATCGAGCTACAAAGGTTACGTTGGGGCGAAGCTGACTTGAAGGTTAGTTTTGATATAAATGGGGATTGGGAGCATATTAAAATTGCACCAATGTTACTAATTCCATTTGTTGAAAATGCCTTTAAATATGGAGTGAAAGGAAGAGATAATTCAAAGATTGAGATACAATTGAACGTGCTGAGGGATGTACTTATTTTTCAGGTTATTAATGATTATGAACAGAGAGAGAGTGAACCGGGGGATAGTTCAGGAATTGGTCTTTTTAATTTAAGAAGACGTTTGGAATTAATTTATGGGAACAATCATGAATTAGTGACCGAAATAGATGACAATACCTTTAAGGGATTACTGAGGTTAAGGCTCGAATAATTTAGGCTTATGAATTGTATAGTAGTTGACGATGAGATGGGAGCGAGGTCGGTCCTGAAGGAATATATAGAGGAGACAGATGATTTAATGCTAATTGCCGAATTCAAAAACCCTCTGGCCGCGATTGATCATATGAATAAGTATAGTGTTGACTTAGTCTTTTTGGATATAAATATGCCTGATCTTTCCGGTATGAAGGTTCCGGAATTACTCAAGAATGACCCCCTGATCATTTATACTACAGCCTATAATGAATATGCTGTAAAGAGCTATGAACTTAATGCGGTAGATTACCTTTTAAAACCAATTCCATATAAACGCTTTGTTGAGGCTGTTTCAAAAGCCAGAGAAAAACTTAGATCATTTGGGAATGAAAAGGATAGTCCGGCACTCTTTGTCAAAAGTGGTAATGAGTTTTACAGAATGGAATTGAAGGACATTCAATTTATTGAGAAGGATGGGCATTATGCCACTTTTTATACTAAATCGAAGAAAATACTGTCAAGGTTTACTATTAAAAAAGCACTTGATGACTTACCAGGGAGCGACTTTATTCAAATACACAAATCCTATATTATCTCCTTGAATCATATTGATTCTTTCGATGGGAATATAGTCAAGATCGATGGTCATAACTTACCACTGGGACATACATTTAAAAAGGCCTTCTTTCATCGTTTGAGCAGTCAGAAGACCATTGGCCTGTGAATAGGGAAATGGAAGAATATTAATTGAATGAATGACCAGCAAGGCAATTAAATCTTATTTCCTAACGATAGCTAGTCGTATTGGCGTCCTAACTAGTCTGAAGTTTTATATAGCTTAATAGCGCTCAGATAATTCAAAGCACCCTGCTTGGTCTGGTCATAAAGAAACCCATCGAATTCTGGGTGATTTTCTTTAATCCAGTTTACAATTTTTGACCTGTTCTTATCCCATAAACCCCAGTTGAATACCACAAAATCTCTTGTTTCACTGCTGAAAATAAGTCCATCTTTGAAAGAGAAGCGTTCAAGATAAATTATGGGCTCTTCATTCAGAAATAGTATTCTTGGATCAGATTTAGATACTTTCACCATTAAGTCATTTTGGACCTCTTCTATTTCAAGGATTTTATATTCAGGCCTGAATACAGAGTCCCATTGAAGCTTGATGTAGAAACTGTCCTTTGATGCCAAATAGTGATAATCGTTCTCCACCATTCTAATACTGTCATAGTAGTAATCAGGCATCTTCTTTAGTTCAAAGTTGTTAAGCGAAGCGTAGTAAGCTTTGATTAATTTTTTCTCATTTGACTCTTCAACTCTGGAATTACATGAGACTACAAGCATGATCCATAGAAGTAGTACACAGGTTCTTTTCATAAAGACAAGGGCTAAGGGGAGGTGTTAGGAAGTAAAAAAGCCCACCCAATACTGGGCGGGCTTTTAATAATTTAAAGCTGTATGCCTGATTACATCATGCCTGGCATTCCACCGCCACCCATTGGAGGCATTGGAGCTGCACCAGCTTCTTCTTTCTCTTCAGCAATTACACACTCAGTAGTCAGTAAGAGTGATGAGATAGAAGCAGCATTTTCAAGTGCTAAACGAGTCACTTTAGTTGGGTCAATAACACCCGCAGCGATCATGTTTTCATACTTGTCTTCTCTTGCGTTGTATCCATAATCGGCTTTACCACCTTTTACTTCGTTTACAACTACAGAACCTTCACCACCAGCATTGGCAACGATAGTTCTCAATGGAGACTCAACAGCAATTTTGATAATATTTACACCAGTTGCCTCGTCTTCGTTGGCCACTTCAATACTGTCTAGTGCAGCAGATGCTCTGATCAGGGCAACACCACCACCAGCAACTACACCTTCTTGAACAGCAGCTCTGGTTGCATGCAATGCATCGTCAACTCTGTCTTTCTTCTCTTTCATTTCTACTTCAGTAGCAGCACCGATATAAAGGATAGCTACACCACCAGAAAGCTTAGCCAAACGCTCTTGAAGCTTTTCTTTGTCATAATCAGAAGTAGTATTGTCGATTTGAGTTTGGATTTCCTTAACTCTTGCTTCAATGTTTGCAGCATCACCAGCACCATTAACAACGGTAGTATTGTCTTTGTCAATGTTTACTTTGTCAGCAGTACCTAAGTACTCAATCGTAGCATTTTCTAGTTTGTAACCTCTTTCTTCAGAAATTACGGTTCCACCAGTCAATACAGCGATGTCTTCCAACATAGCTTTTCTTCTGTCACCGAAACCTGGAGCTTTCACAGCCGCAATTTTCAGAGAACCTCTGATTTTGTTTACTACTAGAGTAGCTAGTGCTTCACCATCAACATCTTCAGCAATGATCACTAGTGGCTTGCCACTTTGTGCTACTGGCTCTAGTACAGGAAGTAATTCCTTCATTGAAGAAATCTTCTTGTCATAGATTAAGATGTAAGGGTTTTCCATTTCAGCTTCCATTTTTTCCGTGTTAGTGACGAAGTATGGAGAAAGGTAACCTCTGTCAAACTGCATACCTTCTACAGTTTTAACTTCAGTTTCAGTACCTCTTGCTTCTTCAACAGTAATCACACCGTCTTTGCCTACCTTATCCATAGCATCAGAAATCATCTTTCCGATTTCGCTATCGTTGTTAGCAGAGATAGTACCTACTTGTTCGATTTCTTTAGAATCTTTGATTGGTTTAGACTGGCTTTTTAAGTCGGCTACCACAGCAGAAACTGCTTTGTCAATACCTCTTTTAAGATCCATTGGGTTAGCGCCTGCAGCCACGTTTTTGATACCCGCACCGTAGATGGCCTGTGCTAAAACAGTAGCTGTAGTTGTACCGTCACCTGCATCGTCAGCAGTTTTTGAAGCTACTTCTTTCACAAGTTGAGCACCCATGTTTTCAATAGGCTCAGTAAGCTCAATTTCTTTTGCTACAGAAACACCATCTTTAGTCACGGTAGGGGCACCGAACTTTTTGTCAATGATGACATTTCTACCCTTAGGACCAAGGGTTACTTTTACAGCATCAGCTAATGTATCAACGCCTTTTTTTAGTTGATCTCTGGCGTCATTGTTAAAGAATAATTCTTTAGCCATTTCTTTATTGGTTTAGATTTTCAGTTTAAGATTAAGAATTGATGATTGCGAATAAGTCAGACTCCTTCATGATCAAGTAGTCGTTTCCTTCAACTGATAGCTCAGTTCCGGCATATTTACCATACAATACAGTGTCACCAACTTTCACCGTCATCGGCTCGTCTTTTTTACCGCTTCCTGCAGCTACGATAGTTCCTCTTTGTGGTTTCTCTTTAGCAGTATCAGGAATGATGATACCTGAAGCAGTTTTTTCTTCTGCAGCAGCTGGTTCTACAAGAACTCTGTCTGCAAGTGGAGTAATGTTTACTTTAGACATTTTTACTTATTGTTTTAAGGTTTTTGTTTCACAATACGGATCGGCATATTGCACTTAATGTGCCAATTCTTTTTTAAGAACTTTTGTCAGTTTATAAGTCAATTCTTGTCAGTATGACTGTCATAATTACTGTCATACCATCACATGTGCTGACAAAAGTAAAGGGTATAAAAAAAGCCCCTGTTCTTGGGGCTCTCTTATAAAGTTCTTTTTACGATTACTGACCAGTAGTATCCGGTGTGACAGGCTGTAATCCACTAGTAGTATCCGCTACAGCAGGAACACTCGTGCTTGGCAGTGACTGTTGTGCAGCATCAATATTAGGGTTTGTTATCTGCTGAGTACCGTCATTTAAAGTAAGACTTGATGCAAGACTGAAAACAACGAGTGCAATAATGAATACCCAAGTAGCTTTTTCAAGCAAATCTGTGGTCTTTTTAACACCTATGATTTGTTGAGCTCCGCCTCCGCCAAATTGGCTTGACAAACCACCACCTTTTGAATTCTGCATCAAAACGATCAAAATTAACAAGATGGCTATGATGATCGCTAGTATGATAAATAACTTAAACATTCTTTTTGGACTTTACTTCCTCAATTCGGCCTGCAAAGTAAGTGCTTTTTTCAGGAAACTTCAAACTGAGCTTTTTATAAATATTAATGGCCTTTTTATGTTTGCCTTGCATTACCATTAATTGAGCTAGTGTTTCGGTTTCAAACGCTTCTACACCCTTTAAGGATTTGCTGGCCAAATCTTCTTGATGGCTAGGTAGTTCACTTTTAGAAATCTTCTGCCTTTCAATGGAAGGTTCATCTTTAATGAACTTTTCAATGATTTCCACCTGGCTGACGGAAGGCTTATTCTTTTTGGAAGTATCACCTCCTTCTGTACTTTCAGTACTGGCCAAAAGTGCCTCTATGCGATCTTTAGTAGCTTTTATTTCCGCAATGGTCTCATCTGATACTGACTTTTTTTCCTGTGGTTGACTTTCCTTTTCAGGAAATTTGAAATCACCATTGACAATTTGTTCTAGATAATTGGGGTTGGCAGAGTAAGCAGCTGTCTTTTTTATAAAGGCCTCTGTCTTCGGATGGTCACGCTCTTTAAGTGCCTTGGCCACTATGACATAGAGGTTCTGAAAGTAGGGATACTTTTTTCGGTAATCATTCAAGGCCTTAATGTCAGCATTAGTGACTAGAGAAGGGTCAGACAATAAGGTGTTAAATCGTTCGCGATCCACTTTTTTGTATTAGGGCGACTAAAATAGAATGAATATTACCACTGGGCAACAGAGGCCTGAAAAATATCGAAATATAACTGTTCAAAGATTTCTTCTACCAAGTCATCTTCAACTGCATTCAAGGTAGTTGTAGCCGGATCGTAGTCTGAATAGAATGAAAAAGATTGTTGAAGGTTTTCCTCTTCTTTTTTGGTGTTTGTGAAGACCAACTGGACCGAAATGGTCAATCGCATTAAGCCTGTACCATCAGCCTGCGTGTTACTTCCTGATGAACTAATAGCTTGTGGTCTAACACTATAATTTGCAATGGCACCTTCAAATTGCAGATCTCCTTGTCTTTGTACTAATTCAAGTTTGGTTCTTCTCTGGAAATAGTCTTTTAACCCTTCAGTAAAGGTATTCGCCATATTTGGAGGTCCGCCACCCGATTCATTAATGAAGTTGGCAATGGAAATGGTTTTGGTCTGATCATAATCGATTGATGCACCATCAAAAGAATAAATGCCGCAAGAAGCGACCAAGACGAACAAAGAAAGTAGAAGGGGAAGCTTAATCGATTTCATACTGCTTGATCTTTCTATAAAGTGTACGTTCCGATATCCCCAAATCTTGTGCCGCGTATTTCCTTTTGTTATTATTTTTTCGGAGTGCCTTAATGATCAACTCCTTTTCTTTCTCTTCAATAGAAAGCGATTCGTCTTCTTCGTGTGTAATATCATGGACACTGTCATAGCCATAAGCGCTTGACTCTTCAACGGTAGGTTGAAGGTAGATTGGTTCTGAAAAGTCTTTTGGTTCTGATGCTTCTGTCAGGTTAGTCTTTTCGTCAAGATTTTGAAAAAGGTCAGGGTTGTCACTGATCACTTGTTTGTCAAATGACCCCGTCTCGATCATGCCATTAACGAGCTTCTTTAAGTCATTCATATCCTTTTTCATATCAAAAAGGACCTTGTACAATAGATCTCGTTCATTCAGGCTATCAGTACCGGAATCTTCTCCACCCTTGTAAATAGCCGGTAGGTTACTGTTGTTCTGAGGGATGTATTTGAGAAGTGTTTCTGCTGTGATATCTCGTTCCATCTCCAGTGCCGAAATCTGCTCAACCAAGTTTTTTAACTGGCGAATGTTTCCTGGAAAACGATACCTGATCAGTACTTCCTTCGCTTCATCGTTGAGTTTAATACTGTCAACCCGATATTTTTCAGCAAAATCTGAAGCGAACTTTCTAAAAAGTAAGTCTGCATCAAAACCTCTATCTCTTAGTGGAGGAACAAAAATTGGAACCGTGCTCAATCGATAATACAGGTCTTCCCTAAACTTTCCTTTTTCTACAGCCTGAGAAAGGTTAACATTGGTTGCTGCTACAACGCGAACATCTGTTTTCTGAACTTTTGACGAACCAACCTTAATGAATTCTCCATTTTCCAGAACACGTAAAAGCCTGGCCTGTGTCTGGAGTGGCATTTCCCCGATTTCATCAAGGAAAATTGTTCCACCATTGGTGCCTTCGAAGTACCCTTTTCTGGCCTCATAGGCACCAGTAAAAGAGCCTTTTTCATGACCAAAGAGTTCAGAGTCAATGGTTCCTTCAGGAATCGCACCGCAGTTGATAGCAATGAATTTGCCATGCTTACGCGGACTGAGCTGGTGTATGATTTTAGAAAAGGATTCTTTACCACTACCACTTTCGCCAGTAATCAATACCGTCATATCGGTGGGGGCCACTTGTGCCGCTACCTGAATGGCATGGTTAAGCTTGGGACTATTCCCAATAATGCCGAAGCGTTGTTTTATACTGAGTAACTCTTTGTTGTTCAAATCTTTTGGTTTTATGAAACGACCTTACCAAATAATGTGGCTGCTGTGCAATCTTCAATGAGTACATTGACATACTGACCTTTTTTGTAGTTCTCTCTTGAAAAAATAACAACCTTGTTAGCAGAATTTCGACCTTGAAGCTGTTCGTCAGATCTTTTGGACCTTCCTTCTATTAGGACTTTCTGTACTTGTCCTACATCCACTTTATTTCTGTCTAAAGAAATGGCCTGTTGCTTAGCAATGATTTCCTGAAGACGTTTCTTTTTAACTTCCAGAGGAATGTCGTCTTCGAATTTCTTCGCTGCAAGCGTACCTGGCCTTTCTGAATAGAAGAACATATAGGAGAAATCGTATTGAACATAATCCATCAGCGTCAAGGTATCCTGGTGCTCTTCTTCTGTTTCAGTACAAAAACCTGCGATCATATCGGATGAAATACCGCATTCCTCACCCAAGATGTCTCTAATGGCGTCTACTCGATTGATATACCATTCTCGGGTGTAGGTTCTATTCATCAAGTCCAGCACGCGAGAATTACCACTTTGTGCAGGTAAATGGATGTATTTGCAGATATTTTCATAGCGCTTCATGGTGTGAAGCACCTCGTCTGTAATGTCCTTAGGGTGAGATGTAGAGAATCTGATACGCAAGTCAGGGGAGACTTTTGCTACCATTTCTAAGAGGTTAGCAAAATTCACAATTTTCACTTCTTCTCCCTTTTTTTCCTTCTTCTCCAGCCAAGCTTTATTGTTCTCATCCTCTGACCATTTGTAAGAGTCAACATTCTGACCCAATAAAGTGACTTCTTTGTATCCTTGATCAAAAAGGTCTTGTGCTTCTTTTACAATAGAATGTGGATCTCTGCTTCGTTCTCTTCCTCGAGTAAAGGGTACTACGCAGAATGAACACATGTTGTCACAACCGCGCATAATGGATACAAATGCCGTTACACCATTAGAATTAAGTCTTACTGGTGAGATATCAGCATAAGTTTCTTCCCTGGATAGGAAGGTGTTAACTGCCTTCAATCCATCTTCAGCAGTTTCCACTAATTTAGGCAGGTCCCTGTATGCATCTGGACCAACAACTACATCGACAATCTTTTCTTCTTCAAGTAGCTTGTCTTTAAGCCTTTCTGCCATACAACCCAATACACCAATAGTCATCTCGGGTTTCTTCTTTTTGACAGCATTGAAATGGTTGAGTCTATTGCGGACCGTCTGTTCTGCCTTTTCCCTGATAGAACAAGTGTTAAGAAATACCACATCTGCACTTTCAAAGTCTGACGTGGTGTCATAGCCATTGTCTTTCATAATGGAAGTCACCACTTCACTATCAGCGAAGTTCATTTGACAACCATAGCTTTCTATATAAAGCTTCTTCTTTTGCCCTGTATTTTCCTCTTTAGAGGTTTTTACAGTGTCCATCGCCTCCTGACTGTTCCTATCCAGAATGTCTATATCTTGAATGATCTTATCCATCAACCTTTCTACTCAAATTCGAGCGGCAAATATAATGCTTTTACTCCAAAAGGTGACAGATTGGCAGTCTTACTTTGTCTTTAGTTGGGACTAGCTGGTTACAGCCATTTTTAGATTTCATTTTGCCCAGAAGTGACTTCCCTATCTATCTTGCTTAATACCAAATACACATGTTATGAAAAAATTAACCTTACACTTGTCTCTTTTTTGTACAGTGATTTTCACAATCTCTTCATGTAATAGACCTTCTAAAGAGGAGGCTTATCCTACAGGGTACCTTTACAATATCACTGTTAGTCAGGCTAACTTAGACAATGCGCCAGCATTGCAATCTTTTGCTCATGGAGTTCATAAGGGTAAATGGCTGCTGTTTGCCGGCAGAACTAATCAGAACCTTGATGATGGAGGGCTACACGATCTTAATGGAAACTATACAAGTACTTCTTTTGTGCCGATGTCATACAATCAGGATATCATTGTTTACGATCCTGCAAACGATCAAATTCAGGGAATGACTTTGGAGACCATGCTTAGCACCGTTAAGAGCGATCAGCCAAAGACATCAACGCTCTACACCACTTTGTCTAATTATCAGACCATTTTTAGAAACTCAAACCCTTTGGCTACTCAAGAAGGAGAGTATATGTATGTTATTGGAGGCTATGGTCCACCAATTGATAAGGTAGAAGATGGGGCAGCATATATCACATTCGATCAGGTAGCTAAAATCCATGTCCCTTCTATGATAGCCCTGATTACGGGGGATAAAGCAAATGTGGATTGGAAAGAGGTAATGGCCTTTGGTAAGAGTACAAAACTGGTGAGTACTGGAGGAGAGATGTTCAAGTTAGGTGACACATTTTATGTTGCTGGTGGGCATAACTTCACCAACAATAGCCAGAAATACTTAGATGCTGTTTATCCTTTCACTATCACCAGAAATCTAGGTGGAAATACCCTCACAATTAATGTAGACTCACCGATTTCAGATATGACAGTCGAAGAGTTGAGCAAACCATATTCTGATCAGCATTCAAAGTTCAGAAGACGCGATGGTCCAACTACACCTGCATTATTTAAGGACGCTCAGGGTGTTTTAACTCAGGGTATTAGCTTTTATGGTGGTGTATTTAAGCCAGATAGCGTTGTCGGAACAGGCAATAATAAAGTCACTTGGCACAATGCCTGGAATCATGCCATTTATGTACACCCTGATATTTCTACAAGTGGAAAGCACTACACTTTTGATAACGGTTCAAATCAGCAGAATAATAATGTTTATGCCTGCGCAGACTTAGAGTTTTATGATTCCAATGCAGAACAAGTCCACACCTTCTTGTTTGGAGGAATTGGAAATGGTGAAGTGCAGTCTCCATTTGCTCTGTCATACTTTACTAATAAGCTCATGCACATTACTTATAATATGGCTGAGCAAAAGAGCACTCCAACTGTGGTAGACAATAATGTATTTGGTACTGATTACTTCTATGGAGCTGAGGCACGTTTTATACCCAATACTTCTGTAGTCAGAACTAAAGTGGGTACTACCACTTCTGATGTAATTGATATAGTAGCAACTATGGGGAGCAACAATACTTTAGAGCTAGGCCACATTTATGGCGGTATTGAGGCGTTTGTAAAGGATCCTGGAACCTTTGGGCCCAAAAAGTCTGCAGCATCTAACAAAATCTGGACGGTTACTGTGACAAGGTCTCCTAGAGAATATTGATCAAGGTCCAATCAGCATTTTGGGGTAAGCATTTTATAGTGCTTACCCTTTTTTTATGACGCAAAGTATTCTTTAGTACATTTGGGGCAAACCTTGAACTATGTCAAAAAAGAGACTTAACCTTTTCTTTGCAATTTCAATTCTTGCCGTTGCATTCCTATTAAATAGCTGTGGTGAAGGAAGCACTTCAGAGTCAAATCAAGATACGGTATTCTTAGCCAGTGGTGTTAAGTACCTCTATTTGGAAAGAGGTGACGGACCAAAAATCGATTCGCTAAGTCGAGTGTCCACACATATTAACCTGATGGTAGCCGGTGATACCGTATGGTCTACTTACGATGAAGGACAACAAATTTTCGAATTTGATGCAAAGCGTACTTCCTTGATCAAAGGATTTGATGAGGTGGTTATGTACGGCAGACAAGGGGACAGGATTTTGGCCATTATACCTCCTGAGCTTGGGTATGGAGTTGAGGGTGCCGGGAATGATATTCCACCGAATTCTACCTTGTTCTTCGACCTGAATATGATAAAGGTTGGAGAACCGAAGATATTCTTAGCCGATGTACTTTACCCTGTTTATGAAGAAAGTGGGGTGGGAGAAATGATAAGTTACTACCAAGGTCTTGATTTAGATACAGCTACACACAGATACGAAATCACAGAATGGTATAACCTTCACCGCAGAATGATGAGGGCTGAAAAGTTTGAGGATGCTGTGGCACTTTGGGATTTCAAACTTACTGAAACTGATGATTTGGGAGGGTTCTTTTCAAAAGCACAAGCACAAGAGAGGCTGGGACAAAAGGAGGAGGCTATATCCACTCTAAATACAGGCTTGGCTACTGCCTCAGATACGACAAATGCAGACGCCTTGAGGTCTTATATCATACGCTTACAGGGGAACTAGATACTTTAAACTGCTCTATAAGCTTAAAGATTGCTTTGGCTTTCACCATACACTCTTCATATTCCTTTTCGGGAATAGAGTCGTAAGTAATGGCTCCACCAACCTGGAATGAATATTTACCTGTTTCCTGATTGATAAAAAGACTGCGGATCAGAACGTTAAAGTCAAATGATTCGCTACCATCAAAGTAGCCTGCGGCACCAGAGAATGGACCCCGTTTGGTGCTCTCGTACTTTTCGATCAACTCCATCACCTTGACTTTTGGAGCGCCTGTCATGCTGCCCATTGGGAAGGCTTTTTCAATTACCTCTACACTGTCAATACCATCTCTGATTTCAGAGGTGATAGTAGAGATCATCTGGTGCACCTGAGGAAAGGAATAAATACCAAAAATCTCTTCGACCTTCACTGAACCCGTCTTTGCCGTTCTGGCTAAGTCATTCCTTACCAAATCAACAATCATCATATTCTCGGCCTGTTCCTTAGGGTCGTTTCTTAGGTCCGTTTTTAGCCTGATATCTTCATTCGCATTATTACTACGTGATCGAGTACCCTTAATAGGTTGAGATATAACGGTATCACCGTCCTTCTTCATAAATCGTTCTGGTGAAGCAGAGATGATATAGTGCTTGCCAAACTTCTGCAGACAGGAAAAGGGGTTGGGAGAAATTGCATTGAGACGATGATATAATCCAATGGGATCTAGATGATGAACATCACCATGAAATTCCTGGCAATAGTTCACCTCGTAGCAATCACCTTCTTCAATATGTTGCCTTAACCGATCGACATTTGAGAGATACTGATCCTTGCTTACGGATGACTTCGGTTCAGTTAGTTCACTTTCTATATGTGTGACTTGAGTATCTAAGATGGCTTGTACTATTTCTTCCTGCTTGCTCTCAATTTCTAAGTGATTACCTCTAAAATGGAGTAGATGGCTTGGGTTAAAGAATTGGGTTTCTGGGAAACTGAGACGATCCACATTGGAGCTACTCAGTTTTTCAATCTCGTTTTTTAAGTCGTAGCCGAGGTAACCTACCAACCAGTCATTAGAAGCAGCATTTGTGTCGATATTATTGAGAAAGGCCCTTAGGTCACTGAAAATGGTCCCTTCATCATAAGCCAACTTACTTTGGGCACCAATGGCCAGCACATGGTGAAAACCATTATGTGGATAAGGGACTTGGCTATTATTGAAATAAGCAAAATAGCTATGCTTATTGGCCCAGTTTAATGCCTTAAGTATAAACTCATCCCGGCTTATGCCGAAGTGTGGAAAATCAACAATTGTCATATAGAAGGGTGCAAAAATGCAGAAACCCTGGGGTATAAAAAAGCCCTGGATACGGATACCCAGGGCCATTGTCTTTTTTGGTAGGACTTATTCTGTTCCTTTTCGAGTGCCTGCTTCTAATTCAAAGCCAACATTCACAGTGTTATAAATAAAGTCATCCTTAAGTTTTTCGGCCAAAGAAGCTCTTTCTTTAAACTTCAAACCCCATTCTGTTCTGTCGATGTTGAAGTTGGCAATCGCTTTTATGACACCATTTTCTAAAGAGACCGAAGCCGGAAATGAGATGTTCTTAGTAGTACCTCTCATCGTTAGGTTACCTGAAATGATGTGAGTTGGATTTTCAACCATTACATCAGCAAGTGATGCGGGTGTGTAATCTGTTTGTGGTTCGTCAAGGTCGGCCACTAAATTACCAGCATTGAAGGCTTCCGCACCTGTGATTTCAAATTTGGCGATTGGAAAGTTTTCTGCCTCAAAGAAATCAGGAGACATTAAATGACCTCTTAGTTTGGCGTTCCATTCAGAATCAGCTGGCATATCCAAAACAACTAATGAGTTAATATCTATTTCAAAGTTTCCACCGACTACTGCATCACCTTTCACAAGCACTTCTCCGCTGGTAATTCCGATTGTTCCATTGTGTTTTCCAGCCGGCTTTGATCCAATCCAGGTCACGATACTATTGGCTGTATTCACCTGAATACTTGTTGCTTCAGTATTAGTAGCAACAGCTTTGGCTTCTGAGGTTTCAACAGTAGAACCTTTAGGGCCACAAGCCCAAACAAGTGGTGCAAGCAACAGTAGGCCAAGAGTAGATTTTAAATTTTTCATTTTTGTCAATTTGTAGGGTTATTTTCTTTTCTTTAATCGGACATTCCACTAACAGGATTTGGAGTGGATTGTTTCGAGTTGTGAGTTAAACTCTGAAGTATTTTAAAAGGTTCAATGTATATACATATAATTTTATAATGCCTACGATAAAAGGAGTAAAGGGAGTTCAGCCTAAAATTGCAAAAGGCTGCTGGTTGGCCGATAATGCCACTGTTATCGGTGATGTTACGCTGGCTGAAAACTGTAACGTCTGGTTTAATGCAGTGATTAGAGGGGATGTGTGTTCCATTGAGATGGGAGAGAACTGTAATATTCAGGATGGAGCAGTGATACACGGGACATTAAACCACTCAAAAACAGTTTTTGGTAAGAATGTGTCTGTTGGTCATAATGCCATTGTTCATGGCTGTATTGTAGAAGACAGTGTTTTAATAGGAATGGGGGCCATTGTCATGGATAATGCCGTGATCAAGTCAGGTTCTATGATTGCCGCGGGAGCGGTTGTTCTTGCCAATACGGTTGTAGAAGAAAACTCACTTTATGCCGGAACTCCTGCAAGAAAAGTAAAAGATATTGATGAAAAATTGAGGCAAGTGATTGATCGAACTCCGAAGCACTATATCATGTATACTTCATGGATAGACGATTAGTCTTCAGTCCGATATTTTTATAAATTCAAGCATGATTCAAAAGCCACAAGCATCAGAATATAATCCGTTTTATGAGCCATATGTTAGTAAGCTTCCGGATGAAGATCTTTATATTGTTTTAGAACGTCAATTGACGTCTGTTGCAGATTTTTTCAGCACCATTCCAGACGATAAAGTAGACCACCGTTATGCACCTGGTAAGTGGTCAGTCAAGGAAGTTTTCAATCACTTAAATGATGCTGAACGTGTGTTTTCATATCGTGCCCTGAGTATTGTAAGAGGCCATGATGTGGAACTCCCAGGTATGGATCAGAACATCTATCAGGAAAACAGTCGGATGGAAGGGAGGTCGATGGATTCATTGATTGATGAATTCCGAGCTATAAGAACAGCCACACTTGCGTTACTTCAAAATGTGACTGAGGAAGAGGCCATGAGAGAAGGCATTGCCAGTGGCTCAAGAATTACCGTTCGTGCATTGGCGGCACTCACTGCTGGTCATTATGCACATCATATTATGATTATCAAAGAAAAGTATTTGTAATGTTCATTGTCGATCCACACAGAGAGTACGCTAAACAAACCGAGTCAAGGGTAATTATCCGTTTTCAGGATTGTGATCCATTAAGGCACCTTAATAATGCGAAGTATCTAGATTACTTTTTTAATGCTCGAGAAGATCAGGTGCCAAAATTATATGGTGTTGAAATTATGGACCTTATTAAGTCCTATGAGGCTTTTTGGGTAGTGTATAACCACCATATTGCCTACTTAAAACCGGCTAATCTTGGCGAATGGGTCAGAATAATCACGCGCTTGGTTTGGTTTGATGACAACACAATCGTGGTTGAATACCTCATGCTAGATGACTATAAAAGTCATTTGAAGACCTTAATGTGGACCACTTTCAAGTATGTTGGTATGAACACCAGCAGAACAATAGTACATTCCGATGAAGTAAAGGCATACCTTGGTGCCATGCAGTTTAAGGGTGTGAATTATGATCCAACATTATTTGACGAACGAGTGAAGGAGGTTAAGCAGCTCGTTCAAACAGAAGTTTAACATTAGGACTTTTTTTAGCAGTAGCTTGCAACAATTTTAAAAGTGAAATATGAGAAATAACGATGGATTTGATCCGGCTGAGATTTCCAAAATGAAATCAGAAATTGGCGAAGATCAATCTTATGCAATTATCGAGTCTGAAGACAATTCTGATGATTTTATGAACTTCTACTTTATTGGAAAATATGAAGGCAAAGAAGTTATCTATGATGCTGCAATCTATACCCTTAGGTTGCAACATAGCAGTGAGATTCATGAATTAGCTGAGCACAAAGTGGCTCAAAAATTCCCTGATTATAAGTCTATCTCTTACGATGAAGATGAGAATGGTGATATTGAGCCACTGGATGATCTGGAGGAAGAAATCGGTCTCTATCTAACCGAAGTAATGGATGAGCTGGAAGAAGAGGAAGCTGTGAAAGTTCAGGAGCATGTGGATTTAGATGAACATGCCGATTTTGGAATTGGCTTGGATGTGGGTTTGCATGTTGATGCTATTACTCACAATGTTATCGAAAAGTTCATCAAAGAATTCAATGAAGACACCCTCAAACTAGACAAGACGCACTACTCTTTTCAGTTTGACGATGGTGAAGCGTAAGAAATTTCGCAATATTGACATCAGAGGCCGCTACTAAACTAGCGGCCCTTTTTATTATTTTTCAATATGATTCAAAGAACCATTTCAGTACTGCTTTTATTGTTGGCATTCGCACTGCCAGATCTTAAGTCACAAGAGGAGAATGATTTAGCGTCCAAGCTGAAAAACAAATTGGCTGAGCTTTATGAGGGTTCCAATGTTCCAGGAGTAAGCTTTTCAGCAGTATTGCCCACAGGAAGAGAGATTACCCTGACTGCCGGGTATGCCGATCTTGAGAGAGAAATAGCAATGGAATTTGATCATAAGATGCTCGGTGGCAGCACTGGCAAAGTATTCTACTCCGTTGTTGTCATGCAATTGGTAGAAGAGGGTGTGCTGAATTTAGATCAACCGGTAAAAAAGTATTTAGGGAGTAATGAGTGGTTCAAAAGATTGCCGAATGCCGATAAACTAACACTCCGAAATCTAATGCGCCATGAGAGTGGTATACCGCGATACGTATTCAAAGAAGCATTTCAAAAAGATATAGTGGCCGATGTCAATCGTGTCTGGAAGCCTGAAGAATTACTCTCATATGTATTTGACGATAAGCCAATGTTTGATGTAGAAACCCAGTTCGCCTATTCTGACACCAACTACATTATCGTAGCTATGGCTGTTGAGGCCGTTACGGGAAATAACCTCTATGATGAAGTACAAACGAGAGTTTTAGATAGGGCAGGTTTAAAGCATGTGGTCAGGCAAACGGGCAGGACTTATGAAAAGTTGGCCCAGGGCTATAATGGTGAAGACCCTTTCTTTCCAGGGAAGGCGCTCAATGAAAATGGACAAAGTCGATACAATTGGCAGTTTGAATGGGCCGGTGGAGGTTTGGTCATTACCACCAGAGACTTGGCTGTATTGGCAAAGAAAATCTATGAGGGCAAAATGTTCGACAAGGCCTTGTTGAAAGAGTACTTTAAAGGACGTGAAGCTACTGGAATGGGCGGTGATTGGGGCCTGGGTGTGCACATAAGAAACACCCCGAATGGTAGAGTAATGGGCCATAGTGGATTTATGCCAGGCTATATTACCAATATGATGTACTTTGAAGACCTTGGATTCTCTATCTGCTATCAAATCAATGCATCGGATGCTCCAAGAAGAGGTATTATGAGGCAATTACCTCAAATGGCGAATATTATTCGTGCTGAAATTGGAAATTGAAAACATCTTTGTTGAGTTTTAGCTTTTACGCTGAAAGTCCTCATGCTTAAGATTGCCTGGTCCGAAATTTATGCCCATCCCTTGCCAAAGAATCATCGTTTCCCGATGGAGAAGTATAATCTGCTACCTGAGCAGTTGCTTTACGAGGGTACAGTGAATCAAGATAATTTCTTTGCTCCTGAATCTTTAACAGATACTGAAGTGATCCGTACGCATAATGCTGTGTATTGGCAAAAGCTCAAGGATCAGACGTTGACCAGGCAAGAAGAAAGAAGAACAGGTTTTCCGCTGTCGAATGAATTGGTGGCTCGCGAAATTGTCATCATGGATGGGAGTGTGAAATGCGCTCAGTATGCCTTAACAAATGGTATAGCCATGAATGTGGCAGGAGGCACGCACCATGCCTTTACTGATCGTGGGGAAGGGTTCTGCCTACTAAATGATATCGCGATAGCAGCCCATCATCTTTTAGATCAGGAACTGGCGCATAAGATACTTGTGGTAGATCTAGATGTTCATCAAGGGAATGGCACAGCCGAAATCTTTGCCAAAGAAGATCGAGTCTTTACTTTCAGTATGCATGGCAAGTCAAATTATCCTATGCATAAGGAGCAGTCAGATTTAGATATAGGCTTGCTTGATGGTACGGATGACAATACTTACCTGAAAATTCTAGATCGTCACTTAAATGAAGTATTCGATCGCTTCGAACCTGATTTCATCTGTTTTCAATCTGGTGTTGATGTATTGGGAACCGACAAACTAGGAAGGTTAGGTATGACGCTAGATGGTTGTAAGAAACGTGATCGTATAGTGTTGGAGCTTTGTCATAGGAATAAGATTCCGGTAATGGCTTGCATGGGTGGAGGGTACTCTGAAAAAATAGCCCATATAGTCGAAGCACACGCTAATACTTACCGACTAGCGCAAGAAATATATTTTTGAGTTTTCCTTCGGTCATTCAGCTGTAAAAAGGTCTCTAATCGACACTCTTTCGGGTCAGCTAGCCTTTCTGATTTCATTTTATTTAATTTGTGCTGAGCAGGATGGCATGGCCTATCCAGATATGGTTGTCTCAATCATGTGGCTGCTTCATAATTTTTAATTCGACATAACTCATGTATAAGCGTGTTGTCATAATCATCTCGATGATTTTTTCAGGCTGTTTTGCCTTATCTGGTCAAGAACTAGCCCATATTCGAATCGATGGAATCAACTCGTCCTACGATGAGCATAGTCCTATGCTGAGCCCAGACGGGCAGACCCTGTATTTCACAAGAGTAGGACACCCCGCCAATATTGGTGGAGTACTTGACCAAGGAGATATTTGGTATAGTCAAAAGACTGCAAATGGTTGGTCTCAACCTGTTCACGCTGGTAGTGGCATTAACCACCCTGGACTGAATGGTGTAGTAGGCTTTAGTGCCGATGGTCAGCGAATGTATCTTCTCAACTTCTTTGATCCGGAAGGAAGAGGCATAAGTAAGCTCAAGAATGGTATTTCGGTATCCAGTTTGAAAGATGGCGCTTGGGCTGTGCCTGAAAAATTACCTATTCAATTTTTCTCTAATGAGTCAACTCACATTAGTGCCACAATTTCTAAGGACGAGAAGGTTATTATTATGGCGATTCAATCCTACGAGACGGAAGGCAATGAAGACCTATACATCTCTTACAGGGGAGCCGATGGTGAATGGAGTCAGCCTAAGAATATGGGAAATGTGCTCAATACTTACGCCCAGGAATGGGTACCCTTCCTTTCAAGTGATATGAAGTCTCTTTACTTCACTTCCAATGGTCATGGTGGATCAGGGGGGCGAGATATTTTTATGTCAGAAAGAAAGAGTGATAGCTCATGGGTAGAATGGACTACACCACAAAATTTAGGTCAGGCTTTAAACACGGTAGGTGCCGAACAAGGACTCTCATTTATAGGTGGAGACGAAGTGGCCTATTTCTCTTCGACTCAAAACAGCGAAGGTTTTGGAGATATATTCGCTTATTCAATGGCTGACGGTATCCCTGAGGCCGAAGAAATAGAAGTAACAGTTCCAGTGGTTGAACCAGAAGAAGAGAAAGCCGAGGAAGTTGTGGAGAAGACAACGGGAGAAGAAAATACTGCAGAAGAGAAGTCAGAGGAAGTAGTAGCCGTAGAGAAAAAGGAAGAGGAGGTAATTGAAAAACCCAAGGAGGAAGTCAAAAAAGAGGCGGTGATGCCTGTGGAAGAACCTAAGAAGCAGATATTGATGGTTTTTGAGGTTTTGGACAACCGCACAGAAGCGTTAATAGATGCCAATGTAGTATTAACTTATAATGGTCAGGAAAGAACCATTAAGACTGCTGATATTGCTTCTCCCTCAAAGCGCTTTGAACTTACCCTGGAGGAAGGTACAGATTTGAAAGTGTCAATTGAATTGGGTGGATATCTCAAGTATCAGAAGTTATTCAAAGCAGGTGAGGCGTCCACAAATGCAGCAGACGGAATTGAACGATTACTACTTACAAGAGAAGAGGTGGGTACCACCGTTGAAATCGAGAATATTCTATTCAACCGAGCGAGAGCTTCATTTGCAAACCCAGAAGAGGCAACAAAACAGATTGATGAATTGATCCAATTGATGAAAGACAATCCGGGCATGGCGATACGCCTTGAGGGCCATACGGACAACCGGGGTGATGAAAAGCTTTTACAAGAGTTGTCAGAGGAGCGCGTTAAAACAGTGAGAGACTATATGCTTTCAAAGGGAATTGATGGAAGCAGGATTGACTATATAGGCTATGGAGGAACTAAACCTCTGAGTGATAATAAGAGCCCTGAGGGAATAGAAATCAATCGTAGGGTGGAGTTTGTTATTATCAAATAAAAGTATCTATGGGTCTTCGAAATTATCTGAGGACTTTCCTACTCACAACAGTGGTTATCATTACATTTTCTTGTTGTAGTGATGAGGAGAGTAAAACACGAGGTCAGGCTGAAAAATACTTTGAAATGTATGCCGATCGATCAGATTGGTCAGGATTCATTAATCAATATGCCGATGACTTGGTTTTTCAAGACGTGGTCTACGGATTGAGTTATGACAAAGCTGAATTTATCAAGTTCTACAATTGGCCAGATACTGCCTTTCAGAAACATCCTGATTACCCTAAAACGCTTATTCTTGAAGATCTAGCTGTTACCGACAGTTCAGCAGTAGGTCGAGGCTATTTTACACCATTCTACTTCGGAGGTCAGCTGATGGCTATGGAACATCAATGGCGCTTTACCATTTGGCTGTATTTCAATGAGGATGGAATGATTCACCGGCACATTGACTATATCGATTATCCAGCAAGCTTTATGAAATCAGCTGCAGAGGGTCGAATAGAGAATACAAATTAGTCTGAAAAGGCCTTGATCATAGCTTCTAAAACCCTTGTTGGCTTGTTCCTGCTACGATCAATCATACACCAGGAGGTACTTGATTGTACAATTAGATCTCCAGTTTCCTGATTACTAATTCTCACCAATCGATTTGATTTCACCCCATCAAACTCATGTACATGCGTTTGCATTAATAGCCTATCGTTAAGGAAAGCGGGTTTCTTATATTCAATGAAGTGGTTTAAGGCCACCCAGGCATATTTTTCTAGCCATATTTTGTCTGCTCGGGCCTCCCAATGACATTTAGCAATGTCCTGAATCCATTGTAAATACTGAACGTTGTTGACATGATTGAGCTCATCGAGATGAGTTTTTTCAACCCCAATAGTCTGGGTGAAAATATTGGGTCTATCCATAAGCATCAATAGAGAATGGTTCTTTCTTCCTTTTTAATCACAACACCATTGGAATAGGTGGTTTTCTCTATCCAATTACCCATTTCATCATATTCATAGAAGGTAGTGAACCGATCCACATAGGTACCTCTGATCGTCCTGCTTTCGTATTCTACTAAGTCACCATAAAGATAAATTTCCTTAAAACGAGACCTGAAATTCACCGTATCACCATTTTGGAAAAAACCTCTTACCATCACTCTTAGGGAGTCTTTTTTTACTTCAAGGTGTCTTTCTTTTGGGACGCCATCAAAACTAAAGAAGGTAGTCTGTTTTACAACAGAATCAGGAAAGTACGCGTAATCAGTACGCGACTCCAGATGATTGGTCCTGTAATCATGTCTGGAAATTTTGCGTTGAAGTTCGTCATAGCGATACTTGATTTTTAAAGAGTCGGCAGGCTTGTCGATACCATAATAAGTATCATAGAATTCATCGGCAATAAGGTCGTTTTGTTCGTTGTAATAATATTTCCAGTAACGATTCAGTTTGTCTTTTCCACGATACTCTTCCTTGGCCACAACCTGCAAATGTGTATTGTATTTGACCACAGATTTGGAGTGTATACGATCACCAAGCCGATAGATAGTTTCAATCGCCTCAAATGAATCATCATGGTATTCATAGATGATTTTGGGCATGTTCTCCTGAAACCCAAACCTCTTCTGTACTATTATCCTTCCGTGCTTATCAAAGAAGTGGGATTTTAGCACTTCATTTTTCTCTCTAAACTGAACTTCTTTGACCTGTCCATTTTCTAAAAGGTAGTGGGGGATAATCGGAGATTTAATTAGCCTTGCTGAGTCCTTGTTGTACTCATAAATCTTGATGAAGTACTCCTTAGGCGCATTTCTAAGGTTGTCGTCAATATATACCGACTCTATTAGCTCTGAGTCAAAGCTTGGCAGCAATTGTTGGCTGTAGAGTGTTGTCGTGGTGAGTGCAAGGAATGCAATAATGCATCGCATACCTTAAAGATAACCAAAAACCGTTTTACAAGAATTATTCCTTCTTGAATTCAAATCTTCCGCCTCCTTGTTTCAGAATAAACCTTGTATAATCGATAGTGTCTGAAACCTCTTCGAATGTGATGACAATACCGGCTTGTTCGAAGCGAAACTCTTTTTCGCTAAAAGCTTCAAGCGTTAATTGATTTTGCCCAGACGCCTGTGCGGTCAATTTTCCATTTTTAACTTTGAGGGTCACTTTCAATGGTATGGCATCTGAAGCGAAAGTACCTTCATATTTTAAGAGAGTTTCTTCTGGCAAATCGATTGCCTCTGCTCCGAAATCCGGCAGTGTATAAGGAGTACTATATGTCATACTCAAAACCGCGATCATGATATCATTTGTATTCTCTAGCACGCCATTGACAGTCATGCTGACGGCTAATTTGTCTTCTTCAAAATAGGCAAGATTGGATGAAAAGAAGTCTATTGCTCCACCGTGTCCATATCCTGTTTTATCATTGAAGGGCATCTCAAAAAGTCCTCTACCGTAACCCCTTGTAATCTCTTTCATCTGATTTAAAGAATTGGAGGAGATCAACGTGCCATCGAAAATGGCATTTATGAACTGCGTAAGGTCAGTAGGTGTAGATACCATTGCTCCGGCACCACCTGGTATGCTCATATCAGTGAATGTAGTTACTGCCTGCCATTCTTTGTTCGCAGCACGATAGGGTAGTGCCTCATTGTTTTCGACATTTATGTCCGACCCATAACGTGTTCTCTTTAAACCCGCTTTCCTGATCACCCGCTCCATCACCGCACTTGGATAATCAGTATTGGTCAGGTCCTCCACTATGAAACCTAGTAGTACGAAACCGCTATTAGAATAGTCTGATCGGCTGCCTGGCTCAAAATCCGACTTTAGACCTTCTATTCTTGAAACCATCTGATCTTTTGTTTTGGCACTTACCATAAACTGCCTGAAGGAGGGTTCATTGGTCATATTGAAAATGCCACTGCTATGATTCAATAGGTTAGAAACTGTGATTTTTTCTGCATTCTTTATGCCAGGGTAAAAGTCTGACAATTTGGTGTCAAGGCTCAATTTTCCCTCCTCAATCAGTTGAAAAATCATCACGGTGGTGAAGACTTTGGAGATAGAACCAATACGATAAATTGTCTGATTATCACTTAATAGATTCTTTTCTTTTGAAGCATATCCAATGGATTTCTCATAGATCACATTTCCTTCATGAGCGATGCTCAGACTCAGCATTGCTCGATCATGTTTCCCTAGAGAGCCAATATATTTGTCCAATTTTTCTTTATCAAGATTGACTTGAGCATAAGCACAGGAAAAGAATATAAGGAGTAAGAATGTGGATAAGAACGCCTTTCGTTTCATATATATGAGTTTAGCCTAAAATCCTAAGACGGTTTAAGCCTAAAAAATGTAATCAAAGGAAATCAATTAGCTATACCTAATATCCAGCCGCGGTATCATCTCCACGCGGATCGGCACCAGCCTCTAGCTTGCCGTTTGGAAGGACTAAGATAGCATCTACTCGACCGATTGTCCCCCTAGACCTAAGTTTATGTCCTTTGGACTCTAGATTCCTGATCAATAAGCTATCAAAAGCATTCCTTTCGGCTTGGATAACATCTGGTAACCATTGATGGTGAAAGCGAGGTGCTGAAACCGCTTGCTGCATTGTCATATCAAAATCGACCACATTGATGATCGTTTGAAAGACGGAGGTAATAATTGTTGATCCACCTGGAGTTCCCACTACCATAAAGAGCTTTCCATCTTTCGACACAATGGAAGGAGTCATAGAACTCAACATTCGCTTTCCAGGTTCAATCGCATTGGCCTCACCTCCGACCAGGCCATACATGTTAGGTGTACCTGGCTTAGCGCTGAAGTCGTCCATCTCATTGTTAAGTAGAAAACCTGCACCTCCAACAAACACTTTGCTTCCCATACCTCCATTTAGGGTTGTGGTTACAGAAACTGCATTTCCCCATTGATCGACAACAGATAGATGAGTCGTTTCTTCACTCTCTTTTGGAGCAGGTGTACCAGCACTGATGTTAGAACTTGCTGTGGCCTTATTTGGATTGAAGGTTGACATTCTAGTCTTCGTATAGGCCTTATCAGTCAATCCTTCTCTAGGAACATCAAAAAAATCAGGGTCTCCCAGGTGGGCTGCACGATCTGCATAAGCTCTTCTTTCAGCTTCAGTGATAAGATGAATGGCAGCAGGACTATGAAAGCCCATCTTTTTGAGGTTAAAGGGCTCAACTGCATGAAATAATTGTGAAAGTGCTATGCCACCGCTAGAAGGTGGGGGCATAGAAATGAATTCATAGCCTCTGTATTCTCCAGAAACAGGAGTACGCCATGCTGCATCATATTCTTCCAGATCCTTGAGCGAAATTAGACCATTGCCTCGTTCCATTTCGGCAACGATGAGTTTGGCGGTTTCACCCTTGTAAAAACCATCTCTACCATTATCTCTAATCCTCTCCAAGGTCTTTGCTAAATCAGGAATGCTAACCATATCACCTTCTTTCCACTCTGAACCTTCTTCTGCCAAAAAGAAGTCTGGCTGGATGGTATTGTACTCCATGAATACTTTTCGATTCCCGTTCAGGCCTCTTGCTTCTCTAGCGGTCAGTTTCCATCCATTAGCAGCAATATCAATGGCTGGTTGTACAAGGCTAGCCCAATCTAACTTGCCGTATTTCTTGTGGGCAGCTTCTAAGCCTGCAACTGTTCCTGGAACACCGGCTGCCAAATGACCGCGAACACTGGCCATTGGAATTACATCACCATTGGCATCCAGGTACATATCACGTCCCCCGGCTAGAGGAGCCTTTTCACGGTAGTCGAGCGCTGCGATTTCTCCATTCGCCATTCTGCTCACCATAAAACCACCACCGCCAATATTTCCTGCGCCCGGGTATACCACTGCCAAGGCAAACTGTGTGGCGATGGCTGCATCCACCGCATTACCTCCTTGTTCCATAATTTCTTTGCCTACTTTGGAAGCCAATGGATGAGCGGAGACAACCATTGCTTGTTCGCTAATGAGTCCTCTGTTCTCATATGAGACTTTGATTGGTGGCTTCTGGCAAGTAAATACTGCTAATAGAAGCAATAGCGATAGGAACTTTTTCATGGTGTACTCAGGCTTTGAGGTCTATTTTTTACCGATTGTATTTTGGAAGAGTTTGTAAATTCTCTTGTACTCGTCTGTCCAACTGGAAGGTGTAGTAAACCCATGGTTTTCAACAGGATAAAGTGCCATTTCCCAGTTGTCTTTGCCTAGTTCAATAAGCTTTTGGGCAAGTCTTACAACATCTTGAAAATGAACATTAGTATCTACCATTCCATGAGCAATCAATAGATCTCCTTCCAGACCATCTGCAAAGTAGATGGGGGAACTTCTTTTGTATGCAATTGGGTCTTCGACTGGTGTATTGAGAATGTTAGAAGTATATCCATGATTGTAATGTGCCCAGTCAGTAACAGACCTTAATGCAGCACCAGCACTGATTACATCTGGATGCTGAAACATTGCGAATAGCGTAATGAAGCCACCATAGGAACCACCGTACATCCCGATTCTGTCAGCTTCAACACCATGTTCTTCTCTGAGGTATTTTGCACCATCAATCTGGTCAGAAAGGTCTTTGCCCCCCATATGTCGATAAATACCCGTTCTCCAATCGCGACCATAGCCAGAACTGGCACGGTAATCTATATCTAGAACGGTATAGCCCTGTGCTCTGAGCATATTATTGAACATAAACTCTCTCTGGTAAGTACTCCACCAGTAATGCACATTCTGTAAGTAACCTGCTCCATGTACGAAGATCACGCCTGCTCCATTCGGATTCTCGGGTTTGTATAATCTGGCATGAACGGTAGCACCGTCTTCAGCAGTGAACGTTACAATCTCAGGTTGGTACCAGTCATACTGCTTGAAACCATCTTGCAGGCTCTCCGTGACCTGTGTTCTTTTTGCCCCTGGCTTATTGGCTTGTACAAAGAGTTCATTAGGTCTGTCAATGTAGGAGTGAAGCACCGCCAAAGTCTTCTCATCCGGTGATAGGGTGACTTGATTATTACCATCCTCAGAAGTGATTTGAGTGATTTTGCCTCCCTTAACTGGCATACTGTAGAAATGCCTGATACCAGGATGCTTCATGTTTGCTGTGAAGTACCATTTAGAGCCATCTTTCGAAAGAGAAGGGCTATACACCTCAAAATTTCCTGAAGTAAGCTGTGTTTGTACACCATTTGAAAAATCATGTAGATAAAGGTGAGAGTAACCGGATTTTTCAGACTGAAAATAAATGGTTTTGTTGTCTGGGAGGAACCCCAGAGTACCCGAGCCGAACTCACTTCCGATACCCGGGCCTGCTATCCAAGCCTCATCTCTTTGTCTGTCCACCTCAATCAAGTCTCCTGAATCAGGAAGTAGCCTCATGATCCAACGGTCCTTATTATCGTGTGAAGCAAAGTGTACTACAGTGTATTGTCCATCTTTGGACCATAGAATCGTATTAGCAGAAACCAATCTTGGCTTTGCCTCAACTTCACGATCGGGGTAGTCTTTTACATAATCAGGAAGATCGGAAATACCTGGTAGCTTTTCTGTATCTAACATGTAATGCTCATCCTCACCAATGTTATAGATGCCAATTTTACTGTGGCCTTGTTCACCTCCAACCTTACTTCTGGCGCGAATATCTGTCGTGTAACCGGTAGAAGTCACATAATTGGGGACAATGGTGTTTTTGCCACCCTTTTCTGGAGCATAATAAACACTGAAGCTCACATAATTGCCGTCAGGGGAGAGTCTTAAGTTTCTGACATTAGGAAGTTTAATAGAACTACGCCTACTCGTTGGGCTTTGCGCCTGATTTGAAAAACTACGGAAGCGATTCTGATTACGAGGTCGGTTTCTACGTTCCTCAAGAATGCTTGAGGTCACCAATTGATCTTTCCTTAACCAACTGTCTTGTTCACGATTTCCAGAGTTTTGATTGTTAACGGTTCTTCTTGGGGAGTCATCATTTTCTGATTCAATAATGATATTTGTCAGCTGAGTAATCAATCCGGATTTTGTATTAACCGAAAACAAGTTGTTCTCTGACACAAATGTGATGACATCATTGCTGTGAAATCTTGCATTGCTCTCTCTGGCATTGGTTGCAGTAATTTGAGTTTCTGCTTTGGATTTGACGTCCATGGTGTACACATCTCCACCTTTTACAAAGACTATACTACTTTCATTATCATTATAAAGGTAAGAAGAAGGCCAGCCCTCATTTCTATCGTCAGCCTTTTCAGGAGTGCCACCATTTTTGCCAACCTTATAAGTGGTTGCTCGACCTGAATCCTCTGGGTTCCAGTTAAAGAAAATGGATTTACTGTCTTTTGACCAACTCACACGAGATGGGGGAGTCCCCACAAATTTTGATTGTGATTGCATGATCTCTTCGACAGTGAGGTCGGTGAGTGGTTTGTTTTGGGCAAATGAGCTTGTAACCCAAAGAACAATGGACAGTGACAAGAGAATCTTACGCATAACTTTTCTGAATGATTTATTCAAACATAAATAAAAACCAGACTAAAGTAATATCAAATATTATGGATGGTCGGTAGCAGCGATTCTCCCTATTTGGGAGGGATAATCTTCATAATGGGATAAACTGCTTAGTAAAAAATAATCTATGTACATAATAAGTTGCTTTGACAGCCTCTATTCACATAAACCATTTGAGAAACGGTTTTTGGTACACTTTCGGCACCTGTTGTATCAAACATCAGCAAATGAAAAGGCAACTGTTGGTAGTAGACGATGAACAAAGCACAAGAAGACTCTTAGAGTTTCTTTTGACTCCTTACTACGAAGTGGTATGTAAATGTAACGGAAGCGATGCCTTGAGATGGTTGGATGCGGGGAATAGGGTTGATGTGATTATAACTGATTATGAAATGCCAGAGATGAACGGAGTAGAGTTGATAACCGCCATAAGAAAAAGCGCAAGACTTTACGACATGTCGGTGATTGTACTCTCAAGTGAAGAATCCGAATCACTAAACACCCAATTCAGTGATTTGGAGGTAAAGGCATTTCTGAACAAACCGGTTGACCCTAAGTCTCTCTTCTGGCGTGTGGAAGAGAGCTTAGGACGACTGGTAAAGTATTAATCATCGCCTTCCATTTCTTTTAAGTATCTATAAATACTCGACTTGCCGATATCTAATTTTTCGGCTACGAGAAGCACATTGTTATCGTATTTGTCAAGGAAGTGTTTGATGATCTTAAAGGTGTAGTCCCGCAAACTCATCTCTTCGAATAGGAATTGGCCTTCTTTCTGAAGTGTGTTGAAAGTGATGTCTGCTTCTTCAATCATGTTATCATCGCACATGACAGCTGCTAATTCAATAATAGACTTTAGCTCTCTAACGTTGCCAGGAAAGGGGTAATTCATCAGTTTGGACTGTGCTTCCTTACTTATTTTGACCTTACCCATCTTATTTTCCTTAGCAAAGGCACTTAGGAAATGAGTCGCAATCAGTAAAATATCTTTCCCACGCTCACGTAATGGAGGAAGTTCAATTGGGATTCCCAGAAGGCGGTAGTAAAGGTCTTCGCGGAAATTTCCTGCCTTAACTTCTTCAGCCAGATTTCTATGGGTAGCTACGATCACCCTGGTCTCAAACTTAACTACTTCATTTCCTCCAACCCGTGTCACTTCTCGTTCTTGTAGTGCCCTCAGGAGTTTAGCCTGGAGATTAATGTCCATTTCACCTATCTCATCTAAGAAAATGGTGCCTGTATGTGCTTCTTCAAATTTTCCTTTTCTTCTGGCCAATGCTCCCGTAAAGGCACCTTTCTCATGGCCGAATAGTTCACTTTCAATAAGGTTTTCAGGTATGCTTGCTATGTTGACTGCCACAAACGGCTTGTCCTTGCGTTCTGAGTTATAGTGAATGGCCTTGGCTACTACTTCTTTTCCTGTACCTGTTTCACCAGTAATCGAAACAGTAATATTAGTCTTGACGGCTTTGGTCAGTAGTTTGAAGATTTTCTGTATGGCCGGACTTTCTCCAATGATACTGTTGTCAAACTCATACTTTTGTCCAACTTCTTCTCTCAAATGGCTCACTTCTTTTGTGAGTGCATCATGTTTTTTGGCATTGTTGATGGAATTAAGCAGGCGCTCACGCGTCTCATTGTCCTTACTGATGTAATCGTAGGCACCATGCTTGAGGAGCTCCACCGCGGTATTGATACTCTCTTGAGATGAAACTACTATGACAGGTACTTCAGGGTTGTAAGCCTTTATGGCTTTGAGTACTTCTTCTCCTGTAGTATCTGGTAAAGAGTAATCTAAGGTAACGAGTGCAGGATTTTCATGTAAATGATCTATACAGTTTTTGCCGTTGGTAAAAGTTCTTACTACATGGTCAGGGTTTAGTTCTGCTACGTACTGCACTAACTTCATGTAAACAGGATCATCTTCGACCACGAAAATCTTTACCGGCTCAGGTATATATTCCATCTATTATGATTGATTGGGCACTAGCGGGTGAAGATATTAATTATTAGAAGTTTAAAAAAGCACATCGATGGAAGGAGTAATCTCTTTTTGCTAATTTGAAGCGCATGTCCATTAAGAGGTTAACCATAGAGCAGATCCAAAGGCTCACAAGTACTAGGAAGGGTGAAGTTAAGATTGGTGAACGAGTCCAAACCTTGAGTTCTGATGGCCTTGAATCACTTAAGGTTTTTCAAGAAAATGGAGCTAGGTTTTGTCTGTTGGGCATACCTGAGTGCATTGGAGTTTTGGGAAATCACGGTAATCCCGGTGCCCAAAATGCATGGGAGGCTTTCTTGATGGCTTTCTTAAATGTGCAGAGCAATCGGTTTCTTTCAGGAAACGAACTTTTGTTATTGGGAGAGATCGATGTTCAGGAGCTACAGGGACAGGCTATGGAGGTGGATTCGGACTCAGACTATTTTGTGCAGAAGATGCACATAATGTGTGAGCGATTAGATGCACTTGTTTCACCCGTAATTAAATCTATTGTAGAAGCTGGGCTTATACCTGTTGTGATTGGGGGTGGTCATAATAATGCGTATCCGATCCTAAAGGGGCTAACTGCAGGGCTTAGCCTAAAAAGTGGAGCGCATTGTATCAATTTAGATGCGCATGCTGATTATAGATCCATGGAAGGAAGGCATAGCGGAAATGGATTTTCATATGCTAAAAATGATGGCTATTTAGACAGGTACTTCGCTTTTGGTCTTCATCAATCCTACAATGGAGAAAATATGCTCAAGGCCTTGGATACAGCCGAAAATGTAGGCTATCATTTTTTAGAAAACATCGATTATCTAGATAAGGATTTAGCCAAGGCCTTGGAGTTCGTTCATGATGAGCAGATACCTTGTGGCATTGAACTAGATATGGACGTTATCCGTATGATGCCAAGCAGTGCCATCTCACCTACTGGATTTTCACTGGAGCAAGCCAGGCAGTTTGTCCGCAGGAGTGCTGAAGCCCTCTGTGCTGCCTATTTACATCTGCCAGAAGCAGCACCACAAAACGATTTAGAATCAAAACTGGTAGGCAAGTCACTGGCATATCTGGTGACTGATTTTGTGAAGGCTACAAATAAAAAAGCCCAAAGGTAAACTTTGGGCTAGTTCTTATGTGGTACTGTGTTAGTCTATAATTACGATTTTCTCGATTTTATCACCCTGCCGAACATCATCGATAACATCTAGTCCTTCGGTCACTTTTCCGAAGCAAGTATGGTTACGATCTAGGTGAGCTGTATTAGTTCTGCTATGACAGATAAAAAACTGAGATCCTCCAGTGTTTCTTCCTGCATGTGCCATGGATAGGACCCCTCTGTCATGATATTGATTATCACCGTCTAATTCACAGTCGATAGAATAGCCAGGTCCACCGTTACCAATGCCATTGGGACATCCACCTTGTATCACAAAGTCAGGAAGTACTCTATGAAAAGTGAGGCCATCGTAGAACCCTTTTTTCGATAAATCAACAAAGTTTTTAACCGTATTGGGAGCATCTTTTTCGTAAAACTCCACTTTCATCAAACCTTTTTCAGTATGGATTTCTGCTGTCATTTTTATTTCGTTATTTGACGCAAAAGTAATCTTTTCAACAGAATGTTTAGACTATCCCGGCAACAGAAAATCAAGTTGATGAATTTTTATCCGCCTTACATTGGCGCGGGTATTCGGATAAAGCATATCAGTCCGGATTTTTTGCGGGCTGAGATTGAAATGAAGCTTAGATGGTGGAATAAAAACTTGGTAGGAACGCATTTTGGTGGCTCACTCATGTCTATGTCTGACCCTTTCTACATGTTGCTTTTGGTTCAGAATTTGGGACGCGACTACATTGTTTGGGATAAGGCTTCAAGCATTAAGTTCAAAAAGCCCGGCATGGGCAAGGTTACCTGTGTATTTGAGATTACAGCAGACTTGATAGAGCGAATTAAGAATGATGTGGCGGAACTCGGTAAGAAAGACTATGTGCTACCACTCGCGATTACCAATGAAGAGGGTGAGGTTATCTGCGAGCTTGAAAAAACGGTTTATGTGAGAAAGAAGTAGCGATACCTATTTGAAGTGGTATAAGAAAATAAACTCTCCCGAAAATGCAGGTTTTGGGTTGTCTTTAATCTCTAGCTTAACATTCAACTGACATTTGGTTATTCCCCTCAAATCTGCCAGTGAAGTCAGTTTCACCTTAAGTCTTACCTCGTCATTTACTTTTACAGGCTGATTAAACTTCAACTTTTCAATACCGTAATTAATCATCATTTTGATGTTATTAATCTCGGCTATTTGTTCCCATAAATAGGGTAGAAGAGAAACCGTCAGGTAACCATGGGCTATAGTCGTACCGAAAGCACTTTCCGCGGCCTTCTCAGGGTTAGTATGTATCCATTGGTGGTCAATGGTGGCTTCCGCAAAAGCATTGATTCTTTCCTGATCAATCTTGAGATATTCTGAAACACCGAGTTCTTGCCCTATGTACTCCTCAAACTCCGCATGACTTCCAATTACTACTTTCGCCATTTCTCTGTATTAATAATAGTCTAAGATAAATCTAAAAATCCAAAGTCAATTGATGACCTTCCTTTAAAAGTGGTTCTATTTCCTTGTTTTCGAAATTTGAACAAGTTATTCCCAGTAACCTAACACCTTCAGGAAATTCTTGCCAATTGATTTGTTCTAAAAGGTTGAATGAAATAGAGACTACCTGATCCAGTGTACGAATTTCTTCCGTAAGTGATTGGCTTCTCGTGATTTGAGAAAAGTCTCTGAATTTGACTTTTAAGGTTAATGTTTTGCCAAAGGTGTTTGCCTTTTCTAATCGCTTCATCACAGTGACGGCAATGGGCTCTAATGCAAGCTTCATATCGACCAATTCTATTAGGTCATAATCAAAAGTATTTTCGGCACCCAGAGACTTTCTGATTCTGTTGGGATTAACAGGCCTGTCATCATTACCTCTTACTATTTCATAGTAGAAACCTCCGGATTTTCCGAAATTTGCCTTTAAATCTTCTTTGGACCATGCTTTTAAGTCTTTGCCATTGTTGATGCCCAGGTTTCGCATCTTCTCAGCAGTTACCTTTCCAACCCCAAAGAACTTATCGATGGAGAGTTGCTCCAGGAATGTATCGGTCTTTTCAGGTCCCACAAGTGTGATGCCATCGGGTTTATTATAGTCACTCGCTATTTTAGCGATAAACTTGTTAATCGAAATTCCTGCAGAGGCTGTAAGGCCAGTTTTTGATTTAATGTCTGCTCTAATTGCTTTGGCAATCAAGGTTGCTGAGGGAATTCCCTTTTTGTTTTGAGTAACATCCAGATATGCTTCATCCAGAGATAATGGCTCAATCAGGTCAGTATAGGTATGGAACACTTCATGAATCTGATTGGAAACTTCTTTATACCGATCGAAGCGAGGTTTGACGAAAATGATTTGTGGGCACTTCTGATAAGCTGTTACGGATGGCATAGCAGACCTCACACCAAACTTCCGAGCCTCATAGCTGGCTGCGGCAACAACGCCTCGTTCTTTACTGCCACCTACTGCTACTGGCTTCCCTCTGAGTTCAGGGTTATCGTGCTGCTCTACAGAGGCGTAGAACGCATCCATATCGATATGAATTATTTTGCGATGACTTTCCAAGGGTTTTTAAGATACGATACCGAATTTAGTAGGGAAATACAGAAGTTTGCATTTGAAGGTATGAAACGTAAGAAGAAGATTTTTGTGGTGGTAGCGATTCTGTTTTTTATAGCCACCATTATTGTTGGTTATGATATTTCTACCAAAACATCGTTCCCAGGGTCAAAAAAATACCTAAAAGAATCAATAGCACCTTCTGAGGAAGAAGTAAAAGATTCCGTCAATACCAAAACAAAGTAGTTGCAGAACTGATTTAACAACAAAAGTAGAACAGTGAGTAAGCCAGGTAAGAAAATAGATGTAGATCAGATTGATATGGACAAGATGGCGGAGGTGACAACGTCCAATCCTGGAACTATCGATTTTCCTCATACTGTGGGGGCTGCTATGATTAAACCTGAAGACAAGGGTAAAATCAAAGGGAGGTCCTTATCTGCCATGTATGAGCAGACTGATATGGATATGAAACAGATCTATGATCAAATGCAGCTGCTGGCACAACAGGCCAAAACCATAAAGGATAGAGTAGATGTATCGGAAAGGATCTATCAAGCACAAATGGCTTTCCAACCTTTGATCGGCAAGGTGTATCATCTTTATATGAAGAAGGACCAAACAGATACGTTATCGCTCATAGGGCCTAAGGAGTGGGGTAGGTCCAAACCATTTGAAAAGTATATCGCTACCGTTAAACTACTGGCTGATCATACTTGGGATATCCTTGAAAGGGGAGAAGAAGAAATCTAGTTTTATATCAAAAAAAATGTCCTGTCTGCGATAATTATCACAAACAGGACTGTTAAGTTTTGATTAAAAAGTAGAGTGTTGTTAAATAACTGTTCTAAGGTAATGAAATAATTTCACTCTTATTATGCGTGAAACTTAAGCGAAGAGTCCGTTTACTTCCAAATCTACTTTTTCGAGAATGAATGCCTCGTCTTCTACATTTTTGACAAAGTCCATGTCATTGACATCAATCACTAAGAGTTTCCCCAGTTCGTAGTCACCAATCCATTCTTCATAATGCTGGTTGAGGTTTTTTAGGTACTCAATCCTTATCAACTCTTCATAGTCGCGCCCCCTTTTCTGAATGTTGGCGACCAGTCTAGGAATATCGGCTTTCAAATAGATTAATAAGTCAGGTGGTTGCACGTGTTTGATCATTGATTTGAAGAGCTCTAAATAGTTTTGGTAGTCTCTTTCGGCAATGTACCCGGATTTATACAAGTTAGCTGCGAAGATATAGCAGTCTTCATAAATCGTCCTGTCTTGAATAGTACCTCCATTCGACTCACGAATCCTAGAGACCTGATTGAACCTACTATTGAGAAAATATACTTGCAAGTGGAAAGACCACCTGGACATATCTTCATAGAAGTCCTTTAAATAAGGGTTGTCTTCTACTGATTCAAGCTGAACATCCCAGTTGTACTGCTTGCCTAATTTTTTTGCTAGGGTGGTTTTACCAGAGCCTATATTTCCCGCAATCGCTACGTGCATTGTATCGTATAAATAAGGCATGCAAGTTATGGGATTTGCTGGCTTAAGAGAACCTAAGGCATAAAAAAAGCCTGACAGACAGACCTTTTTTATTAACACCCAATAAATATGATTTGATAAGAATCAATACTAATGTATGATTCCAATTTATCTTAATGATAACGTGAAGATTAACAAAGTGTTATGATACTAGAAGTTAGCTCTGACAGAAATAACTGCATTGAAGCCTGGGGCACTGATACCAGAGGCATAAGGTCTGTAGTGTGTGTCTAAGAGGTTTTCTAAATTCAGATTGATGCTCAACCGATCATTGAACTGATAAGAATTGTTGATGTTGACAATAGCCCAAGGCAAGGCACCATCTGTAGTATAAAGCTGAGGTTTATTTTGTTCCGATGGGGCAAGGTCCTCAAAGTCAATTCCACCACTGTACCTTACAATAAAACTAGAAGTGAATTTCTGCTGTTTAAGACTAATGCTCGTTTCCCCAAACAACGGAGTAACATGACGCAAAGGTAGATTTTGAATAGTGTCTTCTCCTTCGGTGTAGGTGAAGCTACTTTTAAATGTGATACCGGGATAAAGCTGAGCTGAAAGGTTAAATGTCAATCCCCAGATAAATGCTTCACCTACGTTGACCTCTGCAAATACATTGCTGAGGGTGCCATCATAGATAATTTGTGATTGGCCATCGAAAGTAAAAGGCCGCCTGACGAGTGCATCTCTTAGGAAAGAGAAATAATTTACCACTTCAATCTTCAGTTTATTACTAATCTGTCTACTGATACCGTACTCAATATTGTAACTTGTTTCTGGCTTTAAGTCAGGGTTTGGAACAACCACAGTACCTGGTTCAGAATCAAATACCTTTCCTGCATCATCGACATTGGGTGATCTAAAACCGCTAGACAATAGCACGTTTGCTTTCCATCCGGCTTTGGGTAGGTAAACCAAGCCAATGTTTCCGGTAACCCCTCCATTATCAATCGATAATTCATCAAAAGGAAAATTGAAGAAGGTCTTATCCTCAAACCGTGACTCTAGACTTACATAACTATAACGAATACCTGTATTGAGAATCAGTCGATCACCCAGATGGTTTTTGGTACTCACATATGCTGCTAAGGAGTTATAGTTGCTACCACCATCTGGATACCTGGTGCTTGTTGGGTTTTGCTCATTGGTATCTAGATCAGTCGTAAAGGCAGATGACGTTACATCGTTGTTTACTGCTTCAAGACCGTAGTACAATTCACCATTCAGTCCGAAGACCTTTTCAAAATCAAGATTGAAGGAAAAGACGTCTACTGCCTCAATTCTACTTCTTAGAATGTCGCTGGTATATCTACGATCATGCCTACTCTCTTCAATAATCTGATAAGCTGTAGTCATTTTCATTTGGTCGAAGAACTGATTGGGATAGAAGAATCTCATCTGTAGGGAGTGCATTTGCCAAGCCTGTGGTCCATAATACCACTCCGCATTGCTCAGTGTATTACCATCTCTCAAGGTAAGCCGATCATACCGTGGCACATCAGATGAGTTTGAATAATGGAATGCATAGGTGAAATCGGAAAATGATCCTAATCTCCACCTAAACTTCTGAAGTAAATTGTATTGATCATAAGCTGATCCTACCTGTCGATTGACATTGTTATTCTGGACAATAATATCCTGACCATTTACTCGCTCAATATATTCTAAGCGTTTACCAAAATCCGGAAATTCATCTGTACGACTCGCACCAGTCCTTAAATCTCCAAAGTCACTATAGGTAAAGCTGGTAAACGAAGCAAATTTGGGTTGATTGATTTCAAATTGGACATTGCCTGTGCTGGCATTTGCCGCAGAGGCATACCTTACAAAAGTTGAACCTTTAAATCCTAATCCACTGTTAGAAAAGCTCGGTGTTTTTGTATGAAAGTCCATTACACCACCCAAAGCATCACTTCCGTAGATAACCGAACTAGGTCCGAATACCACTTCAGCACCTTGCAGGTTATTGGGGTCAAGGGTAATGACGTTTTGAAGATTTCCGCTTCGGTAAATGGCGTTGTTCATTCTAACTCCATCAACCACAATGAGGACAGAATTGGCGGAGAAGCCTCTGATAATGGGACTCCCACCTCCTAACTGACTTTTTTGAACAAAGACTTGTCCGTTCATACTGAGGATGTCAGCAGCAGTGGCCGGTTCTGCAAGGGCAATTTCTTCGGCTTCGAACTCTGCAATTTGCTGGGGTATTTCCTCTTTATTTTGTTCCCACTTATTAGCTGAAACAACCACATCATCCATCTGGATGAATTCTTCTACCAGACTAATTGTAAAATTGAGTTTTGCCAAATCTGAATATTTGACTTCACGTGGCCTGAAGGAGGGATGCCTAAACAGTAGAGAACCGGTGTCTGAAAAACCTTTTAAATCAGCAAAACCTTGAGTGTCAGTAATTGCACCCCTGTCTGATTCTTTTTCCTGAATAGTTGCCTGACTGATCGGGGTATTGTCAGCTTGATTGACCACCTTGATCCTTTGACCTGATAGAGAAAGACTAATGACAGACAAGGTGATCAATACAAAATATTTTCTCCAACTCACAGTGCCCCTTGTTTTCAATAGAATTTTAATCAATTAACTTTCTCGTCAAGTTTCAGTTTAAAAGATAGTCCCAAATATACCCCATTAAACATGCCCATAGTCTCCTCTAATTATAAGGGGCCACCTTTTTTTTATTTAAATGGCCATTTTGAGACCATCATCCCAAGTATGACTCGAAAAATCACGGGGATTAGCTATCAGCGAGAACAAATTGAAACGCCAGACGATGATTTTTTAAACCTGGATTGGATCAAGAAAGGTCATAATCGACTATTAATCATTTCACACGGATTGGAGGGAGGTTCGGACAGGCATTATGTAATGGCCATGGCCAAACTGTTCTCATCTAAGGGATGGGATGTGCTTGCCTGGAACAACCGAAGTTGTAATGGAGAAATGAACCGACAGAGGATTCTCTATCATCATGCTGCCAGTTATGATGTCCGCACAGTAGTTGATCATGCCTTGTCAAATGGAGATTACAAAGAAGTCGCAATGGTTGGTATGAGTATGGGAGGGGGGCAAACAATCAGATATCTGGGAGAGGAACCAGAATTTGGACTTCCGGATGAAGTAAAGAAGGCGGTCGTGATTTCGGTTCCCTGTTCTTTACCTGAGAGTGTCGATACACTCAGTCTTAGAAGCAATGCAGTGTATGAGAGAAGGTTCCTGGGAAAGTTGAAGGACAAGCTAAGGAGGAAAGCCGAACAATACCCAGACATTGATATTTCAACCTTGGCCGATATCAAGAAGCTGGAATTATTTGATGAAATGTATTCGGCACCATTGCACGGGTTTGAGAATAGAAAGGCCTTCTATGAACACTGCAACCCTCTGCCTTTTATACCCAAAATTTCAAAGGACCTATTGATCTTGAATGCACTTAACGACCCTTTGCTTATTGGCGATTGCTTTCCCTATCACTTGGCAAAAGACAGTCCGAACATCCATTTGGAGACACCCAAAAGAGGAGGTCATGTAGGTTTTATGACATCAGGCAGTGAGTATACATATTCGGAGCTGAGAACTCTGGAGTTTGCTGAAACAGATTCGTTCAAATAGGGTATTGGGTCTATAAAGAACATCTTTTTCCAACCTTGGATACTTTTATCGACTTTCCACGGTAATGGGATTAATGAGTAAATGGAATAATGAAGATGAGGAGCTTTTCCTGTCGCATTACCAGTGTCTCCAACAGAGCCTATATGTTCCCCCGCCATGACATAACTACCAGAACTTGTGTTTATCTCATTTAGATGAGCATAGTAGTGCATTTTCCATTTAGGCCCCAATACAACTACATATTTGCCTCCTTGGTCTGAAGTGCCTGTCTTAATGACAATACCGTTGCCAGATGACTTCACGGGAGTGCTTTTCTTTGCAAAGATGTCTACTCCCTTATGGGTTACGGATTTACCCCAAGGGTAGTACCAATATGAATTCTGGTTGTAGTCCTTTTTAGTGGCACTCTCCACCGGCATAGAGAATGATTCTGGAATTAGAAACCCAATGGTCAAGATGACAAGGATCAAGAATAGTAGGCGTTTTACAAATTTTTTCATGTTTGTGATTCAATACGCCTAGAACGATTAAACGAGGTTTTTATTAGAACCGCTTGATTACAAGGTCACTAACGGTATCTCCAATGGAAAGTGATGAAGTAGCAGCAGGAGATGGTGCATTACATACATTAATGGCATACTCCGCTTCAATAATAGAGAAGTCATCCAGTAAACCACCATTACGATCACAGGCCTGTGCACGAACACCTGCACCACCATCTACAAGGTCGGATTCCTGAATTTCAGGAATTAGCTTTTGTAATGCTTTGGTGAAAGCTGCTTTAGAAAATGATCTGTAAAGTTCACCAAAACCAGTTCTCCAATATTTTTTAGCTACTTTTTGAAAGCCAGGCCACATCAGGGATTCGGCTAATTCACCTAAATGGATTTGAGACTTTTTATAACCTTCTCTTCTGAATGCAAGTACGGCATTAGGGCCCGCTTCGATACCACCCTTCATCATACGAGTAAAGTGAACACCCAGAAATGGAAAATTTGGATCGGGTACTGGGTAAATGAGGTGCTTCACCAAGTATTCCTTTTCTGGAATAAGCTTGAAATACTCACCTCGGAAAGGTATAATTTTCAAATCCACCTCGTCAGAAGTTTTCCGCGCCAACCGATCGGAGTAAAGTCCACCACAATTGACAACTAGTCGGGTCTCGAAGGTCTGCTGAGTAGTTTCTATGATCGATCCATCCGAAGACGCCTCGATTCCCGTGACTTTTTGTCCTAAGAATATCTCACCTCCAGCTTCACGAATCTTATCTGCGTACTTTTCGGCCACAGCTACATAATCAACTATGCCGGTATAGGGTACTTTTAGCGCAGCGATGCCGTTGACATGGGGCTCTATTTCCTTTAATTCCTCAATACTGATCTTGGAGATTTGATCCAGACCGTTTTCCAAACCTCTTTTATAAAGGTTCTCTAGCAAGGGTTTTTGGAAATTATCTGTAGCGACTACTACTTTACCACAGAGGTCGTATTCAATTCCTTCATCCTTACAGAACTGCAGTAACATATTATATCCGTTAATGCAGTTGGTTGCCTTGAGACTTCCCGGCTTGTAGTAAAGACCTGAGTGTATTACCCCGCTATTGTTGCCAGTTTGGTGCTGACATAACTTCGCTTCTTTCTCTAAAAGGGCAAGCTTAAGTTTTGGGTTTTTTTGAAGGCTTTTATAAGCCGTTGCCAGCCCAACAATTCCACCTCCGATGACTATCAGGTCGTATTTCATCAATTAGAATGGCAGATCATCTGATTCATCAGCATTGAGCCAATCGGGCTCATCATTCGAAGCAGGTGGTGGAGGTGTTGCGCCTGCTGGAGCAGCAGTTTGCGCCTGTTCTGCGGTAACCCTCCAAGCTTGTAGTGAATTGAAGTATTTATCTACTCCTTGCGGATCCGTCCATTTTCTACCCTTAAGGTTAAAGCTTACGTTCACCTCTTGACCTTCGGAAAAGCTGTCAAGTTGATCACATTTGTCCTGAATACATTCGAATTTGATAAACTCCGGATACTGAGGGTTGTCGGCATATTCGACTACAAATTCCCTTTTCTTGAAAGTTGCTGTGACTTGTTGGGAAGGAAAGATTTTGAGGATTTTGGCTTTGATCTCCATGGGGTAAAAATTTTGCCCAAAGCAATTGAATAATCAGTGAAGAAGCAAATTCATTGGAGATAGAATGCGACTTTCATCAAACTTTTCGTTATCACAGTTGTCATACATCTGATTAATCAGTGGATTTGGCTTAACAAGTCATTTGAGAAATCGAAAATATGACCATCTTTGATGTTTCATATTAAGCATCTCTGTAGAGCGTTTAATAAATTGAGGAGATTACTACTAACTTTCTTACTGGCCATTTGCAGCCTATCGGCCTTTTCTCAGGTGACTACTGAGGGAAGAGAATTCTGGTTTGGCTTTATGGAAAATATCGTCAATAGCCCTGATGGGTTATCTACAACAGAGATCTTCATTACCAGTAAGACCAATACACAGGGTACAATCACAATCTTTGCCAATAGCACTGAGATAGATTTCACAGTTACAGCAGGACAAACCGAGAAGTTTGTTTTGAATGATTTCTTCCCCAATATACAGGCAGCCACTTCAGGAAATAATGAAAGGCGTGGTATTCAGATCGTATCTGACGATGATATTTCGGTTTATGCTCTGGCGAACGAACCCTTTAGTGCAGATGCGGCAGTTATCCTTCCCAAACTAACGCTTGGCAATTCCTATGTTGTATCATCTTATTATGAAGCTTTAGACCCCCAATCTATTTCTTCTATGTTGATCGTGGCCACCGAGAATGGGACCGAGATAGATGTTACACCATCTGTAAGAACCTTAGATAACAAACTTCCGGATCAGACCTTTAGAATTATCCTTAATCAAGGGGATGTATATCAACTTCAGGCTAATGCTGGTGACTTAACAGGTTCTTTAGTATCCATAGCCCCCGGAAGTGATGGGTGTAAGAATTTTGCAGTGTTTGGTGGTAATCGTTGGACTAGAGTAACTGCTGGACAAGATTGCTCAGGAGTTAGAAATGGAAATTTTAGGGCTGATGGACATGCAGGTGATCATTTGTACGAGCAAATGTTTCCAGTGTCAACATTGGGTACGGACTATATCGCAGTACCATTTGAAGAACGAGAGTCTTACGGCCTTAGAGTAATTGCAACGGAGGATGATACAGAGGTGTTTATAACAGGGGAAGGAGCTTTACCTACGATGGCAAGAGGAGAGTATATGACCTTTGTTTTTGATGATGTCAAGTCAATTAGTTCCAATAAGCCCCTCCAAGTAGCGCAGTTTAGTCAATCATTGAGTTGTGATTTTCCTGCAGGGTCAAATATTCCAAATGATTTGGGCGACCCGTTTATGATTATGCTCAGCCCTAATCAACAACTGCTTGATCAGGTTACGTTTAATACACTGCAGGTATCTCAAATTCAAGTATTCTTTACGAATTTGATCGTACAGACGTCTAGTGTGAATGATGTATTTATTAATGGTGCTCAGGTTGACCCGGCAACATTCACTCCAGTGCCTAGCGATCCGACTTATTCTCATACTACGGTTACGTTGCAAGGAGGTACTGATTATACAACAGTGGTAGACGGTGGTTTTATCGCATATATCTACGGGTATGGAGATATTGAATCTTTTGGTTATGTAGCAGGTGCCTCATTGGCGAACCTTAATCTCCAGATTGTAGGAGACGATCCAGACATTGATATTATAGCCGATGAGGCATGCGTAAATAACGAGATTGAATTCACTGCTGATTTTGAAGTACCAGCAGGGGAGGCACCAAGGTTTACCGAGTTTGAATGGGATTTTGGTGATGGTAATATGGCTACCGGTAAGGATACGGTACATACATATACCCAACCAGGAGATTATATTATTACACTGTTTGCGTCAGATGGAGGGGATGAATGCGGAGAGAATTCGGAAACCATTACTAAGACAATTACTGTCACCCCAAATGAAATTACCAACATCAACGGACCGGCCTCTGTATGCCCTGATGTCACTGGTATCGCTTATTCGGTTGAAGGAACTCCAGGAAATACATATGAATGGATTATCGATGGAGGGACGATTGTAGGTTCTGCCATGGGAGATGCAATCTCTGTAGACTGGGGGGCAGCCAGGCCAGATGCCTCATTGAAAATCATATCAACTAATACAATTGGCTGCGTTGCGGATACCGTCACTTTCGATGTTATCATCAATAAAAGATTAGAACCAGCTTTACCACAAAGCAATGGTTTTACGGATACTGAAGTTTGCTTTACCGAATTAGGAGATGTTACTTACTTCACACCTCAGACAGCGGGTTCTGAGTATGAGTGGTTTGTTCAGGGTGGAACATTCATTGGCTCCAATACCACCAATGAAGTAAGAATTCAATGGGATGGTCCAGGCACTGGTCAGGTATGGTATAGAGAATTCAATCCACTGATTTCAGATTGCGAAGGCTTTTCTGACAGGCTGGATGTAATAATTTATACTGAAATATTATCTACTCCGACCATACAGGAAGTGCTTTGTAATGGAGAAGCTAATGGTACAATTAGCATTGCCTTGGCAGGAGGGAAACCAGGGTATTCGGTTGCCTGGAGTAACGGCATGACAGGTCAGGATATTAATGGTTTGGCAGCAGGAGACTATACCGCAACAGTGACGGATGACTTGGGTTGTGAAGTAATGTTTACCTACACGGTAGGAGAACCAGATGTGCTGGAAGTTGCAGATAGTCAGCTGACTGATGTAAGGTGCTTTCAAGAGTCCAATGGTGCGGCCACTGTTCTGGTTGTAGGGGGTACCACCTTCCCCAATGGCGATTATGTATATAACTGGACAGGTAGTAATGGCTTTGTCCGAAGTACGAACACCGGGACAGTCGATGGACTTGCTGCAGGAAGCTATGAAGTGGCCATTAGAGATGCCAATGGTTGCCAAACGTCAACTACTTTCGTTATTAACCAACCCTTATTACTAGAAGCAGACCTTGAATCGCTAATCAATGACCCTATTTGTCCACAAGCGTCTGATGGTACTGCCTTTATAGATGCAAAAGGTGGAACACCGGATTATCAATTCTTTTGGAGCAACAATCCTTCTCAAAATGACCCTAACGCGGCAAACTTAAGCAAAGGGAATTATACAGTAAGAATTGTTGATGCCAACGGCTGTGAGACTTCCTTGGAAATTGAGGTGACAGAGAGGTTCCCCAGGATATTTATTCCTTCTGCTTTCAGCCCAAATGGTGATCGTACAAATGATACCTTTCAGCCCGTGGCAGATTGCTCCATAAGGTTTTCAATGCAAGTGTATAACAAATGGGGCTCCGTAGTTTTCTCAACTGAAGATGTTAATGTAGGTTGGGATGGTACTTTTGAAGGTCAGTCAGCCCCCGATGGGAAATACTCCTATGTTATCTTCTATGCCGGCAGCCTGAATGATGTAGCTTTTGAGGAAACATTCAGAGGGTCAATCAGATTGATCAGGTAAGAAATTCCATTAAACTGCTGTCCTTCTATATCCGTTACTTTCATGGGGTACCACGTTGCTCAGTTGTTATTCTAATATCGGTTTTTACCGTTTTTCGACCTACTAAAACCTGTTTGAAGTGCATAAAAAGGATATTTCCTTCTTAGCTCTATTTACGTGGAAGAGCATTAGGCTCATTCTGATTGTGTTTCTGTGGTCAATTGTTAAGGTGGTATCACTTGCACAAGTGACTACTCAGGGCAAAGATTTTTGGTTAGGTTTCTCAGAGAATGAACCAACACCAGGCTTGTCCTTGGAGATTTACATCAATGCAAATGAACAGGCCAATGTCACATTGAGTACCCCCCTTGGAAATTTCTTCAATACAAAACTGGTAGAGCCCGGAAAGACCACACTGGTTATTCTTCCGGATGAGTTAATGGCCGATGGTGTAGGTAAGAATAACCATGGTGTCCATATCACATCTGACAAAGACATATCAGTTCATGTTTTGAATAAGGTAATTCTGGGTGCCGATGCATCTGTGGTTATACCCACCAGAGCACTGGATACCGATTATTATGTAATGGCGCACGTCAAATCAGATACGCTGGACAATGATGCCCGTGAGTCCAATTTGCTTATTGTAGCCACAGAGGACAGTACTCAGGTGGAAATCATCCCCTCTGTAGATACCTTCCAGGGCTGGCGACCGGGCCAATCGAATATCATCACATTAAATGCCGGGCAAACGTATCAGGTAAAGTCCAGAGGCGATCTGACAGGAACTTTGGTCAGGTCGATTATCGAAGCAGGTATTGTCTGCAAGAAGATTGCCGTTTTTTCGGGCAATAAGTCCACCAATGTGTCAGGCTGTGGTGAAACCAAAGATCATTTAGTAGAGCAGATGTTTCCCATTTCCGCTTGGGGAGATGAATTTCTTTATGTCCCATTTCAAGACAGAACATCAGGAGACTTAGTAAAGATTTTAGCTTCAGTTGATGGGACCACGGTAAAGATTGATGGAATGAGTGACATTATGCTGGATGCTGGAGAATATGAAGTGCTTGACTCCATGCATGCGGTTAGTTTTATCGATTCGGACAAACCCATTTCGGTCGGGCAGTTTAGTAAAAGCGAGGGCTGCGATGGAGTACCCTCAGATCCATTGATGATTATGGTAAGTCCACTGCAACAGGGGATTCAGGAGGTTACCTTCAATTCTATGCCTTTGTTTAACTCCCTGACCTACCATTTGACGGTGGTGGTGCGAAAGGAAGATTTGAGTAACATTATCCTGGACAACGTGGATATCACAGACCAATTCCAGATGGTAGGCGAAGCGGCCTATGCCACAATAGTTTTTACACAAGGCAATCATACCATCAGTTCGCCTGCAGGCGTAATTCCCTATGTATATGCCTTTGGTAACGAAGAATCTTATGGTTATATGGCAGGTTCCAGCCTAAGTCGAATTCTCAACGAACGGATCAGGGAAAGTGTTGAGGTAATAGGTCTTGATGCTATTTGTGTTGAATCCACTCTGGATATGAGGGTTGAATTTGAAATGCTCCCGGTGGCTGACCCAGTCTTTGATACATTCTTCTGGGACTTTGGTGATGGAACGACCCTCTTGGGTGAAGAAGGTGCACATCGAGCAGTCACACACAAATATGATGCACCAGGCGAGTATGAAGTGATTATGGTTGCCTCAGATGGAGGTAGTCTTTGCAATAATGCTGTGGTCGTAAGAAAAACTGTATCTGTAACCGAGTTTGCAGTGAATGAGGTAAGAGGACCTGTATCCGTATGCCCTAACATCAAAGGGATTGAGTATGCTATTAGTGGTACTGGTCATGATACTTATCAATGGTTTATAAACGGAGGAATGATTGTATCTGACCCGACTGCATCTGTTGTTAGCGTAGATTGGGGAGATATAAGTGAAGAGGCATTTATTAAGGTCTTGCCCGTTACAGCGTCAAACCAATGCGCAATTGATACAATTACTGTTGCTGTTACTATTGATAACTTGCTGGAACCGGATAAGCCAATGAGCAGTGGTCCGGTAGATGATCAGGTATGTGTAAATGCCAATGAACCTATTACTTATTTCACACCCCAAGCTGCTGGTTCTCAGTATGAATGGTTCGTCAATGATAAGGGGCAGTTTACCAGCTCTAATACAGGTGATTCGGTGGAGATTGTTTGGAACGAGGAAGGCATTGGACAAGTCTGGTTTAGAGAATTTAATCCTCAAAGCCCGGGTTGTGAGGGCTTTTCAGAAGTGTTAGTTGTGACTATTAACCCTCCGTTAATGGTCGATGCTACCCTTGTTCCACCGGTTTGTAGAGGTGATGCGAACGGAAGAATTAATCTCAATATTACTGGAAGTAATGGAAGTCCTTTGGAAATCATCTGGGACAATGGTATGAGGGGTGCCAATATCAGTAATTTGGCTGCCGGTGATTACACCGCAACCCTGACAAATGAAATTGGTTGTGTTAATGTTTCAACCTTTACATTAGTAGATCCGGAAGAACTTATTGCTACATTGGAAGTCGAGGGGACCAGATGTAATGGTAGTAGTGATGGTGCTGCCAATGTATTTATTGAAGGTGGTGTGGCTCCTTATCAGGTGTTTTTGGATGGAGGGAATGTTGACCTTGGTAATTCGATTACAGGCCTATCAGTAGGTGAGCACCGAGTGCAGATAAGAGACCGTGCAGGTTGTGAAATTGAAGTGGACTTTGACATTACCGAGCCGGAGCCTCTAACAGCCATTACTACAGATAATCCGACATGTCCAAATGTGCCCTCAGGTTCGATTTTTGTTGAGGCTCAGGGTGGTACGAGACCATATACCTACCGATGGAATACCAGTCCACCGCAGGATGCACAATTGATCCAAGGCTTATCCGCAGGAACCTATTCCGTCACGGTAACCGATGCCAATGGATGTACTTTTACCTTTCCAAATGAGGAAATCGCTGAACGTTACCCCAGAATCAATGTTCCCAACGCATTCAGTCCTAATGACGATGGGCGAAATGATACTTTCCATGTGGTTTATGATTGTGCAACTAACTTCCAGATGAAGGTTTATTCAGAATGGGGAGGGGAAGTACTGTTCAGTACTAATGATATTACTGAGGCTTGGGATGGTACATTCAAAGGCCAAAAAGTACAAAGCGGGACTTATTCCTATGTGCTGAGTTATTGGGGAGAAGTCAATGGATTTCCCTTCGAAGAAATTGTTCGGGGAACTGTCAAGTTAATCCGTTAATCCCTTCTGATTTCTTTGGCATTGATTAATTTCATCTTTGGTCTAAATCAAAGCCGAATTGCCACTAACCGTTTACAAATCTTCAGCCGGATCTGGTAAGACATTTACCCTTGTCAGGGAGTACTTGAAATTGGTGCTGCTGAATCCAGGAGATTTTAAGCATATTCTGGCCATTACCTTCACAAACAAGGCCACAGAAGAGATGAAGCGTAGGATTCTGGATGCGCTTCTAGAAATAGCTGAAGGTAATCAAGGACCCATGTTTCAAAGTCTCCGGGAATCTTTAGGCGATCGACTGGATGATAAAGGTATTCGCGCGCGGGCCAGTGAGGCCTATGAATTAATCATTCACAATTACGGCAGGTTCGAAATCTCTACCATTGATAGCTTCTTCTCTAAAGTACTTCGTTCATTCGCCCGAGAACTTGACTTACCTCTAAGCTATGAGTTAGAAATGAATGTGTCACTCGCATTGAGCGAATCGATAGATCAACTCTTTCGTAGCCTGGATGATAACAAGCAAGTAAGAGACTGGCTCGTGTCCTTTGCCAATGAGCAAATGGAAAATGACAAGTCCTGGAATGTAGATCAGAATATGGAGAAACTGGGCAAGAGCCTCTTTTCTGAGGCATTCCAAGATGGTTTTCGGGAAGTTGATCTAGACCTAGACCGTGTCAGGGAACTCATTGCCAAAATGAGCAGGACGGTCAAAATGTATGAACAGCAGCTCAAGGCCTATGGCAATGAAGCCCTTGATCTTCTGATTCAACATGGTCTTCTCGTAGAAGATTTCAAAGGAGGGTCGCGCAGTGTGGCCAACACTTTCAAAAAACTTATCAGAGGTGATTTCTCTCTGACCGCTTCATTCCTCAAAACCGTTAATGGTGAAGATACATGGTATACTAAAACTTCACCCAAGATTGCTGAAATCGATGCGCTTGTAGCGGGTAGATTTGGTGAAATTGGACTGGAAATCGTTAAGTACATTGATGACTACCAAATCGAGTACAATACCGCTAGAGTGCTCTTAAAGAATATGTTCTCCTATGGTCTGTTGGAAGAACTCAATAAGCACCTCAAAGACTATCGCGATGAGCACAATGTGATGCTTATCTCCGATAATAATCTTATTCTGAAGGATATTTTGGCAGAAGCTGATGCACCCTTCATTTTTGAGAAACTCGGCAGCTTCTTTAAACATATCATGATTGATGAGTTTCAGGATACCTCCAACTTTCAGTGGAGTAATCTTCAACCTTTGGTTATCAACGCGCTTTCGGAAGACAATAATGTACTGATTGTTGGAGATGTAAAGCAATCTATCTATCGATTTCGTGGAGGAAACATGAATCTATTACTCAGTGAGTTGCAGCAAGACCTCGGTGCCTTTTATACCAAGGATTCTGAGCAAAATTTGGCCGATAATTATCGTAGTCTAGGACAGGTGGTCAATTTCAATAACCAGTTGTTCGCAGAATTACCGAAGGCCATCGGCCAACATGAATCAATCACAGATACGGAACTTTTTGAAAGGGCATATACCCATCATTTTCAGAATGCAAAGGGAGAGGATGGAGGCTTTGTTCGGGTAAGGTTCTATGAGAAAGACGAAACACCCTGGAAAACAGCAGCACTTCGTGACTTAATAGAGATTATTAAGACCAATCAGTCTCACGGCTTTGAGCTTAGTGACTTTCTAATTCTTGTAAATGCCAATGGCGAGATTCCCGATATCGCCAATGCACTTTTGGCGGAGCATATTCCCTTTATTAATGGAGAGTCGCTGAGGATTACGCAGAGTGATTTGGTGGTATTTGTTCTGGAAGTATTCCGATATCTACAGTCTGATTATGACGAGATACTCTCACTCAATCTAATCCGACTCTATCACCAATTGAGTGGTCAAGACACCCAACAGGTCTTGTTAAGATCGCGTGATGATAGAATGAGTTTGGAAGAAGCGGCTTTTCCCAAGGAGTTTTTGGACCAAAAGCATCATTTGAAACAACAGTCTCTCTTTGACCTAGTGAGTGAGGTACTTTTGATTTTCGGTTTTGCAGATCATGCGGACATCTATATTCAGCAACTGCAAGACGTAATCTTGGAACAAACGCAGAAGGGCATGAATTCCATCAACACTTTTATGGAGTGGTGGGACAACGAAGGCTATGATACTACGGTTTCAGCGAATGAAAAGACCAATGCCGTGCGAATCATGTCCATTCACAAATCAAAAGGTTTGGAGGCACCGATTGTCTTAATTCCATTTACACACTGGAGTATTTTGCCCCCTGTTAGACATCAATTCTGGACGCGTGATTTGCCGATCGATTACCAGGACTTACAATTCGTACCGCTTGACTATTCTAAGCGCTCTCTTTCCAATTCCCACTTTGCGCAAGCCTTCTATCAGGAATCCAAAGAGTTTGTATTAGATGTACTTAATAAAAGCTATGTGGCCTTTACACGGGCTAGAGAGAAGCTCTACATTGGTGCACCTAATGGGGAATTGAAAGGAAGAAATGCCGTGCCATCTAACATCCAATCACTGCTCTGGCAAATCTTGCCAGGATTAGATACTCAGGAAAGTCAAGAGAGCACACATGTCGACTATTCTTTTGGCACATCAGAGCGCAAATCAGGTGCACATGAAGAGAAAGGAGATGCCATCGGAATGCAGGTTTACCCAAGCTCATCCTATTTGCAAAAGCTGACCATTCGAAATGATTCAGAACGCTTCTTTATGCTTCAGGAGACAGAAGATGCTCAAAATATAACCATAGGAAATCAGGTGCATGAAGTACTTTCAGCCATCAACACTGTAGAAGACCTTGAGCCTGTCTTAAAGCAAATGCAACAGGCTGGAGAGTTAGATGGACAGGCTGCTGCTAATGTGTCTTTTAGAATCAAAAAACTCTTCAATGATCCTTTGATAGCCCCTTGGTTCTCAGACGGCTTTGAGGTCCTCAATGAGCGAGAGATTTGGCATGACAATCGAATCCATAAGCCAGATCGAATATTGACTCAAAGCAAGAAGGCGATCGTGATCGATTATAAGAAGGAAAAGGAAGGGGAGTCACACCACGATCAGGTCAGACGCTATATGAAGGCCATGAAAGCCTTAGGTTTTGAGGAAGTTGAAGGTCATTTGATCTATGTTGAACCGGTAGTCGTTAGGAAGGTACAGTATTAATCATATAGATTTTTCACCTTTTCTTTGATCATTTCTGCATCTAGTTCTTCGTAGTCTAGCTTGACCTCCATACCATCAGTTATCAAGAGGTTTTGCATACTAGAAAAATACGTCTGATCACCATCCTGATTAAATGAAATGATATCAACTCGTTGTCCGGTCGGTAGTTTATTCACAATAGAGGTGTAAACAGACAATATTGAATTAATCTGTTTAAAGACCAAAAATGTAGACGTTGCTCCAGAGGTTTTGGTCACTAAGTTTATGGTACTTAGCTCGTCAAACTCTATAAACCGATCAATATTTATCCAGTCAAGTTTTGTTGTTAGTATGAACATATTTAACCCATAGTCGGATGAAGCGGTTGAATCGCGAAGCACATAGTCGACAAACCAATAATTCAATGTATCATTGCTGCCGGTAAAAGTGGTTATCGAGTCGATTCTTGATAGTCCATTATAAATAGGTACTGTGTCATTAATGATCATGTCAGTCGTCATGTCATTGCCTGTGCTAGGCAAACCACTCAACCTGAGATTTGCCACAAACCTATATTGACTACCCTGATTTAATTGCCAGTTTACTCCCTTAGAAGTTATTTCTCCATTGAATAACCTGAAGTCTCCGTCTAGATTATCAGAAGGAATTTCTATTCGAATTGGTTTTATTGACTGTCTTATTGTATCTCCATCACTTATACCAATGAGAGAGATCATACCTCGGGTTTCTAAAATGGCGTCATTAGACATTGTCGTAAGCCCTTGAAGTAACATGCTCGGGATATCAAGAAACTCCTGTAAAATGACTCTTACTGTACCTTCTTCAACTCCGAACGAATTTTTTGAAATAAATACTTTGGTGCCATTCTGACCTCGAATGGTAGTGTCTCGTGCATTATTAACTTCGAAAAACTGGCTTGGAGTAATTGATGTTTTATCAAAATCAAAAGACGAGACTTGAACGCGGTTACAACCAAATTGACAAACCAAAATCACTAATGAAAAGAGTAGATATCTAATCGATTTTTTCATATTTCTTTCGTTTGTCTCTAATGAAGGTAATTAAATGAGTCGACTTCTATTTGAAATAGATATTTTTACTCTTCTTCAAATCTGAATGAAAACCTTCCACGAATCTTTAGTTGATCATATTGATGAAAGTGCTTTACAAGCACTGAAATCTCATTGTTATGTTTTCCCCACGAAACGGGGAGGGGTTTTCTTTAAGCGAGCCCTTTTAAATCGTTTTGGCGATCAGCATTTTATTCTTCCAACCATCCTCAGTATTGAAGATCTGGTACAGCAGATGACAGGCTTTACCATTACAGATGAACTGACCCTACTCTTCAACCTTTTTCAGGTGTATCAAAAAAGAGATAAAGACCTTGAGTTCGATAAGTTCTATGCCTGGGGCAAGGTAATTCTCAAAGATTACGATGAGATCGATCGGTATATGGCAGATGCCAAGCAGATCTATTCTGCTTTACAAAATATCAAGGAGATCGATCATGTCTTTGGTTATAATGATGAACTAAGGGGCATCATTGAGCGCTACAGAACACTTACGGAGAAGCAAGAAAAGACTAAGCTGCTCACTGAGTTTCTAAAGATCTGGCAGGAGGTAGGCAATGTATACGGTGAATATCAGGACACCTTGTTGAAACAAGAGAAGGCCTATGGAGGGATGCTCTACAGAAACTTAGCCGAAATCTTAAAGCAAGAGCACTTCGATCACCAATACAGTCACTACCATATTTGCGGCTTTAATGCCCTTTCAAAGTCCGAGGAAGTGATTTTTGATGCCTTGGTTAAGGCTAAGATCGGTACACTTTATTGGGATGTGGACACCTACTACCTAAGGGATAAGCATGAAGAGGCGGGTGACTTTGTGCGAGAATATGAGCAGAAATGGCCAGATGCCCTTTGGATCAATGCCAACTCTTTGGAGGAGTCCAAGCAGGTCACCGTGCATGCAGTGCCTCAACTGATGGGACAAGCACATTTGGCTGCTGAATTAATGGCAGATACAGTAGCCAGGGGCGCCAAACCAGAGGAATCTGCCATCGTGTTGGCCGATGAAAAGCTGCTTTTACCACTGCTTTATGCCATTCCCATGGCAGATCATAAGCTGAACGTCACGATGGGCTATCCGATGAAGTCTACTGTGGTATATGACTTTGCCTTGAGCTATCTGGAACTGATGAGGCGGGCCAAGGAGGTGGATGGAGATATTATCTTTCATGTTTATGATCTGAGACCTTTTCTTTCTAATGCCTATACAGCCATATTTCATGAAGGTATCTATGATCATCTTAACCAATGGTTTGTACAGGAGAAGAAAAACAAAGTTGGTCTAAAGGCATTGCTGGAGCGAATCAAGTCTCCGGAACTAAGGGATTTGTTGGGTTCGAAAACCGAATGGCAGACACTAAATCAGTCTTTCAAAACCTACTTGACCAAGGTCTTTTATCATTTTAAGGCCAGCGATAGTGGCATAGCCGATAAAGAATTTATCTACTTCTTTCTCAAATCACTCAATCAACTGAACGATTATTTAAAAACCCGAGAAGGGTTCTCATTGCGTTTGATCAAGAAGATTATTCAAGAACACTTCAGGTCCATTAAAATTCCTTTTGAAGGCGAGCCCGTTAGAGGCTTTCAGATCATGGGTTTCTTGGAAACAAGAACCCTGGATTTCAAAAATGTCATTGTTCTATCCACCAATGAAGGGAAAATTCCTGCTGGAAGAAGCCTTAACTCTTACATTCCCTATGGTCTCCGCAAGGTATTCGAACTACCGACTTTTGAGGAACAGGATGCCATTTACGCCTACCATTTCAAGCGACTAATTCAGCGAGCCGAAAACGTACATTTTATCTATGATAATACTGTGGCGGCTGATTCTACTGGAGAAGTGAGCCGTTTCGTTTTGCAACAACTCAGACGTTATAAAAAGCACTCAAATTATCAGGTCGAGGAGAAGACTTATGAGGGCATTATTCCACCTCAGACAGATAAAGGAGTTATCCGCATAGAAAAGAACTCGAAAGTCATCGAGATGCTCCAACGCTATGTTGAAGGAAATGAAGCAGAGAAATTCTTGTCTCCAACTTCTCTGACTACTTATGTGAGCTGCCCACTGAAGTTCTACTTTCAGTATGTTGCACGATTCAGCGAGCAGGATCAGGTGGAGGAGGACATCGATGCCCGAAATCTTGGGATTGTAGTACATGAGGTACTGGAGAAACTTTATATGCCTTATTTGGGTAAGGAGCTTTCAGCTGACCAAATCAAGCACTTGAAAGGCTTTGTTGAGAAGCAACTCATAATTTCTTTGGAAGAGAACAAAATCATCCAGCCCAATCAACAGCTGGCAGGGAGAGATCTGGTGACCAAAAGGGTGATGGAGCAAATGGTGCTCAAGGTACTAGACTTAGATATGAAGCAGGCACCTTTCAAAATGGTTGGTCTCGAACGAAACGACTTCCAGTACTTTGTTGCGCTACCGACAGGAGAACAGGTAAAAATAGGCGGAACCATCGATCGTATTGATGAAAAAGATGGCGTTACTCAGATCATAGATTATAAGACGGGAAAAGTAGAATTGGCCAGTCGGACAAGCCTGAAACTCGGAGCTGACGAGTATATAGAGGGCTATTATGAAAACCCCAAGCTTAAATCGGGCTTCCAGGGTTATCTCTATGCCTTGCTTACACAAGGACACTTGTCTGATCAGGTTCGGATTGGTATCCTAAGCATGAGACACTTGAGTCAGGGTACTCAATGGTTAAGGGCAGGTCAATTGATTCCAGAAGAAGTAATTGAGGCCTTTGATACCAAACTCAAGGCAATGGTCCATGAAATCTATGATCCAAATACAGCCTTTACTCAAACCGAAGACCTGAAGCAGTGCGAGTATTGTGCTTTTAATAGGGTTTGTAGAAGGGTGTAATCCCCCGTCCTTGAGTACGTCACTGCTAAAACACACGTCACTGCGATCCCGAGCCATCGGGAGAAGCAGTCTCCTCGAGACCTAGTTATTTATGTTCTTTAATTATGGAGATTGCTTCTTCACTCGTTACCCTCGTTCCTCGCAATGACGAAAAAAACCGTTACGTCACTGCGAGCGGAGCGAAGCAGTCTCATCAATGACTCACCAATCTTTAATGTCATCGTAAAGATCCTTCCATTCTGGGTTAATCGATTCAATCAATTGAATTTTCCTAGTTCTAGAGCCTCCTTTGATGCGCTTCTCTTCTTCAATAGCCGATTCTATCATATCAAATGGTTGGTAGTAGACCAGCTTGTTCAAGTTGTATCTGGCTGTGAAAGACTTAGGGTATAACTTGTCTCTATGTTGAATGACCCTTGAGACCAAATCAGAAGTCACCCCGACATAAAGTGTCGTGTGGTGTTTGTTGGTCATGATATAAACAAAGCCTCCTTTAGCCAAAAGTTGTGGTGTTTACTTTAAGCTATTAAATTCTCTGGAGAACTAGGGGATTGCTTCGTCCTTTGTCCTCGCAATGACGAATAAACTTCAATCCCCAGCCCTTTGCCCGACCATAGGAAAAGTGGTTTCTCCAGCGACAACGGCTCCTGTAAAATCATCACCATCAAACTCACATTTGATGATCGCAGGTGTGCCACCAACATCCAGGTCTGCGGTTAGGACATTCTCCTCAATTTTTAAGTTCATCAACTCAAGGGTGCCAAATACCTCGGTAGTCATCTTGGCTTTAAAAGTATTACCTGATTTTGAGATGTCGATTTCGCCATAGCTCACATCAGTTGTGACTTTGTACTCCCATTTACCAACGGGGTCAAAAGGCTTATCATTCTTCGAGCTTTCAGAACCTGAAGATCCGCAGGAGAGCGTGAAAACAAAATACGTAGCGATGAAAATGATTGAATAGATTCTTTTGGTGTACTGCATGATTCGTTTTTTCAATGAGTTTTGAAATAGTCGAAATCATGCTGTAGTACTCTTTTTTAGACTCTAAAATCCTGCGAACTGCTAATTATTTTAGATTGAAATGAAAAATTTTCAGCTCAGATGCCCATGGCAATTCGGGCTAGGTCCAGCTCTTCGAAGTTCTGTGTTACTTTCTTGATTTTGCCATCAGGGCCAATGATATAATGGGTGGGGTAAGCCAGGTTGACGAGGTTTTCTACAATGAAATCACCCTGACGGGCTACGACTTTGTAGTCAAATTGAGTTTCTGTAAGAAACTTCTTCAAAGCCTCAGGCTTGTCAAGGGCAAGACTAATGAAGATCACATCCTGTCTGTTTTGGTAGGAGGCCACCATTTCATTGAGGTGGGGCATCTCTTCAATGCAAGGTGCACAGGCGATAAACCATGTTTTTAAGAATATGGTCTTTCCAGCCAAGTCCTGCCGGGTAAAGCGATTACCTTCTAAATCGGTGAAGTCAAAGTCAGCAAAGTCTTTGCCTTCTTGAAGAAAGTGTTCGAGAGCAGAATAACCATCCACTTCTACCATACCGCTGATAGATGCATCGGCATTTTCGGAAATTCGTAGGAGATGGTAGTAGGACTCCTTGGCTTCATCCTCAACTTCAAGCGCGATAAAGTCCCCTGTATTCAGTTTTTCCAAAAAGGCCTTCTTAGTGATTTCGGTTCCATCGATATCCAGACCTTTGAATTCCTTGGAAAGAACGATATGCCCCTTGTGGTATGTCCACCAGGTCATTTTGTCTTGTTCCAAATGCGCCTGAAGGGCTTGTATACTGCCGTACTCAGTGGTAAATTTCTTCTTTTCTGAAGTGCTACCGCAGCCCATAATGATGGAAATGAACAGAATAGAAGTGATGACCTGAGTTCGCATGATGTCATAAAGATAATTCAGCTGTTTTGTTAGTCGATGTTTCTTTTCAGAAAAGACTATCTTAAAACTGAAACGAAAAAGCTATGCACATCAACCCAACTCCTGAACAACAGCAACAGTTTATGACCATGCCTGAGGCAAGTCCTGTGTTTATGATCAACATGCTAAAATTTAATGAAGGAGGTCAGGAAAAGTATAAGACATATATGCATGCCGTAGCACCATTGATAGAGGAGGTGGATGCAAAGCTCATCTGGGCTGGTAAACCGATGGTGGGGTTGATCGGTCCAGAAGATGAGAAACTTTGGGATGCTGTATTAATTGTTCAATACCCCAATAAAATGGCGCTGGCCCAACTCGGGGGACATCCAGACTATCCTGGACACCTTAGGGCTGAGGCTTTGGAAGACTCCAGGTTGATTGCAAGTTCGAAGCTAGACTTTACCTAGTCCATCGTAGAGGTTTTGCTTAGGCTTAGTCTCATTTCTAAGCCCTCTTTTCAGGAAATTCTCACAGGTTCAAGATGCATCACATGATGATGTGAAATTGAGAAAATGACTGTTTCTTCTCGTTAAAGCATGGTTTCTTGAGTACATGTTTACGCATAAACCAAAGCGAAAATGAGATCATTGAAACCTTTTCTAACACTAGTTTTTTGTTTGCCCTTATTAGTCTTTTCGGCCTGTAGCAATAAAGATTCAGAAGCTAGCCTGATGGAGATTTCCTCTATCGAACCGCCTGCCTTGTACTGCGGTGATCTGCTTACCATCAGCGGCAATAACTTCAGTAATCGCGCGAGTGATATGAAAGTGTTATTGCAGGGAAAGAATCTGAGAATTCTGGACCTCTCTACCACTAGCATACAAGTTGAAATACCCGATGGTGTCACTTCCGGCCCTTTGACTGTACAGAAGAACGATCAGGAGGTACTCAGTAGTCAGAATTTGACCATTTTAGTGGCTGACCCACCAGTGATCACAGCCATTTCTAAGGATGAGGGTTTTCTGGGCGAGGAAATAGAGATTACAGGAGAGAATTTTGGAGATGATCCCATTGATGTATCTGTTAATTTCTTTGGCGTCATAGGAGAGGTGACAGCTGTTAATAGCACCTCCATTAGAGTGAAAGTGCCGCTTAAATTCAATAGCACTGGAAAGTTGACCGTGAGGGTCAAAGGACAAAGCGTAACCAGCGAGAGTGATTTCAAAATCAATACCTCCAGAGGATCATGGGCCATTCCGGGTTGGGATATCCGCTATCATGACGACAACCCTGTGGAATCAGAGCACTTTATGGTATACAGCGATCAAGCCAGCCAGGAGATGCGTAGAACGATATCTGAGGAGGCAGAAACAGCTTTGGAGGATATTAAGTCAATTATTGATTACAAGGAAGGAGACTTTGATTTTAGACCAGAATGGGCCTCAGTATGGGGGGCGAATAAGATTCATATCATGGCAGATTATAATCAGGCTGCTTTTTCCGGTTTGGCCTATCGTGATGGCTGCATCATACGGTCCAGAGATTCTCCTCGCTATGATGGTGATCTGGATCGTTGGTGGAAGGTGTTTCAGCATGAAATCACTCATGTCACCGAGTTTTTAATGATCGGAGAGTACACCAACCGACAAGCCAATACTGTATGGATGCGAGAGGGCTTTGCCAACTATGGTGCGCGAAATCATAGAATTCAAACCCTACAACAACTAGACGATTGGCAAAGACTGATGGCTAATGTTGAAGGAGGGGGGAATCCTATTCAGATTAAGGTTTGGGGTGATTTTCCACAAGAAATTCTCGATTCTTTTAGAACCATCGAATACTATGGTTTCTTCGAGTTAGTGGTTCGTTACTTGTTGGAAGATGACGAGCTTGACAACGACATCCACGACATGAAGAACTACTATGACGACCTTGGCGCTGGAGTTCCGCAGCCTGAGGCCTTCTTAAAGCATTTTGGTATAGACATGGATGATCTGGAAACCAACTTCTGGACCATTATGCGAGACTTCATTCAAAATTGATTCAAACAACAGTTTAATTGAGGCACTGGGTCAAATAAAAAAGGCCTCGGTCAGTAATGATCGAGGCCTTTGACTTTTCTTGTACTCCGACTATCGCCTGATATCCACTGATACAGGTTCTGTTTTATACTTATCAAACCAACCCAGAATAGCCGATACCTTAGCAATCAGGTTACTTGGTCGTGCCGCAATACCGTGATAAGCGCCTGGTATTCTTACCATAGCCGTTTCTACTCCTTTAAGCTTCAGGGCACTGAAGTACTGCTCAGATTCATGGATAGGTGTTCTTAAGTCTGACTCTCCAGTCAATAACATGGTCGGGGTAGTCACATTGCCTATCAAGGAGATCGGAGAGTGCTTCATGTACTTTTCAGGGTCCTCCCAGGGCTTTTTGTCGAACCAATAGCGGGTAGCAAAAGCCGACATATCCGAATACAATGCCCAGCTATACCAGTTGATCACAGGCTTAGCCACCACGGCTGCCTTAAAACGATTGGTCTTACCAACTATCCAGGAAGTGAGTACACCACCGCCAGAACCACCAGTGACAAACAATTGGCTCTCATCGATATAACCACGACTGATCACTTCGTCTACGCCAGACATTAAGTCATCATAATCCTTACTCGGATAGTTCTTGTCGATCTCATTGCCAAAATCGAAGCCATAACTGGTACTACCACGCGGATTGGTATAAAGTACCACATAGCCTGCAGCCGCCATCAGCTGGATTTCTCCAGAAAACACCGGTCCATAGCTGGAAAAGGGTCCACCATGAATTTCCAGAATCAAAGGGTATTTCTTATTCGGGTCGAAATCAGGAGGAGTAACGATCCATCCATTAATATCAAGCCCATCTACGGACGACTTGTACCAAATCTCTTCCACTTTACCTAGTTGTTTATAGTCAAAAAGGTCTTCGTTGACCTTGGTGACCCTGCGGTTCTTTCCATCATTACCTACTCCTAAATCCGAAGGTTCATGCGTTTCTGCCCAGGTATAGGCATAATTGCCATTGTCGGCAATAGAGTAGGCTCCTGAGGTATAAGGCCTGCCCAAGGATACACCGCCTAATCCCTCAGTTATGTCTGTGACTTTCCCTTTGAGGGTGATGTAAGCAATTTTAGTGTGGGCCTTATCGATGTACTGGAAGTAAAGTCCTTTGCCATCGGCCGACCATTTGATGTTGTTCACATCGCGATCCAGTTTGCCTGAGATTAATTGGCTGTTTGAACCATCCGCATTGGCTACATAAAGTCGACTAATCTGATAGCCATTGTATTTGTCGTCAAAACCAAGGTAGGCCATCTTCTTACCGTCAGGGGAGATGGTCGGGCTTCTGTCAGGACCATAGCGGTCCGTCAGCTTGGTTAATGTGCCATCGCTTAGCGACAGACTATAGATGTCAGAGTCGGTGCCCTCGAACTCTCTGTCGTCTCGCATATTGGCACTGAAGTAAAGATGCTTTCCATCCTTAGCCCAAACGGCATTGCCATGGTTGAAAGGACCCTCCGTCAACTGTCTTGGTGTACCGCCTGAAACAGGAACGGTGAACAATTGTTGGTTGCCGGGAGATACCTCACCAACACCATCGCGTCTCCACCCGAGGTTATCGACATACTTGGGTGGCGCATTCCAGGTGGCGCCTTTCGGCTTCGCTGGCATTTTAATAGGAGAAGGTTTTGATTTTGGCACAAACATATTAAAAGCCAGATGTTTATCATCTGGAGACCAAGTAATACTTGAAGGCGATTTTTCTGAATTGACAAGGACCATTTCGTCCCCTGAATCCATCCAGCGCAGGTAGATTTCTGACTTGCCTGACTTATTGGAAGTATAGACAATGCGGCTGCCATCATGCGACCATCGTGGGGAGCGATCGTTTTGCTCACCTGTAGTTAAGGGGCGGTTTTGCGTGCCGTCAAAATTGGCGATCCACAAGTTTGATAAGCCCCTGTCCGTCATAATGTCTTTGAAGTTCCGCACATAAATCACCTTTTGTCCGTCAGGTGAAATCTGAGGATCGGAGACAAATTCCAGGTTGAAGATGTCCAGCATTTCTATCTTATTAGAGACCTGTGCATTGACTGAGAGCGATAAAAAGAAGAGTAAGCTAAATAGCGAGAGTTGCTTGATGGGCTTCATGGTTTTGAGGTTGATTTGAGGATTAAGATAACCAAAACCCATATCACTTTAAAAGTCGATTTGATAAGTGGAGAGAAGGTGAGAGATGTTGAATGGTTAAGGGCGAATAAATCAATGAGCCATCTGCAGAGTAATGGAAAGCCATTGAAGAAAGACTGACCAATAGTACCTGTTTTATTATCAGAAACCTTTCAATTAACTGTTAGCCTTAGAATGTTGGAAGCATTTAGCTTATAGAATAGTTGAATCTCGTAGACTCCTTTATCCAGCCTGTTGTCCTTTGATTTATATACTACAATATCATCTAAAGCATATTCTCCTTCAATCGATTCTCCAGGTTTCAAACTATAATAATTCCTTTCTAGCATTTCTTCTGAGTAAACCTGAGAAGACAGTACTGACTTGTTCACATATTTCAGAGCAGAGACTCGAGTTTCTTGATCAATCACATGGGCTGAGGTATACCAGAGGCCACCAGTTCCTGTTTGGGGTTTGTCAAACAGAATTTTTTGAGACTCACTTCCAACGTTAGTTAATTTGATTTTCAACATGACTCTATCTCCATGATGGACAATCGAATCTCTGAGTTCTATTTCTATTTTGAGTTTTTCCACTGGAGGACCAACCTGCTCGCTTTTTATACCCTTTGATAACAAAATTGAGGCAATAAGCGATACCAATGTCAATAAGAGGTGTTTCATTTTTATGAGATTCTGTGAGTTATGATGGCTGCCAAATGGGGTAGGCTCTATCAGTGCTAACTTATACTAGTTGATCAATTACTCTTTTCTGCATTGAATAAATTTAGTGTCATTGACGGGTATCTTTGCTTTAGCATTAAACTCATTCCATAGCATATATTCACCATTGGGTTGAATAATCCAGCTTGAAAGTTGGTCATATTCATTCCATACAGCAAGGTATAGTGCATTGTCAGAATCAATTGTCAAGCCGCAATCGCTCAGAATGCTCTCTTTTGTTTTATCCGTGAATGACGAATCGTCATCGAATATTATGGATATCTTTCTTTTTCTGTTCTCTTGTAGGAAGTTCTTGAAGAAATCAATTGAGAGAAGCCTATTAATAAGCGTGTCATATTGGTCAATGATGATAGAAGGGGGATATACTATTTCACTTTTTTTAATTCTTGAGGAATACATGATCGACAGGTTAAGATCGTTTTCCAGACTCCATAGTTGACAGTTGTATCTCTTTTCCCCACCCCAGTTAGTAGAATAGGTTCCGTTGACAATACGCAAGTTTGTTACTCTAAAGTGACTTTTGAGGTTGTTCGTCTGCTCTGCATAATCCAAGACTTCTATTCTTGCAAGTTTATCTCCGTTGTTTCTAATGACTTGATTAGCGACATGTTCTGATAAATTTTTTCCAGATAACTGACCAGGTCTGTCAGTTTTGCTTTTGGGAACTACCTTAGCTAAAACCCGTGCCAATCGTGGACTGAATACTTTCTCGCCATTGACACTCATCGGAAGTGCGTATTCCAAAACTGAGTTAGATAAGATTGTTACTTCCCGATTATAGAGAATAAAGGAGACTCTTAATTGACTCCTTGGACCATCAAGGTAAAACGATTGGTCAGAATAAGTATAATATGATTCGAGGTTCTTTTTAACATCTTTGGGTTCAGTCAGAAGCTCTATTAAGAAGTTCTTTTGAGCTTCAGATGAAATCCAATAATTACTACTGTTCTTCTTTATGTTTTCAATAACTTTTGCAGGAGTGAAATGGGCTGCAAAATTCTTATACTCAATACCTCGAGACTCATCTTTCTTTAGAAAGTCTAATAACTCCACTATTTCTGTAAGAGAGACGCTGCCAATGGTCTTTGATTTTTTCTTTTCCTGACCATTTTGGTTTTGATAGGTTCTAATGACCTTGTATCTATTTTTCTTTAGTACTAAGCTATACCGATATTCCAGGTTTGTTCCCCAGGGTGAAGAGTAATTGTCTGTGATTGAAATAATCTCAGGTAAATCCTCAACTTGTCCGAAGCATGATGCTTGAAGAATCAGGAAGGATAGTATGACTATTGATAAATTCCTCATTATTTGTGGTACAGCAATTCATGCAAATTGGGTTCCAAACCTAGCTGTTAGATGTTAACCCCTGTTTTTATTAGTTCAATTTTTCCTGTCTTATTGTCAAAAACCATTTGCTGAACGGTGATTCCCATCATTACTTTTTCATCCTGAAGTATTCCAAAGCATTCTGCATTATTCTTCGGTAGCTCACTATTCAATAATTCGCAGGCTCGGTCAAATCTTCCACATGAAGTTATTTGTAACTCAGAATCGTTGGCTTCTCCGTTTTCAAGTACTTTATAGTCATTTGTTACACAAATAATCCCATTGTTTGGGCTTCTCGTAGCTGATCTTTTTGGTGTCCTTTCAATAACAACCATTTCATTCGAGGTCATTCCCGATAACAATAGAAGACAATCACTGGCAATCGTGGTCTTTTCTAAAATCTCCTTGGCCTCTTGATATGATTCGGCACTATTCAGTACATCTCTGAGCAGAAATGAGATCGGTACAGCAATCTCAGCAGAATCTTTACTAAAAACAGCATTCAGTGTGACGGAAAACTTACCAGCCTTTATACCAGATAAAGCACCAATAAATCCTACCCATCCAATAGTCTTGAACACTGTTCTGCCCTTTCGCTGAAAATCGAATATTTTTGATTGACTGCTTAGGAGATTGTTATCCGTCCACCAATCTAGGTTTCTTGAATGTAGGACAGTGTCATTGGTTTCAAGTGCAAACGCAGTACAGCCAAGGTAAAACTTGAGGATATCGTAGTACAGATTTGCAACCAAGACTTGATCAGCTGAGAATTTGGAAATTGACGAGATAAACTCAGTTTCTTCGATATACTCCTTCGAAATCACTGTATTCTTATAGGCCCCGATACTCTCAAAAATAAAGTCAGCTCCTTCAAAATCGTTTAAATAACACTGAAGTAACGCATCCAACTCGTCCTTATAGTCAACAAGGAAGGCCCACCGTTCCTTAGGTGGGAGGTCAAGATTGACTATATGTTCAGTTGGTTTCATTGTATAGACTTGTAGGGTCTTGATTAATACTGACTTTCTAAAGCTAAACTTATAATTTCAAATTGACTAGTCGGGTTCGTTTTTCCGATTCACGGCTGATTTTTTGAGAAGGGTGTTGACACTACCTCAATACTTTTATTGAAATGGTATTTGACTTGATTGTGCCAATAACTCTTTTATCGTCATCCACATCGTCTCCATAGAAACAGCCGAAAGTTGCAGATATGTTTACAGTATTTGATGGTAACAAATTCGATAAACTCGACAAATCCGATTCAATAATTTCATTGATATGCTTGGCCAAATTATAGGTATAGACTTGTGTTTTCCCAGGCCTTAATTTGGAATATAGTTTAGGTGTACTGACTAAAGTAGTATTCTCAATAAAGATGGCAGTCAATGAATCGATAGGCGTCAGGTTAAATCTGATGGCAGCAGGATACACTGGGTTTTCAAGACCATTAGGCAGGAAATTGCTATAAAAGCTTGCTTTATTAGGTATTAGAACAATCTTCTTGGTTGAATTTGTAATTGAAATTGATAATTCCAAGGGTTGGTTCGCAGACCATACTTCGGAATTGTATTCCAAAGTCATAGTGATACTTTGTCCCTTGATTAGAAGAGGGGAGAATAAGAATACTATAACTATTCGCAACATAGGTCTTTAGCTAATAAGTCTAAAGTCCCCCTTGTACTCACCCGTCTCCTGAAAGGTCGGCTTGCTTGAAGTCATATCTTCAAGCTGGGTGCACAGTGAGAACCAATGGAATTAGACTCAGCCATCAAGATAAGACTTTTTTCTCCTTGAAAACTTTGCCCATTTCTGTTTGAAACTCTGAATTGAAGACATCCTTAAACCCAGTCGATGGAGAATCTGCATGTATATAAAAAGATCCTTTTACTGTCTCAACTTTGAAAATTGCACCCTTCCAAATATGAACATGGCTCACGAACATTATTTCGTTCCACTCATATCTTATGTTTCTACCGATTTTCAAAACCTCAATTCCATTTTCATCAACACTTACTCGAAAATATTTGAACACAATCCATAAGAATAGAAGGTCAAAAACTATAGCACCTAAAATGAACGGATAGATACTATCATATGAAGCCTCGACAGCTTGTCCATTAACATATTCAACAACGGATGATCTATTTAGAAGCCATGTGATTGTTATATGTGAACATAGCACCGCAGGTAAAAGACTAAAGAGTTTGTGAACGTAATAATTATAACTGGATGTGATCATGTTATCATATGAATTGCGTTTTAGGTTTAGATAAAACCGTATTTAAGTACAAGTATGGGAGCGGTCACTGGCCAACCGTCATAATGTTTTTCATGACCATCGGAATTGACATTCCGCCCGGTAAACTTGGGTTATCCTTGATTTGTATATCCCCAGATATTTCTTGTTCAATTTTCCCTTCAACTATCCAGTTGGATTGGGGATCTAGCTTATAGCTAGTCTTCATTTTTCCGGTCAGGTTGTATCTGGTCGGCATGCCATTTACTTCTACATAGGCATCTTTACTTTCAGTAGAGATTTGAGAAATTCCTTCTATAAAAATAGCGTCAGAGGCGACATCAGTCAGTGTGAAAGTGTTATTCATAAAACCAGACATTCCTGATTCAAGTTTTACCGAGTTTTTCCAACTATCACCAATATTTACCTCTTTGTTAGGTAAAATCGCTGTAATCATCTCAATATTACCCTTGAATGCTTTTTCTCCGTAGGCTTGTTTAAGTTGAGCAAGAATTTGTTGTTTTTGGGCCTCTGATAGTTCGGGGAAAGGTTCGAACATACCACTAAAGATTGTATCAAGATTTTCAATTTTGGAAATCATCCCATCTTTTAACATCTCGATCTTAAATTCCTTACCAATTATAGATTTCATCATTATAGAGAAGAGATCATCACTTTCGCTTTTTGAAGAAAAGATTATTTCTCCCATTGGCGAGTTCATCTTCATTATGAGACTGGAGTAAGATGCGCTCATCGAATATCTATCACCAAAATTTTCATTAACCCTAAAGTCCATGCCACCACTAATCTCCATCGTGATGACCTGCTCCATGCCATTAATGTCTTGAGTTATGGTGCTCTGAGAGGTATAGCTTTGAGGGTATGTTTCACCCACTTTTAAGTTCAGCGCTAAATCAGTTTTGAATGTATTGACTGAGAAAATCAGAATTGCGGCTACTACTATGTATTTCATAGGGTTTGTCTTTAATTTCCAACGATCATCTTTAGGCCGGACTTATTCAAATGTTCATAAATGTATCTTATAACGCCTGCCTTTCCAACAGAAGAACATACTTATAGATGATGGCGCTTATTTACAGTTTTTCTTTCTTCCAGGGTATTATTTCCTAAAGAGTTGCAATTCACTACTTCAAAATTCAGGTTTGATATGAGTATTTATTGCTAAGAATCAGGTGGATGGTTTTCTACCCAAACTGACTTTCAGTTGCTTTGGGTACTGGCCTTTTGAGTGGGGGGGATCATATGTGTGAACTAGAAGAGGGAACCCCTCTACTTAATAAGGTATTTTAGCTTTTTGAATATGTACCAAATCCCAGCTGATAGTATTCCTGCAAACACAAAATCTATGAATAAAAGATCATAATAGGTTTCAGTAAGGCATTCAAAACATTTTCCACCCCTTGAGAAATGAAAAGTATAAGGGAAGCCATAGATATTATCTACGTCAAATGGAGACTCATATTGCATGGTTAATAGTGTTATGATAATGAAGATGGTAATTGTTAGAATTAATATTTGAATCCAGTTTTTCACAAGTAACACAATGATTATGAAGTACTCAATTATAGTAAGTGCTGGCCTTGTAAGACCGGCCCGCACAAGTGCGAATCAGAGGGTTTTACATGCCACTTCGATCAGTCTTAATCCCCAATTGCTTTAACTCAATTACAAATTGATCAATGTTTTCTGTTTTAGTTTGAATTCGAAAGTCATCGTTTTTCATAGTTGAGATTACCGTCAAATGTGGGCCTCCAAAACGACCCGTGATGTTGTTGAGGCGGACCTCCTTAATTGTCGAGATAGGAAATTTTACTTCTGCCAGAGGAAATGGGAACAGTGGTCGCTTTACAATTAATTCAGTCTCAGTCAAATGAAACGTCTTCAGCTTTCTTACGAATTGAATGAATCCGAAAATTATAAGTCCAACTCCAAGGTAAAAAAGTGAATCTTCTATAGTAGAATTCATTAGCAACGCAATTCCAATTCCGACTTCAAAGACTGCATCGAGTACGAATGGAATGTTCTTCACTAAATCTAATTCTACTTTGTAAAGCTCTTTCATTTTTGGCTACTACAAATCTTTGTTGTTGATCCTTTTGGGTAATCAGTATACACTTTATGCTCACTTGCATTGAATGCTTGTCTTGTAAGACCAGCCCGTACTACAAGTGCGAAGTAGCATATATTTTATCTGTTGGTTACGATACTGATTGGGTATTTTTGATCTCCAAAGCCATTACGGTTGATTAATCGGGTATAACTCTCAAGGTACCTGTCATAACTGTCCTCTCCAGTATATGAACCTATCTCTTTAAGTCCTCCAATAATCTCTAACACTCCAATCTTTTCGAATTTGTCTTTGAATTGAAGCAGGTCTTTATGTTCAATTGCTTGTATGACAAATCCGAAGTAAAAAATTGAATCCCCACCAACGTAGTCCCAGACTTTTTCGATTCCTGGTTGTGAAGCTTGGGTTTCTTCTCGACTGAATCCACTTCCAATTGTTCTTCCCAGGATTTCAGATTTCAATACTTTGTCCATTGTCGGTTTTAAGGTTGATTTATATGTGATCGGTGCAAGCCAGTAATTACAACTTCCACGGTACTGTTCAATCTTGACACAGCAAGCGACAGCATATTCGTTATCTGACAATTGAAAAGTCAGAATAGAGTTTTCGCTCAAAATGAAGTTGGTTATTTTTCTATACTTTTTCCTTTTCCTGATTTTCTCGTTGTGCTTTTCAATTTTCCTCAGATACCTGGTAAGAACCGATTTTCTTGCTTTTCCTTCCTTTTCAGACAGTGAGGACCATTCTTTTATACAAGCGTCTTTGCTGATAACTTCCTTGATGTATTCGATTCTCTCGGGTGTCATTAGCCCCAATTCCCAATAGGCCAGTCCGCAACTCGTTACATAGATTTCATTATCAAAGTCATCAAAGTACTCAGGTTGTTCGAGAGGAAATTCATTGAGAATCATTTGAATTTCAGCACCACTATCATAAAGGTCCATGATTCCCCAATATGTGTCGTGAGCGGTATCTCCATCAATTATTTTAGTTCCATCAGTTGCCATTTCAATAATCTAATTACCAATAAAGTTGTGCGAGGTTATATCCATCTGGTTGAAGTAAGTGTTTATCTTCTAAAAAGGTCCACACTTCAAGCGCGAACCAAGGGAGATCTAGACTATTTTATCGTTAGCCTCTTCTTGAATTCTTGAATTTCATCATAATCATTAATACCTAAAAGGTCTATCAGTTTAAGAAAATGAAGAATGCCTGAGCGGTGATATTCAATTAATTGCTCTTCGAGCTTTTTCATTTCTCCTTGGTACATTAATTGAAACTTAGTCTCAATTATTTCTCCATTCTTGAGCGTCAATATCAATTTGTTGTCAACTCCGTTCGACCTAGCAGGATTGAAATCACGAGTGTAATCCCATTTGTCATAGTAATCTTGAATTGAGAAATCAACCTTCTTGATGGAGCTTATAAAGTACTTTTCTCCGGCTATTAAAATTGATTCAAGGTTAAAAGTGAGTCTCTTTTCTAGTGTTCCATCCAGGGGCTTTACTCTAGTGTGCTTCGTTACTGTGAAATATAGTCCTAAGCCTAAAGCCAAGAATAATGAAACTTGACCGAGTCCGCATAAGAAACTTAGTTGAGAATAATCTTCATTACAAATCAGCATGAATAATGAAGGAATTGACAGAATTAGAACAATCTTATTAGGAGTAATTCTCTCTTTTTTTTGGGGTATGAATATTTTAAAGTTGACTTCGTTCATTGCTAACTAACATTGTACCTACTGTGCGAAATGGGACTTATTCAATATAGTTCAAGTCCAACCTAGCGCTCACTTGTAGTGAGTGCTAATCTTGTAAGATCAGCCCGCACTACAAGTGCGAACCAGAAAGGGGGAGTTTCTGTTTTGCATTGACATTTCAAGGAGCTCAGCTCGCATATTCAATTTAGTGTGTGTTGGCATTTGGTTAATTATATATGCTTTCAATTTCAGTTTGCAATTCATGCTTCCAATTACCTGAGAGAGAAATGTAAACTACACCATCATAATCAGATGGTTTTTCAACGCCATCTTCGTAAAGAACAATTACTCGTTCACGACCAAGTTTTCCAATAAAGTAACCAGTTTCAAATATTACATTCTGCCGAGCGCGATTCATTAGCTCTTCTTTATTGGTTGCCTTTCCTTGGTCATCTGCTGTCCAAAGAGCCACGGCAAAATCAACTTCTGAATTTGATTCGAATTTCTCAATTACCGTTTTGCCCTTATTGGGTTGTTCATGCAGAATTATTGCTTCCTTCTTCACATATTTTTCAATGAATCTCGCAACCTCCAGCTTTACACTCTCATTATGACCATGTATTACAAACCCTTTATTTGTCATGTTTTGAATATTTGGTTGTTCAGAATATATCTTTCCATTTAGGATTTTGCCTTTCAGGATTTTGAAAAGTGGGTATATTCTTGAAAATATCGAAGACAGAGTGTAGCCATTTCCGGAAACATCGCAAGAACTAAACTCAGCAAAGTTCTTTTCGTTTTCATCAAAATATTCCCCAAAAAGATCCCGTGATTCAAAATACCATTCCGTAAATAGATTAATATTTTCTCTTGTGTTCACCTGTGACTTTCTAAAATCAACTTTGGTCACTTCTGAATAGGAGTCTGCTCGTTGAGTCAAACCTTCCAGTTTGCTTTTAGGATCATCCATTTCTTGATCTGGTTCATCGTTATGGAATAATTCTAAAGTGGATTTACCACTCATTACATAATCAAGCCCTTTCCCGCTTATAAAATACTCACATTGACCACTTAATGTTGAGTTATCTCGACCCCTGACAAATTCGACCAGATCGTGCTTCTCCAATTCGTATTCCAGTAGCTTAAATTTATCCTTGTTCTCTTTGCTTGGGAGTTGTTTCAGCTCCAAGATATTTGCCAATGAACTCGGGAAACTAGCGTCTTTTAGTTCGGCCAAAAAATGATCTATATATTTTGCTTTCTCTTTCCCAGTCATGCAATGAATGCCAACGCCCAACTATCATACGTAAGCTGGACTTTTCAAAAATTTACTAAAGTATCTCATCGTAAAGGTCTTTGCAAATAACTCAGTTAGCTTATGGCTGATAGTGTTTGTTAGGCTTATTTTATGTCTGCTTTAACAGAAATTGAGACAAAACTTTTAATCTCTGTGTATACAAGTTTAAAATAGTTCCAGAACTGTTGATTGACGAGGGTTTTGTTGATATCAGACAAAGAAGTCTTCCTAATTATCATTGAATGAACCTTAGTGAAAAAATTCTGAATACTATTTTTATTGTCAATTAGCTGATTTGTTAATTGCTGATCAATTCTGATACTAGACCTAAATAATGGATCATCTGAGAAAATGATTACAGGACATGAACTAACATTGAAATGGTTCATGCAAAAATTGAAATGTTTTATTTCAGAACTTTGGATACAACGAACTTTCGCTGTATCCTTTGCAAAAAATTCCTTCCAGAAAAGAAGGTTATTCGCTAATTCTGCTTCTTCAGGATTGTTGATTCCATTAATTATTACTATCCAATAGGAAATAGCTCCCTTGTCATCATGCCAGATATCTTCAACTGTTGGTTTGTTATAATCCTCAAGTAACTCGTTCAGAAATTCTTGTATGATTTCACTATCCTTTTCGCCAAGCTTTTCCATAAGGATGCGAAGCTTTTGTGATTCCGGTAGCTGAGGTTTATTCATTTGAGACCTCCTCTTCCAAATTTCTGACTATATTCCTTAATTGCTGTATTGCTCTATACTTGACTTGTCTTGCTGTTTGGGCTGAGGAGTAGTTTAATTTATCTGCTATCTCCTCCATGGTTAACTTCTCGAAGTAAAATAGTGTGAGTAACTGCCTCGAATGCTCACTAAGCATGTCCATCGCCCTCGCTAAGACTTTTTCTCTTCTCTGAATATCCAATTCAATCTGATTCTCTTTTTCAATTTGGTCAGTAATTTGATACTCGTATTGAGAAATTGGCTTTGGTAAATTACTTCTGCGTATTTCAGAGATGATTCTATTGAGAAATGATCTCAGTGCATAATTGGTGAATCTTTTGTTAAGGTCTTCCTTTGTTTGTTCATCAGAATCTTTTTCTAGGACATTAAAAATGACGTCCTTTTTCATGATTAGCTGGGAAAAAGTTTGAGATATGGAGTCTTGGATTATTTCACTACTAATTGACGGGAACCTTTTTCTGGCATAGTCCAACATCAATGGATAGACTCCCTCTATCATTTTCGAGAGTTCACTTGAACTAATTTTTATTGGCTCTGTCATTTGTTACTAATTAAGCCTAACGTTGTATAACTTGCACTTTTATGCACGATATATCTCTTATAATTTAAGTTTATGCACGTTAGCCAACCAATATGGTTTGCTATACGCACCTTTTTAGTTTTTCAGAAAAGCACTTGAGTGAAAGGTATTGTTGTGTTTTGTCTTCTATGAAGAAAAGAAAATATGGGTATAATCACAAATTGAAAATTTGGGAGGTGGTTTGTGGTGATAAATGGGGGTAGAATGTTGAAGGCTGAATGATGAATGAGGAGAGACTGATTTAATCAGTATTAGTTATTATACTTCCTTTTTATGTTCTCCTTTTTCGAATCAGGGAAGAAGTGAGATGCTAATGTTCTGTCACCAGTTTCCACTGTTTCTAGTTCAATTCGGAGCTGCTCCGAGAGTTCAATTAGTTCACCGGCTTCATTAAAGTACCTCCAAAGTGAGGTTGTAATTCCGAATGGCATATTATCACCGCCCTCGCAGTTTGTTCTAACATGCATCTGTTTTGATTGATACTCACCTGTTGCTTTGAGTTGTCCGCTGGGGTAAAAGTATTCCCAATTGTCGGTCTTATAATTGTAGAATTGTTTGCATGGACCTGAAAAACAACATTCGATAAAGCTACCAATACTGTATTGACCCTTTGATTTCAGCTGCCCATTTTCATAGTAACTTGTCCATTCACCAATCTTCAGGTTGCTCAGGTTTCCTTCTTTGTCGTAAGCAACATGACCCTGTTCTCTAAGCTTACCATTCGCAAACTTCACTTCCTTCATTTCAGAGTTCCCTGCGAAGTTCCCTTTTCTTATTTCATATTGATCTTCGAAAGCAATATAAATCTGGCGAGTGAATAGCTTAGTGCAACCAACCGCTAACGTTAATGCTGAAAAGAACATTAAGTTTCTAAGGATCCTGCGTTGAGTAATAGTCATGACGATTAGAAAGTTGTCCAAAAGTTATTCAATAATCAACTCTGCCAAATTAGAAATCTTTCCGGTTGGCCAAACCCCAACTAATTCTTCTCCATTTTTCCTTGAGAAATGATTAATATGTACTTTCAAGGCAATGCAGGAATCAGTCTGTCAAGAGGAGGTTTATAACAGCTTATACCATAAGCATTTTACCGGTTTAAGGAACTACGTCTATTATAAATGTGGTGACTTAGACCAGGCGGAAGATATCGCACAGGAGAGCTTTATCCGTCTTTGGCAGAAATGTGCCGATGTGCTTTTCGACAAGGTGACTGGCTTTGTGCATACCGTGGCCAATCGCTTGTTTCTGGATCAGGTACGTTCCAAAAAGGTTTCCCTCAAATTCGAAAAGGATCAAGTTACCCAGCAGAACAATGAAGATCCTTATCATATCCTGAGAACAGAGGAGTTTCGTCAAAGGATAGAGGAGGTGATCTCTGATTTGCCCGAGGGGCAAAGAGAGGTCTTCTTGCTCAATAGAATTGAGAAGCATACCTATAAGGAAATCGCTGAAATGCTGAGCGTAAGCCAGACGGCTGTGGAGAAACGCATGGCCAAGGCCTTGGTCAAGTTAAAAGACAGAATAGAGGAATTTAAAAATATTTAAGCCCGGGGGTTGGGTGATCCTTATAGGCCCCCGTTAGTTAATTGTGAGCGCAGAACTCGAAAATAAAGAATTGATTGCCCGCTGGCTCAGCGGAAACCTCTCAGAAGAAGAGAAGGCCACTTTGGCTCAAAGAGATGACCTCGGTGATCTAAAAGCCGTGCTGGACGATGTCAGCACCTGGTCACTGCCTCCGGTAGATACGGAAGCTAGCCTCAAGAGACTTCGAGCAAAAACCGCTGCGCCTAAACCAGAAGCGAAAGTCATCAGCTTTAGGCCATTCCTCAGGGTTGCTGCAGCCATTGCCTTGATCGCCACCGTCTGGTTTGTTTATGACTATACTTCCAGTAGTGGATTGGTGGACCTGAATACTGGTCTGGCAGAAACCATTGAACATGAATTGCCAAATGGCTCTATTATCACCTTAGGCGCTGTATCCACTGCCAGTTATGATAAAGGCGCCTGGGAGAGTGAAAGACTGATTGAACTGGATGGTCAGGCCTTCTTTGATGTAGAGTCAGGGGCGAAGTTTACCGTGAATACCGCTTATGGCGATGTGACCGTATTGGGTACCGAATTTGATGTGCAAACAGTCAATGGTGCCCTAAAAGTCAATTGCTTCGAAGGAAGTGTGGCGGTAATCTCCAGCGATCAGCAAGAAATCCTGAAACCAGGAGAGGGCGTGGTCTTTGAAAACGGAAGCTTTGAAAGAATCAGCTTCAACAATAGAACGCCTAATTGGACAGGAGCTTCCAGTGTTTATGCACTCACCGCCTTAGAAGATGTGATCAATGACTTAAAACGATACTATCAGGTGGAGATTAACCTACCAGTCGATCTTGCCGATGAAAGCTATACGGGTAGTTTCTCACACAACAACCTGGAGGAAGCCCTACGCTCCATATTCGCTCCATTGGAGATCACATATACCCTTAGTGCAGACGGAATAGTTGTTTTTGAATAAAAGCCACTCCATATTTGAGTATGCTCAAAAGCCTTAGGTCGAATTGCTGGTTATGGACATGTTGTTTGTTGATCACATATGGACAGCTGGGCTTCTCACAAACTACAGGTTCCATTGTCGAGGTGTTCAAGGCATTGGAGCAGCGACACAAAGTCGTCTTTTCCTATAACCCTAAGCTACTTGCACCTCTCGATTATCAATTGAATACTACTGATTTGTCGCTGGATGAAGCCCTGAAGCTTATGAGCGACAATCTACCCCTGATGTTTGAAAAGGTAGGCGAGAAAGGTATTCTGGTGGTTCCGGTGCGCACACCCTTCCAGTTCAGGGCCAGAGATATTGATGATCAACGACCGATCGATTTGGTCTATGTATCGCTCAATAATGAGACACCCGTTTACCTATTGCCCAGAGAGAATATATATACCATACAAAATACCTTTATCACCGACTCTATCTTCATCAATACCTCTTTCTATCATGCGGTCAATACCACGGTGGGTAATCTGCAGTCGACTGGAGGAATCGTGGATATGAAAGCTGAAACGACCGACTTGGGAGATGTGACCATACTGTCTTATATCACTACGGGAGTGAATTCCGTGCTGGGTGATCATCACATCGAGGTGGATATGTCTGATCTCAGCCTGATTGCAGGAGAAACGGATGGCGATGTGTATCAGGTCCTACAGGCAGTTCCAGGCATTCGATCGCCCAATGGTAAGCCGGGGAGCTTAAACCTTAGGGGAGGGCCTTTCGACCAAAACCTGACGCTATTTGACAATATTCCCATTTACCATACAGGACATTTTTTCGGGACCTTTTCTCCCTATAACCCGGGGATCGTGGATAAGATCAGCATTTACAGAAGTGGATTGCCGGCTTCCTGGGGCGGACGTGTAGGGGGAGTGATAGACATTAAGACCCAACAGCATGTGCCAGATACCAGCAGTATTGGTGTGATGACCAATACCGTCACCTCCGGACTTGAATTGAGGTTGCCGATTGTTAAAAGCAAACTAGGGATTATCTTCTCTGCGCGTGCCAATATCTTCGGTAATATGCCTCCTAAGTTAGAGGCTTACTATGACTTGAATTTTCAGGGGAGTAGAATTTCGGATATTGCCCTCAATGGACCTGTAGAACTTCGAAACCTCAATATTGGCTTTAGCGATGTGAGTGGGAAGCTTATTTATCAACCCAGTCCAAAGCATCATTTCAGCCTAAGTTTCCTGAACATTGGCAATGACTTCTCTTATGATCTATTTTCACCCAATCAGAACCGTAATGAGTCCGAAACTTCCGAATTGGATAATTGGGGTGCCACTTTCGAATGGAATGGTCAATTATCAGATGCTGTGAATCTGAGAACTCGTTATACTACTTCCCAATTTCGCTTGGAGGAACAGCGCACCGAACCGCGGAACAATGGGAATGGGCTGAATAGGGAGTTTGTAAAAAATGGAATCGATGATCAACGTGTAGATCTGGCTTTGGAAGTGGAGATTGACGAGAAGACAGACTTGAATGTGGGCTATGAGTTTTCGAACCACGATGTGACCTTTGACGATACCATTGATGGTGATAATCCTCAAGTGATCGATAGGCGAAGTGGCAATGGTGATATTAACGCTTTGTACTTCAGTCTAAGTCGTCAATTCAGTGATAAGCTGATTGTGGATGCGGGCATTCGTTCCAATCACTTTTCGGTAGGAGACCAGTCTTTTTTAGCGCCTAAACTTTTTGTTACATATTTAGTCTCTAAGTCATTGTTTTTCAAGAGTTCAGCTACAGGCTCTTATCAATTTGTAAGACAGAATTTTGCCAATGACTTTGATGACTTTAGAATACAGAATCAGTTCTGGATTTTAGTAGATCGTAACATTCCGGTACTCCGAGGGAAACAGTATATGTTTGGTGGTTTGTTGGACCATGGAAGCTGGCTTTTTGATATCGAATTGTATACCAAGGACATAAACAATGTGATCCGTCCCGGAGCTGATTTGGGTCAGAATAATTTACGGAGTGTGACAGGGGATCTCAACGTAAAGGGTATCGACTTTTTGGCTAAGAAGCGTTGGAAAGGACTGGAGACCTGGTTGAGTTATTCACTCAGTCATGCCGAAGAAACCTTTAGAATTGAGCAACAGCAAGGCCCTAGAAGGCTGGTGACCAGAGATGCCTTTTATGATCAGCGTCATGTGCTCAATTTGAAGTTTATTGCCCCACTTAAACGCTGGAACCTAGCAGCCTCCTGGAGTTTGATGTCTGGAGTACCTGTTTATGAGGCAGACCGGGATGAGATTCAGGATAACAATGGTAACCAGTATGAAATCAACTATACCGGTAATTTTCCAGCTCAACATCAATTGGATCTTTCCGCTTCCTATACCTTTTCAAAGCCAACAGCAGGTTGGAGAGGGGTTTTAGGCTTCTTCATTTTGAATGTCTATGATAGACAGAACATCATCAACGCCTTTCAGGAGAATGTCAATATCAATAATACCATTCGCTATGGCTTGGGCTTTTCTCCCAATATTCAGTTGAAAGTAACTTTCTAGGGAATTCACTAACTTCCATGTAATCAACCTTAGATATCATGGACAGAAGAGAATGGATGAGGCGAGGCAGTGCGCTGGGCGCCTTGTCACTGCTCAGCGGAAGTAGTATTATATCATCGTTCACGGCAGAAGAGAAAGCCAAATTCCACCCCAGAGATTTAGAGTACCCTATTCAACTTAACTTCAACGAGAACCCTTTTGGTCCATCCGAGAAGATGAGGCAAGCCATGGTTGATGCCTTCAAGATTGGCTGCAGGTATCCTGATACCTATTCTAAGGAACTGTTAGACATGATTTCCAAGAAGGAGGGCGTGCCCAGGGATCACATCGTCATCACCGGTGGATCGACTGAGGGCCTCAAAATAACGGGTTTAACCTTTGCCAATCATGGCGGAGAAATCATTGCTGCTCGCCCCACTTTCTTAGCCATGATGATGTATGCCAAGCAATGGGGTGCAACCATCAATTGGGTTGACCTGGATGAATCACTTACCCATGATGTCGATGAGATGTACAGGAGAATATCATCCAAAACCAAGCTGATCTTTCTCTGTAATCCCAATAACCCAACTTCCACTATCCTTCCTAAAGAGAAATTATTGGACTTCTGTAAATCAGCTTCCAAAAAGGCGATTGTTTTTAGCGATGAGGCTTATTATGACTTTATTGAAGAAAAGGACTACCCCTCTATGACTACTTTGGTGAAGCAAGGGGAGAATGTGATCGTTTCCAGAACCTTTTCAAAGGTGTATGGTTTGGCAGGCATCCGCATCGGTTATCTGATTGCAAAGCCGGAATTGGCCAATACCATTCGAGACAATGTGGTGGCCTACACCAATGTATTAGCGCTTAAGGCTGCCGCAGCAGCTATGCAGGACGATGAATTCTATCAGTTTAGTTTGTCTAAGGTGAAGACATGCAAGGACATTATGTATAAAGCTATGGATGCCCTAGACCTGGAATATATCAAGTCCAGCACCAATTTTATCTTCTTCAAAACGGGCAGGGATATCAATGCTTTTAATAAACAGATGTTGGCCGAAGGTGTGAGGGTAGGAAGAGCATTTCCTCCATATACGGACTGGTGTCGCATCAGCACCGGCACCATTCAAGAAGTTCAATACTTCGCAGAGAAGCTCAAAAAAATATTGTCTTAAACCTCAGTCTAAATATGCAAAATCAATCAATCGATCCTGTGGCTAAGACCTTTCTCGGGCTTTTGACATGCATTCTGTTTTCTGCCTGTCAGACGGATTATGAAGAGCCAGTAGTCTCACTTGAAGATTATGTTGTTGAGCCAGGTTTTGAATTGGAAGTTATTGCTTCGGAACCCTTTCTGGAGGCGCCTGTTGCCATAGACTTTGACAATCAGGGAAGAATCTGGACAGTTGAAATGAGAGGCTATATGCAGACCCTAACGGGCGAAAGTGAAACCATGCCCAATGGGGTGATCTCCATATTAGAAGATAAAGACGGAGATGGCAAAGTGGATCATTCAAAAGTCTTTTTGGATAGTCTCGTATTACCGAGAGCCATTGCACATGTCTATGGAGGCCTCCTATATGCCGAACCACCTAACCTTTGGTTTGTCGAGATCGAGAATGATAAACCAGGAGATCGGATTTTGGTAGATTCCCTGTATGCAGACGAAGGCAATGTAGAGCATCAGCCTAATGGTTTGATGATGAACATTGACAATTGGATTTACAATGCCAGGTCGCATTTCAGATATAAAAGGGAGAATGGTGTTTGGTTGAAAGAGCCCACAGCTTTCCGAGGGCAATGGGGAATTACAAAAGACAATTTCGGCAGGCTTTATTATAACAATAACTCCACTCAAATCATGGGTGATTACGTTTTGCCCAATGTGCTCACCAGGAATCAATACTATGAGCCTAAGGATGGCTTGGGGAAGGTCTTAACCCGAAACCAGAGGGTTTATCCATTGCACGCTACGCTTGTGAATCGAGGGTATGAACCAGGAGTCCTTGATGCAGATAGCGTATTGAGAAATGTGACTTCATCATGCGGACCGTTGGTGTATCGTGGAGGCCAGTTTCCAATGGATTATGCCGAAAACGCCTTTGTTTGTGCACCTGAAGCAAACCTCATTAAGCGAAACCTCTTAATGTTCGATGGTCCCATCACCACGGCCAGGCAGGCTTATGACGATCGCGAGTTTATCGCTTCAACGGATGAAGGTTTTCGTCCCGTGAACCTATCCAGTGGTCCTGATGGAGGGATGTATGTTGTAGACATGCATCGGGGGATCATTCAGCATGGAGCCTATATGACTTCTTATTTAAGGGAGCGTCTGGCTGCTGCGGGTTTGGATAAGATGGTGGGGATGGGTCGAATTCTTAGGGTAAAGAGTAATGATAGAACTCTTAACACCATTCCGGATTTTGATCGTATGTCTCCCAAAGGTCTGGTGGATCTATTAAGTCATGACAATGGATGGGTAAGGGACAGGGCCCAGCAACTCATCATTCAAAATGGACAGGAGGAAGCTATCCCTCACCTACAAACTTTGTTAGAGAAAGCCCAACCATTGGCTTCCATGCATGCTTTCTATGCCTTAGAAGGATTGGATGTCATTGATTCAGAGACATTGATCAAATCCGCAAAGAGCAAGAATGTGAATCTTGCTGCTCACGCACTTCAAATGGTATACACTCGAGGTAACCAGAATGAGCAGATCGATATGATTAAAGAGTTGATGGCCAGAGATAATGCCATATTGGACCTCTACTTGCTTTCCTACCTGGGACAGTCTATTGCCTCGGGTAATGCGGACCTCTCAACATATGCAGGGTATGCTGATGAAATCTTGAAAAGAAATTCTTCAGCGCTCTATGAAGATGCATTCGCTAGCACCTTGACTGATGCAGCTGGTGCTTTCTTGAGGCTCGCAGATAACAAAGTTCAACCTGGGTTAAAGACTAAGTTGGAGGGAGTGGTGGCCGATCAAGACGCCAATAAGAAATTCTGGATTTACGCACAAGAGTCTCTACCTCTGGATGATCGAACACATGGACTTCAATTATATAGAGAGATCTGTTCGGCATGTCATGGAGGCAGTGGAAGGGGAATAGAAGGCTTGGCGCCACCTTTGGACAATTCAGATTGGATCAAAGGTCCGGTAGAGAGATTAGCTTTAGTTTTATTGCATGGCCTAAAGGGTCCAGTTGATGTCAATGGAAAAAGATATGCGTTCAATGCCCAAATGCCAGGCATCGCGAACAATCCTAATTTAAGCGATCAGGACATCACTGACTTGATTATCTATCTCAGTAATGCATTCGGTACTTCAAGCCGTGGAGCTAATGTTGATATGATCAAAAAGCTGAGGGAAGTGACGCCAAAAGATGGAGCATTTACGCAAGAAGAAGTAAACGATGTTGCAAATGAAAACTAGGTTGATTTTACTGCTAGCCGTACTCATAATTTCGGCTTGTTCGGAGACTAAAGAGGAATGGTCCAAACCCTTCAATGGAGTAGATCTCGAAGGTTGGAAAGTTCTCGGAGGAGAAGGGATGTACACCATCCATGACGGAGAAATAGTAGGAACAACCAAGGGAAGATTCAATACTTTTCTGGCTACAGAAAAACAGTATAGCGATTTTATCCTGGAGCTAGAGGTTTTTGTGGACCCAAGAATGAACTCTGGAATTCAGTTCAGAAGTGCACAAAACGAAAATGGTACGGTGTTCGGTTATCAGGCGGAGATTGATCCTTCAGACAGAAAATGGAGTGGTGGACTCTACGATGAGTCAAGAAGAGGATGGCTTTACCATCTGGACTTAAACGAGGCTGGTAAATCAGCTTTTAAGAATAATGCCTGGAATAAATATAGGATAGAGGCAGTAGGGGATTTGATTCATATTTGGGTGAACGACATTTGTACTGCGGCCGTAAAAGATAGTGTCTCCGACACAGGTTTTATAGCACTGCAGGTCCATGGTGTAGGCACAAAGGAAGAAGAGGGTAGGCAAGTGAAGTGGAGAAATATCCGCATAAAGACCATGGGTCAAAAGGAAAGCATGAAGGAAGTGCCTGCTTCGGTTGAGATACTTAATTTGCTTGGAAAATAAGACCTTTGAGTTCTAAAGCGCAGCGCATCGAAATTACCCCAGATCAGGCAAGAATACTTGTTTTAAAATCACAAGGCCTAAGCGGGGTTCAAGAACCTTCTAGAAATGTCATAAAACGACTGAGCTATGTTCAGATTGACACCATTTCGGTAGCGGAACGAGCACATCACCATGTTTTCTTCACCAGAAATGCTGACTATCAGAAAGAGAACTTGGACCAGATGGTGTCTGAAAGGTCCATTTTTGAGTACTGGAGTCATGCCGCGGCATTTCTGCCCATTGAAGATTTTCAATTTAGTCTCTACCACAAGGCAGAGGTGCAAAAGGCAGATAAATTCTGGTTCCAGAAAGACAAAAAAATAATGCGTCAGGTCTTGAAACGCATTAAAGAAGAAGGTCCTCTGGGCTCGAAGGATTTTGAGAAGGGATCAAAAGTAGTGCAAGGCTGGAGCGATTGGAAACCGGCCAAGGTAGCTTTGCAGTTGCTGTTTATGGAAGGCAGGGTGATGATTTCGGAAAGACAAGGTTTTCAAAAAAAATTCGATTTGACCGAACGCGTTTATCCTGAGGCTGCAAGCCTAAAGAAACCAACTCAGAAAGCCTATTGCAATTACCTCATTGATCGGGCGATCAGTTCACAAGGTATGGTTACCGAAGCCGAAATGGGCTATTTGAGAAAGGGGCTTAAGAAACCAATTCAACTTGCCTTGAAACAGAGAGTCAGTAAGAAAGAAATTTTGCCACTGAGCATAGAAGGAAAGCCCGAAGTGTACTATACATTTCAAGAAAAAGTCGATCAGTTGGACGACCATCTCGGACTCAGACTTCATCTCTTATCCCCATTCGATAACCTTGTGATTCAACGCAATAGGGTAAAACAGATTTTTGATTTCGACTACCAGATTGAATGCTATGTACCTGAGAAAAAGAGAAAGTACGGCTACTACACCTTGCCTATACTCTATGGCGATCGGTTTGTCGGGAGACTTGATCCTAAGGCAGATCGCAAAACCGGGATGTTTCAAATTAAGAAACTATGGTTTGAGCCTGACTTTATTCCCGATGAACCCTTCTGCAATGAGCTTGCTACCAAAGCCAAAGCATTTGCTCATTTCTGTGGCTGCAACAAGCTGATGCTTGACAAGGCATACCCAACTAAATACAAAGCACTGCTTAAAAGATACCTAAAAGGGATCTAGTTGCTCATCAGTAACCGTTCATGTAAGTCTCGGCATGCCTGCTAAACCTTTGCGATATTCAGTAATCAAACACTGAAATCAACCATTAAAATATGCAGACTAGTAACTATGCCAGTGTCAAAGGTATGAGGACCATGCTTTTAGCACTATCTGCCTTGCTTGTGACCTTCTTGTCGCAAGGGCAACAAATCGACTTTTCTAAAATGGAATCCATGAAACCTCGGAATGTTGGCCCAGCCAGTATGAGTGGTCGCGTCACCTCTATAGATGTCGTAAGGGATAACCCAGAGATTATTTATGCAGGCACTGCCTCCGGAGGACTTTGGAAGTCTGAAAGTGGCGGAATTGCCTGGGAACCCATATTTGATGGTAATTTGGCCTTGTCTGTTGGAGCAGTGGCTGTTTCTCAGAAGAACCCTGACGTGGTTTGGGTAGGAACAGGAGAAGGAAACCCTAGAAATAGCTTGACGGGTGGTTATGGAGTATATCGAAGTCTCGATGCAGGTGCTACCTGGGAGTTGATGGGACTCGAGCAAACCAGAAATATTCATAGAATCATTATCCATCCGGATGACCCGAATACGGTTTACATCGGTGCTATTGGATCACCCTGGGGAGATCATCCCGAGCGTGGGGTTTACAAAACAACCGATGCAGGAAAAACATGGAATAAAATCCTCTACATAGACGAGATGACAGGGGTGGGTGATATGGTCATGGACCCTTCCAACCCCGATAAATTATTGGTGAACATGTGGCAACACAGACGTGAGCCATGGTTTTTCACTTCTGGAGGACCGAGTTCAGGACTGTATATGACGATGGACGGAGGTCAAAATTGGACCAAGCAATCAGCTGAAGAAAATGGTCTTCCTGAAGGGAATGTTGGCCGTATGGGACTGGCTTTCGCAACAAATAATCCAGATCGGGTTTACGCGATCATTGAGGCGAAGGACAATGCCTTGTATCGTTCAGAGAATGGAGGTAAGAATTGGACAATGATTAATGACAAGTCCGAGATTGGTAATAGACCTTTCTATTACTTCGACATTTATGTAGATCCAAAAAACGAGAATAGGTTGTACAGCATTTTCACCAATGTAAATGTGAGTGAGGATGGTGGTAAGTCCTTTACGGGCCTAATAGGTAGAGGATTAATCCATGTTGATAACCATGCACTTTATATTCATCCGGATAATCCAAAATACATGATCCTGGGTAATGATGGCGGTATGGCCATTACCCGTGATATGGGCAAGACTTGGCAGTTTGTTGAGAACTTACCGCTGGGGCAGTTTTATCATATTGCAGTAGATGATGAAGTTCCTTATAACGTTTATGGGGGGCTTCAGGATAATGGAAGCTGGACAGGGCCTGCATATAATTGGACAAGAGGGGGCTTGAGAAATGACTACTACCACTCGATTGGTGGAGGAGATGGATTTGATGTGGTACCCGATAAGGATGATTCACGCTACGGATATTCCATGTCACAACAAGGTAATGTCAATCGCTATGATAAGTTGACAGGCCGATCGAAAGCCGTTAAGCCGAACCATCCTGATCCAAATGTAAAGTTGAGGTTCAACTGGAATGCGGCTATTGCACAAGATCCGTTCGACAATTCGACAATCTATTTTGGTAGTCAGTTTGTGCACAAGAGTATCGATAAAGGAGATAGCTGGGATGTAATATCGCCTGATTTGACTACCAATGACACCACGAAACAGAAGCAAAACGAGAGTGGTGGACTAACGAGAGATGCCACGGGGGCGGAAAACTTCACCACGATTTTAGCGATAGAGCCGAGTCCTACCGAACAAGGCGTTATTTGGGTAGGAACAGATGACGGTAATGTGCAAGTCACCAGAGATGGAGGAGGTACATGGACCAACGTAGCCAAGAATATCAAAGGCGTGCCAGCTGGCAGTTGGGTGGCCCAAATCAAGGCATCCAGATATAATAACGGAGAAGCGGTAGCTGTGATTAACAATTACAGACGCTTTGACTTTAAGCCTTACCTCATGAGAACCACAAACTATGGTCGATCATGGGAAGCATTGGCTAGCGAAGACCAAGTTTTCGGCTATGCCTTGTCATTTGTACAAGATCCTGTGGAACCGAACTTGATGTTCTTTGGCACAGAGCACGGTTTGTACATTTCAATTGATGGCGCCAAAAACTGGAGCAAGTTTGAGAACGGATACCCAAGTGTTTCCACAATGGACCTGGTAATCCAGGAAAGAGAGAGTGATCTTGTAATTGGGACCTTTGGTCGTGCTATTTGGGTATTAGATGATATTCAGCCTTTAAGGGTTTTAGCCAGTAATGGACAGCAATCAGTTATTGAGGCATCCGTTACGGCCATACCTACTAAAACGGCATATATTACCAGTTCACGATCGGCAAGCGGCCCAGCGAATCCTGGTAGTGCGACTTTCGAAGGTCAAAATAGACCTTCAGGGTCGGCAATCATCAAATTCTTTGCAAAGAAACCTGAGGTCACCACACCACAGCGCAGAGCAGAAGGTGCTGGAAATGGAAGATTTGCCGGTGCTGCCGGTGGTAACAGACAGGCGGCTGCCGGAAGAGCAAGACAAGGAGGAGGCCGTTTTGCTGCAAGAGGAGGCAGAGGTGGAGCAGCTAGAGGCCCACAGGCTAAAATTGAGATCTCTGATTTGAGTGGTACAGTGGTAAGGAACCTGAGTGCTCCTGTTGAAGATGGTTTGAATCAGGTATCATGGAGGTTCGATGAAGATCCGCCAAAGGATACTGAACAACCTGCTTTACCGCCAGGTATTCCTGCTCAGTTTGCCCGAAGGTTCCAAAGAGGTGGTGCCCCTATTTTGCCAGGTACATATAATGTCAAGATTACTGTGGGTGATCAAAGTGCTGAGACCCAAATCGAAGTAAAAATGGATCCTAGGCAAGAGGTGGATATGGATATTCTCATTGCCAGAAGAGACATGATTCGTGATGTGAATAAGATGACTAACGAGGCCACTAAGATATCCTCAAAGCTTACCAGGGATATGGCGACTGTCGATAAGGTGATTGCTGCCCTGCAGGGGAAGAGAGGACGCGATGTACTCACTTTGCGCAATAAGAGCAATGATGTTAAAAAGGAAATGCAGGCCTTATCTGCTTTGGTTGGCAGTGGCAGACGTTTTGGTGGGGGAGGTAATGGTCCTACACCGCTACAGAATAGAGGCTTTAGTCTTTCAAGAAGTGTGAGTGGTTCCTATGATATGCCGGGTAGAACACAAGAAATGTTGATGAAACAATTCGAGGATCAGTTGAAGGAAGTTCAGACTAAGGTTGATGCCTGGTATAGCGAAAACTGGGAGGCTTATATGGAAGAAGTGAAGAAAGTAGATTTCTCACCTATAGGAAACTCCAATTAAGATTTGAGTAGATGTGTTGTTAAAACCACCCCGATTTATTGGGGTGGTTTTTTGATATATAGCCCATAAAAAAAGCCTTCCCGTAAGGAAGGCTCATCTCAATTAATGTTCAAAATATCGACTATGTTTAAGTGAACTGCCTGTAAGTTAGTGAATTAAGAATAAACTCCAAAATTGAAAACGTACTGTCATGTGAAGAAGATAATGATAGCGCCCAGGCCCGTCATGATGAGAATAAAACGTCTAAACAAGATGTCGTTTACTTTTTTGAGAATCCGTATACCGAAGTAGAGTCCCAGGAAAATTGCTGGAATGGTGACTGCACTTACCTGAATGGTCTCCAACCTAATGGTTTCCCAACTCCAAATATGAAATGGGACTTTAAAAAGATTGATGATTAGGAAAAGCCATGCTGTAGTGCCGATAAAAGCGTCTTTTGGTAGCCTCATGGCCAAAAAGAAGATATTGGCAAATGAACCCGCAAGATTACCAACCATTGTTGTAAATCCGGCAGTAAGGCCCATAACCCCGGCAAAGCCTATGTGTTTTGGAACATTTTTGGATTTTCTTTGATCCCACCAAAACATCACCATTACCGAAAAGAGAATAACCCCAGCCATGCTCTTTCTAAAGATTTCTTCCGTCAAGGAATCTCCAATCCAAGTACCCAGGAGCACGCCAACCATCATAAACGGGAGTAGTCGAATGAGGTACTTCCATTGCGCATGTCGATGGTAGTAGATAACGGCAAAGATATCGCCCACAATTAGCATGGGAAGAAGAACGCCAGTAGAACTCTTTGCACCAAAAACAAAGACCAGCATGGCCACAATGATGCTGCTGATGCCCTTGATGCCTGACTTAGATAGGCCCAGCACAAAGGCTGCTGAAAGGAGTATGAAGAGGTCCAGTGCAGTGAGTTGTCCAAGCATCGCCCGAAGATAAAAAATACTTGGTCTCGATATGAATCCGAGGTGGGTGGGTTAATTAAGTTTCAACGATGATTGATGATCAATTTTCCCAAATTGTGATAACTGCATGCGAGTGTTCAGGTTCTTCTGATTGGTTATATTACGGGTTGAAATTTCGTAAATCAAAGAGGCCATTAAGTGATTATTCCTCCATTCAAGTCATAACTATTGATGTTTAAGCTCTTTATTTTTACCAATAGTGTTTTTCTGGGAGTACTGCTATTCTTAAGGCCTTCACGGGTGAAGAACGCAAATGTCTTTTTGTCACTATTTTCTGTTTTCATTGAGTTTTGAGCTTTTGCCCGACCTTTTTGAAGAAGAAGTTTATTTACCAGAAACTAGTTTTCTGACGGTACCACTACTATTTCTTTATGTAAATCAACTCATTCATGCTAGAGTAAGGCCTGTTACTTACTTTTTACTCTTTCCTTTTTTGCTGAGCAATGTTTTAGTAGAGTTTATCCCCCTCGGTGAAGAGCCTGAACTTCTTACGGAGCTATTGTCTCAACTGCCTTTTTATGCCTTTAACCTTTATCTTCTTCTTAGGATGTACTCTTCTATATCAAGGCATCAGTTGAATTTAGAAGAGCAGTTTGCCAACCTTGATAGACGCACTTTAAAATGGGTGAAAGGATTGGTTTGGATATTTCTGACCTTCCATTTGATATGGGTTCTGGAAGATTTCTTAAGATTTAGCGGATTAGACTCTCCAATACCAGCCTTGATCTCCGAGGTATTAACCTTGTTGTCTGTTTTTTGGGTAGGCTATCATGGATTGTCACAGCTTGAATCAAACATTGAAACTTCCACTTCAATCAAATCTAACAAGACAGCCAGTAAGCCAAGTGAGAAAGATCAGATGGCTTTCTTAGAAGTCAGAGAAAAATTGAAAGGAATAAGCTGTATCTAAACCAGGAACTTACATTGAGATTGTTATCACAGCAGGTTGGTGTGAATGAGAAAAAGCTGTCATCATGGATCAATGAGTTTACAGAGAGTAATTTCTATCAGATGATTAACTCATACCGAATCACAGAATTTAAAAACCAGTTATCAAACCCTTCAAATGAGAATTTCAGTCTTTTAGGAATTGCACAGAATTCAGGGTTCAGGAATAAATCTACCTTTTATAAGGTCTTCAAAGAGTTCGAAGGAATTACACCAAGCGAGTATAAAAAGGCCAGTTCAGACAATGTTAAGGTCTGAATGGAAGCATTCGGACTTCATTTCCATTTTTTCTGGGGGGTAAGGTAGGTGTCTGAAGTATATCCTGCCAAACTTTAGAAAAATGAAAAAATCAATGAATTTATTACTCCTGTTCTGTCTCATCATATTCGCATGTAATAACAATGATGACGTTTACCCCGACAAATGGAAATATTTCACCAGGGAATGATCCAAACTTCACCATTGTAGCTAACACTGATTCCGACTTTCTTCTTTCAATAGAAAGGTGGTGGTTTTTGAAATCGACATCTATGCTGTTGCTAGTGTAGAAGACCGTAAGCTGCTACACGCTGCTAACCTAATGGCTCAGTACCTTGACAATGACGAAGACGGAAACATAGATAATCCTGAGGTATGGAACGCTATGAAGAATGCAAGAGCATTTATGGTTATGTGGAAGACTGAATCGGATTTGGATAATCTAAATCCTCCAAATGGAAGAGAAGGACAAGATTTAGGTAATGATGAAACTCGTCCTGAATGGCATGGCAATAGATCCGGAGAATTTGATGCGGCTTTAGAAGAAGTTTGGCATATCATAACGCATGCCGGTTACGCTAATGCCTATCCTTCAGTTTTTGGAGAGGGTGCTGGTACTGCATTAAGCAATGCCATGGACGTAGCACGTGGAGGAAACTTTACTACAATCCCTAATCCATATCCTGCAAATGCCTGGTATACCTATGACGATGCTACATGTGACTATAACTGTATGACAACGGAGTATTTCTATTGGGCAATGACTTCAATTCTGGGCGCTCAGGAAAACAGGCTAAGCGAAATTGGTCAAGAATGGAGATTGAATACCAGAGCGAAAGTTCAAGAGACAGACGCAGGGGTTTATGAATTGCTGACTAATCCGGTTTATAAGCTTCCAACAGTTTTGCCTGATGGGACATACAAGAGGTAGGGTTTTGTGGCTTATCAAGGATTCTATAGTGAGGGCAGGTTTCCATTTGGATTGGAAACCTGTATACCTCCCTTAATTAATATAGAATAACTGAGGCCAAAGTCACTTGATAACTTCAAATTATTATGAAACGAAAACACTTTCTTAAAGCCTGGGGCTTGGAGCCATGGGTTCTGTTGTAGTTGGAACTACATTGACTTCATGTAAAAATGATGATCCAAGCCCAGAAATTTCTGCTGATCCAAATACTTGTACAGTATCTCCCTCAGAAACAGCCGGCCCTTTTCCGATCAAGACTCCTGCACAATGGGTTAGAGAAAATATTGTTGGAGATAGATCAGGAATACCTCTTATGATAAACATCAAGGTAGAAAACACCAACAATAACTGTGAACCTCTGGTTGGTGCATTTGTTGATATCTGGCATTGTGATGCGAAGGGTAACTATTCCGAGTATAATGATCAGCTTGACGGAGATTTCACTAATAACCATTTCCTAAGAGGGAGACAAACTACCAATTCTAATGGGATAGCCTCGTTTATAAGTGTTTATCCGGGTTGGTACCCAGGGCGAGCCCCTCATCTACATTTGGAGATTTTAAATGCCAACGGAAACTCTCTTCTCATAACTCAAACAGCCTTTCCCGAAGAAATTTCAAGGACGGTTTATTCGACACAGAGTTACAAGGGAAATTTTCGACACTTCCAATACACAGGATGGTGTATTTGAAGGAAGTCTGGGTTGGAATATGGCCGAATCCGTAACTGGCAATATAACAGACGGTTATGTATTGAATGAAACTATAAAGGTTATAGGCTGATGATAATTTGATGACAGGCTTGAACTTAAATAGCAATGTTTACATCGGAACTATGTCCATTCCATGACGAATTAAATCGTTGATACATGACAAAAAATCAAGTTGATTTTTTGAATTTTGACACTAAACTGATCTGATGTTGTCTGGAAATAATGTCAGTTAAGCTTTAGTGCTCAAATGGATTTAATAACGATAATTGATATTGCAGTTGTTTCGCAAGGTATTTTGCTTGGTGCACTAATCTTGATTAATAAGCCTTCAAACCAAAAGGCATATACCTTTCTTGCCCTTCATGTTCTTTTGTTAAGTCTCCTGGGAGTGTCCTCGTTAATCGAAGATTTTGACTTGTATGAGATATACGACTTCCTCTTTTTTCTTCCATTTAACTTCTTGTTTGCATTCCCGGTATTTCTATACCTATATGCCCGAGAAATCTCGGGACTGGGGACTGGAACAATTACCTGGAAAAGGTTTTTTCCTGGAATAATCGAATTTTCGGTGTTTTTGACATTGTTCATCCTTTCAGTATCGGGTAGCTCGATTGATATTGATGGAGACGCTTACTCGATTTTTGAAGGCTTGTACTTTTTGAGCGGTTTATCTTTTATGGTTTTCTATTTGGTGAGAATTATTCGATTTGTCTCCAAGGTGAATAAAGCCGCGGAAAACAGTTTCTCGAGCCTTGAACATAAGACACTTTCCTGGCTAAGGATAGCTTGCATAATGATTCTGGTGATATTTGCTTTGGACTTTAGCGAAGTCTTTATGGAATCAGAAGAAGGACATGGAGTTTGGCTAGAGTACTTTGATACCGCTGTCAGTGCGAGTTTTGTCTTATGGTTGGCTTTTCATGGGTATCGGCAAACGGTTATTTTGAATTATCAAAAAGGCATTGTTTCAAAGGAAGATGACGAAGCTCTAATTACTGAAAAGACAATCGAATCTAAAGTGATCCCTCTTGAAGGTGATAGAAAGTTGTATGAGGAAATTGTTTCTTTAGTTGAAGACAAGGAGCTCTTTAAAAAACAAGAACTGTCTCTGAGTGAGTTGGCCAAGGCAGGAGGGATACATCAAAAACAACTTTCATTTCTGATCAATCAATTTTCTGGGAAGAACTTTTTCAATTTTGTCAACGAGTTCAGAGTCAGAGAAGCAAAGGAATTGCTAGTTGATGAGAACTATAGTCACTTGAGTTTTTTAGGGATTGCCTTTGAAGCGGGTTTCAACAGCAAAGCTACTTTTAACGCCACTTTTAAAAGAATTACAGGCTTGACCCCACGCCAGTACAAGCTATCGAAGCAGTCAGCATAATAGTTTTTTAAAGTCTGACTTTAGGGAAAACATACTCATACTTATTAAAAATGCGGAAAAAGGTCTGACTTCTTGAACTCAGACTTTTTGAAAAGGGCCATACCGTTCTTTTGTAGAATCAAAAACTTATTGAGAATGAAAAGAATAATGATGCCCTTGCTGATGGTCATTCTATTGGTCAATGTTGTGATAGGGCAAGAAGAAGAAAAGACAAAAAGTGGCTTTTGGGAATTGAAGACTGGTGTAGGTATAGGGCGTTTACAAAACCTTAAAAGTTCTCAGGTTAGATTGAGTGGAACAGTTGTTCCTATTAGTATTTACAGGGGGAAACTTCTAGAGAACGCAATATATGGTGGAGGTATAGCACTAAGTTTTGGGACCTTGACATCTCCTTTCAATGAAGTTACGGATGTTTCTTCATCAGAACTAAGGTTTCACTTTAGCTACCTGAAGAAAATAAATGTACAAAGTAGATTTTTTGATACCTGGTATTTCGGGGGAGAACTGGATTGGAGAAACCAATCCCTGACGAATGAGTTGGCAGGTAATAATAGCCAGAATAGCATCTTTAGCAACTCTTTATCTGCTGTGAGTCGCTTTGAACGCTCCATTAGATTTTTGAATAAAGATGTGAAGCTGTCTTACGATCTTACTTTGGCTTTGTTGAGCTATGCAAAAGATGACGGTTCATTTGCTTTTGCAGTACCGCAGACAGCCCTTGAAAATGGCGAGTTCAATACTCAAGATTTTGAGTCAGGACGTTATGAACATGGCGAAATCGTGAGCCTCAACAAGTTCACTAATATTAAATCAAAGATTGCCTTGCACTTACCGGCTAAGAAAAGATCCTCATGGGTAGTAGCTTATGAATGGAGTCTTGTGAAGTACTCCAGAGTAAAAAACTATGGTGTGACCAATGCCGCACACACCATCAGTATTTCCAGAATTATACCAAAAAAGAAGTAACACGATGAAGAATAAATCAACAATACTTATGCTAAGCATGATCTTGTTTTTTGGCTTTGCATGTGAAGAGGCAGCTTTGGACCCTCAACCAAAATCAAGCAACGTTGCGGTTTATGAAGAGTTCTGGAGAATTTTTAATGAAAAGTATGCCATGTTCGATTTTAAAAATGTCGATTGGCAAAATGCCTATAATATCACCAGACCTTTAATAGATAATAACATCAGTTCAGATTCTTTGATCAGTGTTATGGGGTCAATGGTATTGAGTTTGAGAGATGGCCATACCTCACTAATAGATCGTGAGAGATTGATAGGGGCCATATTCGATGTCGAAGAAGGTTTCCCTACCAACCTTGATGAAGAAATAGTTAACGCTCAATATTTAAGAGGGAATGAGAAGACTCTAGGCGGATTCACTTATACAATTCTACCAGATAATATTGGCTATATCATTTTTAGAGACTTTTTAGTGGAGATCACTGATGAACAGATAGATCAAATCTTGACAGAACTAAAAGACACTCAGGGAATCATTATAGATGTTAGGGGTAATGGAGGAGGAGACCCTTTTGGGGCTGGTAAGCTGGCATCACACTTTACTACTCAAGCAATATATGTGGGCTATGAAAGGTTTAAGACCGGGCCTGGTAAAGATGATTTCAGAAATAGTGATTTTACACTTCAACCTTCCAATGGTGTTATATATACTAAACCTGTGGCGGTCTTGACCAATAGGCTATGCTATAGTGCTACAACTACTTTTCTGTACTTAATGGACCCAATACCGAATGTAACATTTATTGGAGGCAAAACGGGAGGAGGAAGCGGCTCTGTTGCCGGAGGACAGTTAATCAATGGTTGGCAATACTCTTTGTCGGTGAGTGAATTCATAGATGCCAAGGGACGTCACTTAGATGATGGAGTAGATCCGGATATTCTGGTGAACCTTGATGAAACGAATACGGCTCAGGATGAAATTATAGAAAGAGCAATCGAAGAAATAAAGAATTGAATCAAAACGAATTAGATATGAAATTAAGAAACACATTAATGCTAACAGCCATCTTATTGATGGCTATAGGACAATCGACTTATGCTCAAGACAAAGACGAGTACACGATCAAAAATTATGATAAATCAACAATGCCTAAGTACATAGTACTTACTGCTGAAAAAGGCGATTTGATATTTGGTTCTGTAGTACAGGTAGAAAGAAGGCGCTCAGAAATGAAAGCGGAATTAAAGTGGTTAGAAAAGTATTTGCGTAAGAACAAGGCTTCAAGAAACGTAACAGACCTGTTAAACACGATGGACAAATTGAGCTTCGATTTTGTAGACTTTGTGGAAAGCTCAAGCAATTCTATTGGACTAGGCACTGGAGAAGACCTAGATGTGACTGGTACGACTGGAAAGAATAGAATTCTGTTTGTTTTTAAACGGAATGATGATTAGAAAGTGTGAACGAATTTTTTCAAGGGTTGCAATAATTTGTTTGCTGTTTACCGCATTGTAATTGCAATCCTTCTAAAGAACTTGATAAGATAAGTATCCAATCTGAGTGTTTGGATTTGAGTGGTTATTGGTATGGTGGTAAGTGCTGGCCGGCTTTTGAAGAATCGGTTATTACCAAGTCCAATGTCGATTCGGTAGTTGAAGCCCAGATAAGGGCGATAGATAAGACTTTTGTAAAACTTAATGGAGATCGATTTTCGATTGATCTCTTCTTTCCTGAGCAGGATGGTGATGAAATGATACTCATTGCGGCATTTAATGATTTGGAGGACAACTTGCTTATCTCTTTCACCCCCGAATCAATTGGAAAAAAATCGTTTGAGGCTGAAGCTAATTACTTAAAAGGAAATATTGTTGAAGGTAGTGACGACCTTGAGCCTGTGACAGTTGCAGAAGGGGAGGTCAACGTTGATATAAGTGAAGATTTTGATGTAGAGATCAAAGGCTTACTCCAAAACGATTCCAGGCAGTTTAGGGTGGAAATGAAAGCTAATGAAGCGGTTATGGGCGCTGGAACCAGTAACCTGATAGTGGAAGGAAAAGAAGCCTTCCTTTCGGGTACATTGGGGACGATTACTTATCATCAGATTAAAAATGTTATTGACAATCATCGTGAAGTAGAAACCATTGTTTTAAAACATGTACGTGGCTCCATTAATGATGAAGTGAATATGCATACAGGGAGAATTCTCAGAGAGGCTGGTTTAAATACAAAGGTTCTCGGAGAGAGTCACATTGCATCGGGAGGTGTAGATTTGTTTGCTGCTGGTGTAAAGAGAACTGTTATAGAGGGCGCTAAGTTAGGTGTACATTCTTGGGCAGGAGATGATGTCAAGGGAGATGAGTTACCCAAAGAGCACCCTGCACATCAATACCAACTGCGATATTTCAGACAGATGTTAGGGGACAAACTTGGGCCGGATTTTTACTTCTATACTCTCGCTTCGGCACCTGCTGAGGACATTTATTACATGTCAGATAAGGAAATTCAAGACTGGACTTTATGTACAGATTTTAGAAAGTCAGCTGGCAGAAGGGGTAATATGTACAATAAGTGAGTTGACTAGAATTCTTTGTTAAGAACCAACTAATCATACAAAGTACCTAAGCCATCAATCTAAGGGTAATAGTCATTCATTTCATCAACCAATTTATAGCAGTTCGAGTGATAAAACGCCAAAGCAGCCCTTAGGTATGTGAATTCTGACTTGATTTAGACTACTCAAAAATATCAATTATGAAGGTCAGTCATTTAAAAAGTCAAAGATTACATTCACTAGATGCGCTCAGGGCAATTATGATGCTACTGGGTATCGTGTTACACGCCACAGAACCCTACAGCCTTGGGCAAGATCCCTCATGGCCTAAGGATCCCAATGGTACGCATCTATCAATGAACTATATATTCGGTATCATTCATATTTTCAGAATGCCCATCTTCTTTATAGTGGCTGGCTTCTTCGGAGCTATGCTATTTTATGAAAGAGGAGCAAGGTCAATGATGAAAAATAGGTTGAGACGTATATTCTTGCCCTTTGTGGTTTTTCTGCTGCTTTTGCATCCCATTATTATATCGGTTTGGACCTATACTTCCGAAACGATGGGAGTGAACATTAGCCGAATGCTGACTACGATGACAAGGCTTCCAAGAATGACCTATCATTTGTGGTTTCTTTATTACTTATTGATCATCACAGCACTTTCATTTGCCTTAGCCAGTCTGTTGAAATACACCCCGAAGTTTACTAAATGGATTACTAAAGCTTTTGAATGGTTGATGAGAAGAAAGATGGTATTCACACTGGTGTTCTCAATTGCCATTTTCTTATTGCTGGTTTGGATGTGGGATACTTGGATATCGACACCATTGTCCTTCACTCCAGACCTCCCTGTACTTGTAGCTTATAGCCTCTTCTATTTTATTGGATGGGTGCTTTTTAAATCCAAACACTTCCTGGACAATATGATGAGAAACGACTGGATTTTTGCTATTTCTGGTGTAGTCATCTTTACACTCAGGTTCATATTCAGGCCCTATATTGATGATGTGCTGTATGGAGCATTGAATGCCATTATGGTATGGTTCTTTGTTTTCGGTATAACAGGGTTGTTCATTCGGTATGCAAGTCGATATTCGGCTCGGATGAGGTATATCTCGGATGCTTCCTATTGGGTTTATTTGATTCACCTTCCACTGACAGGGTTGATTCCTGCTTTTATCTTCAATTGGCCAATTCCAGTCTTTCTGAAGTTTTTGATCGTAGTGATTGTCACCACAATACTGTGCTTTACTACTTACCACTTCCTTGTTCGTTCGACTTTTATAGGTAAGTTTTTTAAATGGAAGAAGATATCCAAGAAGTGGTAGTTCTAATTAGGCTGTTTTGGATTTAAGCCAACTTCTGAAGTCAGAGGCTCTGGTTCTGCTTATGGTGACGGTATTGAGGTCTCTACAGGAAGGAGAGAGACTTGCTTCTATCTTACCATGGTCTAGCGCCTTGATGCTTTTTACAATCTTATGACTTAAGATCGTTTGACGGTTGGCTCTAAAAAAATCTTGAGTGTCTAGGCTTTTCATTAGCGCATCCAAAGAATGTGGGTAAACTAGTTTTCGGTCTTCGTCTGTCATAATAATTACAGAACCAGATTCACTTACTGCACATCGAATACTTTCTTGTTTTACAAGGTGTCTTACCTTGCCTAGTGTCATGTAAATGGATTTGTTGGCCGAAGATTGCTTCTCACGACTTGGAGTCCAGTTTCTTGAAAAATCCCTTCCTGTGTCGATCAATGTAAAGATGATTGTAAGTGTAATCATACTCAGATTAATAACCATCAGTTCGTCAAAGGAGTAGAAACCACCATAAAAGAAATATGTTATCCCTATAACCAGCAGGTTGAGCAGTAGAATGACCAAAGCAAATTGAATCGAGATTTGTCGAATGAGTCGCTTTGCTATGCCTTTCTCCCAAGGGAAGTTTGTATCCATTTTTGCGGCAACCCACCTGGTTGTCGACAATAGAATCCAGGCTGCTATAATGGCATTCACATACTCTTCGAAGCTCACGGATACCAGCGGGCGCTGATATTTGTAATCAAAAATCACATTGACTAGGGTATTACAACTGATGCCGAGCAGTACAATGCTCACCCATTTCCACTTGAAAGTCTTAAGAAATGATGCGGCAATAGACTGAGAAAAGATCTTGGTTTTGGTAAGAAAAGGAGTGAAGGCTCGGATCTGCATAAATCAATGTTTAGTAAAAGCTTTTACTAAAGATTTGAAATTCAGACTAAGGATGCATGAATAAGACAGATTAGAAGAATAAATTCAAAATTTGAATTAGTATATTATTTAGTATAAATTTATTAATTCAAATAAATTAATTATAATTTTTTTGATCAATTACTATTTTGAAAGTATATTCAATTAAAAGAATACCTAGAGATAGGTGTTTTGGTGCTGGCATTGTCTATTTAATCTGAGTGAGGTTAAAGTAATCAATTACACTAAAACAACTAAACATGAAAAAAAGGTATTTAGCTACAGTATTAAGCTTGTTTTTTTATTAGGATGCTCTGAAGGTATCATCGAACCCAAGATTAAGGAACTTGATTTAAGTATACTGGTTCTCCCTGAAGAAGAATTTGAATCAGTTCTGAACAATGTTAGCGACTATTTAAATTCATCTTCTAAAAGATATGGCATTGAAGGGTCAGAAAGGTCGAGTAATGGAGATCCTGAATTAGAAGAAATATTGAACCCGATGATAGATAATGGAGAGGTAATATTGGATGGAGTTCATGATGCTATTTACGAATCTGATTTCTACAATAATATGACAACTAGTGAGCAAGAGTCATTACATCGAGAAATTGATCAACTATCAGATCAGCAGCTTGTGGAGTTGTCTCTAACTTTCAATGCTATCTATTATGCGGATGATATAGCTCCATCCGAAATAGGCATTGATGATATTATGAGTTGTTTGACCGTAGCAACGGGGATAGTAGCTCTTTGAGATTTATACATAAATACAATCACTGGAGGGTCGATTACGAGCATGCTTGGAGCCCTAAGGCACATTGGGCGCAGATATTTGGGATGGTTTGGAGTTGCCGCGATGGTTTACGAATTTGCAAACTGTATTTATGATAGATATTGATTTCAACCTAAATCAAAAGAAATACCATTCAATTAGAAGTACAGTTGAGGTGCTTTTTATTGCTGGTTTTATCATTGACTTTTTATTCAGGCGAGATGTTTTGCCGATTGAATACAGAGGGTTGGGCCTATCTATATTCATAACAAATCTAATCTTAATAGCTGTGGCTATAGGCTATATACGCAACTTGAAAGAGTTGGAGGGGCATAAAAAACGAGTGACAAATACTATAGTCAAAGCCCTGCTTAATGTTGTATTTATTGTTGCCATAATCTTCACCTTAGGCAAAATATAGATTGTTGAATTAATACAATAACCCCTTTGCTAGACAGAGGTTATTGACCGGAAAAGTTTAGTCATTAGTCTTAGCTAAGTAAGAATTAAAATGGGCGATTCAATAGAGAGGAGATACACATTTTTAATTCGTACTTCCGAGGCGATTCTGGCAATGGGTTTCATAATAGATTTTTGTTTCCGGCAGTACATGTTTCCTACTGACTATCGTAGTTACGCCCTCATACCATTCATTATCAGTTTGGCCTTCCTATTGTTCTCCTCGAAATGTGTTTACGACCTTTGTGAGGCAGATCAGTATTACAAACGTTTTTCAAGAGTTTCCGTGGCAAGCCTCTTAAATATCACGTTTATTGTTCTGATTATTTTTGCACCAAATAATCTATAGATTAATCAAGGGTTTAACGATTTAAGTTGCGGAACGATCCCGTGACTTCGGGAAACCCGCGACCTTCCGAGTTCTCGGGACAGGTATTTTCGCCTCGTCTAATATGAATGTGTGAGTGAACTGTTCTAAATAGCTATTGGGAGATGCTGAAGAAATATGTAAGCGGCCCCTGCTATCTTAAATTAATGACGGTCATATTGACCACTTTTGAAAGTTCAGTATCATCTCCCTTAGAATGTCCTTTGACATAGGCCTGGTAAAACTTCTCAAACTTTCCATAGCCCAGTGACACCATGTGTTCAAGGACCTTCGGGACGGCAAGGTCATATTGCTCGATTCCATATTGATCTTTCACATAGGAGAGAAACATGGACCATGTCAGGTAGGTGGAGAAGATCCCCGATACGTTAATACGAGCCATTGGAGAATTACTTAGCCTATTGTCCCACTCAGAGATGTCTTCCATTACCATGTTCATCTCAGTTTTATGTTCCTGAGCAAATGTGAGGGTAAAGCCTTTACACATATAAAAAAAAAGCTCTCCCGCCAACATCAGTTTAGTGTGCTCATCTGTATTGGATTTAAAATTTACTTCTGGAGTACTCAGAAAAATGAGTGTCTCTGCCAGTCCAGCATTATTTAGGGGCATTGCATGATTGGACCAACTGCCTAGGTCATTTAAGAATATTGAATAGCTTTTTTCTTCAGGAAACTTCTTATCCAACCAGGACTTGATCTGATCCACATTGACTTTTGTCACGATTTGTTCCTTGCGATACTTGTAATAGACTTCGTTGTTCTTATAGAATTCATTAAAACCAGATTCAGTCACAAATTGATTAATTTCCTCTAGTATCAAGTCTATATAGCGGCCGTGTGCAACACTCTTGTATGGACCTTCTTTAACGACTTTTCCTTCTTCAGAAAAATGATAAGAGACCATCCCGGCCTTGATAGATTTAATCAACATTTCTACCGAGGTCTGAAAGTTGTTACTTGTTGCTAAGAAGTCGAACCATTGCACAGCTGGATGGCCAGAATATTGGACGAAATGCTCTTCTAGGTTTTTTAGATATGCCTGATGAGGGTTTTTGGTAGCTAAATTTTCTTCATTGACTTTTATCAAAGCCTCGTCCGAAAGATCGCTTTCTCTTGGATAAGCAAGTTTGACTAGAATACTCATTAGTTCGTCAAACTTGGAATTCTGAATAAATATTTTGTCAGTTCTACTTGATTTGTACTCTTCAGTTGGTTGATTTTTTTCCCTTGGAGTTAGGTTCACAAATACGTCAATAGTATCCCCTTCATAGACTAAGTGAACAAACTTTTTAGGATGTTCCCATTGACGGAAAGCCAGAGTATCTACCGTATCTGTGATATAGAACCATTCTTTACCAGGTCTCGCACGATATTCACGATTGAGGTAGTTCGATTGCGTGCCGATATACAGGGCTTTGAGCCGTGCAAATGTTTGTCTCATTGTGTAAGGGCGGGGAGGACCATTCAGACTGAAAATGATTGTCTCATTTTGCATGTGAAAGGTTGCAGTGTCCAGTTTGGACAGCTGGGCGTGGGTCTGAAAGCTAATTAGTAAGGTCAGCAACCAAGTTAGAGTAGTTTTGGCTGAGCACATAGATGAAGTAATTGAACACAGTAAGTTGAATTTCAATTCAAGACTTTATCTTTCAATATACCAATTAGATAAGTCAAGCGGATAAAAATAGGAATATTATTGTCAGGAATAAGGAACCCCTTTCGCCAATGTTTTATTACTTATCGTGGTATACATCAGAATATAAAAGCTTGAACTATATTATTGTTGATCAATCAACTTAACCTCGATGGATTGTGGAAGTGAAATTGGTATAGGTATGTGAAGGCGTCTTATAAACAAAAAAACCCCAGATTTCTCTGAGGCTTTAAGCGGAACGGACGGGACTCGAACCCGCGACCTCCTGCGTGACAGGCAGGCATTCTAACCAGCTGAACTACCGCTCCAAAATGTCTTTTTGTGTGCCTTTCGTTTAAGGTGATGCAAAAGTAGTATGCTTCTTTTGATTTGCAAACATCAACCTAAAAAATATTGCCCCCGAATCAGTGAAAAATGCAGCGCTTGGATGTGAATTCTTCTAACTGGCTTTGAGTTAAGTGTTTAGTTTCTACGAGTGACTTGAATGTTACTTTCTCAGCTTGAAAGTAATAGTATAAAGTCGATGGACTAATCTCCAATTCTTTTAGCACACCATTCTCGAAAGTGTGCAACTCTTTCTTTTTATCATGTTCAAAGTAGAAGCTGTTTTGGTCCTTACGAACCATTGCTAGCATACCACCAGTAGCTAGGGCATAGGACTTAGTACCATCATCAGGCACCTCGAAGTAGTAATAATCTGCCCCAACCAAATCATTTTGATCGAGCTTTGAGATTTTACCATCCTTATTCAGTTCGTAGTGTTGATCCTTAAGCGTAGTATGTACGGAGGACTTTAAATGTCCGTTTGTCCGAGACTCAGCTTCTCCGATAAGCAGTTTGTTGTTCATATAGGTTGAACTGCTCTTAAAATCAACTGTGATCTTCACGATCATGTGGGCTTCTATATGGGTGTCCACAGTAATTTTTGTGGCTTCATCATTCACCTCCCTAATCACTTTCATTTCACCCACCTTATCCCCTCGGATATAAGCATCATAGATAAGTGTTTGCCCATAAGCCGAAGTGGTCAGAGAAAGACCTGCTACAATTATTAGGAATAAAGCTGAGTGTCTAAGAAACTTTGGAAAGAAATGTGTGTTTGATAACATATGGAATACAATATACTGGAGAAAGCAAGCGAAACCAAAGGTAGCTTTTTACATCGAGGACAATGGCCAAGTCATGGCTGAAATGACTTACTCTATTGCAGGGCCTGAAAGAATTATTATTGACCATACAGAGGTGAGCGAGGCCCTGCGGGGTAAAGGAGCAGGGGTTCAACTCGTTGCCTATGCGGTAGAGTTTGTAAGAAAAAAGGGCATCAAAATGCTTCCACTTTGTCCGTTTGCTAAAG
>CBDDKG010000009.1:0-13077 GCA_965230105.1 Roseivirga sp. | reverse complement strand
GATCCTCTGCTGAAACTTCATCTCGCTTTTTGAGGACATTGCTATATTCGATCGGGATATTCTGCGGTCTGATAAAACGAAGCCACAGGACTCTACCTACCCTAGGCTCTTCAGCTTCAGCCATGCGATTCTTTTGTCTCAGCTTCTTTAAGCGTACGCCATAATCCTGTGAAATGGACCATAGTGTCTCTCCTTGCTGAACGACATGGTAGTGCACTTTTCCTTTTACTTTTTTATTCTTTAGGTAGTAATAGCCATCTCCTTTAAAGGGATTATTGGAATTGATATCATTGAACTTTGATAGTTTGTTTATGCTAAGTCGCGTTCTTCTGGCGAGCGATTGAAGGTCCTCATCCGCTCTGGCTCTAATCGCAGGAATGCCATTCATCCTGATTTGACCTGACTCATAGGCTCGGCTAACATTGCCCGTTACCTTTGGGTAAACTCCTACATTTCCCTCTAATGGTCTGAATGAATTGCCTGCCAGTATTCTTGTCGATCTTTGGTCTTTGGTATTATTGACCCTAGTATTAGTTTTTGGTTTATTGGTAGGTCTCGGCCTGTCTCGGTTTTGAGCAATTACCTGTTGCTTGCCCTTAGTTGGATAAATCACCATATATGACTTATCATCGGGAATTCTTGACTGATTTAGCCATTTATTGAATCGCTTGAGTTCGTCATAATCTACTTTAACATCTTGGCTCACTTGTCTTAGCGTCCTACCCTTTCCCTCAAATTCATTAAGACTTACTTCAGGGTGTTTTCGCCCTTCACCAACAAAGTCCTGAAAGGCCAGTTTGTGAGCAATGAACTTCTTGATGTACCAGTGAGACTTCCCAGTGATACTCATTGACTTGGCACCATAAAGCTTGTCTGCAACGGATCGCTGTGTTCCTGTAAGTCCTTGTAGGTAGGACTGTAACGAAAGGACCCAATTGTCAAACACAAAGTTTGATCGCTTAAGGTATTTCGTGGCACCAATGGTAGAGGCGATAATGTGTTTCCGTTCATCCATTACATTGTCTACCCTAAGACCAAGTTCCTGTGCCGAAGCCTTCTTAAACTGCCAAAATCCTACTGCATTAGATTCAGATACCGCATCAGCAATAAACTCTCCTTCCTGTATCGCCAGGTACTTGAAATCTTCGGGAATTCCCTCCTCTTTCAAGACTTTCTCCACAAAATGCATATAGAGGTTAGACCGATCGGCTTTCAGTTGAAAGTGATATTGACTTCTTACCAATAGGTCTAAAGTCTCTGCAATTTCCTTCTTTGCCTCATTGTTTATTTTGAGCTTAACACCGGCAACGGTTATTTGAGAGGGGACATCCATTGGGGCTTGCGCTATAGAGCTCAACGAAGCCATCATAAGGACGATGAATGACACTAGGAAATGCCTCACTATTTCTTTCTTATTACCATCAAGCCATCTCTTACTGGAAACAGTACGTTTTCAACTCGATCGTCTTCTTGAACGAAACGGTTAAAATCTAAGATTGCTTGTGTGTCTTTGTCAGTTTTCTTTTCTGTCTGTACTACTTTGCCGCTCCAGAGCACATTATCGGCTATAATGAATCCTCCAGACCTAACTTTATCGAACACTAAGTTAAAGTAATTCGTGTAATTTTTCTTGTCAGCATCGATAAACACCAAGTCCAATTCAGCATCTATTTTTGGAATTAATTCCATGGCATTTCCAATGCGATAGTCAATCTTGTCGGTCAGCCCAGCTTTTCTGAAATAGTCCCTGACCATAGCCTCCAGTTCCTCATTAATATCAAGGGTAATGAGCTGACCATCTGATGCCAAACCTTCGGCCATGCAAATGGCAGAATAGCCTGTATAGGTACCAATTTCAAGAATACACTTGGGTTGAATCATATGGCTCAACATAGAAAGCATTCGGCCTTGTAGGTGGCCAGAAAGCATTCTGGGCATCATGACCTTAGTATGTGTTTCTCTATTTAACTCGGCCAATAGGTCAGTTTCTTCATCAGAATGTACTTCTACATAAGCTTGAATATCGGCAGGCAAAAACTCCATTAATTCTTAGGTAAAAAGGTTAGGTGGCTCATCTGATCTTCTACGAGTGACTCATTTGCAATATCCTGTAACAATTCTCCACTAATGGATCGAATGTTTTGTATGATACTCTCAAGGCTATGTACCTTGTTGAGATCCAGTATACTCTTTCCCATCATGAGCATTAGGCTGGCATTGTTTTCTTCTGCCATGGCCAACTGTCCAACCAGCTGCTCTTTCGCCTTATGAAGTTGCAAAGTACCAAGTCGTTTATCTCTTAGCAATTTGAGTTCTTTCGAAATTAACTTTTTACTTCGCTTAACCTGACTCAATTCTGTACCATAGAAAATAGCAAACAGCCCTGTATCCGAATATGGATGGTAGGCAGCTTCAATGTTATAGACGAAACCATACTTCTCTCTCAGGGCTAAATTCAAACGCGAATTCATTCCTGGGCCTCCCAAGATATTCATGAGCATGAAAAATGGTAACCTCTTTTTATCATTCAAAGCATAAGCAGTCGTGCCAATGGCGCAATGTGCTTGCGTGATATTCCTTTTAATAATTTCCGAGCTTGGTGTATACCCTTCAAAAGTGATGCGCTGTCTTTCGGCTTTCACATGAGGAATGGCACCAAAATATTTCTTCGCAAGCTTCTGAACGCGTTTGAAAGGTACGTTTCCTACACAAGAGAAAACAATGCCTTCAGTATTCATATTGGCTTTTAGAAAGTCTTGGAAGTCCTTTCGGTGAAATGATTTCACGCTCGAAGGCGTACCTAAGATATTCTTGCCTAAAGGGTGGTCCTTAAAAACTACATCATCAAACTCATCCTGAATGGCATCTTCAGGACTATCATGATATAACGACATTTCTTCCAGAATTACGCCACGCTCGTTTTCTATCTGTTTTTCTGGAAAAATAGAATCAAATGTAATGTCTTGAAGTAGTTCAAAGGCACTTTCCATATGCTTCTCCAAAGCCGAAGCATAGAAGCATATCTTTTCTTTAGTAGTGTAAGCATTAAGTTCACCACCAACTGAGTCGAGTCGATTTAGAATATGGAAAGCCTTACGTTTCTTCGTACCCTTAAAGGCCATATGCTCCCAGAAATGAGCAATGCCCAATTGATCTTCGCGCTCATCTCTGCTTCCAATGTCGAGCACAAAGCCACAATGAACAATTTTAGTACTTGGTACCTCTTTGTGAACTATTCTGATGCCGTTTGGCAGTGTAAATAGGTTATAATCAAGCATCTCCGGGTCTCCTCAATTCGGCAAAGATAATTATTTAATAGGCATGAAAGAGAAAAGAATTGGCTTTGTTGCTAAGCCACCTGCTGCTTTTCAATATAGTTTTTCATGCGCTCGAGGTTATGCATAGACTGACCATAGATCATATCCGAAAACTCTGCAGGGATTGGCTGCCGATCTCCAGTTAGAGCTCTAAAAGAGAGTTTTGTTCCCTTCTCAGTTTTCTTGAGCTCATAGTAGGCCAGTAAAGTCATGCCACTATTAAGCGAGCGCGCTTTTTCGATATAAACGATCTGGTCATTCTCACCAACATCCTGCAAGGTCTTGATATCGAAGGTATCTCCGTCAAATTCACAGACATGTGTACTACCAATACGGTTGATACTCGAATCCATTTTTAGATCAATCAAGCCATCGACAAAATTCACCTTTTCATTATTATCAGTTAAAATGGCATGCACCTCTTGCAATGAGGCTTCAATTTCTATGTCCATTACTCTGGCCAGACCAAAAACAGAAGAGTAGTCCTCAGCACTTTCCGGGTCTGAAACCTCATTCTTCAAGTGACTGATTGAAGCGTATTGGTAGGGCACCCTCCCGATCAGATCGTAGCGATCTTCGTTACTTTCCCAACTTAATAGAGAATCTTCACCTGAAAACTGATAGGCGTCCGTCACAAGAATATATTCTTTTGAGGGCACGCTGTTTTTCATCAAACGATGGGCAATGATCATATCCGGCCCCGAGAGTTTCGTGAATTGTGCGATCTTAATTTCTTCGAACATTCCATAGTGCACAATGAACTTGAGAGAAAGGTCACTGGCGTTGTTGCAAGCACCACACCGACATACGCTATCCCTTTCAATTACTTTTAAGAAGTAGTGAAAATTCCTAAAGGCATCTGCACAGATTGCCTCGATCTCTTCTTCAGGCACCCTTCCATTGGCATAGGTTAGCAGCGCATCCCCTTCTATCTCGGCCAGTGTGAATTTAGACTGAACAGAATCCGCGACAACCTGAAGTAACTCATTGACAATATGCGTACTATGGCTCAACTCCGTTTTCGTCATGAAATTGGTATATCCGCTTATGTCCGGTATCAAAATGGTTGCTTGTTGCATACTATGTTTCGATCTAATAGAGTGAACACATTTTTCGGAAAATCAATTCCTTATATTTGAGTGAATTCACTGTCAATGGCAATTCGTCAAATACTCGTTATTCAGACTGCCTTTATCGGAGACGTTATTTTAGCAACTGGGTTGTTAGAAAAATTACATTCCCAATATCCAGAAGCAGAAATCGACTTTCTTGTCCGAAAAGGCAATGAAAGTTTAATGAACGAACATCCCTTTGTAAGGGAGACAATTGTTTGGGATAAAAAAGGTGGGAAATATAGAAACCTGCTTAAACTGATCGGAAAGGTTCGTAAAACCCGATATGACTTGGCTGTAAATGTTCAACGATTCGCGAACTCAGGTCTCATTACTGCCCTCTCTAAGGCAGGCCTAAAGATCGGTTTTAACAAAAACCCATTCTCATGGGCTTTCGATGAAAAAATACCTCATGAAATTGGCAATGGTGTTCACGAAGTAGTAAGAAATCATGACTTGATTCGAAAACTTACAGATGACCAATTCTGTAAGCCTAAACTTTACCCATCGGCACAAGACTTTGAAGCCATAAAACAATGGCAGGACAAACCTTACATTTGCATGGCCCCAGCCTCTGTTTGGTTTACCAAGCAGTATCCCAAGGAACAATGGATTGAACTAATTAAGGCTTTGCCTTTTGAGGCTAACATCTTTCTACTAGGTGCACCTTCTGATAAAGACCTGTGTAGCGAAATCAAGGATAAGTCGGCTCACGTGAATGTTCAGAACCTTTGTGGGCAACTTTCACTGCTTCAATCCACAGCATTGATGAAAGGTGCGACAATGAACTATGTCAACGACAGCGCTCCTATGCACCTTGCATCTGCCGTCAACGCTAAAACCTGTGCTATCTTCTGTTCTACTATTCCCGAATTTGGTTTTGGTCCACTTTCCGATGAAAGCCACATTGTTCAAATAGAAGAACAATTAGAATGTCGACCCTGTGGGCTGCATGGGAAAAAAGCGTGTCCAAAAGGTCACTTTAAATGCGGCTTTGACATAAGCACCCAGCAGTTGGTGTCGGTTTTAAACTGACAGTTCAAAGAAGCCTTCTTTTTCTCATCAATTCCTGCTTAATTCGTTGAATCACTATTTGACTTAGCGCCATGAGATACGAGCATATCGGTAAAGACCTTTTTGTTAAGAACAGAGAAAAACTAAAGGCGAAAATGAAGCCCAATTCTATCGCCATCATTTGTTCCAATGACATTATGCCCACCAATGCTGATGGCACCATGACCTTCCGTCAAAACAGCAACCTACTTTACTTTTCAGGAATAGATCAGGAGGAGTCTATCTTAATCGTTGCGCCTGATTTTCCCGATCCAAAGATGAGAGAAATACTCTTTCTCAGGGAGACCAGCGAACTGATCGCAATATGGGAAGGACACAAATACACCATGGAAGAAGCCACTGAAACCTCAGGGGTCTCCACCATTATGTGGAACGACAAGTTCGAAAGCACACTGAACACCATCTTGGCAGAAACCAATAATATCTACCTATATAATAACGAACACATTCGCAATGGCTCAGAAGTAGAAACAAGGACTGACAGGTTTAATAAATGGTGTAGAGCAAAATACGCTAACTATGAATTTGAACGCTTAGCCCCGATCGCCTATGATCTTAGAACGGTGAAGGAGGCAAGAGAAATTGAGTTGATGCAAACAGCTTGTGACCTGACGGATCAAGGCTTTCGAAGAATTCTCCAATATGTAAAACCAGGTGTTTGGGAATACGAAGTTGAGGCAGAGTACCTGCATGAATTTGTAAGGAATAAATCAAAAGGTTTTGCTTACACACCGATAATTGCCGGAGGAGGGAATGCCTGCGTACTGCACTATATCGAAAACAAGGACCAGCTTAAAGATGGTGATTTGCTATTGATGGATGTCGGTGCAGAATATGCGAATTATAATGCGGATATGACACGTACCATTCCGGTGAATGGAAAATTCACTGATAGGCAAAAAGATGTTTATAATGCAGTACTAAGGGTTAAAAATGAGGCGACAGCAATGCTAACACCCGGAAATAGTATACCAGGCTATCACAAGGAAGTTGGCAATATCATGACGAAAGAATTAATAGGCCTTGGTTTGATTGATCAAACGGATGTTAAGAACGAAGATCCTGCTTGGCCTGCCTACAAAAAGTATTTTATGCATGGTACTTCTCACCATATTGGCTTAGATGTACATGATGTAGCAAGTATTTACACTGATTTCAAACCCGGAATGATATTTACTGTGGAGCCGGGGATTTACATACCGGCTGAGGGTATTGGAATTAGAATTGAGGATGACATCGTGATTACCGAAGGTGGCCATCATAATCTGATGGGTAACATTCCAATTGAGGTCGAAGAAATTGAAGAATTGATGAATTCCTGAAATGGATATAGAAATTGTTGAAACTTCAGTTCTAGAAGCGATAGAGGTATTGAGATCGCTTCCGGAATTTACTCCAATGCGTAACGATCAATACTACACCAAAAGATTAAGAAATAGTAAGTACCAGGCACTTGTTGCAAGGATAGATTCTATACCTGTGGCTTGCAAAGTAGGTTATGACAGATTCAATGATGGATCTTTCTACAGTTGGCTTGGGGGCGTAAAACCAACACATCGAAGACTCGGGATTGCTAAGGCACTTGCTGATAAACAAGAAGCCTGGGCCATGAAAGAAGGTTATGAATGTATAAAGTTCAAAACCCTGAATAAGCATAAGGCCATGCTCATTTTTGCCATAAATAATGGATTTGAAATCTATAACATTAAGCCTAAAGATGAGTTGAAGAACTACCGGATTGAGATGATTAAAAATCTATTATGAGCGAAAAATTCAATAGTCAGAAAGCACCAGAGCCTGTAGGCCTCTACCCTCATGCCAGAAGGGTCGGAGAACTTTTATTTTTATCGGGTGTCGGTCCAAGAGAAAGAGGAACTAAAAACATCCCCGGAGTGACTTTGGATGGTTCCGGGAATATTGTTGACTATGATATTGAAACGCAATGCAGATCGGTTTTCAATAATGTCAAACTGATACTCGAAGCCTCAGGTAGCAGTTGGGACAAACTGGTAGACGTTACCGTTTTTCTAACAAATATGAAAGACGACTTCAAAACTTATAATCGAGTTTACGCTGAATACTTCAAGGATAACCAGCCCTGCAGAACCACAGTAGAAATCAATTGCCTACCAACACCTATTGCGATTGAATTAAAGTGTATAGCTACTGTTTAAGGCATTCATGAGCATTTGTTTATCTTCATGAGGAAATATTCAACCTCACATCAAGAAGATGATCAAATTTTTTAAAAGAATCTGGAAAGCAATTGTTGGATTTCTAAAGAAACTTAAGCCTGGACCAGTTGCCTGGAAAGGTGCCAACAAAGCCATTGGAACCACGATTGTCATTATTTGGATTATCGGTTCAATGATGATGTTTGTGACTCAACCACAAACATACTTCGGTATACTAATGGTCCTCCTAGGGCTTATTCTAGCCTTTCTTATGGGTGCCGGAGCCCTACTTGCACGTCTTCTGGTCAAGAATATGAACAAAGGTCTTTTTTGGGTTATACCCGGAGCCTTTTTCTTAATGCCCTTTGTTTTTGGAATTGGAAGCTTAAGCTGGAAATTTCCTGTGTTGGTTATCGTATTCGCAGGAGCATTGGGCGCAGGAATTTTTACGCTCACCAAAAAGACAAGATCAGAATTGACCCTGCTCCAAAAGATAGTTGCTTCAATAGGGAGTCTTTTTGGAATTGCAGGCTTGGTTTGGGGACTTATTTGGCTAGCTGACACAGGTTTTAAACCCGAAATAGAGCATATCAATGCCGCTAAAAAATCAGAATATCGACCGGAACACATTCAACTTCCAGATCCTTCTGAACCTGGCAATTATGAAGTTGGATACCTGACATATGGCAGTGGCAAGGATAAACACCGATCCGAGTTTGGAGCTGATGCCACCATTATTACCGATTCTTTAGACGGCTCCCGACTACTTTCTGGTTGGAAAGCAATGCCAGGAAAATTAAGAACCTGGTATTGGGGTTTTGACGACAAGGCACTCCCTATTAATGGCAGAGTTTGGTACCCTAAAGGAGAAGGTCCTTTTCCTCTGGCACTTATTGTTCATGGTAATCATAGCATGTTTGATTTTTCCGATCCAGGCTACGAGTACTTAGGTGAGCTTTTAGCAAGTCAAGGAATGATCATGGTCAGTGTGGATGAGAACTTTATCAACAGTGGTTGGACAGATTTTATCGGTGATGGCCTAAATGAAGAGAATGATGCACGCGGATGGCTTCTACTAGAACATCTCAGATATTGGAAAAAATGGAATAATACCGAAGGAGGTCTGTTCAATGGCAAGGTCGATATGGAAAACCTCGCGGTCATGGGGCACTCCAGAGGTGGAGAAGCGGCTGCTGTTGCCGGCTTTTTCAACCGACTCCCCTTCTACCCGGATGATGCCAAGCAGGTCTTTGATTTCGACTTTAACATAAAGGCCGTGGTGTCAATCGCTCCAGTGGATGGGCAATATCGACCAGGTAATGTTAGTACGCCACTGGAAAATGTCAACTACCTGGTAATCCATGGTGCCAATGATGGAGATGTTCAGTCTTTCGCGGGATTAAGGCAATATGAAAGGCTAGAGTTCAATGACTCTTCCGATTACTTTAAGTCTGCAGTTTATGTCTATGGTGCTAACCATGGACAATTCAATACGACCTGGGGTAATCGTGACGCAGGCTTTCCCTTTGGATCGCTCTTGAATGTGGATGCTTTAATACCAATGGAAGATCAACTGAAGGTAGGTCAGATTTATATTAGTGCATTTCTACAAGCCAGTCTACAAGGAAAAAAAGAATATGAGTCCCTTTTTAGAGATCATAGAACAGGTGAAAAATGGCTACCAGAAACTATCTACCTCAATCAGTATGAGTCCTCGGACTGGAAAGTACTTGCCGACTTCGAAGAAGATTTAGATTTAACCACGACTTCTTCTGGAGGGCAAATAAAAACTGAAAACCTAACGGTTTGGAAAGAACAAATTGTAGGCATGAAATGGGGAAATCGAGGCACCCGAGCAGCTTACATTGGCTGGGATAGCTTGGCTTATGAAGCTGAGACGGCAAGCTTTGAGGTAGTCTTTAAAGAAACTATAGATGCTTCTGAAGCTGCTTACCTGACTTTCGAAATGTCGGAGGCCAAAGGAAGCACATACCCTGATAAGAAACGGGACGAAGAGAAAAAGAAGAAAGAGCAAGGCGAGGACGAAGAAGAAAAGGATGAGGAGAAAGAAGAGAAAGAAGAAAAGGATGAGGAGAAAGAGGATGATAAAGAAAAAAAGGACGATAAGGAGAAAGAGAAAAAGGCCCCTGAGCCCCTAGACTTTACCATTGAATTAGCAGATATAAATGGTAATACCACAAGTTTCAAACTGAGTGATTATAGCTACCTGCAGAGACAATTATCAGTAGATGTACTGAAGAATAAGGAACTTCAAAGCACCAAACGATCTGAAGCTGTGTATAATACCTTTTTCATTCATTTCGACAATTTATTCATGGAGTTCAACTTTGACTTCAAGGCAATAAAATCAATGAGATTCATATTCAATCAAAGTCACAAAGGGCTGATTATTCTGGATAAAATAGCTGTTCATTAGGACCTGATTCTTCCATTTTTACAAAACCAATCCCATATTGGGAATATTCGTAAGGTGCTTATCAACGTCAAAACCCCAAATATTCAACGGGAAGTAGGGTTTCTTTCCGCTATGGCGTACTGGTATATGTATTGCAGGACTACTTGCAAACAAACTGACCAAAATGAGTACGCTAAACCACAACATCCAAAGTGCCCTACTTGCACCCTTGAGTAATATCGGCAGTGGCATTTTATTAAGATTATTGAGGCCCTTCAGCATTGGGGACTTTATCGAAATTGATGGTCAAGTAGGATCTATTCAAAGAAGCGGCTTCCAAAGAACTACTATTAAGAAAGTGGACGGTTCAGAAATTAAAGTCAACAACTCCATTTTTTACCAAAGAGATCTCCACAACCTTACAAGCAAAAACATCATTGCGCTGGAACTGACAATTGGTGTAAGCTATCAGTCAAACATGACTAAAGTGAAGGAAGAGATTATGGCTTTCTTTACCCAAAACAAACGACTCCTTAATTCACCTAAGGCAAAAATCCAAGTATCTAAAATCAAGAATGACTTTGTGGAACTTTCCATTAAACCTTGGTGCCTTTTAGACGATTTCTTAGCGTTAGATGCCAATCTTGAATCTCAATTGATGGAGTACCTGATTTCTAAGAACCTAATACTAGAAGAAGAAAGGTCTGTTTTCAACGAGGCCAAAATGCTTGCCTAAACTTTAATCCCTCCAATAACTCATACAAATATCCCTGAACAGATATATTTGTAGAAAGACTGAGTATTAATGGAGATAATCTGGCTGATTTCGGGAGTAATTTTAGGTGGACTGGTTGGCTGGTTTATGGCGAAGAGCAAGTCTAACACTTCAAACACCGACCAAAACGACATACAAAACAAATTGCAGCTGGCTGAAGAGCGATACGCTATGATTGCCAAGGAATTGACTGACGTCAAACCAGAACTTTCACAGGAAAGAGATAAGAATCTGGATTTGAGCAATCAACTTACGCAGGTCAAAACCGAACATAAAAACCTTCAGTCAAAGCTTGTCGAACAAAAAGAGGAGTTGGAAAAACTAAACCAACGTTTTGCTCTTGAGTTCAAGAATTTAGCGAATGAAATCTTTGAAGAGAAAAGCAAAAGATTTACAGAGCAGAACAAGACCAATATCCATGATCTTCTGAATCCGCTAAAAGAGAAAATCGGGGAATTTCAGAAGAAGGTAGAAGATTCTAACAAAGAAGGAGCGGAAAGAAATGCTTCGCTGGTACAACAGATCAAACACCTGAGTGATTTGAATAAGCAGATCACCAAAGAAGCTGAAAACCTTACCAAAGCATTGAAAGGAGATTCCAAAGCGCAAGGAAATTGGGGCGAGGTGATTTTGGAAAGAATTCTTGAAAAGTCAGGGCTGGAGAAAGGTAGAGAGTATGAAACTCAGGTTTCTGAAACAGGAGATGATGGAAAGAGGTACCAGCCTGATGTGGTCATTAAACTGCCAGACAACAAACATGTGATTGTCGACTCTAAAGTTTCATTAACAGCTTACGAGCGATTTATGAATGAGGAAGACGATGCCGAAAGACTGACACAACTTAAACTGCATATCAACTCTATTAAAGCTCACGTCAAAGGACTAAGTGAAAAGAGTTATCAGAACCTTTACGGTTTAGACGGACTCGACTTTGTGTTACTTTTCATCCCTATTGAACCAGCCTTCACTTTGGCAGTTCAACATGATCCTGACCTGTTTAATGATGCTTATGCAAAGAACATCGTTATCGTAAGTCCAACTACACTCATTGCAACTTTGAGGACTATTGCTTCTATCTGGAAACAAGAGTACCAAAACAAGAATGCCATAGAAATAGCCAGGCAAGGAGGAGCACTTTATGATAAGTTTCAGTCATTTACAGAAGACCTTATCTCGATTGGTAAACACCTTAATGGAACCCAGAAAGCTTATCAAGAATCCATGAAAAAGCTTTCTGAAGGTAGTGGAAACCTTGTGAAACGAGCAGAAACGCTCAAAAAACTAGGCGCAAAAGCCAGTAAGCAAATGGATGAGAGACTACTGAACAGGTCTGAAGAGTAGGGTCCAAATGCACTCCTTTCAAGGATCGTTTTAAGCCCTCTGATTTACAACGACTTGTAGCGACAAAAAACAACAAAAGATTGTATGTGAAATGCAATTTTTTGTATATTTACAGTCCTTTCACTTATTACATCGCCTAAGTCGCGTTTAAATACTTTAATTGGTGTTTTTGCGATATAGAGACTCCCTAAACAGTCCGGTGATAAGTATACACTAGCTGCGCTTTGACCAAAACACTTGTACAATGGAAATGCAGGTTCTATCTCTTAGAACTTCCGTTTTTTTGAAACGCTTATGGTGTGTGACTATCCTACTTTTAGTCATAGGAGCCCCTGTATCCCTTGCTCAAAGCAACAATCAAACACTTTATTTAGATCAAGATGGCCAAGCGGTATTAGATGCCAATTCCCTTGAACTCTGTTTCGAAAGCGAAATTGTGACCACATGTACGCCTTCAAGGGCAATTGGTGATGATCATGCCATTTGGTTAAGTAACAATATTTTCCCAGGAAGCACTACAGATTTCCTATTCGAGAGTGGTGCTGAATTTTCCCAGTTCCCCGATGGTACAGCGACAATCACAGGAGTTGTATACAATACCGCCAATCCAACAGATAAATGGGAGGTTAAGCTGTTTTTATCGGATAAAAAGAACTGGAGTGAGTGGAGTGCAGCAGGTCACAGCTATAAAGATGAGAGAGGCTATGCTAATAGTCACTATACGGACTGGACCTATTATATCGAAGACCCTTCCAAGGTCAGTGAGCTGGTTGGTCTAGCGGACAATGCAGGAAGCTCGCTTACAATTGAGCATATGCCTTCAAACTACTACTATGGTTTTCAAGTAGGTACAGCTGCAAACAACAAG
>CBDDKG010000008.1:0-18142 GCA_965230105.1 Roseivirga sp. | reverse complement strand
ATGTGCCCAAAAATTCTCACTTAAAATTTGATTATCTGCTGCCCATCGAATTTAAACGAAGACTGGGTGAAGATAAGTTGTTGGATCTGTGGGGCAGGTTTTCTGTGTCTAACTACTACCTTCTGAGCGATGAAACACTGGCTACCAGTGCCATTCAGAAAGCACAAGCTGAAATAGACGAACTTTTTAAGGACTTTGGAGACTCAATCAGTGCAGGATTGCAGCCTTTGAGTGATATTCACTTTAATTCAGAGTTTATTAATAGTCTGGAAGCAGGAGGCGATATGAGAAAACTGAGTATATATATTGCTGCGGGCTTGCTCATATTTATTATTGCCTGTATCAATTACGTTAATCTATCTGCGGCTATTGTTTCAAAACGAATTAAAGAAATAGGAGTCAGAAAAGTTCTTGGAGCCTTCAAGCGAGATCTTTTAAGGCAATACCTGGTAGAGGTTGCGCTCTTGGCTTCATTCTCTTTTTTTACCTCTCTTTTATTGGTCAAATGGGTTGTGCCTTATTTTAATCTTTACCTTGGGCATGACTTACGAGTGGATTTATTTAGTACTACCACGTTGATCTTGTTTGGTGCTTACCTCATTTCGACCACTTTACTGGCAGGCCTTTATCCTGCTTATCTGTTTTCTTCATTGAAACCAGTGGAAGGAATAAGAGGACGAGGTAAAACAGGTAAAAAGAACTTTAGAAGAATCTTGGTGACCTCTCAATTCAGTTTCTCTCTGATTCTCCTGATTCTTACTTTCATTACACGAAGCCAATTAGGATATATCAATGATTTTGATCTAGGCTATGATCGAGAAGGAGTGATTGTAATGCCGCTATCGGGTCATACCGCCAAACAATTCAAGACGCTCAAAACGGAATTGATGAAAAACAGTTTGATTGAAAATGTTTCTTCCAGTGAGAGTATGCCTATTAATCACCGAAGCACTACCTCTTCGAAATATCTGACTTGGGAAGGGAAAGTAGAAGGCAATGACATTCCGATGAGTATCAATTGGGTGGAAGAGTCCTATCTCGATTTGTTTAAAATGGATCTGAAGATCGGAAGAAGTTTTACTGAAACTGCTTCTCAAGGTGGTCCATACTACATTATCAATGAAAGCGCTGTAAAGGAATTCGGTTTTAAAGAACCTGTTGGTAAAAAAATAGCTCTTTGGGGCGATGAAGGCGAAATAATAGGAGTCGTTGAGGATGTGAACTTCCAATCTGTGAAAGGGAGTATTTTTCCAATGCTCTTGATATTAGAAAGCAATATTTTCGATATGGCCTATATACGCTACCAGAAAGGACAGCCATTGGAAGCTGTTAAGGTGATTGAAACCATTACGCGAACAATCGATCCCAACTATAGTTCGAATCTGGCATTTATGGACGCAGAATTTCAAGAGATGTATCTGGAAGAGCAACGCACCAATGCATTGCTGACAGTTTTCTCCACTTTGGCCATTGTCATATCAATTATGGGACTCTTTGGCTTCATCACCTTTATTGTTCAATCTAGGCTTAAGGAAGTTAGTATTCGGAAAGTTTTGGGTGCATCTGCCAAACAATTGGCCAGTATTATTTCGAAGGAATTTATTGTCATGCTCGGTATAGCAAGTCTCATTTCTTGGCCTACAGCGTACTTACTGGCTCAGGGGTGGTTGGCTGATTTTGAATATCATATTTCTATAGGGGCTGGCGTATTTATCTTTGCTTCAATAGTTCTGATTCTAATCACATTCTTTGTCATTGGAGGTCAATTAGTTAAGGTGATTCGAGTGAACCCTGCGAAAGTATTAAGAAGCGAATAGGGCTTTCTCCAAGCTAAGAAATTAACTGAGGTCATTTCCTAAATGGAGATGGCCTTTTGTTTTCCATCCCAATTGGATGTTCACTTATCCAAAATACCTCCCAAAGATTCAGCTTAATCCTTATATTCAAGCGAACCTTTTTTATTCAAAATGAGATATTCAATTCGAATTTTAATGGCCTTTTTCTTGATAACAGGCCTCAATGCATACGCTCAAATTCCACACCCCAGAGAGACCTTTGGTCATGAAGTAGGGGCCGATTATAAATTGGCAGACTATGATCAAATGCTTGAATATTATGATAAGCTAGCAGCTTCAACTGATCGTGTCCAAATGATAGAAATCGGTAAGTCTTCTATGGGGCGCCCGATTAAGCTGGTCTTTATTTCCAACAAGGAAAACATGAAGCAGTTAGATCGATGGAAAGAGATTTCTGAAAAGTTGGCAAGGGCCGAAATAACAGAAGATGAGGCCAGAAGGCTTTCGAAAGAAGGAAAGGCCATCGTTTGGTTCGATGGAGGTATGCATGCAACAGAAAGAGCACATGCACAGATGACCTCAGAATTGATGTGGAAGATCGCCTCCGAAGAGTCGGATGAAATGAAAAAGATCAGAGATGAGGTGATCACTTTGGTGGTACCGGTCATTAATCCCGATGGTGTTGATATTGTAGTCGATTGGTATAGAAAAACTTTAGGGACTCCTTATGAGAGTTCTGGTCCACCCGTCTTATATCAAAAGTATGTTGGTCATGACAATAACCGCGACTGGTTCATGAATAATATGCAGGAGACAAAGGTGATTACTAATATTTTGTATAATGAGTGGTATCCTCAGATTGTACATAATCACCACCAGACAGCTCCTAGGTGGGCAATGATCTTTTTGCCACCCTTCCGTAGCCCGGTTAACCCACAAATTCACCCTGGGATTACAACTTCTGTAAACCTGGTAGGTACAGCTATGGCGCAACGTTTTGCCATGGAAAAGAAGCCTGGTGTGATTGCCAATGTAGGTTTTAGTATGTTCTGGAACGGAGGAATGAGAACCGCCCCGTATTACCATAATCAAATTGGTATTCTCACTGAGGTAGCGCAACCCACACCAACACCGACCACATATAACCCTAAAAGAAAGCCAAAGGTAATTAGAGGTTTACCTTCTGATGGTTCTGAGATATTCTATCCATATCCATTTGAAGGAGGGACAGTTAAGTTTAGAGATGCTGTTGAGTATATGATTACTGCTTCAATGGCTATTCTTGATCTAGCGGCTGATAAAAAAGATGAATTCCTTTACAACATCTACAGTATGGGCAGAGATGCCATTACCAATGCCAATGGCAAGGGCGCTTTTGCCTATGTGATACCAAAAGCACAGTATAATGCTTCAGAAGCAATCAATCTGACGAATGTCTTGATGCAAGGCGGATTAAAGGCACATAGAGCTACTGAGGCCTTTAGTGTTGATGGTCAGGATTATGAAGCGGGTTCCATTGTTTTTTACGGAGCTCAGTCATTCAGACCCTTCCTTGCGGATTTAATGGAAGTTCAAGATTACCCTGATCAGTTCTTGTACCCAGGCGGACCACCACAACCGCCTTATGATTTGGCAGGTTGGACCTTACCCATTCAGATGGGTGTGGATGTGGATAGGATAGAAAAGGAGTTTACTGCTAGTGTAGAGCCAATTGAGAATAAACTGGACTTCGATAAAGGGGTAGTAACTGGCAATGCGCGTTATGGCTATGTGTTGTCCAACAAGGACAATCAAAGTGCCACTGCGGTAAACAGACTACAAAAAGCTGGATATACCGTAAGCCAATTTACTGATGCGCAGGATGGCATCGAGGCAGGTTCATTCTTAATCAGGTCAAAACGAGGTTTGGCAACGAATGTCACTGCTTTGAGTGAAGAACTTGGTCTTGATTTTACAGGTATTTCAAAAAAGCCATCGGCAAATTTTAACGAGTTGAGAAAGGTTAAGATCGGTATCTATAAGTCTTGGCAAGCCAATATGGATGAAGGATGGAGTAGGTGGATGTTGGAGCAGTTTGAATTTGATCTAGACACATTGCACAATGAAGATATCCAAGAGGGAGAATTAAGTCAGTATACAGCTATTCTCTTTCCTGATCAGCGACCAGCTGGAATAATGAATGGTAATTCTTCAGCGAGAGCTCCTGAGAGGTTTGTTGGAGGTATTGGTAGAGAAGGGGTAAAGGCTTTAGATGCTTATGCGACTGCTGGTGGAACTATCATTTTTTATGACAAGGCAAGCGATTTTGCAATTGAGCAATTTAAGTTACCGGTGAAAAACGTTACAGCGGGCCTAAAACCTAATGATTTCTTTATTCCGGGTTCATTGATTCGAATGAATGTTGATAATCAAAACCGATTGGCTCTAGGTATGCCATCTGAGGTTTCTGCTTCCTATAACCAGAGTCGTGCATTCAAGATTGATGAAAACGCCTCTGGAGTGATGGAAGTTTCTAAATATGCCGCTGAAGATATTCTAATGAGTGGGTGGGCTTTAGGCGAGGAGACGCATTTGGCCAATACATCTGCAATGGTGCATGCAGAACGCGGTTCAGGTGATTTAGTGTTATTCGCTTTTAGGCCACAGTTTAGAGGGCAATCAAGAGGCACTTACAGGATGATTTTCAATGCCATCTTTATGGGAGCTGAGAAAAACAAAAACCGACTATCCAATAAGAAGTAGTTAGGGAATAATCACCATTTAAATAGACAAGGCCTTCCATTTGGAAGGCCTTGTCTATTTCATGCCAAGACTTTATCCAGTTTAAGTGATGATCATAGCTCAGGATTACCTTTCAGGAGAAGTAAAGTCCTCATAAAAGACAGTTCGCTCCTTATTAGACAGTTTGGCAAAGTCGAGCTCTCCGGCTCCTTCAAAGCGAAACTTGAAGCCAACTATATCTCCGAGGTAAGTTTCAAATGTTTTGGTTAAAATATGCTCCTCGTTGATAAAATACGCTGCTTTTCTGTTTGATACTTCCAGACGAAAATCAGTCCACTTCGATGCCTCAATGCCAAATGATGAGAGGTCGTTTTCCTTACCAGAGTGAGACTCTCCCGAAGTAATCAGATATAGTTCACTGGTACAGCCCGGAATTGAAAAGGGTGTAAGAAATACACCATCTTGTCCATGAACGAGTACTTGAATGCGCTGACAAATGCCATTGCTTTTTTGATAAGTATTCCTGAAGCGAGTTTCAAATACGAATTCACTACTTGATGTTGCCTCGAAATCATCAAAGAAATGAAATGTTAATAAGTCTACCGATTCGATATCATCATTATGAACCTCCTCAAAAACATGGTCTTTAAGCCGAATGGTCTCGTTCATATCTAATTCATGACCATACAAATACCTGGGCTTATCAGCGTTGTTGATGGTGGCCATCCATCCATCAGTTCTGATATGCAAGTCCTGCTCCTTTAAAATTTGATTGTTAGCGAGTAGCTTCGCTTTAAAGTAACCAGGGTAATAATAAATCCCGGTGGCTGCTTCCTTATTTGGGTCTATGTTAAATGTGAGTTTCTCGTTCCAGGATTGTTGTATACTGGCGGTTTCAACTTTGTTATCTCCGAAAGCATAAGTGAAAACCACAGAGTTGGGTAAGCCAAGCGTAACAGGTTCGGCACCAAATTCGACCTGAGTTATGTCTATTTTTTGGGGACGTTGAGAGATGCCCACCACAACGACAATAATCAAGGCTAGTGCACCCACAAGGGCAATGGGTTTCAGCTTGATGTGTGTTTTTCTTTTCTTCTTTGGTAATGAGGAGAACTGATGACCATTTTTTAAGTCACTCCAATTTTCATGCCCTATGAACTTAGCCAGTGTATTTAGTGTAGAAATGCTCGGTTCACTAGCGTAATTCACTTTGCCCCAAACACGCTTTAAAGTTGTGATGCTCAGTTTAACTCCTGTTTCCTCAAAGATCTGGTTACTGAGTAAATCAAAGTCCTGATTTTGCCAAAGGTCATTTGAGACCCAGCCGAGTTTATCCTCGATTTTTTGGAGACAATATTTGAGTAACTCTCTATTCATAAGCTATGACAAATGTAAGTACTCAAGTTACGTGAATTAGGTTGCACAGCTTTGAACAGAGTTGTACAGATTAATTTCATCCAATTGAGATGGTTTGCCGTCCGAAATAAGAAACCATTAATCAAATCATGCAACAACGAATTATAATTACACTTACGCTTTGCCTGGCGCTTTCATTTTCAACCATGGCTCAGGAATATAAAATGAAACCTGAACTATGGGAAGTTGCCGGAGCAGGACATGTCTTCGAAACATTCGAGGGCAAAGAGAGCCTTTATCTCTTTCGGAGTAGGGCTGATCTTAAAACTGAAATTGACTTCTTAACGGGTATTATTGAATACGACATTTTCGTTACCGAACGAAGAGGGTTTCCCGGGGTGAGATTCAGGATTCAAGACGGTGGAAATTTTGAAGAGTTTTACATTCGTCCTCATCAATCAGGAAATCCTGATGCTAACCAATATACTCCGGTCTTCAATGGTCTTACTGGTTGGCAATTGTACTATGGTCCACGGTACGCAGCTCCTGTTAGGTATAAGATGAATGCCTGGAACCATGTCAAGTTGGTTATTGCTGATAAGCAAGCCGAGGTCTTTATCAATGATATGGATCAACCTGTTCTTTATATAGCCGAACTCAAGAGAGAACCAGCATCTGGGAGCATTGGTTTTAATGGAGGAGGTCCATCTCCATTTCATATTGCTGATCTAAAAGTAACCAAACTAAGTAACCCAGTGCTCAAGAGTAAGCGTACGCCAATGCCGGCCTTAGAAGAGGGGGTTATCAAAGCCTGGGAAGTGTCAAATAGCTTCCCTGAAACTAAGGTGGATGATGTCTTCGAACTCGGCAGAGGCCAAAAGAATGGGTTGTCATGGGAGACTGTAGATGCAGAATATCCAGGCTTTACCAACCTGGCCCGTTATGCCAAGATTGACAATCAAAACAATACCACTTTTGCCAAGATCACTATCACCTCAGATCGTGACCAGGTGAAGAAACTCACCTATGGTTTTAGTGATCGGATAAGAATATATCTCAATGACAAAATACTGGCAGGCGGTAGCGATGGTTTTGTTTCAAGAGATTACAGGTTTTTGGGTACTGTAGGCTATTTCGATGAGGTCTATTTACCCCTTAAGAGAGGAAAGAATGAGTTATGGATGGCTGTTTCCGAGAACTTTGGAGGATGGACAGTAATGGCCAGGTTTGATAATCAAGAGGGGATTAAAGTAGATTAGATTCCCGATTCAAAGAAGGGAGGCGCTTGCCTCCCTTTAAATTTAAAAGTGCTGTTGTGTACTTTGAGTTATTGCATTATAAAACAGCGATTAAGCTTAATACAAGCACTATTGAGAAGACGAGTGCAGCTGTCAACTTGACCTTTCGTGCTTTGCGCTCGGCACTTAACCTGGCTCTGAGTTTTCTCATATAGGCAGGCGTGGCTTTCTTGAAGCGGTACCTGCGATAAGCACTTATCGGTTTTTCTTTAAAACTGTTGTGTTCTTTAATGTTAAAGGCTCCAGTCCTTTTTCGTAACAATGCGCGATTAGAACGGAGGCTCTTGATCGCGTCTAACATAAATCCTGCTCCATTCATAACTTTATATAATTAGGTTTATATAGTTATGCGAAGAATTTAAGCCGCTTGTTAGAAATTCTGAATGAAGGGTATTAGACAATGCTAATCGGGGTAAGCGTCCCTGTCCAAAGACAAGAACCCTTTGTTAGAACATCCAGAGGAGTAGAGCTGCAGAGATGATTGTGGTAAGGATCAGGGTTAAACGGAACTGCCTGTTCTCTATAGATTTATAAAGATTGACTTTTTCTTCAATCAAGTTCTTTTGTACTGGGGTCATTGGAACGATTTCCATTACGGGGCGTTTTTCACCTGTGAAAAGGTTGTTCTTCTGAATTTGAAAAGGACTGTTGCCCTGAGGTTGCCTGCCATTACCGAATGACATCATTAAACTGGGTATTCTTATTGCTCCGTTTCTCATAGGTTTCAAATTGATATAGTTAAATATACGAAAAATGAACTAAATAGTTAGTTTATCAAGCGGCTTTTGAAGTTATTATTCTAAATAAGGCATGGGAACCTTGAAGGTTAAAGATTAATGAGTTTCATAAGCCATCTCAGGCTCCTCCACATCGACTGTTCCATTTTCATTGATGGAGAGTAGAGTCACTTCCTTCAATTCGTTAATGAGTAATGGGTCATACTTTGCAGATACGCGAACATAATTCTCGGTAAAACCGTGCATCATGCCATTATCAATATCATCTTCAAAGAGCACAATCCTGGTAGTGCCCAACTGCGACTCATAGAACTGTCTTCTTTTCTTTTCAGATAGGATACGAAGCATTTTCGATCTTTCCTGTCTTTCTTTCATGGGGACTGCATTCCCCATATCCGCTGCTGTAGTATTGGCCCTCTCGGAATAAGTAAAAACATGGAGGTAGGAGACAGGTAGCTCATTGAGAAAGTTGTATGTCTCCAAGAAGTCGTCATGAGATTCGCCAGGAAAACCAACAATCACATCCACCCCAATACAGCAATCGGGCATTAACTGTTTGATCTTGCTTACTCGATCTTCATAGAGTTCTCTCAAATACCTTCTGCGCATAACCCGCAATATTTTGTTATTGCCAGATTGTAACGGAATATGGAAGTGGGGAACAAACCTGTTTGAATCACTTGTGTATTGGATGATTTCATTGGTAAGCAAATTCGGTTCAATAGAGGAAATTCGAATTCTATCAATGCCCTCAACCATGTCAATCTCCTTCACGAGGTCAACAAAACGTTCTTCTCTTTTTCCATCTATGATACCGAAGTCTCCAATGTTAACACCAGTTAGAACTACCTCTTTAACATCAGTTGCGGCAATTTCACGTGCTGACTTGATAATGTTCTCTATACTATCGCTTCGACTTTTACCTCGAGCCAAAGGAATGGTACAAAAGGCACAGTGATAGTTGCAGCCATCCTGAACTTTGAGAAATGTTCTTGTCCTATCATTGATGGAATAGGCATTATTGAAAGCCTTAGCTTCTTTCACCTCTGAAGCCAATACCCTAGCTTCAGGCGTCTTGACAAAACCATCTAGAAGCTCCAGCAATCGGAATTTCTCAGCAGCACCGAGTACCGCATCGACTCCTTTAATCTCAGAGATTTCCTTGGGCTTCAGTTGGGCATAGCAGCCAATGATGGCCACGTAGCCATCAGGGTTAATCTTTTGAGCCTCTTTGACGATTTTCTTGCATTTCTTGTCTGCGTTTTCAGTGACACTGCAAGTATTAATAATGAAGATATCTGGGCTGTCAGAAAAGGGGACTTTCGTATAGCCTTTCTCTTCAAAACCTCGAGCAATAGTCGATGTTTCTGAGAAGTTGAGTTTACAACCGAGTGTATAAAAGGCTACTTTTTTCATGTCTTGCTAACGGAGCGCAAATGTACTAAAAAAGCTCCTATTACCTGGTGGTCATTGAAACATCGTTCGTATCGGAAAACTGAAAATATTATCAACTCGATCAAAAAATCGAGTGCTTTAATTTGATTTTTTGTAAAAACGCAATTTTTAGGAATAAAATTGAGGTTGTTTTGCTGGTAATTACGTAAAACTGTTAATTTTGACATCGAATTTAACCCAAACAATCAACAAAACATGTCGAATCAACGCCAACGCGCATTAAATGTAGTCCAAAATAGGACGACAGATCGAGTTATTGCGCCTTCAAACAAAATCTCGGATTTCTATGCCGATGATGTTTTCAATATGGACAAGATGCGTTCTGCACTGGCGCCAGATACTTTTAAGAAAGTACAATCTGCAATAGATAAGGGGAAGAAAATTGACGTGGACACTGCTAATGAGATAGCTTCTGCCGTCAAAACATGGGCTTTGTCTAAAGGTGTTACGCACTATACACACTGGTTTCAACCACTGACTGGATCTACAGCAGAGAAACACGATTCATTTTTCGATGCTCATAAGGGAGTGGAGATATTAAAAGGTTCGGCTTTGATTCAGCAAGAACCAGATGCTTCTTCTTTTCCAAATGGTGGCATTCGTTCCACGTTTGAAGCTAGAGGGTATACTGCTTGGGACCCAAGTTCTCCGATTTTCATATGGGGCCGTACACTTTGTATTCCAACGATTTTCGTTTCCTATACTGGTGAGGCCTTAGATTACAAAGCACCATTGTTGAAAGCTGTTGAAGCAGTAGATAGGGCTGCGACAAAGGTTTGCCAACTGTTTGATAGAAATGTCAATAAAGTAAGTGCCTCACTAGGTTGTGAGCAAGAGTACTTTGTAGTGGACAGAGCGCTGTACAATGCCAGACCTGATCTGGTTATGGCTGGTAGAACAGTTTTCGGTCACCACCCTGCAAGAGGTCAGCAGTTGGATGATCATTACTTTGGCTCGATTCCGAGTAGGGTTTATAATTACATGAAAGACTTTGAAATCGAGTGTCTGAAGTTGGGTATTCCGGTTTCCACACGTCACAATGAGGTGGCACCTTCTCAGTTTGAGGTAGCTCCTGTATTCGAAGATATCAATGTGGCAACTGACCATAACTCCCTTATGATGGACGTTATGGATCGTGTAGCAGAAAGACATTCACTCAAGGTGCTCTTCCATGAAAAACCATTTGCAGGTTTGAATGGTAGTGGAAAGCACAATAACTGGTCTTTGATCACTTCTACTGGCGTCAATGTATTTCAGCCTAGTTCCAGTGCTAGAGAAAACCTTCAATTCTTGACATTTTTGGTAAATACCGTGAAGGCTATTCATGATAATGCTGGACTTTTAAGAGCAAGTATCGCCTCTGCAGGTAACGATCATAGATTAGGAGCTAACGAGGCACCTCCGGCAATCATGTCTGTTTTCTTAGGCTCAGAGTTGACCGCAGTCTTAGACGGACTTGAAAGCAATGGTGACCTAAAAGTGGATAAAGGAGATAACATGTATATGAAACTGGGAATTGATAAAATCCCTGAGATTATACTTGACAATACAGACCGTAACAGAACTTCTCCATTCGCATTTACTGGAAATAAATTTGAGTTTAGAGCTGTTGGTTCTGACCAAAATGTAGCGGAGCCTATGACAGTACTAAACCTGATCATGGCCAAACAGCTCAAGGAATTTCATACAGCTGTTGCTGCTCAGGTAGATAAAGGAGAGGACAAGAAAATTGCCATCGTTAATGTCTTGAGAGAGTACATTAAGACATCTAAGGCAGTGAGATTTGAGGGTGATGGTTACTCTGAAGAATGGGCTGAAGAAGCAGCAAAAAGAGGCTTGCCGAACGTAAAAGAATCAGTGCGTGCGTTGGACGAGTATGTGACTGACGCTTCAAAAGCTACTTTCGAAGAGTTCAATGTGATGACTGGAGTTGAGTTGGATGCTCGTCATGAGATTCAGATTGAGAATTACATCATGAAAATTCAGATTGAGGCCAGATTGATCAGTGAGCTCGGAATGACACAAGTAGTTCCAGCTGCACTTAAGTATCAAAACAAGCTTATGGACAATGCCAAAGGATTGGCTCAGTTTGGACTTGATGATACACACATAAAATCAGTCCTTGAGAAGGTTAACTCTCATGTTGCCACGATTCAATCACAAATTTTGGCAATGAACGCTGAAAGGGGAGATGTCAATTTGATCGAGAATACGAATGATCGTGCCAAGGCATATTGCGATCGTATCAAGGCAAAATACTTTGACGTGATTAGAAATTCGGTCGATAAGTTAGAGGTTATCTTGGATGATGAGGATTGGCCGCTATTGAAGTATAGAGAAATGTTGTTCTTGAGATAATTTTCAAGAAAAATGCCAGAATTGAAACCACCCCGATATATCGAGGTGGTTTTTTTGTTTAGCTTCGATAAAACCTTGAACCTATGGGCAAATGGCGTAAACGTATAAGAATAGGGTGCCTGTCGACCTTCGTACTATTTATTGTACTCACACAAGTTGTGAGTAGCTGTGTGAGCTTTACAATGTCCGATAAAAAGGTAGCTAAGTACTTTGAGGAAGAATCTCATAAACCAGTGAGTAAATTCTATGAAGTCGATGGCTATACTATGCACTATATGTATCAGGATATGGGAGAGAAAGCCAGTCTTGTCTTCATGCATGGAACGCCAGGTTCCTGGGATGCATTCATTTCTTATTTCAAATCTGATACGCTATTCCAAAGAGCCAATATCGCTTCACCAGACAGACCTGGTTTTGGCAAGTCCAGTTATGGTAAGCCGATCAAGTCTTTGGAGGAACAATCCCGGCTTCTCAAACCCATGTTAGAGGCCATTCCAGCACCTAGAATACTAATCGGACATTCTCTGGGAGGCCCAATTGTAGCTAGAATGGCAATGGACTATCCAGAGCTTGTCGATGGTATCATCATGTTAGCACCGGCATTAGACCCATCACTTGAGCCAGATGAAGACTGGTTTAGAATACCCATGCGGTGGCCTGTGATTGGAGCTATAGCACCCAAAATCTTTAGAATTTCAAATGAAGAATTAGTTTTCCTGGACGAAGAGTTAGAATTAATGCTTCCATTGTGGAAAAACATCTCGATTCCAAGTGTTGTTGTTCAAGGAGGAAAAGACAGACTCGTAGCCCCTGGCAACGCGGCTTTTGCCGACAGTATGTTGGTGAATGCACCCAAGGACATTGTATACCTCGAAGAGAGCAATCACTTTCTGCCTTGGAATAAGGCTGACTTAATAAGACTGAAGATTGTGGAAATGTTGGAGAGTTTAAAAAGGAACAGTTTAAGGTAGTTTTTCCTTCTCTGATTTCTTGCTAAACCAACCCATGAGTTTCAATTTGAGCACTTAACAGCATGCAAGGGGGAAATGTTTATCTTCTTTCCTCTATTAACTCACCGTTTTGATAAAGCTCTGTTTTGATCAGCCGACCAGTCCCGGAAAACACTTTCCATTCTCCATTGCGAACACCTTGAACAAGGTCTCCTTCGGTTAGTTTTTTACCCCTTTCATCATAAAAGACCCATTGGCCATTAGCGTATCCATTGCTATAACTCCCTTGAGAGAAGATAATGCCATTGGCGTAATAGTTTGTGACTGCTCCATTTCCACCTTTCATATCGCCACTGTCCAACACTTTGCCTCTTGAAGAGGTGAAATTTGATATTTCAAGAAGTTTCCCTTTTCTCCAGGTTTCCTCTTTCATCGATTTGCCAGACTGATGGAAATAGCCCCACAAACCATCTTTTTCTCCAGATAAGTATGACCCAATGGACTCCAGTTTTCCATTGCTGTAATAAACGAACCACTGGCCAATTTCAAGCCCGAGTCGATAGCTCCCTTCGCTGATCAGTTTACCATTATCGTTGAAGAACTTCCAATTTCCGACCCTCTTATCGATGTCGAATGAACCGAACTGTGCAATCATTCCATTGGCATGATAAAATTTCCAAGGGCCTGTTTTTAAGCCGACTTTGTATTCACCTTCCATCATCTTAACACCGTTTTCATAGTACTGTGTGAAAGTGCTGTCGATCAGTCCTAGCTTATAATAAGATTTGGACTCAATTTGTCTGTTGGCATACCAACTGGTACCCTGGCCAACTGGTTTGTCATCAATGTAGTTGATTTCAGAGGCAACCCTGCCATTGTAATGATAGGTCTGCCATTTTCCTGTTTTATTGCTGTTTTCATAGTATTCGATGGCCGACTTTCGCCTAGGTTCAAAGAAGTATTCCCATTTCCCATTTCGAAGCCCATTTACAAAAGCACCTCTTTCAATGATCAAACCATCGTAATCATATTTTTTCCAATCTCCATTTAGCAGTCCGTTGGTATATGCGGCATCAATAGTCTTGGTTCCGTATTCGTCAAATACTGCATAAGGGCCTTCGAGCTTACCAGACTTGTATTCTGATACGATTTCCCTATCCCCGCTTTCGAAATACGAAATCCATTTTCCTGTTTTTTGACCCTTCTCAAAGAAACCTTTGTCCAGAAGTGTTTTATCAGGACGATAGGACTTCCATTCCCCCTCTAGATAATTACCATCGAAACCTGTTCTGACAGCCATGGATCCATTGTCATGGAAAAGAATGTAAGGTCCCTTTACGGTGTCAGACTTAAAGCTAACGCGTGCTCTTTCTAACTTATTAATATAGATCAACCATATGCCGTCTTTTTTGCCGTTTGAATAGGGGCCGGTTTGAAAGTAAGTACTGTCTTCATTGTAGGCAAACCATGTTCCTGACCTTAGGCCATTTTCAAAATCACCTTTGACTTTCAGCGGTTGGTCATCAATGGGGAAGACTAATTCAAAGTTGCCTACTTGTGCCCATGAGGTGTTTATGGCTAAGATGCCGAGTAATAAACAGAGCTGCAATCTGATGTTGTTCATATCCAATTTGGTGTCTGGTTGAGACACGGGCAAAATATCAAATATTGAGCCAACTAATCCTGACCAAAGAATTCTTTGAAACTTTCAACACCTAAACGCTCAAAGTCATCAATTTGATTCAAATTATATGCTCGGAATATTTTTACCGCTTCGCTGGATCTATAAATACCTGAAACTTGATTTAGTGTTTCTGCTTTTATCTTAATCGATTGGTCATCGATAATTTCGGTCTCCCAAATATCATCTTTCCAACTCAGTGTATAACCTTTATCAACCAAGCGGCCCAAAAGACTCTCGTATTTCAGTTTAGGTTCTCCTTTGAGTAATAAGCTGAAAGAGAAAAAATTGGCATACCAAATCACTGACCTGAAACTATAAACATTAGTTTGCCCGAGTGAAGAAGGGTAGTCGATGACCTGAAATGGGAAACCTTTGTGATTATTTCCTCTACTTACTTTAAAAGGTGCCTTACCTATTTTAGAAGGGAGTTGATACTGATTGGTCTCTAATAAGGAAGACAATTCTTCCTGAAATGAATAGAGTAGTTGATTAATCCCGGTGTCGACTTCCCCTTTTAGTATAAAGTTCTGTTTCTCTGTAATAAAGGCCTTTTGCCGATCATTAAGCATGATCTACCAGCGGATGAGTGATGATGCCCAAGTAAAGCCACTGCCGAAAGCTGCCAGGCAGAGTAAATCTCCATCCTTGATTTTACCTTTTTCCCAAGCCTCACTCATGGCGATGGGAATAGAGGCAGCAGTCGTGTTGCCATAGTGCATGATGTTGTTGAAGACTTTGTCATCTGGGAGTTTGAACTGCCTCTGTACAAAATTGCTAATCCTTAAATTGGCTTGGTGGGGAATGAGGAGGTCAATGTCTTCAGTGACATGACCGTTCTTTTGTAGTGCCTCGTTGATAACTTCTGAGAACCTGACTACGGCATGCTTGAACACCGCATTTCCGTTCATGGTGAGGTTGAAAGTTTTGCCATCAAGCATGTCTTTGGAAAGTCTCGTTTTACGACTAGATCCAGGATCATGTACATAAAGTTCTTCAGCATAATCACCATCAGCATGAAGGTGAGTTGAAAGTACACCACGATCTTCATCGGTAGCTTGAACAATAGCAGCTCCGGCTCCATCAGCAAAGATTACTGAGCTTGATCGCCCTTCGGTTGATTTATCTAAAGCGGAAGATTGGATTTCGGCACCAACCACTAAGACCGTTTTGTACATTCCCGTTTTTACAAATTGGTCTGCCACGGACAGTGCATAAATAAAGCCAGAGCAGGCGTTTCTTATGTCCAGGGCACCAATGCCTTGGAGGCCTAACTCGCGTTGCAATAAAACCCCAGAGCCTGGAAAGAAATAGTCAGGCGTGATGGTGGCGAAGACTATGAACTCTATATCCTTGATCTCAATGCCCGCACGTTCAGTTGCCATTTTTGTGGCTCTGGTGGCCATATTAGAGACGGTATCCTTGTCTGGGTTAAACCACCTGCGCTGCTCGATACCAGTTCGTTCGACAATCCAATCATTGGTGGTGTCCATAACCTTTTCCAAGTCGGCATTGGTCACCACATTTTCCGGAACATAGTGTCCCACACCAGTTATTCTTGATTTCTTCACTCCTTAGGATTTATAGTTCTCTTTACCAGCTTGTTGCATGTCCATAGGCTAGCCAGTGAAAGCCCTCATGGGGTTGAAGTTAAAGAATTCTTATGAATTCGGTTATTGGATTTCCATACCAGATTTGGTGAATTGATGAATTGAGAAAATCTTTGTAACCTGTTTCCTAACTCTGCGTAACAGTGTGGATAGGGTTTTTTCAACGAATGAAAAATTATAGTCTGTACTGTCTGATTTTTGTTGGGCTGGTGTGTTTGGAGAGTTGTGGAGATGATAAGCAGAAATTAACTGCCGATCAGATCATCCAGAAAGCGGTAGAACGCCATGGAGGAGAAAAGTACAATAATATGGAAGTCGAATTCGACTTCAGAAAGCGACATTTCAGAGCCAAGATCAGTAAAGGAGAATACGTTTACGAACGGAGTTTCCGTAGTAAAGAAGGTTGGGTCACAGATGTTTGGTCCAATGATAAATTCAAGCGGATGATCGATGAAAAAGAAATTAAGCTTGATCAAGAGAACTTAAGAACCTATCGCACCGCTACCAATTCCGTAATCTACTTTGCTTTATTACCATTTAACTTAGATGATCCTGTTGTCAATAGGCAGCTAATGAGATCGGTCGATATTAATGATAAAGCCTATTATAAAGTCGAGGTAACATATGGCCAAAATGGTGGAGGCGAAGACTTTGAAAATGTCTACGTTTATTGGATCGATAAAGAAGACTTTACGATAGATTATCTCGCTTATGGTTATAACATCAATGGCGGAGGAGTCCGATTCAGAGAAGCTTATAACCAAAGAGAAGTCAACGGTGTAAGGTTTCAGGATTATCGAAACTATACGATCGACAAAGACTTTCCAGCCCAAGAGTTAGATTATGCTTTTCAAACCGATCAGTTGAGGTTGCTTTCAATTATCGAACTGGAGAATGTGAAGGTAAGCCTAGTTGAATAGGGTTAGGTTGCCAAATTGATTAGCTGGAGGTACTTTTTCCCACAATGCTTTATCATTAAAATTAGGATCCGCCAGTTTCGGGTTGATCGTATGTTGGAAAATATGCTCCTCGTCATACGGCTTAATGAAATCATGAATACTTTCCGAAGTGTTGGATTCATTCAACCATTCTAATAACAGGTCATCATTTAAAATCGCGGGCATTCTTTCACTCACTTTCTTTACTTCTTGTGATGCTGGCGTAGTGATCATCATAAAAGTGTGAACGGTGTCTCCAGACTCCGTTTCAAATGAGTCCCAAAGCCCAGCAATAGCAAATAGCGCATTATTCTCAAGGTGGAAACGATAAGGTACTCTTTCCTTTTTGGCTATTTCCTTCCAGTTGTAAAAACTATCGGCAATGACAACGCATCTTTGCATTTGCAATGACTTTTTCAAGCTTGGCTTAGTCAAAATGTTCTCAACAGGAGCGTAAAGCAATTTATCACTTACACCACGGCTTTTAGAAAAGGACGGATTTATGCCCCAATAAAAGTGAGACAAATGTTCAGGATTCTCACTGGTGATAACCGGTAAGATATCACTGGGTTGTGCATTAAAAGTAGGGATATAGTCATCTGCTACTGCCGTCTGGAAATGATCGGAGATCGCTGACCCTTGCGCTGCAATGGAGTAGTTGATTTGCATGAACTAGTTTTGAGAAAGTTACTCCATGTTCGCTAAAAAAGCTAATCTGACATGTGATGATATCATGGGTGGGGTAAAGGGCAATCGTTTGCAGAAATGACTGGAAAAGTAGGCTATAGAATAGCGTATCTTTAATTTGAATATAGAGCTATTTAAAACTATTTTTGGTGCTCAAATTTTAGAGAGATTTATGGCTGAAATTGTAAGAATGCCGAAAATGAGCGATACCATGGAAGAAGGGGTAATCGCGGTTTGGCATAAAAAGGTAGGAGATAAGGTAGATTCAGGTGAGTTGATGGCCGAAATAGAGACTGACAAGGCTACAATGGATTATGAATCTTATAATGAAGGGACAGTACTTTATTTAGGTGCTGCTGAAGGAGATGCTGTTGCGGTTGATGGTGTTTTAGCTATTGTCGGAGAAGCTGGAGAGGATTATCAAGCCTTGTTGAACGGTAGTCCAGAAACTGCCAGTGCACCTCAAGAAGAAGAAACTGCTGCAGCAGCACCAAGTGCTGCACCAAGCGAAAAAATAGACACCAGCGCTATCAATGCTGAGATCGTAAGAATGCC
>CBDDKG010000007.1:0-49821 GCA_965230105.1 Roseivirga sp. | reverse complement strand
GAACACATAATCCAATAGTTGTTTTCATTTTTTAGGTGCTTCTTTTATCTTTGGCGGGTCTTAAAAATTAACCGACTTCTAAAATATGTCATATCTAATTTATGCAGTACCCGTTCTGGGTCTCATCGGCTTGCTCGTAATGATCGTGAAATCGCGATGGGTGAACAACCAAGATGCAGGCGATCAAAAAATGCAAGACCTTGCCAACTACATCCGCGAAGGTGCCCTTGCATTTCTAAGCGCTGAGTACCGAGTGCTTTCAATTTTTTTGTAGTAGTAGCTGGAATTTTATTGGGAATTATCTCAACCGTAGTAGAAAACTACACATTTGGTTCATCGTTGTAGCTTTTGTTATAGGGGCTTTCTTCTCAGCACTTGCTGGGAACATCGGTATGAGAATTGCAACAGCGGCTAACGTAAGAACTACTCAAGCGGCTAGAACTAGCCTTCCACAGGCTTTAAAAGTATCTTTTACTGGAGGAACAGTAATGGGGCTAGGTGTTGCCGGCTTGGCAGTATTTGGTCTAAGTGTCCTTTTTATTCTTCTTGTTCCAATTCTTCATGAATGGTGAATGGACAAGTACTGGTGATATGACTGTAGTATTAGAAGCACTCGCTGGCTTCTCATTAGGTGCAGAATCTATTGCACTTTTCGCCAGAGTTGGTGGTGGTATTTATACTAAGGCTGCAGACGTTGGAGCTGACCTTGTAGGAAAAGTAGAAGCAGGAATTCCTGAAGATGACCCACGTAACCCAGCAACTATTGCAGATAACGTTGGTGACAATGTTGGTGATGTTGCCGGTATGGGTGCCGATTTGTTCGGTTCTTATGTAGCAACCGTATTGGCCTCAATGGTACTGGGTAACTATGTGATCCAGGATATGGGCGGAGCTATCACTGATGACTTTGGTGGAATTGGTCCAATTTTGCTTCCATTAGTAATTGCCGGTGCAGGTATCATCTTCTCGATTTTAGGTGCTATGGTGATTAGAATTTCTAACAATGACGCAAAAGAATCTGAAGTTCAAGCTGCCTTAAACAAAGGTAACTGGGGCTCTATTATATTAACCGCTATTGCTTGTTGGTTCCTTATCGATATGATGTTGCCAGCAACCATGCAAATGAAATTGTTCGGAGAAGGTATTATTGAGATTACTTCTCTAAGAGTATTTGGAGCAGTATTAGTTGGCCTATTTGTAGGTGCGGCTATTTCTTATTTTACAGAGTTCTATACGGCAATTGGTAAGAAGCCAGTAATGAGTATCATTCAAAACTCTTCTACAGGTGCTGCCACTAACATCATTGCTGGTTTGGCTACGGGTATGAAATCAACCTTCGCTCCTATCATCCTTTTTGCAGGCGCAATTTGGGGTGCTTATGAGCTAGCTGGATTCTACGGTGTAGGTATTGCGGCTTCCGCTATGATGGCTACTACGGCCATGCAATTGGCAATTGACGCTTTTGGCCCGATTGCCGATAACGCTGGTGGTATCGCAGAAATGAGTGAATTACCGGAAGAGGTAAGAGAAAGAACTGATATTCTTGATTCTGTCGGTAATACTACTGCAGCAATTGGTAAAGGATTTGCAATCGCTTCTGCAGCCTTGACTGCACTAGCCTTATTTGCAGCTTATGTAACCTTTACAGGCATCGATGGTATTAACATTTTCAAGGCTGACGTACTTGCTGCCTTATTTATTGGTGGTATGATACCTGTTGTATTCTCTGCATTGGCGATGGAATCAGTTGGAAAAGCAGCCATGGAAATGGTGAAAGAAGTAAGACGACAGTTCAAAGAAATTCCGGGTATTATGGAAGGAACTGCCACTCCTGAATATGGTAAGTGTGTTGATATCTCAACAAAAGCTGCTATTAGAGAAATGATGCTTCCAGGAGCAATCACTATCATCTTCCCTATTATTATTGGTTTTGCAATGGGTGCTGAACCACTTGGAGCTTATATGGCTGGTGTTGCTGTATCTGGTGTACTTTGGGCCATCTTCCAAAACAACGCTGGTGGCGCCTGGGACAATGCTAAGAAGTCATTCGAGGCTGGTGTTGAAATTGATGGTGAGATGACTTTCAAAGGTTCAGAAGCGCATAAAGCTGCTGTAACAGGTGATACTGTAGGTGATCCATTCAAAGATACTTCAGGGCCTTCAATGAACATCCTCATTAAACTTACTTGTTTGATTGGTTTGGTTATCGCTCCTATCTTGGGTGAGCTTGCAGGAACTAGTTCTCATGCGGATGATCTTAAAGTAATTAATGATAATAACAAAGAACTTCATATGGATGAAGTAGATGAAATGATCACTGAAGTGAAATAGTTACCATTTAAATAAAGATAGTTTCAAAGGTCTCGAGATTTCGAGACCTTTCTTTTTATCCACAAATAAGGGGAGTTCATGTGTTGAATTGTGTTGAATACGTAGTATTTGAAGATTGTTGAACGAAATATCCCGTTTTACAAAACTCCAAACTACAGGATGCGTTAGCATTTTAGGTCAATTATTTAAACTCAATCAACGTTATATGTTCTTTTCTTGGTCAAACTCGTTACACAAACAACACACTCTAAACAAATTACTTCAGACTAGCAGCGTAGTATTTCTCGGTACTTAAAGTATTGGCTTTATGAAGCGGTTGCTAGAAAAATTAAAAGCCGGAGACGAAAAGTCTCTGGACGAATTCGTGTATTTGAACCTTTCGAAGGTTTTCAATTTCTGCTATGCCCTGTTGAAATCACGTGAGGAAGCAGAAGAGGTCTGTCAGGATGTTTTTGTGAAGTTTTGGGACAATAGAGATAAGTTAGATTTAAATTTATCTGTAGATGGCCTGCTCTTTAGAATAGCTAAGAACCTCACACTCAATAAAATAAGAGATAATCAAAAGTATAAGGGATCACTTGAGCTTACTGATGCGCTTTTAGTCGGGAATAGCACTATGGAAGATGTTCTTTTCAAAGAAATGGAAGATACGCTTCACAAAGCCATTGAAGCGCTTCCTCCAAGGCGTAGACTCATATTCGAACTCAGTCGTTTCCAAGGGCTTTCAAATCGAGAGATTGGTGAAAGACTAAATATTTCAATCAATACTGTAGAAGGACAAATAAGAAAAGCGATTAAGTCCATACATGTCTATACAGATTCAATTTCTATATAGATAATGTTTTTTTCAGTGAGGAGTAACGGTCACCTTACTTTTCAGTGTATTTATTAATAGGTACCGATAATTTTTTAACTGTTTGGAAGACAAAAATCTGATATATCACTTTTTAAAAGAAGATTGCTCACCTGAGGAATTAGATCAGTTGCATGAATGGTTAATCAGCGATTTAGATGAAGAAACCACCAATGAGCTTCTGAAATCCCTATGGAAGAAAACTCATGATGGTAATATTCATGATATCGATGAATCCAAACTAACGGCTAAGATCCGAAGGGAGATTGCTGCCAACAATGGATTCGACCAAACAAAACCCACGAAAAAGAGAATTATCGTCAGGAACAGACGGAATAATTCTTGGGTAATCATTACGGCCATATTAGTATTAGTTATAGCTGCAGGCTACTTTATTACAAGCAATAATCAGGAAGATAACCCTACTCCTATTTTAGCCCAGCAAATTGAGAAGAATGCACCCAGAGGCCACAGAAGTACCATCAACCTCCGAGATGGATCGAAAGTAACTCTGAACTCAGAGACTAAAATTACCTATGATGAGAATTTCGGTATTGACAACCGCAGAATTCATTTAGAAGGTGAGGCATTCTTTGAAGTTGCTCGAGATGAGGACCTTCCTTTTGTTGTTATCTCCAAAAACCTGATTACCAGAGCACTTGGCACCTCCTTCAATGTCAGAGACTACGGTGATGAAGATAGTGCTTCTATAGCGCTTGCCACGGGTAAGGTAAAAGTCAAAAGAAGCCAGAATCCGACAAACAAATTCAAAATTTTCTTAAACCCCAATGAGCAGGTAGTATTGAATAAAGCTTCTCAAAAATGGTCTAAAAGCACCTTTAGGCCTGAAAGAGTACTCTCTTGGAAAGACAACAACCTTAATTTCAAAGAGATGTCACTCGCTAGAATCATCAAAACCTTAGAGCGATGGTATGATGTAAATATTGAAGTAAAAGGGCAAGGAATTGAAAAGCTGACCTATGAGGGAACGGGGAGCTTTGAAAAACAAAGCCTGGAAAACATACTCAACACCCTAGGTTATACCATGGGCTTTGAGAGCACAATAAACGAAAAACAAATTATGATTAAACTGACAAACTAAAGGAATGCCAATGAAGAAAAACTAGTCCAAAAAATGCCAAGGCAGCCTATTGCAGTAGGACTACCTTGGACTTACTATCTATATGTTTAACTAAAAACACGAGCAAATATATGAAAAATATATACATGGCTTCGTTGCAGCGAGGCGTGACGTACTGTCTTTACGGGATAGTGCTTCAAGTTTTTTTGATATCATCACTAATGGCTAACCGTACTAGTGCTCAGAGCATTAGAGATTACAAGGTTAACTTAGAACTTCGAGAGGTCAGCATCACACAGGCCTTCCAAAACATCGAAGGCATCACACCTTTCAAATTCTTCTATAAGAAGAAAGACATAGATCAGAAGGTAAAAATCAATCTACCACGAGGCGAATATACTGTAGCCGATATTCTTGAATCAATCTCGCGAAGTGCAGCACTGAACTTCAAGCAGATTAACAAGAATATCTCAGTAGCTCAGGTCTCTAATAGCATCAGAGACAATGATGAACGTGTGGTTGTCATTGAGGAAAAAACCCTCACTGGCCGAGTAGTCAGTGTGGAAGATAACCAACCACTGCCAACTGTAACTGTAAGAGTAAAAGGCACAACAATCGGTACTCAAACCGGTCTTGATGGTCGTTTTAGCCTTACTGTCCCGGATAATGCAGAGGTATTAGAGTTCAGATTCTTGGGTTTCCAAACACAGGAGGTTCAAATCGGAAATCAGGCGGTCTTCAACATTGTCATGCAGATAGATACCAGGCAACTTGACGATGTGGTTGTTACAGGTGTAGCTGCGGCAACTCCAAAAGAGAAACTCTCCTTTACTATTGCCTCTGTTGATTCAGAAGTGTTGACTAAAGCCCCGGCTGCAAATGCTGGAAACGCTTTGGTAGGTAAAGTAGCCGGTCTTAGAATTTCGCCAAGCAATGTTCCTGGTGCAGGTCCTGAGATTTTATTGAGAGGTGCTACCAACCTCAGAACTGGTAATGGTCCATTGGTATTACTGGATGGTGCCATTCTGGAAGGCAGTTTATCTGATATAAGTGTGCAAGACATTGAGCGATATGAAATCCTAAAAGGTGCTTCTGCAGCTACCCTTTATGGTTCTCGTGCTGCTAATGGTGTAATTGCGATTTACACTAAATCCGGACAGGGTCTAGCAGTAGGTCAAACCAATGTTTTCTTCAGAAGTGAAGTGATTTCTGAGAATACCTACAAGGGTCGTCACCCAGAAAAGGCGAGGTTTCACAACAAGCAAACTGACGCCAACGGAAACATCATCACAGACAATGATGGGCTGGCTTTGGACAAAAATCCATCCATTAATGAAGTACCCTTCTCTCGGTATAGAGATCACTTAGAGGACTTCTTTTCTGGAAGCACTTCATTTAGAAATTATATCAGACTGAGTAACAGAACAGCTGCGGGTAATGTGAGTGTATCATTTGAGCAGCAAAATGCAACAGGCGGTATTGACCTTCACGAAGGTAACAGACGTTACAACTTTGCTGTTGGCTTAGACCAGAACTTCTCAGACCGATTCGACTTGAAAATTAGAGCAAGGTACATCTGGGATAGAGATGATCGTAGACCTAGAAACATTGGAAGTTTGATCTTTGCTTCACCAGATGCCGATTGGTTTGCTCCTAATGAAGAAGATGGCAGTCCATTTAACTATGATGCCAACTCTTTCATCTTGGACTCATTCTTCAATCCATTCTATGTGTTGAGTAATAATTTCAATGAGCGAGTAAGAAAGAGATTCATTAGTAGTGCACAAGGTGATTTAAGCATCACAGACGACCTCAAATTCACCGGTATCTTCGGTTTCGATACACGTCAGGACAATTCTCAGGCCTTCCAAAACCCTGGCTATTTAGCCGTAGTGGGTGATCCGGGTCAGGGTGATATTGACAGAGGTTTTGCCGAGACCTTCTCTGTTAATGCCAGTGCAGCATTGACCTACGTGAAAGATTTTGGTGACTTCAATCTGAGATCTACATTAAAGTATCAATACGAAGATCGTCAGGACCAGGGATTCACTATTGATGCGGATTTCCTAGGTGTAAGTAATTTCAACAATCTGGCCGCTGCCAGAGCTGACACCAGCGGGCTTGGCTATCAATTCTTCTCTGCTACAGACACCAGAGATATCCAAATAAGATCAGACAGTTATGCTTTTGCCGTAGGTGGTGATTACTTGAATAAGTACATCCTTGATTTTGTTGTACGATATGATGGTTCGTCTCTCTTTGGTGAGGAAGAAAGATGGCAATGGTTCTCCAGAGCTTCTGCAGCTTATAGAATTACCGAGGATTTTGATATCCCAGGTTTTCAGGAGTTGAAAGTTTCAGGTTCACTAGGTACAGCCGGTGGTAGACCACTATTTAACGACCGATTTGAAATAGCCAATGTTAATGATGGATTGATTTCATTCCCTCAACAACTGGCTAACCCTAACTTGAAGCCAAATATCACAACAGAGACGGAATTCACTTTGAGCGGTGACTTCCTGGATCGTTTTGACTTCTTGGCCTCCTACTCTAACCAGGAAAATAGGGATCAGGTATTGACAGTACCAATATCGGTAGCTGCAACAGGTGGTAGATCTACTCAGGTTCAGAACGCTGCTACATTATCTACCAATACTTTCGAATTCACATTGGGATACAACGCTATCAGAAAGCAGGACATGAACTTAAGGTTCGACTTGGTTGCTGACAGGACTGTTCAAACCATTACTGAGTTTAACGCACCGCAAGTGTTAGCTGCTGGTGCAGGTATTTGGAGAGAAGGAAGTGAGCTTACCCAGATGTACGGAAGAAGATATGCTAAGTCATTGTCTGAGTTGACTGTGGATGAGAATGGCATTGTGTTGAACGGTCAGTTTGCTGGACTTGGAAACACGTCTACTATCAATGATTATGAAATCAACGACTTAGGTTTTGTTATTCCAGCAGGTACTCAATACACCAATGATGAGCGTGTCGTGCCTTTGGTTAATGCAGAGGGTGAGGAAGAGCAAGAGCTAGTGATTGGTAATGCGCGCCCTGACCTTAACCTAGGCCTTAGAACAGCCTTCAGATGGAAAAATGTAAACGTCTACATGCTTTGGGAAGCTCAAATTGGTGGAGATGTCTACAATTCTGGACTTCAGGCACTTGACAGAGATGGTTTAGGTCCTGACTATGACCAGGCAGATCGCCCTGAGGGTCAAAGACACTGGACATCTTTCCGACAGTCTATCTACAATGGTCGAAGACTGAATGCCGAATATGTTGAAGATGCTTCACATGTGAGACTCAGAGAGCTTTCTGTGAACTACGAGTTGGGTAATGCTACACTTGAGAAATTGGGAATGTCCAATGTTTTCAAAAGTGTTCAACTCAGCTTTATCGCAAACAATGTGCTTTTGTTTGCTAAGTACCGAGGATTTGACCCAACTGCAGGTGGAATCAATGCAAGGTTTGATGGCTATGCGTTCCCATTGATTAGAACTTTCTCAGGTTCTATTTCAATGAACTTTTAGTCAATTGAAAACATTAAACGAGACTTTTATGAAACTTAGAAGAAATATAAAATCAGTCTTAGCAGCGGTGCTCTTAATAGGGTTTGTGAGTTGCGAAGACTTAGAAGTTGAAAATTTAAATGCATTAGATATTAATGGTGTTTTATCTAATCCTGCTGAGTTCCCTGCCCTGGTGCAGGGGGCTTACGGGCAGTGGTGGAATCAAACACAGATATCTTACCCTAACATGTACTTGAGTGTTGCCGCGCAGGTGTTCTCATCTTCATGGACAAACTATGCCATGTTCGATGGTGGTAGAATACCACCAAGACCATTTGTTAACTCAAATACGGCATCAACGAGACTTGTTAACCGAAACCCTTGGAGGGGAATCTATAACTCCATAGGTCCTGTTAATGATGTGCTCAAAGTAATGAATGCCAATTTTGACGGAAAGGCGATTGATCCAGTCACCGGAGTAGACAATACACCAATCGTTTTAGCGAATGCCAGAATGATGCAGGGGCTTGCACTGGGATGGGTGTCAATCATCTTTGATAGAGGCTTTATTGTGAGTGAAGAATTGACGGATGAAGACTTAGCTTCTTTAGAGTTTTCGGGCTACCGTGAATGTGCGGATGCAGCTAAAGCTAGATTCTTAGAGGCAGCCGCCATATTCGATGCTAACCCAGATATTACATTTAATGGCTTCAATGGGGTTACCCTTCCTGCCGAAGAGGCAGCAAGGTTTGCACGTTCTTATGCCGCCAAAATTGAAGTGTTTTCTGCTAGAAATGCAGACCAGACCGTCAATGAAACTGACTGGAATGAAGTACTTCAATTGACTACCAACGGTCTAACCATGGACATTGCTCCTAATGGTGACGGTGGTAACCAGTGGTGGACAAGAGCATTGAGAAATGGTCAGTTCGCAGGTTGGGTACGTGTATCTCAACGTTTGATTAATATGATGGAAGGTGGTACTGGAGGAAGAGACATTCAAAACCCTGCAGATACCGACCCTAACAATGCCACAGCACCCTATCCATGGCAAGATAATGTGTTAAGCTATCCTGAGATTACTACTCCTAGAGATCAGAGGATTTTGACAGACTTTACTTATAACAGTAATGTCCCATTCAGGTCTGATCGTGGGTTCTACATCTTCGGCAACTATAGCTACAGCCGTTATATCTACTTTGTGAATGACAACCTGGTTGGTCCTATGCCACACTTTACACTTACTGAAAACAATCTATTAAGAGCGGAAGCCCTTATTAGAACTGGTGGTAACAAAGCTGAGGCAGCACAACTGATCAATGCGACTCGTGTAGATCGTGGCGGACTTCCTCCGTTGACAGGAGCAGAAAGTGACGATGTTTTACTAAGAGAAGTAACATACGAGCGCTTGGTAGAACTTAGCTGGCACGCATCTACAAATGGATACTTAGCCAGAAGAATTACAACGACAGAGGACTTAAAGCTTCCTCCTGGTACACCTTTGAGTATGCCGGTTCCTGCTTCTGAATTAGAAGCCCTGGGAATACCGAATTACACATTTGGTGGTTTAGGTAACCCTGACGGGTCAGAATAAGAAATGAAGGATTGATGAGGGGTGTTTTTTCGAACATCCCTCATCAACAAATTAAACTGACGATGAGAGTTGAACTATGAACACTCCATTTTCGGAGAGGAGTTTTAACTGAAAAATAGTGGCTAGATCAGACTAACAAAGATGTGAGTCACAATTAAAAACTTCAGTGCCTTAAACTAACAACTACCCCTTGAAGAAATATAGGAGATAAGTGCAACGCAGAAAAAGACAGTAAACAGTCTCTTTCTGCCAATAATGAAGCACTAAAGAAACATACTTCGCTTTCGTTTAGTCAGTATGTAATTTGTTTAGAGGGCTGGTTCTATACGAGAACCAGCTTTTTTATTCTTATGGGATTCAATATAGAAAAATTAATTTTTCCTACCCTACTTTAATAACAACTCATTAACAAATATACCTGACAATGTCTGTATAATTTCTTTTCTGATTTTGTTCTGTCAGTTTGTACAAACAAAAAATCCCCAACAGGTGCGTCAGGGATTCTTTCAATTATTGTTAGTCAAGCGTTAAAAAAAGGATCTACTACCAAAGGTTCTTCCCCTTGGAGTAACAAAAGGATTACTTCTAAACAGTAAATTCGTTGAGTTCTGTCCAATTTCCAGGACATTGGCTTGGTCAATACTCCGTAACTTACCTCTTATTTCTATCCCTCTACCGTCTTCGTTCCTTACTTCAACACGATTTTCAAATACATAGACTAAAGCTCTCATGGGATCCATGGTTATTTGATCTAAGTAAAAAATGGCAGCTCTTACAGGGCTATCATCCGACTTCTGCATGATCACTATGTCCTGAATAAGTCCTTGGGTTTTCTGAAAAGCCCGTGTTCCTTGTGCTCCAGTACCTATGAAGCCTCCTCCTACTCTCTGAAAGGTCAAAGTATCACCTTCAATTCTGAAGAAATTTACTAAACCCGATTCGGGGTAACTGCCATGACGAACCCCGTCATCCACAATAACCAAATCCTGGGCTTCCAACCTCTGGATCAGTTGTTCGCTGTTATTTTTTATCTTTTCTGCTTTCATTACTCTTCTAGCCTCTGCCCGTTTTGCTCTCTTCGACTTCTTATCATTATCGCTAGTGTCAAAATTAGATGCCACCACGGTAGAAGCACTCAGAAGTGCAACTAGCATAAAACTAAAAACCTTATATCCTCTCCTCATATCTATCGCTTTTTGTTGAACATAATTACGACCTCGCTATCACAACTATCATTCCAAACCATCAGATTTTCAGAGAATTAGATCCATTTATAAAAGAAACTTTGGGTGGAATACGATTTCCAACTTTGAGTCGTTTTAACTTAATATACAAGCAACAAAAAGCCCTGAATGAAAGCATCCAGGGCTGAGTTAAGTTTTACAGAGATTACTCACCTCCACGCCAGTTCAGTATTAACCTCCCCTCTCCATCTCTTCTGCTACCTCCATTGCGCCATAGTCTTTGTTGTAAGAGTAAGGTGGTAGAATTTTTACCGATTTCCAGAACATTAGCGTCCTTATTACTTGCTAGTTTTCCGCGAATTAGAATACCTGACCCATCGTCATTCCGTACTTCAAACCTATTGGCATGTACAAATATTAAGACTTGAAATGGCTCTAATGACAAGAGTTCTCGGTATCTCAAGAATATTCTTTGCGGTCTACCTGCTTCGGAATTCAGAACCTGATATTCGAAAATGACACCTTTCTTCTTAAAGATATCCGGATCACTTTGAATCCCCGTACCTAAAGCCTTAGAACCTACTCTTTGAAAAGTTAATGTATCTCCTTGGATTCTAAAGAAGTTGACTAGGCCAGACTCAGGGTATACGTCACGACCAACACCATCATCCATCACCACCAAGTCCTTTTTTTCAATCAGCTGAACCAGCTTCTTTACGTTGTATTTTATCTTTCTCTCCTTAGCTTCTTTTTTAGCCAGTTGGCGTTTCAGCCGTTTAGTCATTTTTGGAGTCAGCTCCTGATTTGTTTCTTGCGCCACAATCGCGGATAAACCAAGGAACATTAGAATTACCACACTGAATATTTTGCTGATCTTGCCCATAGCATTAGCTTTTTAGTGATATTACCACCAAAACACAACAAAAATCATTCCATTAATGCAATAATCTTTGATTAAGGAAAATGTTAACAAATACTTCTTCCTTAATACCTCTGGGCCGTTTCGACAAGGAGTCTGTCGGAGTTTATCCCCAATTCACGTACCCGTGCTTTTGCGATTGAATAGTGCTTTCCTCGAATCACCAAGCCCGTTCCATCTTCGCGCCTGGCCTCTACACGACTGGGAAATATGTAAATGACGGTTCTTCGGAACTCTTGGGTAATTCTGTCCAAATAACTGACCACTACCCGTGGTGGCAAATCACCTTCTGACTCAAACACCTTCAGCCCCCTTATAATACCTTGAAATTTATCGATCACCTCATCTTCTTGTATACCTGTTCCAAGAGGCTTTGCACCTTGTCTTTGAAAGGTAATCGTATCATCTTTGATCCTGAAGAAGTTTACCAACCCTGATTGAGGGTACAAACCACCACTCACACCATCATCTTTAATCACGAAGTCACGTGCATCAATCAATGCCAATACCTCTTGGACTTTCGCTTCAAGTTTCTTGGCTTTCGCCAACCTTCTCTTCTCTTTTTTCGACAGTGGCTTTTCAGATTTCTCTTTTTCTTTTGACGTCTGACCATAAAGTGATGGGACACTTAAGGACATTGTGAAAAGTACCAGAACAACTACAAACTTAACTTTCATAACTAAAAATTTTCTTCAAGTTAATCAGAACAACGCCATATGACAAAAGTCTGACCTACAGTCAGTACAACGTCAAAAGTTCTAAAAGTTGCATTTACTCGTAGCGTAGAGAAGTAATAGGGTCCTGACTAGCAGCACGTCTGGCAGGTGCAATCCCAAAGATAACCCCCACCGTAACAGCCACACCAAAGGATAATAGAATTGAAAAACCACTGACTATTGTAGGTATATCGGCTAATTCGGCTATTCCAAAGGCAATCGTCAAACCCAGAATCACGCCTACGGCCCCTCCGGAAAAACTAATCATAACAGCCTCTAATAGGAATTGATAGATAATGTCGACCTTCTTTGCCCCTAGTGATAATCTCAAACCGATTTCCTTAATACGCTCTAACACAGATGCCAACATAATATTCATAATTCCAATACCTCCGACCAACAGAGAAATGCCGGCAATCCCTCCAAGCACATAGTTGAATATGTTCTTGGTTCGTTGTTGCTGTTTTAGCATTAGTTCGGGTATCTCTATTTCATAGTCTACGACATCGCTATGCTTTCTACTTAACAACTTGGAAACAACCTGAGCAATTGAATTAATCTGCTCTGTATCACTCACTTTAATCACCAGTCTATCAAGCTGATGATAATTCACCCCTGACTGATCATTATTCCTGTTTCTTCTGGCTTCTTGAATCAAGGAGTTGGTGACCATCAAGCGATTTTCATATCGGATCAAGGCTGTACTCAGTGGAGTATAGATATCCATATTATAGTCCCGAATTCCCAGGTTAGTTATGCTCTTATCAGAAATGATACGTTCCTCTAAAACACCAATTACTTTGAGCCAATGCTTACCAACCTTTATGTACTTACCTATCGGCTCTTCTCGACTAAAAAACTTCGACTTGATTGTTTTGCCTATAATACAAACAGGGGCTCCCTTTTGAATTTGTTCTTGATTGAAATAGTCTCCCTCATCCAACTCAAAACCTGAAATCTTGAAAAATGTATTATCCACCCCAACCAACTTAGCCGTTCTACGGAAGCCCTCACGCGTGACTTCGGTGTCAAGAACGATCTCCGGGCTTATCATCTCTATACCAGGGACAATTTTTCGAATACTTTCGACATCCAGGAAATTTAAACCAAGTGATAGGTTCTTTTTAGTCTCTTGGGTACCTACAGTGCCCTCTTCCGGCTCTACATCACCTTCACTCTGTTCCACGACTGGGTTAATCACGATATTATTGACGCCCACCAGCTCAATTTGCTCGAGTATCTCTTGCTGAGCCCCAGAGCCAATGGCCAACATAGCAATTACAGCAGCCACTCCAAAAATAATACCCAAAGCAGTCAGCAGTGAACGTATCTTATTGGCCAAAACAGCCTCTGAGGCTATGGCCATATTTAGCAGAATCCTCTGGATCATTATTAATCCTTTTTGGCCAGTGCTTTATTTGCTTTATCAATAAGACGCAAAGGTCTACTCTCCATATTGTCTGGATCAGATAAGTAGATGGTGCTACCTTCATCCAGTCCATTGAGTACAACGACCTCATCAGAATTCGATCTACCCAATAACACCTCCTGCCTCACAGAACTTCCACCATCTCTTGCAAGCACGTAGGTAAGCGAATCTCCCTGACTATGCACTGCTTCTACTGGGATAAAAATCACATCCGAAAGTACCTCCGCTATAATTTTGTTGCTTGTGGTCATTCCAGGACGAAGTGTAGTATCCGACTCATGAATCTGTACTGATATCTCGAAAACTTTTGAATCCGAGTTCGGCCTTTGTTGCCCCATGTTGGCAACATCTATAACAACTCCAGTTAACTTCTTATCTGGAAAAGCATCCAGGCCTACGTCTACACGTTGACCTTCTTTTACATTGTTAATATCTACTTCGTTTATATATGTTTTGGAAACCATTTTAGTCAGATCAGGAAGTGTTGCCACTACAGGATCCCAAGCACTTACTTGAGCGCCAACTCCGAGCTTATTACCTCTCCAATCCCTTTTATAAATCAGCATTCCTGGCTCTGATGCCATAATTGTGAATTGCTGCTGAAGGTTTAGCAAGGCATCCAATTTGGCCTTATCATCATTCATCTTAGCTTCTGCCTCCTTCATTTTGGCCACTGACTTTTGCCGCTGCAATTCATAGTTTTCAAGCTCTTGTTTGTACTGCTTCTCAGCTCGTTCAAGATCCATTGTCTTTTCTTTCACCACAGCCGGTGGCTCGTATTGAGAATTTTCTAATACTAGTTTCTTCTTCTCAATTTCAAATAGCAGTTTATCCATAGCATCCCTGGCCTTTCTAAGTTCTATCGCAGAATCAAGAGAAGCTTGCGTATACTGTGAAGTACTTACCGTATAGTCAGACATACGCTGTTGGCGTTTAGTCCCCAACTCGGTCTGGTCCAATCGGGCAACGTAATCACCTTTGCTTACAACCGTACCCTCTTCAATGATGTGTTCAATTTTAGTCTGGAAAATACCGGCAGATTGCATGCCGCCCGGACCGCGAATTTCTGCAGAACTTTTTGCAAACAATTCACCTGAGGCAATGATTTCTGACCTGAATTCGCCCCTTTGCACTGTTGTGAAAACTTCACCTGTATCGGCTGAACTTTTGTTAACCTTGGTGATAAAGAATATTATAGCCGCGACAAAGACGCCCGCAACGATAAGGAGGGATCGCTTTTTCATGTTGTTTAGATTTTGAGTTGAAGCCTATTTAACTAAAAAAATAGTTTAAACAAACTATATTAATAATTTTTAACCCTTATTTAACATTATATAACTACGTACGTAATTCGGATAAATTCATTACACGAATTCAGAAATACATTAAAAATTTTATTCAAACCGCTCTTATTAAGAGATGAACGGGAGTCACATTTAGTTTGATTCAGCCAATTAAAAATCGGATTAGCTAATAATCTCCTACCGCGCACCTCGTATGTTTGATTTACTATCGTAGTTTTGGCCTAATGAACTATCTATCGGTCGAAAACGTCTCAAAAACTTTTGGGGATAGGATTATTCTGAATGATCTATCTATGGGGATCGCTCAGGGCCAGAAAGTGGCACTCGTTGGCATCAATGGCTCCGGAAAATCCACCCTCTTAAAAGTGCTCACGGGTATTGAGACTGCCGATAGTGGCGAGGTCGTATTTCGGAAAGACATAGTTGTTCGTTCATTGCTCCAAAACCCGCACTTCAAGTCAGGCCAGACGATTCTAGATGCCGTATTTGATGAAAATGACCCTGCCCAACAACTGATTATCAAATATGAACGCGCACTTACTAGCGGAGATGGAGACCGGATTGAAAAACTGATTAATGAGATCGATGCGGCCAATGCATGGGATTTAGAAAGTCAGGCCAAGCAAATCCTGGGCAAATTAGGGCTTCACGAATTAGATTTAGAGGTATCGAACCTGTCCGGGGGGCAACAAAAACGCATTGCACTAGCCAGTGTTCTCATTCAGAAACCTGACCTGCTTATTCTAGATGAGCCAACGAACCATCTGGATATAGAAACCATAGAGTGGCTTGAAAACTATTTGAGTCAGTCCAATATGGCCCTGGTTCTCGTCACTCACGATCGATACTTCCTAGAAAAGGTCACCAACGAGATCATAGAGTTGGACAAAGGCCAAATCCATCATTATAAAGGTGATTATGGATTCTTTTTAGAGAAAAAAGCCGAGCGAGAATTGTCTGAAAACGCCTCTATTGACAAAGCTAAAAACCTCTACCGTAAGGAGCTTGATTGGATACGAAGGCAACCCAAAGCGAGAGGTACCAAAGCTAAATACCGAGTTGACGCATTTCAGGAGACTAAGAGTAAAGCTTTCAGCAGGGAAAACGCTAATGACTTAAAACTTAAAGCCGAAGCACAAAGGCAGGGTAAAAAAGTACTGGAGGTAGACGGACTAAGCCATGGCTTTGATGACAAGTTCTTAATAAAGGACTTTGACTACGTTTTCCCAAGAAAAGAACGCGTGGGGATTGTAGGGCCCAACGGCTCGGGAAAGACGACTTTCATTAAATTACTCATGGGAGAATTAACTCCAAATACTGGGGTAATTGACCTGGGCACCACCACTAAATTTGGCTACTATCGGCAAACGGAACTAAGTTTTGACAATGAGCAAACCGTTATTGACTTCGCTAAATCCATTGCAGAGGTGGTTGAAGTTGGCAAGGGAAGAACAGTACCTGTTTCTCAGTTTTTAACACGCTTCCTTTTTCCTCCTGATGTTCAGTACAAACCGATTGGAAAACTCAGCGGGGGTGAAAAACGAAGACTTCAATTACTTCAAATCCTGATTCAAAGCCCCAACTTTTTGGTCTTAGATGAACCGACCAACGACCTGGATCTCATCACATTGAATACGCTGGAGGCTTATTTAGAAGCTTTCGAAGGCTGCCTTATGCTGGTATCGCACGATCGGTACTTCATGGATAAGCTGGTCGATCACCTTTTTGTTTTTGATGGTTCGGGTACAATTAAGGATTTCCCTGGCAACTACACAGACTTTAGAGCTACGACCAACACAGTTGCCACACCCATCAACAAAACCAAGGAAAAGGAGACTAAACAAACACATCAAAAGGATGCTTCACAAGCACGGAAGCTCAGCTATAATGAAAAGCGGGAGTTCGAAGCACTTGAAAAGGAGATTCCAAGCTTAGAAAAAGAGAAGGCGGTGCTAATTGACAAACTCAACGGAGGCTCAACAGATCACGAAGAACTGACCGCATGGTCTTCGGCCATTGAGGACATTACAAATCAACTGGATGAGAAGGAAATGAGATGGCTTGAGCTCTCAGAACTGGCTTAGCATCTTTGTTTCTTTTATTCGGGGCCTACGTTTAAAGCTAAAAGAGTCCCTTACTAATGAGGGTTTAATTCTCAACCAAAATCAAAACACAATGGCTGACCAAAGAAATACTTTCGGTAGAGTTACGAAGGTTATAACCTTATTCCTCCTTTTGATATCTGTTCTGGCTTGTGGCGAAAACATCGAAGATTTCACGTCAGCCTTTCAAAATGAGGAATTAAAAGTCCATTTAGATAGCTTCGCAAGCGAAGCTCAAACCAGAGGTACCTCCTTAGATCTTACAAGAACAGAATTGATTTTTGTGGGAGATATCTTCTTCAATGGGCAACGGGTATGCAGCCGCAATTTTGAGAATTATGAAAATCAGGGCAATGCAAGAATAGAGGTTTCGGCAAATCCCGACTGCTGGGAGAACAGAAGTAATCAGGAACGAGAAAATCTCCTCTTTCGCGAATTTGGAGAAGCACTACTCGATCGGTTGACTAACAATAGCAAATTGCCCAATGGCCTGCCAGCGAGTCTTATGTGCAACGACTGCGATATTTTCGGTCTCTACGACCAATCCACCATTGAGAGAAGATCTTATTACCTGAATGAACTCATGGGCGTTGACCAAGAGATACCAGATTGGGGCAGGTAGAATAAATCCTAATGTTTCCGCAACTCAGGGAACAATATGTGATATCACACGTGTTTATTGCTAACTTGATTAGATCGCTTAGATCTTAGAAGTAATAGGTAAAAGGGTATTAGCAAAAACATGGCAAAACTAGAATTTAGCAGCGATCATAAATGCATTCAGACCAAGTCTGGTGAGACAATTTTAGATGCAGCTTTAAAGCATGACATTCCCCACGTACACGCCTGTGGAGGAAATGCATTCTGTTCTACTTGTCGTGTACTGGTTCAGGAAGGTCTTGAAAATCTTCCTGAGAAGAATTCCAAAGAAGAGGCCCTTTCTAAACAGTTGGGTCTGCCTGAAGAAATAAGACTGGCTTGCCAAACCCAACCGACTGAGGATTTAAAAGTAAGGCGATTGGTCATGGATAAAGTTGATGAAGATGTAATCCTTCAGCACGGAGGAGAAGGAGCGCCCAGGAGTCTTGGACAAGTAAAAGAAGCCTCTGTCCTGTTTGTGGATATAGCCGATTACACGGCATTCACTGAAAAAACGCCTGCCTATGATGTGGTACACGTACTGAACAGATACTTCTACATTGCAGGTAGTATTATCAAAAAGTATAACGGAAGAATTATCGACTATTATGGAGATGGTTTTCTGGCGATTTTCGGGCTGGATGACGACCCTAATCATGCAGGTAACCTGATCAGTGCAGGTTTCGCCTTACAAGATGCGGTGGATAAGTTTGATCATGATATTCATGATTTAGTCAATAGAGATTTTAAAATCAGACTGGGTGCCCATACCGGCAATGTGATATGGGGGACCATAGGCATTACAGGCATGGAAAAGGAAGCCGCCATTGGTGATACCGTGAATTTTGCCAGCCGTATAGAGCAGGCCAACAAAGGGCTTAATACCAAGTTTTTGATCTCTGAAGCCCTATATAAGCAATTCGATAAGTGGTGCACCATCAGTGGCACTTATGAAATTGAGGCGAAAGGAAAGGAAGGTATGCACCGTGTATATGCCCTGGATCGCATGCTCGCCCCTATGCCAACGGCATAACTAGAGGTATTAGCAGCTCTTGGTTGTTAATTCAATATGCACAGGGCGCTTCTCATTGCCATACTCTTCTTTCTCGCAGCTTTCAATTCAGCTGGTCAAGTAAGGCTTAAAGGGCGCGTTGTTTTTTCTGAAGATAAATCCCCCCTATCTGGAGTAACAGTCCTTATAAAAGGAACAACCCTTGGAGTACAAACGGATATAGATGGTGAGTTTACAGTCTATTCTCCCAAATCCAATGGTATTTTGGTTTTTAGATATCTCGGCTTTATTACTCAAGAAGTAGCTTTCTCAAAGCAGTTATTAAATCAAAATAGCCCTGCCGATTCAATATCTGTGGAAATGCTCATAGATGATACGGTAATGACAACTACTTATGGATGTTACATACAAACCGACTTTATATCTCTGGCCCCTTCTTTTGGTGTTAACCATTTGGGTTATGGATTCAAGGTGAAAGCAAGAATCCCCCCTTTTCTCAATCTCTATCCCAGAATAAGGCTTGAGGCCGATTTCAATGCCCGCGCCTCGAATTCGAGAAAATACTTCAGAGTAAGTCGTTACTCCAATTACATCGCCAGTGGACTTAACTTAAACTTTGACCTGGAATATGCCTCACGCCAGTTAACAATCTCGGACCAAAGTCAAGGGCTGGAAGAAATTGGTTTAGTAACCAGTTTATATAAACGCAGGGGAACATTCGGTATTGGTCTAGGACTGAACAGAGCCAGAGAGCCTCAGGGCAAGAAAGATTTTGCCATAATCCTCGAATATTACGAAGAAATAGGCTATCACATATCCATCAAAACTCAACTCAAAAAGTGGCACGAGAACACTCAATTGAGATGGCAATTCAATTATGAAATCTACAGAGCCAACTTGAACCTCGGTCTCAAAGGGGAGCACTTAAAAAAGTATAACGAATTCATACTTTACCTCGCTTATGACATTAGGATTTGACTCTATCTCGTTTCTGGTTTAAAACCTTCAACTAAACTTATCGTTAATTTATTCATGAACACAACACTCTGGATTATTCTTGGTAGCCTACTCTTAGTCTCCTACGCCTTTATCTTTGTTGAAGCTTACAAGTCAAATAGGTCACGCGTTGGCAAGCAGCAAATCCCCATGCTGCATGCCCTATTGATTGGTCCTCTCTATTATTTCATTTTGACTAACCACCAGCGGAGAGAAAGAAAGACCTTTATGAAGAACAAGAGACGATTCTCTTGAAAAAAAGCATTGAGCTCATGACCATAAAAAGTTTAGTATACACTGCATTGTATTGTTTTGTCATTCTGACCATAGGCCAGAAACATCTTCTTGCCCAAAACAACCCTGTTCAATTGGCCAATACGCATCAGTTCAATTTACATGCGAACACCGTTGATGACGACTTTGAAATAATGGTAGGTCTTCCTTTTGGTTATGAGCAATCGAACACTAAATACAAAGTGCTCTACGTCCTTGATGCCAACGTATCCTTTGGCATGGCACGGGATATTCAAACCCTTATTTCATTTGAGCCTGAAAACCCGCCCATGATTATCGTAGGCATTGGTTACAAAGATTTCGGGAATTGGATTCAGAAAAGAGCACGTGACTACATGCCTACAAAAGTCGAGAATCTTCCTGGGTCCGGAGGGGCCGATCAGTTTCTAAAATTTATTGAAACCCAATTAATCCCAGAAATCGACCAGCGCTATAGAACTACGAATAGTCGGATAATTTATGGTCACTCCACGGCTGGACTTTTTGGGTTATATACACTGCTAAATAAGTCTGAGCTATTTGACGGCTACATAATAACAAGTCCCTCAGTAGATGAAGATGGTGGCTATTCTCTAAGTCTTCTCAAGGCTACATCCTTCATATCAAATAAATCAGCACGAGTATTTACCTCTTATGGCACAAAAGAGAAGCGTTCGTTTGTAGAGGCCTACGATACCTTTATCAAAACCTTCAAGAAGACAATCGGCAATGACTTGACAATGAAGTCAGAACAGATTGATGCATCTCATATGGTTTCCATGGCACCTGCCTTTGTTGCAGGTATGCAATTCATGAATCAAAACAATTAGGAGCTTAATTAGCTGGCTTCATACTTAAGCATAATCAAGAGTATTAACAACTCATTAACATCCTACAAAATTTATAGGGAAAATAGACAACCTTCTCCCCTTTTTCGCGTGTCGTTCTAAGGACATTAAACTCAGACTTAAGCAAGGCCTTAGGAACTGTTTAATAAAGCCTTCACTTTACACGTCATGGATCGCGATTTCATCAATACCCTATACATACGACAGCAGGCTTGCGCCAGCTGCCCTTCGCCTGAGGCCATTGCCCATTGGTTCAATGAATTGCTAGGGGTTCTTTTCCCTGATTTTGCCAAGCAACACTTCAATACCCAAAGAGAATTCGAACTCTATATCGAGCGACTCAAGCTCCAACTGGATCAAATTCTCTCTAAAAACCCTACCAAGGGAGAGCTAGATCCTGACCATGTAACCGAAAGGTTTTTCGAAACCTTGCCATCCATTCACGAACAGATGGAACAAGACATTACAGCCCTTTTCGAAGGAGACCCTGCTGCCAAAAGCCGCACCGAAGTGATTCGAACTTATCCCGGCTTTATTGCCATATCAGCCCACCGGGTGGCACACCAACTCCATCTGCTGGGTGTAGGATTGATTCCAAGAATCATTTCTGAATATGCCCATAGCAAGACGGGCATTGACATTCACCCTGGTGCTCAAATTGGTCACTTCTTTTGTATTGATCATGGTACAGGAGTAGTGATTGGAGAAACCACCGTGATTGGAGACCATGTAAAGATATATCAAGGGGTTACGCTTGGTGCCCTGAGTGTTGACAAGAAAGACGCGAAAACAAAGCGGCACCCAACTATTGGCGACAATGTGGTTATCTATGCTGGTGCCACCATTTTGGGAGGCAGTACAGAAGTGGGGCACGATTCAATTATTGGTGGTAATGTATGGCTTACCCACAGCATTTCTCCTTTTTCCAAAATCTACTATCAGGCGCAGATGACTAACTCCGAAGGAACTACGGACACCATCATATATAAAGGCCAAAGCGCATGAACATAGAGGCATTGATTGGCAATACGCCATTGGTAGAATACAAGGGCATCAGCCCAAAGCCAGGAGTCCGCATACTGGGGAAACTGGAAGGCAACAATCCCGGAGGCAGCGTTAAGGATAGGGCTGCCTACGGTATGATCAAGGGAGCACTAGATAGAGGTGACATCAAGCCCGGTGACAAGCTGGTAGAAGCCACCAGTGGCAATACTGGAATTGCACTGGCCATGATTGCCAGCATTATGGGCGTGGAAATGACCCTCATTATGCCGGATAACTCAACACGCGAAAGGGTCTTGAGTATGGAGGCTTATGGTGCCAGGGTAATCCTCACCCCTGCCAAACAGACCATTGAGTATTCCAGAACCCTGGCCGAAGAAATGGCCAATGAGGAAGGCTACTTTATGCTTAACCAGTTTGGCAATACCGATAATTACGGTCAACACTATAAAACCACCGGACCGGAAATCTGGAAGGACACTGAAGGAAAGATTACCCACTTTGTCTCTGCCATGGGCACCACAGGCACCATTATGGGGGTTTCCCGATACTTGAAAGAACAAAACCCAGAAATCCAGATTGTAGGCACCCAACCCCAAGATGGTTCCAGCATTCCCGGAATTAGACGATGGTCTCCCGAGTTTCTCCCTAAGATATTCGATCCCTCACGAGTCGATCGGGTTATTGATGTCAGCCAAGAAGAAGCCACGGCTATGACGCGCAGACTCGCCAAGGAAGAAGGTGTTTTAGCAGGTATGAGTTCAGGGGGTGCGCTCACAGCTGCACTAAAAATCGCTGATGAAATCGAGGAAGGCCTAATCGTACATATTGTCTGCGACCGGGGCGACCGCTACCTTAGTTCTGATTTGTTCGGGTAGGACCTCGGGTATATAGGGCATCCCGCCCAACCCAACTCGGTAATTTACTGAATTGTCTTGTTCGGCCCTTGCTGTATACTAAAAGCTCGGTTAAACGCGAAGTTTTAGAGAACCTCTATATGTTAACTTGTTGGCTTTTACACCCTAACTTTGCTTTTATTACTGCATTTGGCAGAACCTAATTAGTAATTAAACGTGTTAATCTGTAGTATTGCTACAAATAAGGATTCCAAATGATACTCGAAGTTCGTTTAAGTAATTTTTTTTCAATTCAAGATGAAGTCATTTTAGACTTGAGGGCTGGTAATATCAAAACTAAGCAAGCTAAAGAACTTGAAAGCCATTCATTTTCTCATAGAAAGGACAAGATTTTAAAGACTGTCGCTATCTATGGAGCAAACGCATCTGGAAAAAGCAACATCATAAAAGCAATAAGGTTTTGCTGCAGAATGATCTTCAACTCTCACACCCATAACGAGAACGCAGTATTTAACTTTCTTCCATTCAAGTTTGAAGGCTGTCAAAATAAACCAAGTCATTTTTTCATACGATTTGTATCAAATGACATTGAATATGAATATTCGTATAGCCTGACAAGAACGGAGATATTAACGGAGGAATTGTACTATTACCCTAACAATCGCAGGGCGAAAATATTCACTAGAAATGAAGGGGTTAAGGGTGAAAAAAAGGATAAGTATAGTTTTTCCAATGTCATCAAAAGACCATTGGATGTTGCGGAAAATACTTCTGTTAAGACCTTATTCATTTCAAGAGCGAGTCAGATGGATAGAATCATTGGAAAAGAGCTATTCAATTATTTCAATGAGAAATTCATTTTAGGTTATACAGGGTTCAATAGCCATTCAATTGAGCAGAATTTAATTGAAAACAAGGATTTTCTTTTGAAGGCGCTTCAAATTGCTGATAGTGATATTATTGACATCTCTTATAGGAAGGAAAGGGTCAAACTTAAAGGATTCAAGCTTTCATTTGGAGTTCATGAAGATTCTGTCAGCAATGAGGATAAAGAAGAAGAAATTTTAAAAATAGAAACATATCACAAAGCTGCCCCGAATGTTGCTTTTGATTTTGACACAGAGGAGTCTGATGGAACAAAAAAACTATTCATAAGTCTTTTAAGTATTCTTGACATTGTTAGAAATAACAAGACGCTTCTAATAGATGAGTTAGAAACTAGCCTGCATTCAAAATTGGTCGAATTCATCATTAATCTATTCCATGCAAGTAAAAAGGCACAACTTATCTTCACAACCCACAATACGAATCTTCTCAGCATGAAGAAACTTAGAAAGGATCAAATTTTCTTTGTCAATAAACTCCAAGACGGTTCTAGCGACATGTACTCCCTTTACGATTACAAAGACTTTCGTGAGAATATGGATGCAGAAAAAGGCTATTTGCAAGGTCGATTTGATGCCATCCCTTTTATTGATGAAACAAAGTCTAGTTTAACCACAATTCTGGATGTCGAGTAGAAGAAAATCTAAAGGCAAAAGAATTAATCCTACCTATTTCGTTTTCTGCGAAGGTCAAACGGAGGAGGAATACATCAAATACCTCAGGAGTGTTTTTCGAATTCCTATTGAAATAAATTCTAAACGAACTGGGAACAGCATATCCAAGAGATTCATTAACAACTACTTAAAGACTAAAACCAGGCATACAAAAGATGAAATATTTTTAATGTTTGATCTCGATATTGACGGGACTCTTCAGGAGTTGAGAGAACTTGAAGGAATCCTATTAGTTTCAAATCCCTGTATAGAACTTTGGTTTGTACTACATTACAGAGATCAGAGAGCCAACATTTCAAGTCCAAATTGTATTAGAACACTTAAAGAAATCTGGCCAAATTATCAGAAAGGTAAATTGACTGAAACCCAAAAAAGAGAACTATTTGAAAATATCAACGAAGCAAGGACTAGAGCACAGCAATTGACGTGTAATAACAATCCATCAACTAGTGTGGATGTTCTTATCAGATATCTGGAGCAAGCACTGGAAAACAAAAACGAAAACTAACAAACACTAAAATGAATATCCGTATTGAGCCATCTGATATGACAACGCGAACAGGAAAATCTGGTGCTTCTGGCAGTTGGCTGGCATACTCATTTTAGCTGGACATTGGACACAATTGCCGAAATAGGCGTAATTAAAATAAAAACTGATGCTAAAGTACTTCGTATGCCACGCAAGTGAAGATAAAGATGAAGTTGCAAGGCCCATTTCCGAAGCTTTGAAAAAACGAGGATTAAAAGTTTGGTACGATGAGTATTCACTTACACTTGGAGACAGTTTAAGAAGGTCCATCAATGAAGGACTTCGCGAATGCGATTTTGCAGTTGTCATTCTTAGTCCTAAATTCTTTTCCAAAGAGTGGCCTCAACATGAACTTGACGGTCTATATTCACGTGAGGTCGATGAAAAAAGAAAACTAATCCTCCCTATTTGGCATCAAATCTCGTCAAAAGAAATAACGAAACACTCCCCCCTCCTCGCTGGAAAACTTGGCATATCAACTGATCGAGGGTTTGAAGTTATTTGTGACGAGATTCTAAATGCCAGCAAAAAAAGAAAAGAGGTGAAAGAAATGCAGAAGAAGTTAAATACCCTTTATGGACATTACTATTCTGATGTATATTCAGCAGGAGCAGATGATGGTGCGGGCTATGATACGATGCCGTCAAATGAAGGATCAATTGCAAGCTATAAGAGGCAAATCAAGGAAATAGAAGAAAAATTAAAGCCCTTCTCTGGCCACAAAGGCTCTTAGAACTTAACCATGTTATCTAACGACACTCCTAAAGCCTCTGAAATCTCCAGAAGAGAATAAATCGTAGGATTCACTCGTCCATTCTCCAACTTCTCCATTGCCTGCCTATCTTTATTGCAAGCCCTGGCTAAGTCTGATTGGCTCCACCCCTTCCTGGTTCTCAGGTCGACAATGCGCTGACCGATTTTCTTTTTAAACTCATCTTTAGTCACTAATCAAATGTCACCTTATTGTACGACAGTCTTGTCATATTAAAGTTTGACAACTTCAATTCTTATTGTAGGTTTGTCATATAGTAATATGACAATTGGATCAAACTAGAAAACTAAAAATTCAGACTAAGTTCCGCAGCCGCAAGTGGGATACTATTACTGTTCCAGAAATACGGTTGGGAGGACGATGGCTGGAAGACTTAGGTTTTAGAGCAGGGAAGCAAGTCCAAATTAAGCAAGAGCAGAACAAGTTGACGATAACGGTCCATAAAGAGCAAAAAGAACCATAAGCCGTTAACAAAAACTCTATTCAGAAGGTCCAGTAGTGAAACGTACCACACAGTGTTGATATCCTTGGGCATCGTTATGCGTTATCTGAGGTATATTGCTTTTATTTTTTAAACCATAAACGAAAGAAATGACCTCCAAAAACACTTTTAGATACTTGGCCCTATTGCTTTTTTTCTTTGCAGCGCCATTGGCTTTATGCGCGCAAAGTGCAAATGACAGCCCAGAAGCAGTCAGTTTGGCCACGGACTTTGCTGACCGCAAGGCCATTATCAAGACTATTGAGAACTTTTACATTGGCGACCATACCGGGAGCATAAAACACAAGAAACTTTCGATGCATGAAAAAGGCGCTTACAGGTATGTGAACAGGGATGGAGAATATAGAGAAAGTACTTTCCAGTTAGACTCCGATAGTGCAGATCCCAATTACAAAGAGGAGTTGTTGAGTATTGAAATCTATGAGAAAGTGGCATTGGCCAGACTTCGACTTCATCAATTCAGAATGGAAAAACCTGAGTACAAACTGATGATACTCCATAAAGCAGGCGGTACATGGAAGATCACCAGTATTTCCTGGGGATTTGGTATAACGCATTGAGATGAATAACATACTCATTACGGGAAGTAGTGGACGTATCGGTCGGGCCTTGCACTGGCAACTGTCTCGAGATTACCAGACAAAAGGTATGGATATTTCTGCCTCCTCCTCGACTAACATAATTGGTGATATCAGAGATTATGACACCTTACTCAGGAGCTTTGAAGGGATAGATACTGTCTTCCATTCAGCTGCCTTACACGCCCCTCATGTCGGCCTGTTTTCAGAAAGGGAATTTCATGATATTAATGTGAGTGCTACCAAAAAAATCTGCAAGGCCGCAATAGCAAGTGGTGTTTCTCAGCTAATCTTTACCAGCACAACAGCGCTGTATGGATATGCCAATCAGGAGGCTGGCAAAGCTGTTTGGATCAACGAACAAACCCTTCCCCAGCCCAAAACTATTTATCACAAGACTAAACTGGAAGCCGAACAAATAGCTGAGTCTTATTCAAGTAAAAATTTGTCCGTTAGTGTGATCAGGATGTCCAGATGTTTCCCTGAACCCGCTCAGACGATGGCCGTGTATAGGCTGCATCGTGGTATAGGCTATAGGGATGTTGCCAAAGCGCATGTCCTCGCTGCTCAGCATCAAAACAAGAAAGAATTTGACGCCTATGTGGTCTCAGGAGCCTCTCCCTTTCTAAAGTCTGATTGTGTTCAACTCTATGAAGATCCAGAGTCAGTTATTCGTGAAAGATGCCCTCACTTAGCCCTTGAATTCGATAAAAGAGGCTGGAAGTTTCCCGATTCCATTGATAGAGTATATGATTCGACTTATTGCCAAAAAGAACTTGGTTGGAAACCCGAAAAAGGCCCACTTGATGTGCTGAAACAATTTGATGATAAGGACTTTGAAGTCCTCCCTCCGTCCTAAAGTATGTCAAACAATGCATTGATTACAACCCAAACAGAATGAAGCCTAAAGCGCCAAAAAGAGTTGCCTGGAATTGCCTTGTTTACTCATTATTCAATGCCAAAAGCCGGTTTAAACCCGAAATTTTCAAAAACTTCCTAATCCAGACGAGTGGTACTTAAATGGAAATAGAAATTAAAATTCGGAGAGTGGACAAAGAAAGTAATGGAGAGTTTATTGAATTGAAGAGTAGAACCAAGAAACCAAATATGAAAAGAATTCATCCTTAGGCTCAAAAATCTTCATGTAAGATGGTGGTGGCTTTGATTCGCTATGGTTTTCTTGAGTCTTGACGTTTTAAGCCTAATACCAGTAAAACATGAAGACTTACAGACACAAGCTAATCATCACCATAACATTGTGCTCACAACTCCTCTCCTGCCAGACTAACAATACCTCCAAACTTAGGGAAGCACTCACTTTCCATGCCTCCTTTGATCAAGGTATCACCGCTGACTTTTCCTTAGGAGACGCCAATATGTATACTGCCACTGGTTCCTATGTAGATATGGTAAGGCAACTGGCGGATGTAACGTCTGGTATGCGTGTCCCCCACCATCGCATCGTCAAGGACAAAGGCCGCTTTGGTGGTGCTTTCGAATTTGGTAAGCAAAGAAGCAATCAGGTGATTTTTTATAAGAGCGAGAACAACGTAGCCTATAACGCACAAAACTGGTCGGGATCCATCTCATTTTGGCTAAGTGTTGATCCTTCAACTGACCTGAAGGGATATACCGATCCCATACAGCTCACAGATGCCAATTTCAATGATGCATCCCTTTGGGTGGATTTTACAGATGAAACCCCACCAAGCTTTAGATTAGGGGTTATTGGAGATAAGGCAGCCTGGAGCCAGGACACACTCACTTCCTCTTCCCAGGAGACATTTGAAAAGAGAATTATTAAAGTGGAAAAACCTCAGTTTTCCCGGCAGGAATGGACACATATTCTCATCATCTATAAGGCACTGGGCACTCCTCAGAGCAGTGCGCATCTCTATTTAAATGGTGAAAAGAAAGGGACAGTAAGTGGCATAGATGATCCTTTTACCTGGGACATAGAGAAGTCGAATATCTTTCTTGGATTAGGCTTTACTGGCCTCATGGATGACTTATCTATCTTCAACAGATCACTGACTGAGGAAGAAGCCCAGAAGCTCTACCATCTAAAAAATGGCATCAAATCCATTCTTTGAGGTCGAATGCACATACTCATCTCTGAGTATCCAGATTTCTTTAGTATTTGCAAAGAGGATTTGAATCTGATAGATTTAAGTAATGTCCAAGGCTAAGCCAGGTTGCTTTGCGGGACTTTGACCATCAGCTTGTTCAAAACGAACAACAACTGATGGTCTTAATACTTTTCAATGACAACGGTAAATCCATACCTCTATTTCAATGGCAATTGTGAGGATGCTTTTAAATTTTATGCATCAGCTTTTCGCAAGGAGATTACCTATATGGAACGCTACAAAAATGTTCCAGCAGGGCAACGACAAATGTTCAAGGAAGCGGACGAAAAAATTATGCACGCCACTTTGCCCATTAGCGCAGAAACAAATTTAATGGGTGCTGACAATGCTGAGGCACATAAAGCAACAACGGCATTTAATAGTTTCTCCCTGATCATTCACACAGAAACCAAGGAAGAAACCGACAGACTATTCGGTGAGCTCGCAGAAGGCGGAGAGGTGAAAGTAGCGTTGAGTTTGACATTCTGGGGTTCCTATTTTGGCATTTGCACTGACAAATTCGGTATAACCTGGAAGATTACTTCAAGGTCAAACACATAAAATCATTAGTTAAAATGGAAGTTACAGCCAAAAAGAATGAACAGGTTGCCAATATGATATTCTCATCTATCTACCCACATTACCTGAGTAGATTGGTGAAAAATGGCAGAACAAAAGAGGAGCTTGACCAGGTAATTGAATGGTTTACAGGTTTTGACCAAAACACACTACAAACACTCATTGATGAGAAAGTAACCTTCAGAACGTTTTTTCAAAAAGCAAAAATCCATTCCAATGCGCACATGATTAAGGGAGTCGTTTGTGGTTATCGTATTGAAAACATCGCTAATGAATTCGAGCTATACAAGCAGTGTAGACAGATGGAAAAACTGATTGATGAATTGGCAAGAGGTCGGAAAATGGAGAAAATCCTGCGTGAAGAAAAGAAATAGACACTGATCTGCACACGATCTGGGTTGCATCAACTCACCCCCTAGTTACAAGCTCGCTGCAACCAATAAATGAATAAGCGCATCTTTAGGGCACACGCTAACCAATTGATGATGCGATTAACCATCTTACTGGTCCTGACCCTCTTTCAAGCCAATCTAATTATTGCACAAACTTCTCTTGAGGAAATTGACCTTCAACTTGGAAAATACCACGTAGGATTTAAGCACTATACGACTTCTGATGTCACCAGAACTTATAGCAGAGCCTATGACTATACAAACAAGGAAATAGATAGACCTGTCCCTGTTAGTATATGGTATCCGTCCGAACAAAATTCAAGCAATCAAGAGCCATTGCTGGTTTTAGACTACCTCAAAATTCTTGCAGAAGAAGAGGAATGGGAACATCTACCCAATGAACAAATCTTAAACTGGTTTTACTACGCGAATACCCCAGCGAACCAAAAACACCTTTCTGAAAAAACCGCTGCCTATCATAACTCGGAATTCTCTGAAGGAAAATTTCCGGTAGTCATTTATGCACCAAGCTACCAGGCATCATCCATTGAAAATTTTGCGCTTTGCGAATATTTGGCAAGTCATGGTTTTGTGGTGATATCAAGCCCGAGTCGAGGAACTAAAACGCGCTGGTTCAGCAATAACGATGCAATGGAAATGGAGACCCAAGCGAGAGATGTAGAGTTTTTAATGAAGGAAGTGGGTAAAATACCCATTGTAGATTATGACAAGCTTGCAATTATGGGCTTTAGCTTTGGAGGCTTAGGGAACATCATTGTTCAAAATCGCAATGACAAAGTAAAAGCCATTGTCAGCCTTGACGGCTCTGATAGGTACCAGTATGGAATATTAAACCGGTCAGACTTTTTTGATGCACAAAATATAGATGTGCCTTATATCCATATGGCCCAGAAAGACATTCCTAATACGGTCTTGGAAGAAGACAAGATTGACCCTCAGCTCAACTCGAAATTCCAATTATTCGACAGCATTACCAATAGCCGCGCTTATCAGCTAAAGTTTCATCATCTCACTCATAGCCACTTCAGTACATTGGGAGTTCTCTTTGCCGATAGAGATACAAGACAGGACAAAGCCGATTCGGAAATAATGGAATCCTACCGTTGGCTTGCGCAGTACACGCTCAACTTTTTTGAGGCAACACTAAATGAAGAGGATAAAGCATTAGAATTTATCGAGAACAGGCCCGCCTCGAATGGATTAACCGATGGCCTACTGAGTCATAAGACTAAAAGTCCCAAAGAGAAGGCTTTTGAATTTAAAGACTTTAACGATTTGGCATCCATTCAGAACTATGAGAATCTTCCTCAACTCTATGCCGCAACAATCAAAGATCACCCTTCTTTCAGCATACGAGAGGGCAATTTGAATACGCTTGGATTACAACTTGTTTTCAACCCAAACAAGTCACAGCAGGGAATACAAGTGTTCTTGTTGGCAACGCAACTCTATCCGAGTTCTTCAAACCTTTATGATAGTTTGGCAGAGGGATATCTATTTATGGGGAACAAAGCAAAAGCGATTGAGAGCTTTGAAAAATCTTTGGCCCTCAACTCGGGAAATCAAAACGCAATTAGCCGATTGGAACAGCTGAAGAAATAATACATTCGGCCAGGATAAATCAGCCTGAATCCGAAAAGGAGCAAATAAAGCTCGAAGAACCCAGCAACTGAAGCCCCTCTTATTGTACAGAGATACTTGCCATCCTGCCTTAAATGCAATATTTTCAGAGGAACTTAAAGGTAATCCGCTAGCGAACGATTACTGTCAACTCAACCTTAGAATGAACTCGTAAAATGAACTATCAAACCTTTGAACCTCACCCAGACCTAAGTGCCCTCGTGAAATTTTATTGGACGCTTGAAGTTCCTTTTGACCCAACCCATGAGAAGCAGAAGATCATCCCGGATGGTTGCATTGAGATGACCTTTAATCTAAAGGATAAGATCAAAAGGTATGTGTCCGAAGATGATTACCTCCTCCATCCCAATGCGATGATAATGGGGCAAAGAACGAAGTCCTATTTCATAGAGCCTGTGGGAGATGTTGACTCATTTGCAATCTGCTTTTATCCCTATGGCTTTGCCAATTTTGTAGGTTCATCCCTTCAGGAGTTGGTAGATATTGAAACACCTCTTGAAACACTATTTGGAAAGGCGGCCGCTGACACTTTGGAGGAAAAGATCATTCATGCGGCAAATACCCAGGAACGTATTGAAGTAATTGAGCAATTTCTTTTAGATAGACTGAATCAAAACACGACCATTGAAAACCTGGTAATGACCACGGTAGATGCGCTCATGGCAACCAACGGCAACACACCAATCAATCAAATTTTAAAAGACAACCTGAAGCAAAGAAGGAAACTAGAGAGAGACTTCAGAAAGCAGATTGGTATCAGTCCCAAGCAATTGGGTAAGGTATTGCGTCTACATACAGCATTAAAAATGATACTGAACGAGGAAGAAAACCTGACCAATATTGCCTATGAAAGTGAGTACTTTGATCAGGCACATTTTGTAAAGGACTTTAAAGAGTTTATTGGTACCACTCCAAAGGAGTTTTTAGGAAATAAGCATATGGAGTTATCTACCTTATTTTACAAATAGACCCTACTGTCGCATTTTTACAATTCCCCTAGATTACTCTATCATAATTTGGACACATTATTATCGTCACAATGAAAAGAACATCAACTAACACGATTCTTGTACTAGCCATATCAATGTTTGGCTTCTACCTATCGAGCAAACCACATTCGGTAAACGAAAAAAAACCAATGGACATGAACAGCTATATCTCTCTTTTTGAAATCCCAGCCACAGATATTTCCAGGGCGAGCAACTTTTATGAGAAAATATTGGACATCAGTATAGAGCAAATGGAAATTCCGGGAATGGAAATGGGCATATTCCCCTATCAGGAACAGGTGGTCAATGCGGTCATTATTAAGGGAGAAGGCTATGTCCCCTCTCCCAATGGTGTGACCATTTATCTCAATGCAGGCAACAACCTCCAAACCGTACTTGACAAAATTGAAGCCAATGGCGGTGAAATCATTCTTCCAAAAACGGCTCACGCAGATGAGAGCGGGTTTTTTGCACTATTTCTGGACTCCGAAGGAAACAGAATTGGTCTGAATTCACCGAACTAAGCAGCGTCAAAGACAAACACTGTATAAGTGTCAAAACGGCTTCAGGTCTACCTGGGCCGTTTTTGTATTTTAAGAGGTACAGCCAATCGCTAATCTAAAATAATGTATTCCTATGTTCGATATTAGCCAGTTTAAGTCATAACAATGTACAACCACCCGGGTGATCAGAAAAGGAGGTTTAACTCTTTCAATTACAAATGAAGGATTACAAATGCTGAGCTAATCATGACTATCTTCGCGCATTCAGAGCTCAACTGAAATTAATTTATCAAACCTATGCGAACTCCAATGATCACTCCTGAAGGGATGGAAAAGCTCAAAGATGAACTCGATCATCTTTGGCGTGTAGAGCGCCCCGAAACTACAAGAAAGGTTTCATGGGCCGCCAGTCTGGGCGATCGATCAGAAAATGCCGATTATCATTACAACAAAAGGCGGCTTAGGGAAATTGACAGCCGACTGCTCTACCTGAGAAGATGCATAGACAACTTCAAAGTGATAGAATATCATCCGCACCAGGAAGGGAAAGTAATGTTTGGTGCCTGGGTGGAAATTGAAAATAATAAAGGCCTTAAAAAAACGACTCCGTATTGTGGGCTATGAAGAACTAATCGGCATGAAAGATTATATCTCCATTGATTCTCCCATAGCCCAGGCCTTGCTCAAAAAACAAGAGGGCGATGAAGTTTTGGTAAAAACTCCGGCTGCCGATTTCACCTGGACAATTCATAAAATAGAGTACGAGAAATAACCACAAAGTCATTTCATTGAAGCCAGCAATCTGTAGGAAACCTCTTTGATCGACCCTCGTCAAAATTTGTATATATTTACCCGAAATCAATTGTCCAAATTTTGAGAGTAATCCTGAAATTGATAGTAGCTTAATCTTTAGCCTTTAGACCCTAAGGCTAGTAATTCTTCGTTCGGTTTTTCTTCCGAACCTTTAATTCATTTTATCAAAATATTCGTGTGTTGGTCTATCAGCACTTCTCTCCTGTTGAGGCTTTTCAACTTGATTCATGTCTTCTACCACCATGAATACCAAGTTGATATCCACAGGGTTTACATTGATCTAACATACGATTGAACACAAAATCTAATTGTTATGAAAAATCAAGGAATCAAAAAAGACCCAGCGTTCTTAGCATATGTCTATCAGTTGAACGAGGGTAGTGAACTCAAAGAGGCACTTCAACTTAGTTTAAAAGAAATCAATGAGATTGATATCTACAAATTAAACCGAATTGGCTTGAAGACTTATGAGGAAGGTAAATGGACAACTCATAAAATACTACAACATCTAATTGATTGGGAAAGAATCTGGTGCTTTAGAGCCATAATTTTTGCTCGTGGGGAAGGAAGCATTCCAAGTGCACATGACCAGGAAGTGATGGGCGAAAATTCAAATGCGAATGAATTGTCAATCGAGCAGTTAGTCAATGAACTCAAAACGGTACGCCAGTCTACTATCAGCATGTTTGAATCTTTCAACAAGAGCATACTAGAAATGAACTGTAGATTTTTTGAATATGAAATGCCGCTTTCTGCCATTGGACTCACCATTAGAGCTCATCAAATGCATCATTTTAAGGTAATCAAGGAGAGATACATTCCTCTTGACAAGTAAATTGAATGCCTATACTGACAAACTTTTATAGTGTGTATCTTTCGAGGTGCACACTATAAATATCTCGATGAATGTATCGGAATATCATATTCGATTAGTAGGCCCGCTGGAATAAATGGAAGAATTAGAAAAACCAAGACTCTCACGGCTGACCGCAATCATAACACAGTTGCAGTCTAAAAGACTGGTCACGGCAAGCTATCTGGCGGAGAAGCATAATGTGAGCATCAGAACGATTTACAGAGATATCCGCACCCTGGAACAGTCCGGCATACCCATCATAACTGAAGAAGGAAAGGGCTATTCCATCATGGAAGGTTATCATCTCCCTCCGGTACTATTTACAGAAGACGAAGCCAATGCTTTGGTTACTGTAGAGCGATTAATCAGCAAAAACAAGGATAGTTCTCTGACAGAAAATGTCTCCAGTGCTATTGAAAAGATAAAAGCCATATTAAAGTACTCCCAAAAGGGCAATGCAGATCTATTAGCACAGAGGGTTTACTTTGGAGACAAGGGAACCGTAGAAAAAACAAGTGATAATTTAATGCGGATTCAGTCTGCCATTATCCATTTCACCGTTTTAAAAGTGAAATACCTTTCTTCAGAGCAAAAACAGACCATCAGAGATATTGAGCCCTTCGCTATCTACAGCATTAATGGAAATTTTTTGCTTGTCGCCTTCTGCCGATTAAGGAATGACTTTAGAAATTTTCGAATAGACTTTATCGAGTCACTCGTACCACAAGGTGAAACATTTACCCCCCATGATATGACTATGGAAAAATATTTTGAAGAGTACATAAAAAACAAGAAACACCCCTGACACAAGGCTGTCACAACCCCCATTTATGTTTGCATCATAATCATAAAGCAAATCAAAATGGAAGTTTTCAAAATCGTTGTATTATCATTATCTGGTCTCCTGCTATTCTTGGTGGGAATGATGAGAGTCAGTAAGCCCATAAAAACTTATGCCAAGAATTCAGGCATTAATTTGACAAACGACACTGATCTGCTCAACGAAATGCGTGGTGCAAGTGGAGTGATGTTCTTGGGAGGTATTATCATCTTAATGGGAACCATCACATCTGCGCTAACCCTCTCTTCATTTGTAGTAGCAAGTTTACTTTTTCTAGGTTTTGCCATCGGAAGAATAATTAGTATGGTATCAGACGGAAAACCAAATAAGCAGTTGGTGACAGGCTTGGCTACCGAATTAGTCCTGGGTATAGCAAATACCATTTGCACCGTTCAGATTCTTGGCTAAATAAAAATCACACCCGACTGTGACAATCCCTGAGATTTTGCTACTAATCAATTAGAGTAGTAGTTTCAAAGGGTTGGAAAAGCATCAATTCATTCATATCATCAACACTCACAGAGGCACCATCAGGAGCCTCTGTAAGATATATTATAGTGATCTGGAAGACCAAAAAGATGCTTTTCAGGACATTGTGTTTCAGCTTTGGAGGTCCATCGAAAACTTCGAAGGAAACTCCAAAATCAATACCTGGATTTATCGGGTAAGCCTCAACACAATCCTTTCTAAAAAACGAAAGGAAATTAAATCCATTAATGCCGAGCCTATAGCGCAGCACCATCAACATTTACATGCTGCAAAAGCTGATGACAATCTTGAGTTGCTATACATGGTCATCCATAGCCTAAAAGACATTGATAAAGCCATTGTCATCCTTTATCTCGAAGGTTACCAAAACAGAGAAATTGGCCAGATGCTATCCCTATCTCCTACTAATGTATCCACACGCTTCAACAGATTGAAGTCGGTGCTCAAAGTGAAATTTGATAAAAAGAAACATGCAACTGAACGATCTTAAATCGGCCTGGGAACAAATGAAACTCATTCATTCACTTGAACCTATCATTTCGAGTGAAGTCCTCGATATCATTGAGCAACCACAGTCTTCTGGCAAAGGCAAGGCCCAAAGCATATTACTGAATGTGGTCGTGTTCATTATCATCACCATGATCTGTCAGAGCGGATGATGGCACAAATCATCTGGGACATCAATCCATGGGTATTTGATGGTTTCGAGTTTTTCAGATGGTATGGGTTGTGCTGGCTCATCGGCATATTGCTGGGCTATCGTGTCATGCAGTTCATATATAGATCAGAAGGCATTTCTTTCGATCAGTTAGATGTCTTAGTCACCTATGTAATGCTTGCCGCTTTAATTGGGGCTCGCTTGGGTCATATCCTATTCTATGACCCCATCCATTACTGGAATAACCCAATTGAAATTCTTCCATTCAGATTAGAACCTACTTTTGAATTTACAGGTCTGGCGGGCCTAGCCAGCCATGGCGGAGTCATAGGAGCTTTTGTGGCAGTTTATCTTTACAGCAGAAAATATAATCAGGGGTTTTTATGGCTTTTTGATCGATTGGCAATTGCCAGCGCAGCTTTGTTTGGAATGATAAGAATAGGCAATCTTTTAAACTCTGAGATATTCGGCAAAGTCACTGACCTACCATGGGCCTTTATATTCACTCGTATCAATGACCTACCGAGACACCCAACACAGATTTATGAAGCACTACTCTATTTCAGTTCTGGCATCATTCTTTTCTTACTTTGGAGGTCCAAAAAACATGCACAGCATCAGGGTTTTATTTTTGGGCTGGGCCTAACGTTAATGGCCAGTCAACGATTTGTGATTGAGTTTCTCAAGGAGAATCAAGTCGCTTTTGAAGATCAACTGACCTTAAACATGGGTCAAAACTTAAGTATTCCACTCATTCTGATCGGCATTATCCTGATGGTTCGAAGTTTTAATAGTAATGAAGGTAAAGGTTTCACCAAACCTGACTAGGGTAAGGAAACACATTCTGATGAGCAATAAGTGATAGAAGAAGATTGATTATCTTTTATGTTGGAGGATTTAAATCCTCTTTATGCGATATGGTGGCGTTACTTCGATTTACAGGCAAGGATGTCCAAGACATTGAATTCAGTGAATGGCTAGAACAAAAGTCGCCAGACTTACGGCAATTAGTAGTGAAATGGTTTAATGCCATTGGGAATGTTGGCGATATGGCAGAGATTGTTTTCCATGATGGTCATCCTACTGGTTGTGTCGAAGGAGCTCCCTTTGCCTATGTCAATGCTTATAAGGCCCATGTAAATCTAGGTTTCTTCTATGGCGCTGAGTTTCCCGATGAACCTGGGCTTCTTGGAGGTAGTGGTAAGCGAATGAGGCATATCAAACTATTTCCCGATCAGCAATATGACGATGAAAAGATCTACTCTCTATTAGAACTTGCCTATGCAGACATTTTGGAAAGACTCATGACAGAATAGTTGAATTGCCAGTCGGAAGTGTTAGGATTAATGGATCAAGTAGGTGTTGAGATCAAATTCTTAATTATCTTTCCTTTGAACCCAACCCAAGCTTCATGAAACACTTTGACCACCTTATTATCGGAACCGGCCAGGCCACTGGCACTTTGCTCGGAAGACTAATCCCTACAAAAACTTCCATTGGCATCATTGAAGCTGACAAAGTAGGCGGCAGTTGTGTGAATTATGGATGTACGCCTACTAAAACTCTGGTTGCCTCAGCAAAGGCTTTTCATCAGGCGAAGAGAGGAGATTTTTACGGCTTTAATTCCGAAAACCTTAGCCTGGACTATAACAAGGTAAGAGAACGCATGAATGGCATTCGAAATGGCGGCAGCAACGGTCTATCTTCATGGATGAACAACACACCCAATGTGGATCTTATCATTGGAAAAGCATCATTTACGGGTGAAAAAGAAGTGTCGGTCAATGGTAAAACCTATACTGCCGACAATATCTATATCAATGTGGGTACCAGGCCTTCCGCCCCTCCAATCAATGGTCTTGATCAAGTTAAGTGGTTAGATAGCGGTGGCTTACTTGATCTTGAAGCAGTACCCGAACATCTTATCGTTATTGGGGGTGGATATATTGGAGTGGAATTCGCACAGGTTTTTGGGCGTTTCGGAGCTAAAGTGAGTATAGTCCAACGAAGTGCCCACTTGATGCCAAGAGAAGATGAAGACGTTGCCGATGCTGTTCAGGACATTCTTGAAGAAGAAGGCATTGATGTCTATTGTGGTGCAAATACAGTCCAGATCAGTCAGACAGATGGCAAGAAGGAAGTACTCATTGAGGTCAATGGAGAATCCAAATCTCTCATTGGAGACGAGGTGTTAGTAGCAGCCGGCAGATTACCAAACAGCGATACCTTAGCGCTTGAAAACACGAGCATCAAAACGAACGACCGAGGGTATATAAAAGTAGATCAGTTTTGCGCAACTGATGTCCCGGGTGTTTATGCAGTAGGCGATGTCAACGGCCATGGTGGCTTTACCCACACTGCTGTAAATGATGCCGAGATTGTCCTGGATAAACTTTTTGGAGGTGATAGAACACTCAATACCAGAAATGTAATCTATGGTCTGTTTACAGACCCACCATTAGGTAGAGTCGGTATGACGGAAAAAGAGGCAGTGGCGACCGGTAGGAAGATATTGAAAGCTACCCGACCAATGAACCGGATCAGCAGGGCCAAGGAAATGGGTGAAACCAAAGGCTTTGCAAAGCTCTTGGTAGATGCAGAAACAGATTTGATCCTCGGGGCTTCAATTCTTGGTGTTGGCGGAGATGAAATCATCAACATGTTTGCTACCATTATACACTCGCAAATACCTTGTAGGCAGTACCGCAAAGTGGTTTTGGTTCACCCTACCGTCTCTGAATTGATGCCCTGGATTCTAGATGGAATTCAAGAAGTAAGGGAGACCAGTGATTGATAGTCACACTTATCTAAAATATAGCTTTGTTTACAGTTAATTACCCACCTGTTTCATCACTTCTTGAATAGCTCTTTCAAGCTGTGGATCTCTGCCGTTAACCCGATCGCTAAAATCAGTTTCCACAAAGATGTCCGGTGCTACACCTACTTTCTCTAGATTTTCACCGCTAAGGGTATAACAACCCCAGGATGGTAGTCTGTAGAAGGATCCATCCACCAAACCGGCCCCACTGGTAAAGATGATCCACCTGTAGGTCTCAGTACCAATTATGGTACCCAGACCAAGCTCTTTAAAGCCTTGAGCGGTCATTTCTGCATCGCTCAGACTTTGTTCATTGATAAGCAGCACCATTGGCTTGGCTCCTGCTCCAAAGTTTGCTTGAGTGGTCAGTTTGCCCTCTCTGTACTTCCATTGAAGGTAAGGTGTACGAGAAAGGAATTTTAAAACTTCGTCATGTACATTTCCACCAGTATTATAGCGCAAATCCAGGATCAAGCCATCGCGATTATAGGCTTCAGAGGTCATCTCAATCAAGAATTGCTGTAGGGAGCCTAGTCCCATATTCTTCATATGTACATAGGCAACTTTCTTATCTGTAGCCTGATCAACCTTGTTCTGATTTTCGGCAATCCACTCATCATAGAGATTCACCCTCATCAGGCCATCACTAGCAGGGTGTACTTTTACTTCGAGGGTCTCCTTACCTCTTTTCACGGTAAGAGATACCTCTTCGTCAATGGATGGCTTTGCCAGATAATACTCTCTATTCACTTTTGAGTCAACGGATTCGCCATTGATGGCTACGATCTCATCTCCTGCCCTCAAATTCATATCTGGAAAGTCAGCCGGGCCTTCACTCACCAGGCGCTCAATTTTATAAGGGTCATCATTGGAGAACAGCACTCCTAAATTCAGACTGCGGGTTCTGTAAAAAGTACTTTCTTCGGCACCGAAGGAACTAAAGCCCATATGCGAAGAGTTGAGCTCCCCTAAAAGGTCATTAAGTAAAACACGTAATTCAGAACGAGACTTTAAGTATGGAAGAAATGTTGCATACTGGGTTTTCAGTTTGCCCCAATCCTGTCCATGGAAGGTTTCATTATAGAAATTCTCTTCAACACCAGCCCAGGTTTCATAATAGATCTGTTCGAACTCATTACGCATCGATCTACGGAAGGTGAAGTCTGTTTCAATAGCTGTAAGCTTTTTAGCAGCAGGGTTAAGCTTGCTTATTTTTCCACCATTATTAATGTAATAGTTCTTCTTTACTTTGATGATATTACCTCCAGCTCGACCGCTTCCGGCTATTTTTTCTGTCTTATTTCTTTCAAAAGGACTAATAGTCGTCATCCACAAAGAGCGTTGATTCTCATCGTGGTTAGACGAATAAATAATATGTGTTTTCTCTCCGGATTTGATCACGTAAGGATTCGATTGTGATCCAAAATTCGGACTGATCCTTTGTAGAGAACGCATTAAATCCTGGTTAAAATCAATCGAAACGATGACCGTGTCTTTCTCCTTCTTATCCTCATCAAAAACAGCCGCCAGCTTAGCTGACTTATAGGGACGATCTAGTCTGGCCAAGGGCACTCGATACACTCGACCATCCTGTAGACCAAAAGGGTAGCTTGGTTCGGTACGATTAGACACGAAATACAAATACTTGCCTTCCGGTCCCCAAAAAGGACTGGTCTCAGTGATTCCGGTTTTTGTGTAATTGGTTAAAACCTTGGAGGCAATATGATAGATATAAATGTCCTCTTCAAAGTCATTCTTGGCAGTAAAAGCTATATACTGTCCATCAGGTGAGAACCTTGGTAGAGGATTATAAAGACCCCATAATTCTTGAGTGGCAACGGTCTCACTTTCCATATTTGACAAATCAAGCAGCCTTACCTCTTGTCTGCCACTGAGGTAGACGGCATGGCTCTTATCAGCATTCACTTCCAAATTCCTGTTCGACTGATCGTCTTTGGTCAGTTGTTTCTCGTTGGAACCATCTGCCGCATTAATGGTATACAAGTTGGTATAGCCATTAAGCGTTTGAGTGAAAAGTAGCGTTTGGTTGTCCTTCAGCCACTTGACTTCAATAACTCTTTCCTTATCATTGGTTTTTAATTGCTTGATGAATTTGCCACTGATGTCAGATACGAAAAGCTCACCACGTGATACAAAGGCCATCTTCTTCTCATCACCAGAGATATCGAAAGCAGAAACATTTCCCTTGGTCTTAAAGTCTCTTTCTTGAGCCAAGGTGCTGTTCTGAAATACATTAATTGACACTTTTCGGCTGCGCTTACTGTCGACATCATATACGAAAAGCTGATAATCCTTCTCAAAAACTACCTTGCCACCATTGGCATTGACTTGCGGAGTCTTAATGGAAGTGTTGAAATTCGTTAACCTTACAGATTGATCATTTTCAAGGCCATATAAGTTGTACTCTCCATTGGACTGATCTGAGACAAAGAAGACATTACCCTTCCTATCGATGCTGGCCCACATATCTTTCCCCTCATAAGACGTGTGTTTTTTAAAGCTGCCGCTCTTAAGGTTATAAGATTTAATATCTGGATTGAAGGCACCTTTATAACGTTTCCTGGCCACTTGATTACTACTTTCCCAACTTTCATTAAAGTAGATATCCCCATCAGGATGAATAGCTAAGTTATGTGGCCAGTTAAAGTAGTGGCCGAAAATACGTTGGGGTGTTCCTCCCTTTCTGTCAATACTATATGCGGCACGACTGTTATATCTACTGGATCGAAAATAAATCGTCTTACTATCCCATGACCAGGCTTCCATTTGATCTGCCGATGAATGAAATGTGAGTCTCTTGATATCGCCACCTTCATAGGGCATGACATACAAATCTGTGTTTCCAAACTGTGCCGAAGAAAAAGCGATCCATTTGCCATCAGGGCTAACCCTTGGGTAAGACTCCTGGCCCGTCATGGCGGTCAATCGTGTAGCTGTACCCCCATTGGCATTGACTTTCCATAAGTCACCATCGTAAGAAAAAATGATCTCTGAACCATCAGGGTTCAAAGCTGGTGTTGAGGCAAAGTAAACATCATTTTGAGCAAGTAATACCGAGCTCAAACAGGCAAGGGCAACCGTAAATAGCTTTTTCATCATAGGATATTTTTGTCTAACAAGAAGATCATAATCGGCCTAAAAAATCAATTTAATGAATTTCTGAATGCATAAACGATCCCTCTCTGCTTTCAATATCAAATACTTGATGAGTGGAAAACTCAAAATTATTTGCGTAACCGAATAGTTACATATACATTTGTAACCAAACGGTTACTATTTAGATGAGAAGAGATGTTTTCCAGGCAATTGCCGATCCTGTCAGAAGGGATATCATTGATCTACTATCAAAAGACAAACTCACAGCCAATCGTGTAGCAGAAAAGTTTGATGTCAGTCGACCTGCAGTTTCGAAACACCTAAAAATTCTGCAGGAATGTGGGTTAGTTCAGGTAGAACAGAAAGGCAGAGAGCGATACTTTCAAATTAAGCCAAGTGAGTTGGTACCGGCATTCATGTGGATAGATCAGTATAGAAAACTATGGGAAGACAGGCTCGATAACTTCGAAGAATATGTAAACGAACTCAACACTAAAAGAAAGAAACAATGAGCAACAACGAATTGGACAGCAGAACAATCACAATGGAAAGAACACTTTCCGCACCCATATCTCTGGTCTGGGAGGCATGGACACAACCCGATCACATTGCCAAGTGGTGGGCACCAAAAGGCATGGAGATGAAAATTGTAGAACACAATTTCACCGTAGGTGGAAATTGGAAATTCTCGATGGATATGCCAAATGGCAATGAATTTATTTCAGACGGTGTTTATACCGAAATAGTTCATGAGGAAAAGATTGTTACAACAGCCAATTTCAGACCGATGACGGAAGGTGTTGAACTACATGTGATCCTCAAAGCAATGGGAGATAAAACGCACTTTACTTTTAAAGTGGTACACCCAACAGAAGAATACTGTAAACAACAAGAGCAAATGGGAATCTATAATGGCTGGGGGTCTGTTTTCAATGGGTTGGAAGAACATTTGAGCACAATGATCTCTTAACCGTCATGTCAAATTAAGAAAGTACGAATTAGCCAAATCAGATCGATTATCATCTAAAGAATAATTGTCTTATGCTTTTGATTATTAGCTTTAGACAATTGTTCTTCTCTGATGAAACTACTCAAAGCATACCTCTCCTTCCTCGATACGTTTGCCCCTTCTATTGCTGCAAAACGCGTCTATGAGGTAATGTCAAACCCGAGAATTAAAAAACTTCGGGATTTCGAGAATGAGGTGTTAGATAAAGCACTCAAGAAAACAATCCGCTTCAATCAGTTTGAAATTCAAACTTACCAGTGGGGCAGTTTAGAAGATAAGACAGCATTTCTTGTCCACGGCTGGGAAGGTCAGGCTGGCAATTTTGGAGGTGTGGTTCCTGTGCTTTTAGAAAAAGGATATAAGGTCATCTCCTTCGATGCTCCTGCGCACGGCTATAGTAGCAAAGGCGCCACAAATATGTTTGAATACATTGCACTAGTCAGTCAGTTAATCAGGGAACATCAACCTCAATTCGTGTTAAGCCATTCCTTCGGTAGTATTGCGTCCGCGGTTGCACTCACGGAAAACCAGCACCTCGACATTGCACAATGGATCATGGTAACGTCTCCATTCAGTTTCAGACAAAGGTTGGAAGGAATTCGCCAAATGGTCAACGTGACTGATCGAACGATTTCCAGATTAATTCAGCAAATAGAAAACGACACAAAAGAGCGGGTAGATGATCTAAGCATGAAAAAATATTGCACTCAAATTTCCAATGTGGATCAAATCAGCATTATACATTCTCTGGATGATAAAATTTTACCCATAGCAAGTAGCAGACAAGTGCATGAGCAGTTACCTGATGCAGAGATGATTGAGCTCAAAGGAATGGGGCACTACAGAATCCTATGGTCCGAAGAATTGAAGCAAATCATTGAGGAAAAAGTGAAATAGTGCTAATGAAGAAGACCCTTTCTACATTTCTTAAAGTCGCCTTAACCATTTCTGTGATACTCTTCTTTATCAGTTTTTATTATCTGATGTACAATAGGGATCTGCAACTCGATCCAGATTCTATGCTCCTGGCACTGCTTCTGGTCATTTTCACTGCGCTGGCCTCAGTAGTGATATCGGCTATCCTCTTTATAATGCATAAAAAAGGATAATACTATAAAGATGAGCGTGTCCAGGTCACCGTTCTCCCGAACATGGTTAAGCCTATATATCCCCTCACCTGTAACTTCCCTTTTCTCAATTTCATATAGCATGAGTAAGTCTTACCGTTCTCTGGATCATATATCTTTCCTCCCGCCCAACGATCATCACCATCGAACTCAAAATCTCTTACAAGGTTTATACCAAGAATAGGCCTACTTCTGAGTTCCTTATCCGGATTTTCTTTATCCCGCTTCGCCTGCCCATTCTCATTATTGGGTTCTTTTAACCAAACGATCTTACCGGAGTACTTACCAGAAGCTTTGTAAATTTCAATCTTAGCCTTCCCATCATCGGTTTCCCAAATACCCAAGACATCATCCCCCGCAGTCTGAGCTGTATTCGTTGAAATTATTGAGCTGAAAAGAAAAATGAGTAGTTGAAATTTCATAAGAATGCTAGCTTATATTTGATCTATGCTTTGACAATAATTTGATTAACCTAAGGGCTTCTCTATTGTTAGAATGATTAAACACAAATTAAGGCATCAAACATTATACCTTCTACCCGAAAAGGCACTTTTCTGGGAAGAAAAAAAGTTATTGATCATTGCCGACCTGCACTTGGGTAAGGCAGGGCACTTCCGTAAGTCCGGTATACCGGTGAGCGATCTGGTTCACTCAAAGGACATATTGATCCTAGACAAGCTCATTGATAAGCATAAGCCTGCAGAAGTTATACTCCTGGGAGACTTATTTCATAGTGATCATAATCAAGGCTGGGAGATATTTAAGCGATGGCTCAAGTCTAAAGCACCACTACCTTTCAAGTTGATATTGGGAAATCACGATGTGCTCGAGTTTTCAGACTATAGAATCAACAATCTAGAGGTATTGGAAAGCCTGGATGTTCACCCTTTTAACTTCACCCACATTCCTGAGGACCACTCTCTTTATAATATAGCGGGGCACATTCACCCAGCCGTGAGGCTTAGAGGTAAGGCGAAGCAATCAGTAAGAATACCTTGTTACTACTTTGGTGATCAAAATGGTATTCTTCCTGCTTTCGGGAATTTCACAGGCACAGCGAGAATCAATATCGGAAAAACCGATAGCGTTTTTGGAATAGCAGAAAGTAAGGTGATTAAAATCAACTAACCTTAAATAATATTAACCTTGAGCCGAAGTTTAACTAGTGAATTAATACTATTTTTGATCGAAAATCAGACGGTTGGCCAAAGATCCAAAGAAATATAAGCGCAAAAAGAAATTAGGTTCTTACCACTATGTAAGCGTAGTTTTCAGTGCTGCTTTGGCACTATTTGTTATAGGTCTTTTTGGCATACTCATACTTCAGGCTAACAAACTGACCAGTGTCATAAAGGAGAATATAGAACTTCAGGTATACCTCAATAAGGAGATTTCTCCAAGTCAAAGAACCAGAGTAGAGCGAGAAATTACGGCAAGCGACTATATCCTGATCACGGAAGGTCAGCCTGAAATGACCTTCATATCCAAGGAAGAAGCTGCTCAACAATTTATAGAAGACACAGGCGAGGATTTCACAGAATTCCTTGGAAAGAACCCTTTAAGAGATGCTTTGACAATCAAGGTCAATGAAGCCTACCAATCGAATGAACAGCTCCGAAGCGTTCAGGATCAAATAGAAAACATCAGTGGGGTTTATGAAGTCACTTATGTTGAAAACCTAGCCGATTCTATCAATGAAAACTTGACGAAACTCAGTGTTGTCCTTGTTGGAATAGCGCTCATTCTAGTGCTCGTGGTCTTGCTGTTGATTAATAACGCCATCAAGCTTGCACTGTTCTCTCAACGCTTTCTGATTCGAAGCATGCAGCTGGTAGGTGCTAAAAGTAGTTTTATTCGGACTCCTTTTCTTAAGCGATCATTATTACACGGGGCCCTTGCCGGGTTGATCGCCTCTGGCCTTCTATATGGACTTAAACAGTTTGCAAATGGTCAGATTACTGGGCTGGAAGAACTACAACAGCAAGAATTAGTCTTTGCACTTTATGGATTACTTATAGTTCTAGGAGCAGTAATTGCCTATTTTAGCACCTTAAAGGCAATGAACAAATATTTGAAAATGTCTTTAGACGAACTCTATTAATACTATGACAGAGAAGAAAAACAACTTCGCTTTTGGCAAGGAAAACTATAAATGGATGCTCATCGGTTTGGGTGTACTTCTGTTGGGTTTTATTGTAATGTCTCTGGACGGCACTCAACACGGACAAGGCTTTCTTGGCTTAACCTTAGGCCCTATCATAATTGTGGCAGGCTTCATCATAGAGTTCTTCGCAATTTTCAAAAAGTCCAAATAGTATATGAGTCTTATCGAAGCGATTGTCCTTGGCATCGTTCAAGGGCTTACTGAGTTTTTACCGGTCAGCAGTAGCGGTCACTTAGAACTCACCAAGACCATCTTAGGAGACAACAGTGTTCCTGAGGAAAGCTTAATGATGACCGTAGTGCTACATGCCGCCACTGCATTAAGTACCATTGTTATTTTCAGAAAAGACATTAGTGAGCTCCTGAGAGGACTCTTCCAATTCAAGAACAACGAGCAATTTCAATACTCATTGAAGATTGTTATCTCCATGATTCCTGCAGCAATGGTGGGTGTTTTGCTTGAAGATGAAATCGAACAACTTTTTGGAGGCCAAATTCTTCTGGTAGGTCTCATGCTTCTAGTGACAGGCACTCTCCTCTTCTTGGCAGACAAGGCCAAGAACACAAGAAAAATAGTTTCTCTCCCAAATGCCTTAGTCATTGGCATTGCCCAGGCTATAGCCATACTTCCAGGTATTTCCAGGTCTGGCGCCACGATTTCAACCTCTGTTCTTTTGGGAATAGATAGACAAAAAGCCGCAAGGTTCTCATTCTTGATGGTTGTACCGCTCATTTTGGGTAAAATGGCAAAAGACATTGCCAGTGGTGATTTAATGGAAAGCCAAACAGAAACCTCTCTACTGATTGTAGGTTTCATTGCCGCATTTATTGCCGGATTGCTCGCTTGCCAGTGGATGATCGGCTTGGTCAGAAAGAGCCAGTTGAAGTATTTCTCTTTCTATTGTTATTTAGTAGGACTAGCTGCCATAATCTATACATTAGTTTAAATGCTTCAACTCCATGACAATCTTACCAAACAGGAAAACTTTCTGGCAGGCCAGGTAATATTGATTGACAAGCCCTTAGAGTGGACTTCATTCGATGTTGTCAAAAAAATCAGAAACCTGATAAGAATCAAAAAAGTAGGTCATGCAGGAACCCTCGATCCGCTGGCGACAGGACTACTCATCTTATGTACTGGTAAAAAAACCAAGTCAATTGAATCCTTTATGGCCGAGGAAAAAGAATATACCGGCACATTCACGGTCGGCCAGACTACCCCCACATATGACTTGGAAAGCGAGCCAACCCATGCTGTGGACATTGCTCACATCACAGACCAGCATCTAGAAGAAGCCCGGAAGAAGTTCGTTGGTACTATTGAGCAGACCCCTCCTATGCATTCAGCTATCAAAGTAGATGGCAAGCGGCTATACGAGCTGGCTCGCAAAGGAGAAACCGTTGCCCGAAAAACAAGAAGCGTAATCATTTCGGAATTTGAGTTGACAAAAGTAGATTTGCCAACCATTGAATTTCGCGTTGTCTGCAGTAAGGGCACATATATTAGAAGTTTGGCGAATGACTTTGGAGAACAATTAGGGATTGGAGCACATTTAAGTAGTCTCCGGAGAACCAGAATTGGTGATTTCAATGTTGACAAGGCATACGACTTAGAAGAATTGGTAACGCTATTAAAAGAGCTTTCATAAGCGATGAAAATCCACCTCGGCACAGGAAAGATTAACGAAATTGAGAATGCAGTTGTAACGGCTGGCACTTTTGATGGTGTACATATTGGTCATCAGAAAATACTAAGTCGCATTCGAGATGTAGCCGACCAAACCAATGGTCAGACGGTCTTGATTACTTACTGGCCACATCCGCGCCTGGTTTTAAAACCTTGGGACAATACCCTACTCTTACTTTCCACCTTTCCTGAAAAGGCAAACCTGCTAGAGCAATATGGCATTGATCATTTGGTGAAAATTCCATTCACAAGAGACTTCGCTTCTATGTCTCCGGAAGAATACATCAGAATCATCCTTCACGAACGTATCAAAACCAGCAAAATGATCATTGGCTATGACCATCGTTTCGGTAAAGACCGTAGTGGAGGTTTGGATCAATTAAAGTCCTTTGCTCCCAATTATGGCTTTGAAGTAGAAGAAATCCCACGACAGGACATTGATGAAATAGGTATTAGCTCTACCAAGATTAGAACAGCCATACAATCAGGCGATATAGAAACTGCCAACAGGTACCTAGGGCGAAGTTATAGTGTGGCTGGAAGAGTGGTGCATGGTAACAAATTAGGACGTTCCATTGGTTACCCCACTGCCAATATAGATGTAAAGGAAAACTATAAGCTTATTCCTTCCGATGGCGTATATGCTGTAAAGGTATGCAACAAGTATAGAAAGTTCGATGGCATGCTCAACATAGGCCAAAAGCCGACCATCGGTGGTGAGAACAAGACGATTGAAGTGAATATTTTCGACTTTAATCAAGATATTTATAATAGCGAGATTAGTATCGAATTCATTGATCACATTCGGAATGAAGTGAAATTTGAATCGGTGGACGACTTAAAACATCAGCTCAAGGAGGATGAAAAGGCTGTGAGAAATCGCTTAAGTGGACTATAAATAGAATCACATGATTAACAAAGAAGTAGGTAATGCTGATGAAGCCATTCACGACATTACTGACAATTCTACCCTTATGCTCGGAGGTTTTGGACTTTGCGGAATCCCCGAGAACTGTATAGCTGCCTTGGTCAAAAAAGGTACAAAAGGGCTCACCTGTATCTCTAACAATGCTGGAGTCGATGATTTTGGCATAGGTCTGATGCTAAAGACAAGGCAAGTAAAAAAGATGATCTCTTCCTACGTGGGTGAAAATGCCGAATTTGAGCGCCAGCTTTTATCAGGAGAACTAGAAGTAGATTTAATACCTCAAGGCACGTTAGCAGAAAGAGTGAGAGCAGGTGGTGCCGGAATACCTGCTTTCTTTACCCCTGCAGGCTATGGTACCGAAGTTGCAGAAGGCAAAGAAGTAAGAGAGTTTAACGGCAAGATGCACCTGTTGGAAAGTTGGCTCAAAGCAGACTTTGCCCTAGTAAAAGCATGGAAAGGAGATAAG
>CBDDKG010000006.1:0-397917 GCA_965230105.1 Roseivirga sp. | reverse complement strand
TCAGTGACGTTCATTGTATTGCCTATTGATGAAATAGTGTGAGCCCAGCGATCGGCTGTTGGGTAATGTGTTTTATCTGAAGGCCCTTGTCCATGGCAACATCTCTAAGGACATTACCAAAGTAATAAGCCACGGAACCGGTAAAGTGGATAGGTAGTTCTTATGTCCCTCATATTTCATCACGTTTTTGGTGATAAAAAGTTCGAATCCTGTCGATACCAATTCATACATATACGGATCAGAAATATGTTTACCTATAAACTTGGCAAAACTTGCCAGAAACCTTCCGGGCATGGGCTCTTGATACATTTTGCTAAGAAAACCATCTTTGGTAAGCTCAAACTCTTCTTTGAAAAGGATGCGCAGGTGTTGAGGCATATCTTTTCTGTAATAATCTGTCACCATAACCTTGCCCAGATATGTTCCCTCCACCTTCATCAGCAACAGCCCAGCCTAACGAAGGAATGTTATCAGTGATTTTCTTGCCATCATAAAGGCAGGAGTTTGTACCCGTTCCAATGATGCATGCAATACAGGTTGATCTCCACATAAGGATCGGGCAGCGGCAAGCAAATCATGATTGACATCAATCTCTGCATTCGGGTAATAACGTTTTTAAAAGACCGGCAATTTTTTCGCGATTATGACCAGATGAACATCCAGTACCGTAGTAGTAGATCTGATCAATTTTCTCCGGTATCTGGTTGTGGAGGTCTTGAATCTCCTTTAGCATTTCATCTTCTGTCTGATAATAAGGGTTGATACCAGCAGTTTTTGCCTGGGAAATATCTCCTTCTTCACTTATAACGCGCCAGTCTGTTTTGGTAAAACCACTATCAGCAATCAATATCTTCATTGGAAAGGGAAATCTATAAGGTATAGTTTATCCTCGCCAATTTATAAGTGTAATAGGAGCTTTCCAATTCAAGCGCGTTTTGGTTTGCCAAGGTCAATTTATTGACCAATAACTCAGGCTAATCAAGAACTGAAGGTATTACAAACGTATTCCCTTTGGGGTATTTGAGGAAACATGAAGCACTTTATTGGAGTTTATTCGTCTTAGATGAAATACTTTCTCACCTAGCTGACCAAGAGGTACAAATCCGTTCACAGCTTCAACCGTCCGAGTAAATCTCATCTCGTTTTTATTTTTCATTTGTGCCAAAACGCTAAACTTCTGACCTTCCATGGTTTCGTAGATGATAAGAAACTGATTCTCATAGGTTCTTACTTTGTAATGCTTTACTCTTTCTCCCATCACCTGGATTTCGGTTGACTTATCGTTCAAATCAATTCCTAATAGGACGTCTAAAGTTTGTCTATTTTCAGTATTATCTACCCACATCCCAGCTAGATTTACGATGCCATCTTCGAAATACAACGGCTCTGGTTTTGTCGATGCGCAATAGGTCAATAGAAAGGCGAGACAAATGAACATTAGTGGCTTTAGTCTTTTCATTTTTCTGTTATTTACATCGAATGTCTCAAAACAAGGGTTGTTATTTTTTGATTTTCGATCATCGAACAGAATCCTTCGATAATTGGTAAAAATCTTCGATGATTGGTAATATTCTTCGATGAATGAAATTATGACTCAGGCAAGAGCCTTCTGGATACTTTCGAAAAATGTTTACCAGAGATCATTTTAAAGTAGCCCTATGACTGATTTCTAATGACTAGTTCACTAATGCTCCAACCACCTTAAATTTCTCAAAGACGGCATCGGTATGAGGTGCATCTGGCAGTTCATTCGTTAAATCTTGGCCTGCCCAGTGCTCATAGTGCTTGCCATTTCTCCAGAGTTTAGATTCGGTTACATCGTAGATTTTACCCTGATAAGCGACCCAAATATTATCCTTATCCTGACCATTGCGTAAGGCCAGCTGTGCTTTGGTATAAGACTTAGTTAGATTCACTTTTTTGCTTCATTAAAAGCCTGATTTCTTCGTCACTTGTATAGAATGCAAAGTCTAATAATTGTGGGCCTAGATGATGATCAATGGCGATTCTATCTGCACCTTTCTCGAATTTGGAACGTGCCTTTTTCGACAAAGACCAACCTATTAAGGTTGTCAGTGTTCTGAAATAGCCAAGGTCATCATATTGGATAAAGTGAGCCATTTCATGGGCCAATGCAGAGACCTGCTGATTTAAGCTGAGTCGTTCCATGAAAGAACCATTTTCAATCTTGATCTTGTAGATTTTGCCCTTTCGAGACTTTACAAAGTTCCACATGGAAAAACTTGCTTCTACAGGTGCACCGGGCATCTTTTTGACAATGATCTGTATCTTCCTGTCCTGTAGCAAGGGGTAATGTGAAAGCGCAAGGAGCGTAGCCAGTTCAAAGTTGTCTCCATTCTTATAGGTGACTTTTGCACCTACTGCTGCCCTGAGCGAGTCGAGTTTGGATGCCCAAGTAGCCTCATCATAATATTCTGGAAAAGCGGGGTTCTGCTGAGCAGAAATATTCAGAGGTCCTATAAATGAGCTTAGCAAGAAAGAGACAGCAATGGTGAAAGTAAGTCTCAGGTCTGATGATTTTGGTTTCATCTGGTAACGTAATAAGTATGATCTCTTAATAAAGTATAAAGAAACTTTACGGTCGGGAGCTCACTTTGGATATTATATTTCTCCTTGACTTTGCTTTCAATCAATTCTATGGGTCTCTTGACCGCATCATGTTTGAATGCTCTAAGAGCATCTTTTATCAGTTGAACTTCAGCATCGCTAATATTTGCTGCTTCAAATATTTGTGGTTCGTAGTCTTCATCAACAACATCCATAAGAATCTTATTCTGGACATTGGTGGCTGTGATTTTCTTGATCTTTACCACTGTGGTGCCAGCCAATAAGTCACCTACACGTTGACCGTTTTTTGTAAGAATAATGAATAATACTCCTAAACCCACGATAAAGAAGTCAACAGGTTCCATCAACCACCTCAGAAAGTAGGAGGCAAATGATGGGGTGCTACCATCCAGTTTAACGACTTTAATACTAAGTGCCATTTTGCCCACTGTCTGTCCATTGATAAATACTTCAGATAAAAGGCGATATAAATAAACGATCAAACCAAGCAGACCACCCATGGCCAAACTTTGTCCAACGTTTAACAAATCAAGTATATAGGCAATCAAAGCATAAACACTGGATATGATGACAGCATCAATAAAGAAAGCTAAGAGTCGCTCACCTATACCAGCAAGTGGGTATTCCAGTCGAATGTTTTGAGTCGTTTGAATGCTGACAGCTTGCATATGTAGTATTATTGCATAATTTTTGGCTGAAATACGAATCTATGAGGGAGTCCGCTTTTGTGAAGGCAAATATAAGTAAATGGGAAGAGTTCGAAAGTCTCATTGCTGCCAATGCAAAAAAGGATCCTGATCAGCTTGCCGACCTGTTCATTCAGCTCACAGATGACCTCTCTTACGCCAAGACCCACTATCCAAAATCCGATATCACGATTTATCTGAATAACCTTTCTACTAAGGTGCATCAGTACATTTATAGAAATAAGAAAGAACGCAAGAATCGTTTTGTGGAGTTCTGGAGGTACGAGCTTCCTCTAATCTTTTGGGAGCATCGAAAAGAATTCAGAGTCTCATTATTGGTCTTCCTAGGAGCTTGTGTAGTGGGCGCATTTTCCGCAGCATATGACAATGATTTCGTTCGGCTTATTTTAGGTGATGGATATGTCAACATGACGCTGAGTAACATTGACAATGGAGTACCACTGGGTGTTTATGGAAAGATGGCTCAAACAGACATGTTCGTCTTGATTACCATTAACAATATCAAAGTGTCCTTCTTTGCATTTGCTCTTGGGATTATCGCTTCCCTGGGAACGGCTTTTGCCCTTTTTCAAAATGGGGTAATGTTGGGGTCATTTCAGTATTTCTTTTTCTCCAAAGGATTGTTATTGACTTCAGTTTTGACCATTTGGATTCATGGTACCATTGAAATTATATCCATTATCATGGCAGGTGGTGCAGGCCTGATTATGGGAAATTCTATGCTTTTTCCAGGGACCTATAGCCGTATGGAGTCTTTGAGAAGGGGAGCACTTACTGGTGCTAAAGTGGTACTGGGTCTTGTTCCCATGTTTATTTTGGCAGGCTTCTTAGAGTCATACGTCACCAGACTGTTTGATATGCCTAATGCGATAAAGGCAACAATCATTCTTGGCTCGCTGGCCTTCATGATTTATTACATTATCTTATACCCTAGAAAGTTATTCAAAAATGGGATTCAACAGTAAACTCGAATTTTATAAAAAGCGTCAATTCAGTGATAAGCTGAATGCTACATTCTCATTCCTGAGAGAAAATGCAGGGCCATATTTGAAAGCACAGCTTTTAATTGCAGGACCTGTATTGATACTCGTCAGCATATTGATGAACGAAGTATCAGGAGGCCTCATAGCACTGGCTATGGATCCTCAATCCATCAGTGCCAATGATATCATTGATATGCTTGGCGCATATGGTTTATCCATCCTATCTATATTGGTTACGCTGGCGCTTATTCCAGCGGTTACCTACGGATATATGATCCAGTATCAAACTAATGAACCAAAGGATATCTCTATGAGCGGTATCATGAAGGGTTTCTCAAGTCGATTCTTCAACTTTTTAGGCTACAACATTCTTTACTTTTTAGCGATAACGTTCATCAGCTTTATTGTTGGGTTCTTATTTTCATTAATCGCAGTTGCTGCAGGTGCCTTATCACTACTTTTTGGTTTTATAGCCATGATTGGGGTTCTGATTTTTATGACGGTTCTGTTTCTGGGTACACCCATTATTGCTTTTGAGAAGACTAATCCCATTGATGCTTTTGGACGCGTGTTTACCCTATCTAAAGGAAAATGGATGAGCACCTTTGGTTTAGTTGTGGTGGTAGGTATTGTTGGCTACATTATCAATTTTGTTTTTGCGTTGCCCAGGGGTATAGTTACTGGTTTTGAGGCCTTCACTATGATTCAGGAAGATGGCGATATCGGTGGATTGAACGAGTTGATGACAAATGATCCTTTGAGTATTCTGTTTTCTGTTTTTGAATCTTTTGGAACTATAATGTTATATACGTTGGTCTATATCGCACTAGCATTTCAATTTTTCAATTTGGTTGAAAGAAGAGAATCACGTGGATTAATGACTAAGATTGAGGGAATGGATACTGAGGGCGAGGAAGCATCAGATGAAGATTATTAGTGTTCTCCTTCTAAGTCTATTTACGTTCTTCTCAACTTCTGTGCATAAACAGGATAGTTCTAGGGCACAAATTGAAATCCGAGAATTCGATCAGGATAAACTGTCCAATTATCAACAGGATAGCCAGTTCCAATATGATCTTCCCCAACTTGAAGGGGAGAGTATTCTAGAGCGGGCTTGGAGGTGGCTTCAAGAGTGGTATGCTGATCTTATAGGGAATGGCACTACTGCTAATCTTGTTGATATTCTTTTTCGAATAGCTCTGGTTGTTGCTTTTGTATACTTTATCATCAAGATTTTCGGTGTTGAAATAACCACGGTATTTAAGCCATCCAAGGCGAAGAAATTAGCTTATCAAGTAAGTGAGGAGCAACTTATGGGCATTGATTTTGAAGCAGAAATTGCTCAGGCCATCCAGCAAAAGCAGTGGCGTTTCGCAGTTAGACTCACTTATTTACATGCCTTGAAATTACTTGCGGATGCCGAATGGCTAGCGGTCAAGAAGGGGAAGACTAATAGGGATTATCTCTATGAGCTTTCTGGTAAACAGGTGGAAAAAGACTTTGAACGACTAAGCTTTATTTTTGACTATACCTGGTACGGTCATTTTGAAGCGAGTGATATTATTCTGGCACAGGCTAAGGACCATTTTGATAAAATCCAGGATGCTAAACGTTTAGGATGAAGGACAAAAAATACGTCATATTCCTAGTCGCACTTATCGCCCTTTATGTGGTGTCTGAAATGCGGAAATCGGGTCAGGTCAATTGGAGTTCTACCTATCACGAAGAGCATAAAATTCCCTTTGGTGCTTTTGCCATGCACGACCTTATGTCCGATATATTTGATCAGGTACCACCGAAATCAGAATATAGAACACTTTATGAGTTAGCAGCCGAAGATTCTTCAATAGGTAATCCACTTATCATAGCGGATGGAATAGCCATGGACAATAGTGATTTCAATGCATTGATGCATCATATTGACTTGGGAGGAACCGCGCTAGTGAGTGCCAGAATTATTCAAGGCCCCTTGGCTGATTCCCTTGGCTTCATGGTGAGGATGGAAGATGCTGAGTTGGCGTTTGACTTTCGAGCTATCCAAAAGGCGCTTTCAGGTCAACTAGAAGAAACCATAACCTTAACCTTATCCGATAATGAGACAAGGGAATTTTCATACTCTACTGTGGCGACCACCTCTTATTTCTCCGAGGTTGAAAAGGAGAATTTCGATGTATTGGCGGTTAATGGGACAAACTCTCCAGTATTGATCTCTTATAAGGGCCTAAGTGGGAGGCTTTATATTTCTACCATACCACTGGCATTTACGAATTATTTCATATTGGGAGAAGAGACATCGGAATTTGCAGCAGCGATGCTCAGCCTGTTTCCTGAAGATGAACTCGTTGTCCATAATGAATATTATCAACTAGGAAGGAGAGAGGTTCAATCTCCACTGCGTGTTATTCTCAGTAACCCTTCCTTGAAGTGGGCATTCTTCATCCTATTGTTTACAGTATTCATCTTTATGTTCTTTGAGTCAAAGCGTAGGCAACGCATTATTCCGCTTATAACACCGCTTAAGAATATGTCGGTTGAGTTTGTGGAAACACTTGGTAGATTGTACTACAGGCAAAAGGATCACCGGAAATTAGCTGTAAAAAGAATCCAGTACTGGAAAGATTATGTCAGAGCGCACTTTAACCTAAAGACTGATCATTTTGGTGACCGGTTCAACAGAGATTTATCAAGTAAATCTGGTCATCCCTTGAAGTCAATTGAGGCCTTGATGGAGTTGGTAAGGCGCATAGAGGAAGGTGAAGTCATCAGTGAGGATGAGTTAATGAAATTAGAAAAGAGCCTAAATGGTTTTTACGGAATAGAATAATATGGAAAATCAGGAGTCATTTGAGAATAGGGTAGACCTGTCTAAACTTAAGCAAGGGGTCGAGCAAATAAGAGAACAGATCGGTAAAGTGATCGTTGGTCAAAAACAAATGGTCGATTTGATCATTACTGCCGTTTTGGCCGATGGACATATTTTATTGGAGGGTGTTCCTGGAGTTGCCAAAACACTTGCTTCTAAGCTTGTGGCAAAGAGCATGTCAGTCGACTTCTCTCGAGTTCAATTTACACCAGACTTGATGCCCTCTGACGTTTTGGGAACCAGTGTTTTCAATATGAAGACCTCTGAATTTGACTTCAAGAAAGGTCCGATCTTCTCCAATATTGTACTGATCGATGAGATCAACCGAGCACCTGCTAAAACCCAAGCCGCGCTTTTTGAAGTTATGGAAGAGCGTCAGGTTACTGTGGATGGTAAAACCTATGGAATGGAGGCTCCTTATTTGGTGTTGGCCACCCAGAACCCTGTAGAGCAGGAAGGTACTTACAGGCTTCCCGAAGCTCAATTAGACAGATTCCTTTTTAAGATTGAAATAGACTACCCAAGTCTTGCAGACGAGACCGAAATACTCCTTCGGGCGGCCAACAGAAAGGGAGAACAGACAGCAGAGATAACTCCTGTGATTTCCGCTCAAGACATTGCTGCATATCGTGAGACTTTGTCTGACATTATTGTTGATGAAAAGCTGTTAGGATACATTGCAGAAATTGTAAACCAGACCAGAAGTGATCAGTCTATTTACCTTGGAGCATCTCCAAGGGCTTCATTAGCGCTGCTAAATGGTTCAAGGGCTTTTGCAGCGATCCAGGGTCGCGACTTTGTGACGCCAGAAGATATTCAGTTTTTGGCTGCTCCAGTCTTAAAGCATAGGGTTTTGCTAACCCCTGAAAAGGAAATGGAAGGAGTGTCCGCAACAGAAGTAATTCAGCAGTTAGTAGCTAAAACACAGGTGCCGCGTTAATGAACTCAGTTCGTTCGTTCTATATCACCAATAGATTTTTCTATGCTGCAGGCACCTTGGTTTTCCTGTTCATTGTTGGCTTTGCTTTGCCATGGGTTGCTGTAGTAGCAGAAGTTATCTTTTACCTTTCATTAGCCTGTCTGGTAATAGATACCTTATTACTCTTTCGTATCAATGAGGGTATCGAATTGGAGCGTTTGTGTACTGAGAAATTCTCCAATGGGGATGATAATCCAGTCAGATTGATTGTTGAGAATAGATACCCAGTCTCCTTGCATTTACGAGTGATCGATGAATTGCCTGAACAGCTTCAAATTAGGGATCAGCAATTTGACTTGAACTTGGGTTCAGGCGAAGTCAAAGAAATTAGCTATGAAGTCAGGCCTGTTAAAAGAGGTGAGTACAAGTTTGGCTTTGTCAATGTCTTTGTGTCCACCATTTTGGGGCTTGTACGCAGGCGCTATCAGCTGGGTGAAGAGCAGACTGTTGCAGTATACCCTTCTTTCATTCAAATGAGAAAATATGAGCTCTTGGCTATTTCTAATCAGCTTCAGGAGTTTGGTGTTAAGAAGATCAGGCGTATCGGAAACAACATGGAATTTGAGCAGATCAAGAACTATGTTTCTGGTGATGACTATAGGAAAGTAAACTGGAAGGCAACGGCCCGAAAAGGTCACCTGATGGTAAACCAGTATCAAGATGAGCGATCACAGCAAGTATATTCTGTTATTGATAAAGGCCGGGTAATGCAAATGCCTTTTGAAGGCTTGAGCTTGCTCGACTATGCGATCAATTCGAGCCTGGTAATATCAAATATTGCGCTTAAAAAAGGTGATAAAGCAGGAATTGTTACATTTCAACAAAAAGTCAATTCTATCTTGCCGGCATCCTCTCGGAATATGCAGTTAAACCTTATTCTCGAGCATCTTTATAAGCAAAAAACAGGGTACAAAGAGACAGATTATTCAAAGCTCTATATAGCCCTAAAAAGAAAAGTGACTCAGCGTTCTCTCGTTTTACTGTATACCAATTTTGAGTCGCTTTCGGCTTTGAAAAGGCAGCTGCCATCCCTAAGAAGGATAAGGCAACAGCACCTGTTGGTCTGTATTTTCTTTCAGAATACAGAAGTGGAAAAAGTCATTCATAAGAAGGCCGAAGACTTAGAGGAGGTCTATGTGAAAGGAATTGCGGAACAACTTGCTTTTGAAAAGAAGTTGATTGTCAAAGAACTTCAAGCACATGGTATTCATACCATTTTAACACCCCCTAAAGAATTGAGTGTAAATACCATCAATAAGTATCTTGAACTCAAATCAAGGGGTTTGATATGAGAAGTAAGAAGCGGTGGTTTGTTGCAGTTCCAGTAGTATTCGTCATTCTCATGCTCTGGTACACTTTTTCACAACCTGGCCTCAACGATTTCATCTCCAATTTTGAAGAGGTAGTTCTCTATAGGAATAAAAATAATACCGGGCCTGTTGAACGTATATATATCATCACTACTACGGATAGTATTTGGAACGAAATGGAGCGCTATGCTGGTCTAATGCCATATAGTAAGCTGGGTACAACGAGTGTTTACTTTTTTCATAAAGACAACCCTTACCCCGATCAAGCGCAAAGCGGAAAAGTGAATTTTGATACAAAATATGAGCAATATTGCCTGGCGAGATATCAGAAAAACAGTTTCGGTGCCACTTCTTTTACCATGTTCCCTTTTGCGAAATAGACGTTCTCTATTGGCAATCTGACTTGTAAGCACTACCCAACTTCACACCCAGTCAAGTAGGGTTAACATAAAATAGCGCGTACTATAGATACTATCGCATTCATAGTCGATATTTTATTGTTAGTCATTTAAAGATAAAGTGCTTAAAAGATCATTTTTATTTTAATGACCCAGTAAAAACCCCTATTCAGATGGAATGGGGGTTTTTCGTTTTAGAAACTCTTAGATAAGTTTCCCTTGAGCTTTTATCCATCGCTCGGGAAAGTCTCCCCGCGTGGCACCTTTGTAATCCTCATAGCTACAAGGAATATAGGCGCGGTCCATCATCTTTTCACCGTAGTTGACAAGCATCCACCATTTATCGGACAGATTGCTCTTGTAGAATGTCATGGTGTCATCAGTGCCCTCAAAACTAACGGTATATTTAGTGTAGTTATCCGAGTTAAACTGACCGGTATCACGCCTATTGTAATATCCTTCAATGAAGTACCAGATCATGGTGGCCATCACTGAGGCAGTTTTCAGGGCATCATCGTCTAAGGAAGGGTAGTACTCATGAAAGCCCACAGAAGTCATTTTCTCATTGATACCTGCATACCAACTGAGTTGACAAGCCTCTTCCCCAGATAAGCCAAAAGGCTGAGCCCTAGGGTTTCCTGGTGCATCGGAGGAGCGAATCGCTGAGATATCAAAAGTGAGCATGTCTGCCATTCTAATGAGTGGCTCTGCCTGCTTGATGTCATATCTTATTTCTCCCAGCCTTAAAGACTCAAAGTAAAGTTTGTCAAGGGCCTTGAGCATTGCAGCATCTATCAGGTAAGTTTGATGGGCCAGGTGACTATAGTTAAGCAAGAAGTTCGGTTGGTGTAGGAGCAAAGCATTTAAAAAGTTAGCCGAAGATTCTGCCTCTTCTTCCATATCCATAAATGCATCTACATTGGCTACTGAGATAAGTTTATTCGCTGTTTCATAAGCCTTAAACTGTCCTAGTGCCAAATCTTGATTACCTCCAATCATGATAGGCAATACCCGTTGACTCAATAAGAACTCGCAAATCTCTCTTATTCGCGCTTGAGTTTGTTCTTCATCTTCACCGAGTTGAATATTTCCCAGATCAGCAATACGGTAAGCAGCAGCACTGCGCTTCAGGGCAAAGAGCTTCGCACGAATTAAATCTGCCTCGCCTCGTGAATTAATGCCAATAATGGCCAAATCCATTTTGGAAATATCAAAGTCTTCGTCTTGTAAGTGGTTAACACTTTTGCCGAAGGCGTTTGCTGGTAAATCGTATTCAGGAGTAAGGGGAGTAAAAAAGAGTTTGAGATTCATAGACAACTTACATGAATAAGATTAAAGATAATCCATTTCAAGAGATTTGCCGGTAGGGAATAAAAAAAGCCGCACGAAGCGGCTTTCTTTAAGTAGCTAAAGTCATTTACGTTTTGATTTGTCAACGAGAATTCTCTCAGTCTTTGTACCCGCGGGACTTACCACTCTGAGAATATAAATACCATCCGGTAATTGATCTAGTGGTAATTTATATTTAGCAGAGTTAGTGATTTTCGAATGTACTATGCGCTGATCATTGTTGATGAGCGTATAGCTGTAGCGCATTTCAACCTGTTTAGATTTAAGTTCTTTTATTAGGCTTTCAGGTTCATCTACCTCTATTTGCACTTCATCTATAGCTGGGTTTGGGTATATATTGAGGTCGGTATCTACACCAAAGATTCCTCCACCAAGTCCTCCTCCGGAGCAGCCCCATGGATCATATGTAAGGTCAAAGTACTTTGTTAACCAGGGAGAGGTTCCACATGCATTGACAGCTCTGACCCTCACATAGCGACCTACACCGGGATTGTTGAATTGTATGGTCGTAGTAGGGTTTGTTGTAGTGGATGAAAGTACATTTCCAGCATTGGATTGCCATTCATAGGAAGTGGGTAGTGAGCCGAAGAAAGGAGTCTCAGCAATAAATGTTGCAAGGTTGTTTCCACTGTTATCATAACAGATTGAAGCAGGAAAATCCACCAAGAAGTTGTAACTCAGGTTAGAAGGAACATTGGGTGCCCCAACATTAATCTGTGTTTGAGTATTGACAGGATACGGCCATGCATCTTCACTACGAACATTTAGTGTGCCAGGCAATAATAAGCCGCTTGGAGCTTGTACTTTGACTGTTTCTGAATGAGTGGTGTAAGTATTGGTCGCTGTAGATAAGTCGCCAGTTGTACTTGTTACCTTCCAACCTGCTGGTAATTCCCATGTCCATCCATGATGCCAATTGCAATAAGCAGCATTAGTGGCGCCTACAGGAAAGTTTGGAAGCGTAATATTCTTTATTTCGCCAGGTGAGCAAAAAAGCAAATCGTTGGTTCCTACTACAACTGCCTTGCCTGGAGGAATAGCTCTTGTTCGAAAGTTGAAAGTTCTTGTTTTCCATGAGGCAAAAGGCCCATTACCCTTAAACCTAACTTCTAATACGATATTATTGCTTTGAAAACCGAAGCCATCCACCCATTGAGGTACTCCCTGTGAGTTGTTTCCTATAAAGCGCCTAATCCTAAACTTAGATTCTTTGTTGCTGTCCGTATGAAGAGTTAAAAAGGGACCATATGTTGGTCCTAGGGGGTCGTTATCAAACTCAATGGCTATGTCATTTCTTGAAACGCCATCCACGAAGAAGAAGTATTGCAGGTTACCATGTATTTTGTTTTGAAAAATATCTCTGGCAAAGAAAGTCATTTCCGTTTCCGTGTTAGGACAGTATTCAAGATAGGGACCATTGTGGTAGCCTGACATATGAATGGTCTGGGAGTTTACATAGTTGAAACTGACCAGAGCCAAGAAGGCAGTAAGTAAATATCTTTTCATGTGTTTATATTTTAATAGAGTAATTGTATGTACTAATAACTCTTTATTATAAAAAAGAAACTTACAAAGTATAATTCCTTATTGTAAAAACACATAAAATTATTTTCAAAAAGTAAATTTTGATGGTGAAATACTAAATACTGTATTTATAAAGTGCATAAAAAAACCTTTGAGCCTAAAGCTCAAAGGTTTTGTATTTCGTTGAAGTGTTTTTAATTACCCTCCGAAGTCGTCAAACGCGACATTCTCATCAGGTACACCCCAATCTTCGCACATCTTAATTACTGCTGCGTTCATCATCGGAGGGCCGCAGAAGTAGAACTCAATTTCTTCAGGAGCTTCATGTTTGCTCAAGTACTGATCGATCACAGCTTGATGAACGAAGCCTAAGAAACCATCTCCTTCCTTATCATCCATATTTTTCCTCTCTACCCAGTTATCTTCTGGCACTGGTTCAGAGAGTACTAAATGGAAACTGAAATTTGGAAACTCTTTTTCAATTTTACGGAAATCATCTAAATAGAAAAGCTCTCTTTTCGATCGTCCACCATACCAGTAAGTCACTTTTCTACCCGTTTTTAGGGTATGGAATAAATGGAATAGATGAGATCTCATTGGCGCCATTCCAGCACCACCACCAATGTATAGCATCTCAGCATCAGTTGGTTTGATGAAGAATTCTCCATAAGGACCAGAAATAGTCACCTTGTCTCCTGGCTTTCTTGTAAACACATAAGAAGAGCAAATACCAGGATTAACATCCATCCACTTGTTGTTGGCTCTGTCCCATGGAGGAGTTGCAATACGAATATTCAGCATTACAATGTTTCCTTCTGCAGGGTGGTTAGCCATTGAGTAAGCACGGAAGATTTCTTCCTTGTTTACCATTTGAAGATCCCACAAGTTGAACTTGTCCCAATCCTCCTTGAATTTGTCTGGACCAGCAGGATCGTCTGGGTGTGGTTCAATGTTCATGTCCTTAAAGTCACAAACAACAGGAGGAACGTCCACCTGAATATATCCACCTGCTTCGAAATCTAGTGTTTCGCCTTCAGGTAGTTTTACCACAAATTCTTTAATGAATGATGCCACGTTGTAGTTAGAAACTACTTCACATTCCCACTTCTTAATACCGAAGATTTCCTCTGGGATATGAATGCGCATATCATTTTTCACTTTGACCTGGCAAGTCAAGCGCACGCCTTCTTTTTGCTCTGCGCGACTTAAGTGACCAACTTCAGTAGGAAGAACATCTCCTCCACCTTCGTTAATGGTACACTTACACATGGCACAAGTACCACCACCACCGCAAGCCGATGGTAAAAATATTTTCTGTCCAGAAAGCGTATTGAGCAGCGTAGAACCTGCTGCTGCAACGACTGGATTTTCTTCATCTCCATTGATGATGATTTTGACATCTCCAGACTGAACTAATTTTGATTGAGCGTAAAGCAAAATCAATACTAGCAGAAGGATGACTGCAGAGAACGCTACAATTGACGTAATTATGATAGATGACATCTATTAATCGATTTTAAATCAATAATTTGAATCTAAAGACCCCGACTTGTCGGGGCTACAAATATATTCACTAAAAGCTTAAATCAGTAGGTGATTTGGAAAAAAGATGCCTGCTTAAAACCCAGCTTAGACTGTGATTTTTTCAAGCAATTCTTGTCCCTTTTTCAACTCTTCAATTTCAGCGCTTAGCCCTTTGACACAGAGGCTCCCCAAAGAACTTTCAGCGCCATTTGCGCAGAGAACAATATTGTTTTTAGGATTGTTTAGCCATTTGCTACCTAAAAGGTTGTTAATGCACATTTTACCAATCACGTAGCTGTGATCAAAGCTAAAGTACTTATGATGTATGCTCTCAAAATCTTCTAGGTCAATTTCATGAGGATTGTCAAAACTCACATAGACTTCGAGCAATGAATCATTGCTGAAAGGTAGTTTACCCAAGTTGTAGTGCTTCTTGTACTCATATCGATAGTCATAGCTTAGGGCAGAAACATCCGATAAAACTGCTGCACCGGTAGGCAGGCTTCCAGCTCCTTTACCAATAAAAAGCTGATCATCACAGAATTCACCGTTCAAAGTCACCGCATTGAACTCGTTTTTTATATTATAAAGACTATGCTCGGATTTGACAAATTGGGGTGTAACAAATGCATATACCCTATCATGAATGCGCTTAGCTTGCGCAATGAGCTTAATGCCAAACCCTTTTTCTCTAGCGTATTCCAGGTCAGCTGGTTTAAGATGATCAATACCCAAATTGACAATCTGATTGGGAGGCACATGTATCCCGAAGGCATGAGTCAAGAGAATGCTCAATTTGTATTTTGCATCGAAACCTTTGACATCAAGTGTGGGGTCTGACTCTGCAAAACCTAGGGACTGGGCTTGGGAGAGTGCGGTTTTATAATCGAGGTTTTCCTCAAAAACTTTTGTGAGTATGTAGTTTGTGGATCCATTGAAGATTCCTTTAATCTCGTTCAGTGGCTCATGACCGAAGTACTCTTCCAGGGTTCTGATGATTGGAATACTGCCACATACTGCCCCTTCATAGAGGAGAGCAGACCCGGTACTCGCTTGCAAATCCACCAGATAAGAAAGGTTCTCAGCTACCATCTTCTTATTGGCGGTCACCACAGACTTGCCTTTTTTTAGTGCTTTTGTCACAATTTCCAATGCGGCATTAGCATCATCAATCAACTCTACAATGACATCAATGGCGGAGTCGTTAAGAATTTGATCGGCTTGGGTGGTAAACAAGTTGGTCTCCAGGCTTCTCGGTTTATCGGGATTCTTAATACAGATTTTCTTGATCTCACCAGAGAAGTTTTTCGAACTATTGAGTGTTTCATATAGGCCCTGGCCCACGCAGCCAAAACCGAAAAGTCCTATTCTGATATTTTTCATTAAAGTCTGTTTAAAAAGTTGTTAAGTAGGCTACTAATGCTTTCGACTTCTACCAAGAAGCCATCATGACCGTATTTCGAAGTCACAAAATCGAGCTTGGCCTTTGGGATAAATTGTTCCAATTGATGTTGTTCTTCTGTTGTGAATAAGAGATCACCTTCAATACCGATGACCTGAACATTGGCTTTAACCTTGGCTAGGGCTTTTTCAATTCCACCTCTGCCACGACCAACGTCATGGGTGTCCATGGCCTTGTTCAGCGTGTAGTAGGTTCTGGCATCAAAGCGTCTTCCAAGTTTTTCGCCTTGGTAGCGTTGATAGCTTTCGGCACTAAAATCATCCAATTGCCCTTCCGCATCTTGCTGGGTGCTATTGAAAGTTTCATGGTTACGATAAGAGATCATTGCCATGGCCCTAGCTGCTTCCAATCCCTTCCAGCCTCCCTTCGGAGATGAAGAGTAGAATGAAGGATCAGACTCAATGGCCATCCTTTGAGCCGCTCGAATGGCAATCCCCCATGGGGAGCTTTTGGCAGAGGTAGCCACCAAGGCTAGGTTTTCAAACAGTTGCGGATCATCAATGGCCCACTCCAAGGCCTGTTGACCTCCCATTGAACCTCCTAAGCCCAGAAAAATGCGTTGAATACCCAGGTGCTTTTGTAATAGCTGATGTGCTTTCACAATATCTCTGATGGTAAGATTTGGAAAATTTCTTAGGTATCTTTCCCCGTTGCGGATATCGAAGTCCTTAGGCCCTGTACTGCCATAGCATGAACCAATGATGTTGGCGCAAATGATAAAATGCTTGCTTGGATTAATGAGATCATGCTCACCTATGAGGCCTGGCCACCATGCTAAAGGGTTTGAATTTGCCGTTAAGGCATGGAAAACCCAGACTACATTACTGTGATCGTGATTGAGTTGGCCGAAGGTATGGTAAACGATCCTGAGTTCAGGAAGCTCTGAACCATTTTCCAATGCGAAAGGGGAGTCGTAAAAGAAATACTCTGATTGCGAGTATTCATTAGAACTCAACCCTAAAGTTGCTGCTTTAGTGTTTTTCAACATAGCTCTGCTTTTATGTGAAAAGAATGAGTTGAGTAATCAGGATAGAATTTCCTGAATAATGAAAGTAATACGAAATCGGATCAGGCTAACTGAACTCGATAAATACAATACGTCTTGAATAAATGGATTTTTCATACTTACCAATTTATATTCTCCCGAATGTCACTCGACACCCTTTGGGATCTGGAATTAGCACCTTTTCCAATGGTTTTCGGAATGGTTGCTAGCGCTTCAAAGAGCCAGTCTCTCCACGCTTCTTTATAAATCTATCCTTTTCCATGACTGGAAATGAATGACTTGATGCTGCAAACGTAGCAGCCGTTATTGAAGTTTCAAAGAAAAAACTCAAAAAGGATAGATACCGTTTAGAATGAGCACCTTGGGGAGGGATGATCTTTGACTTCTATCAGAACCATGCGATTGTTAACTTGCCCGAAATATTTGTAGACAATGCTCTCAATACCCTATGAAACATTTTACGAAGTAGCATGTCATCTCAGTTTTTCAAAAGCAGCTGATGTTATGTGCGTTTCCCAGCCAGCTGTTAGCAAGCAAGTGAAGAAACTAGAAGGTGAACTTGGTGTACGCTTGTTTGAAAGACAGGGCAATACAATCCGATTGTCTCCACCAGGAGAAAAACTATTGACTCAATTAAGACAGGCCAGGCTAATTGAGAAGCAAATTGAGTCGGATATTGATATTGTCAAGACTCAAGAGGAAGCTAGAGGCGAATTGAGGATAGGAGCAAGTACTACGCTTTCACTTTATGTATTGCCTAAAGTACTTTCTTCTTTTAGAAGAAAGTGGCCACGGACCAAGATTACATTAATTAACAGAAATACTGAGAATGTATTGAAGTCATTGGTGAACCACGAGATTGACCTGGCTATTGTAGAAGATAAGCATGAATCAAATGCCCTTCATTATGACTTTTTTATGGCCGACACAATCATTCCGGTTTGTTCCAAGCATAGTCCTTTTGCAGGACAAAAGATTAGTTTAGATGAACTAATCAATGTGCCTTTAGTCGTTCGAGAAGTGGGCTCAGGTACTCTTTCAGCCTGGTCTAGAAAGCTGAATGAACTCAAAATTAAAATTGGTGATCTTAATATTATTGCTCGTCTGGGAGGTACCGAGGCCTTGAAAAACTTTTTGGTCGAGGACACTGCCGTGGGTTTTTTGTCACCATGGGCAATCAAAAAGGAATTGGAGATGGGGCTGTTGAAAGAGGTAGATATTTCTGACCTGAATGTTGAGCGAAGCTTCAATTTTGTGATAAGAACAGGCGAAACCGCGGCTGGTACTACAAAGGCGTTTGTTAGTGAGGCTAAATTAACGTATAACTGATAGTTATAACTTGTTACTATTAATCATTTGATTGGTGATAATGTATTGTTCATTATTGCAGAATGAATACAGCGGTTGTATCGAACTCTTATGCCAGTCACCTAACCTGTTCAGAATGCAATACCCATTATTCAATTCTCGAGGTGCAAGGCTTCGCTTCATGCTGCAACAAACCTCTGGTTGTAGTATATGACTACAAAAATGAGTTTGACAAATTGTCTTTATCAAATGAGGCAAATACCATGTGGAGGTATGCGAAAATGTTGCCGGTGCTGAATCAGGGCTAATGTCGTATCTCTGGGAGAAGGAATGACAGATATATTGACCTTCAAAAACCTTGCAAAAATACATAGCCTCAATACCATATTGGTAAAAGACGAAGGTTCAAACCCAACTGGTTCTTTTAAAGCAAGGGGCTTGAGTATGGCTATATCAAAAGCAAAGGAGCTTGGTATAGACCATTGTGTCATACCGACTGCCGGAAATGCAGGAGGAGCTATGAGTGCTTATTGTGCTGTAGCAGGGATAAAAGCCACAGTTGTGATGCCAAGTCACACACCTCTGAGCTTTAAGCAGGAATGTGAACTCTATGGTGCCGAACTTCTTCTCGTTGATGGTCTTATTAATAAGTGCGCTGTTCTGGCCTCCGAAATTGAAATAAAGAAAGGAGCTTTCAATGTATCAACCTTAAAAGAACCTTATAGGTTGGAAGGTAAAAAGACCATGGGTTATGAAATTGCGGAGCAATTGAATTGGGAGTTGCCCGATGTTATTTTATACCGACAGGTGGAGGAACAGGCCTACTTGGTATTTGGAAAGCCTTCCATGAAATGATCAGCTTGGGTTGGTTAAAACCGGACATCAAACTGCCAAGAATGGTGGTAGTCCAGGCAACCAATTGCTCGCCTGTAGTTGATTTCCTAAAAGGTGAGGAGAAAGATGTTGCACTTTATGCAGAATCAATTGGGAATGGGTTAGCTGTGCCCGTGGCTTTTGGTCGAGATATGATTGCTCAGGTTGTTGCTGAATCTGGCGGCACTACGGTAACTGTTACAGATGAGGCAATGATTGAAGGCGTAAAGGAAGTGGCTAAAAATGAGGGTGTTTTAATGGCACCTGAAGGAGCAGCTTTATGGAAGGGGCTTCTGACACTTATCGATCGAGGAGAGGTGCTGAGAGATGAAAAGTGTTGATGGTTAATACAGGAAGCGGATACAAATACCTGGAACATCTTGTTTAAACTTCTAAACCAAAGAAGTCGGTTTAAGATTGCCTTGTTTATTTTGTTTGGGCTGGTATGTCTATTCCCATCAATAAACAGTCAATGGGCACTTTTAATAGGTATTACTTTTCGGGTAATAATAGGTTATGTAGAAATCAAATTCATTCCTAACCTGTGTAAATGGCTGCTTCAAATTTCAGTGGTCACACTGGGTCTGTGTATAAACGTTCAGCAAGCAGCCAATGTGGGAACAGAGAATTTTCTTTATATAACCGTATCAGTTATTGTGGTTTTGGGCTTCGGCTGGTTGATGTCCAAGTTTGTCAAGATCGACCCTAATCTTTCGATTTTGATATCTACAGGGACAGCAATTTGTGGAGGGAGTGCCATAGCTTCGACTGCACCCATTATTAGAGCAACAAATAGAGAAATCTCTATAGCCTTATCGGTTGTTTTTTTATTGAATGCAATGGCCGTTTTAGTGTTTCCAAACCTTGGTTTTGCATTTGAAATGACACAGAGTCAGTTTGGCTTGTGGTGTGCAGTTGCCATTCATGATACGAGTTCGGTTGTCGGAGCGGCTGCCATATACGGACAGGAAGCGCTAGAACTTGCAACTACTGCCAAGTTAACTCGGCATGCTATGGATAATGCCTTTGATGTTGCTGTTCTCATTCTTTAAGAAGAGTGACTCTAAATTCAAATTCCCATGGTTTGTGCTATTTTTTGCCTTAGCTCTGATTTCCACTTCGGTATTTCCCTTAACAGAAGCAGGAGAGGCCAAAGTGTTAAGCTTCTCTAAAGGCTTGATGGCCTTAGTATTATTTTTGATGGGATCTTCACTAAAGATCAATAAAGCCACAGGGCTGAAGCCGATAGTGTTTGGTATTACGTTATGGATATTTACAGTGGTTGTGTCAGCTTTTGCTATCCTGAAGCTTTACTGAAGCATCTTCAGCACAGTGGTCAGCTGTTTCTTGAGATCACGTCTGTCGACAATAAAATCAAGGAATCCATGATCTAGCACAAACTCTGAACTTTGGAAGCCTTTAGGTAGGTCTTTTCCCACAGTATCCCGAATCACTCGAGGACCAGCAAAGCCAATCAGAGCACCTGGCTCAGCAATGTTGAAGTCACCCAGCATGGCATAGGACGCAGTTACACCTCCAGTTGTTGGATCAGTCAGCAGTGAGATGTAAGGTATACCAGCTTCTGAAAGCAAAGCGAGTTTGGCAGAAGTCTTGGCCATTTGCATTAAGGAATAACCCGCCTCCATCATTCGAGCACCACCTGATTTTGAAATCATCAAAAATGGAACTTTGTGTTTCAGTGAGTGGTCAATACCTCTTGCAATCTTTTCTCCAACTACGGAGCCCATAGAACCTCCAATGAATGCGAAGTCCATACAGCAAACTACAAGGTCCAGTCCATTCATTTTGCCATGTGCCGTTCTCGCGGCATCCTTGAGGTTACTCTTTGCTTGCGTAGCTTTAATCCGCTTTGGGTAAGGCTTACTATCCACAAACTTAAGTGGGTCTCCTGAGGTCATCTCAGCATCTAACTCGGTGAATTTGTTTTCGTCAAAGAGGATTTCAAAGTACTCTTTTGAGCCAATACGAACATGAAATCCATCTTCTGGACTTACATAGGCGTTATTCTTTAATTCACGCGTGTGTACGATAGTACCACCTGGTGTTTTAAACCATAGGCCGTCAGGGGCATCTTTCTTCTGATCGGTAGGGGTGGTAATACCCTTAATTTTTCGCTGAAACCAAGACATATAGTAGCGTTATCGTCTAATTATTTTCAAAGAGTAGGCAAAAATAGGCGAAAAGTCTTCGCCCGCCAAAGATTACATGACTCTACTCTGCTTTAAAAAGAGTTGAAATTGCTTGGGGGGTAAAAAATTACTCTCTTACTTTGGACCGGAATGAACGTTCATTCCGCACTTAATATGATTGATAATAAGTCAGTTGATAAAAAGTCAACGATTCTTGAGTCTACTTTAGAACTACTCTGTGAGCATGGTTTTCACGGGACGCCTATTTCAATGATTGCTCAACATGCCGGTGTTGGAGCAGGAACCATTTACCGATATTTCGAAAACAAGGAACAACTGATCAATGAACTTTTTACTTCTATAAAAAGACGTGTAATCAAGGCGATGCTGGATGGCTATCGCGAAGAGGGTTCCTACAAGGAGCGGTTCAAACACCTTTGGAAGAACCTGATCAATTATTGTATTGATCATCCTAAAGAATTTCAGTTTGTTGAGCAGTACAGGTATGCCCCTTTTATGAGTAACGTTACTCGTGAAGAGAGTTTTATCATTCTGGCTCCTATTATGTCATTTTTTATTGAATCAAAGCGGGCTGGAGAAATGAAGGACCTGCCGCTTTACACAATTGTGTCATTACTGTATGGACCAATTGTATCACTTTCTAAACTTCATATCGATCATAACCAATCTTTAACAGAGGAGCGTATCGAGCAGGCGGCAGAAGCTTGCTGGGATGCGGTTAGAAATCATTAATAATGAGTAAATCAAGCGTAATAATTAGTGGAGTGGGGAGCTGCATTCCGTCAAGGGTGGTTAAGAATGAGCACTTCTTGGGTACCGAATTCTATCAAGAAAATGGAGAGCGTTTTTCTGATCCGAATGATGTGATCATTCGAAAATTTGAGAAGATCACAGGAATTCGAGAAAGACGTTATGCAGAACCAGGCCAGAAAGCATCTGACTTAGGAGCCATTGCTGCTAAGCGAGCCTTAGTAAATAGTAATGTCGATGCCGAAGATCTTGATTATATAATTTTTGCACACAACTTCGGTGATATGCAGAAAGACAATAACCGGATCGATATGATGCCAAGTCTGGCTGCAAGGGTGAAGGGTCAACTGGAAATCAATAACCCTGCTACTTCATGCTACGATATCATCTTTGGTTGCCCAGGTTGGGTACAGGGAGCCATTCAGGCTACACAGATGATCCGTTGTGGTGATGCCAAGCATGTAATGGTAATTGGAGGTGAAACCTTAAGTCAGACAGTCGATCCACACGATAGAGATTCGATGATTTTTGCAGATGGGGCAGGAGCCACTATCTTCTCAGCTTCGGAAGGCTCAAATGGTGGTTATGTTGCGCAATGTTCCAGAACTGATGCGAGAGAAGAACTCTGCTATTTGGCCATGGGTCCCTCTAATAATGCATCTCTCAATGATCATGGAGGTAGCTACATCAAAATGAAAGGGCGTAAGATTTATGAGTATGCACTCACTAATGTGGCTGATGCAATTAAGTGTGCTATTGAACGCGCTGGACTTGGTTTAGGTGATATTGCTAAGATTTTGATTCATCAGGCCAATGAAAAGATGGATGAAGCCATCCTTCACAAGCTATTTAAACTGTATGGCGTTATGGGAGATTCAAAACAATTGATGCCCATGACTATTCAGACTTTAGGTAATAGCTCCGTAGCGACAATACCGACCATGTTGGATCTAATTCTTAAAGGAGAGTTAGAAGGCCATGAACTCAACCCAGGAGACAACATCATTTTTGCCTCGGTGGGTGCCGGTATGCACATCAACGCCATGGTATACCAAATGCCTTAATCTTATCAATGGACTTGAATAGCCAAGAATTTTTCATTTATTTGTTAGACAAATGTTTATTAAATACTATGAAAAAGGTCAAACTCACATTGCTATTGTTGTTTATTGCTCAAATTACTTGGGCACAATCTTCAGCGGACAGAAAAGCCGTTGAAAGAACAGGTCTCGATTATTTAGAAGGTTTTTACCAGGGAGATACCACAAAACTGAAACGTTCCTTATCTCCTGAATTACTAAAGTTTGGATACTGGAAGAATGACAATGGTTATGCTTCCGAAGGTCAAATGACCTATCAAGAGGCTATAGATTATGCCTTGAATGTCAAGAAAAAAGGTAGAATGAGAGATGTGCCTCAAGGTAGTGTCGTTGTATACGATATAGGGGAACAGATAGCTTCAATAAAAGTAAAAGCCTGGTGGGGCTTCGACTATATGCTATTGGCTAAGCACAATGGCAAATGGAAGATTGAACATGTACTTTGGCAGGGGCCACCTAGCAAAAACTAGTCGACATCTTCATAGTCCACATAGTCACCTCCCTTAAAGTTATCGGCTGACTTTTTGGTAGTCTTCTTAGGCGCATATTCAACACTCACATTTCCATCTTTTGGTTGTGTTGTTTGTCTTCTTTGTTGATTTTCAGAAAACTGTTGTTGTTGCGCCTGTTTGTAAAGACTTCCAAGAAAGAATCTGGATACACCTCTGAAGATCCATCCGATGACTACTATAAATAATATGAACTTGAGCAGAATACCCATTTATCGACTTAAGTATAAGTTTCGTTTAGAATAAATATCAAGGAAATAATCATCCAGCAAGTCATCAATAAAGTAGATGGCTTCACCAGTAGATTTCATTTCAGGTCCTAATTCCTTGTTTACATTCGGGAATTTATGGAATGAGAAGACTGGCTCTTTGATCGCATACCCTTTTTTAACAGGTTTGAAATCAAAATCCGTCACCTTCTTTTCGCCAAGCATAATCTTTGTGGCGTAATTCACATAAGGCTCCTGATAAGCTTTTCCTATGAATGGAACGGTTCTAGATGCCCTTGGGTTGGCTTCAATGATATAAACTTGATCATCTTTGATCGCAAACTGAATATTAATCAGTCCCTTGGTTTCTAAGGCCAGGGCGATTTTCTTCGTATGCTCTTCAATTTGACGCATTACAATGTCTCCCAAACTGTAAGGTGGCAATAAGGCATAAGAGTCTCCAGAGTGAATTCCAGCAGGTTCTATATGTTCCATTATACCGATGATGTATACATTTTCACCATCACATATGGCATCGGCTTCAGCTTCTTTGGCTCCTTCTAGGAAATGATCCAGAAGTACTCTGTTACCAGGAATATCCCTTAGAATATTCACACAGTGCTCTTCCAGCTCTTGCTCATTGATCACGATCTTCATGCCTTGACCACCAAGTACATAAGACGGTCTTACCAACAGAGGGAAGCCAATTTCCTTGGATAATTCAAGTGCTTCATCAGCGTCTTCGATTACTCCAAACTTAGGATAAGGAATGTCATTTTCAGCCAACAATGTTGAAAAACGACCCCTGTCCTCGGCTAAGTCAAGCGCTTTATAGCTTGTGCCAATGATTTTAATGCCGTAACGATCGAGTTTCTCAGCCAATTTCAAGGCTGTTTGTCCTCCAAGCTGTACAATGACACCTTCTGGTTTTTCGTGAAGGATTATATCATAGATATGCTCCCAGAAAACGGGTTCAAAATAGAGCTTATCGGCTGTATCAAAATCTGTCGAAACCGTTTCAGGGTTACAGTTGATCATGATGGTTTCATAGCCGCATTCTTTGGCAGCGTATAAACCGTGTACACAGCAGTAATCAAATTCGATCCCCTGACCAATCCTGTTAGGACCAGAGCCTAGAACAATTATCTTTTTCTTGTCAGAGACAACAGATTCATTCTCGGAATCAAAGCTAGAATAATAGTATGGTGTCTGTGCTTCAAATTCTGCGGCACAGGTATCTACCATTTTATATACCCGTTTTATTCCCAATTCATGTCTTCTATTGAATACCTTGCTTTCAAGGCAGTCCAATAGATGAGCGATTTGTCTATCGGCATATCCCTTTTCTTTTGCCAACCTTAAAAGGTCTTCTGGCAAAGTCTCTAGTGTATGCTTTTCAATCTCTTTTTCAACCGTAATGAGTTCTTCTATTTGCTGTAAGAACCATTTGTCTATCTTCGTTTTCTTCTGGATAGTCTTGAATGGAATACCCAGTTTGAAGGCATCGTATATATGGAATAGCCTGTTCCAACTCGGGTTTTCAAGGCTGTCAAGCAGTCTGGCTTGATCAGTAACTTCCTTGCCATCCGCACCCAGTCCATTTCGTTTGATTTCTAACGACTGACAAGCCTTTTGAAGGGCTTCCTGGAAATTTCTCCCTATACCCATGGCTTCACCTACAGATTTCATCTGAAGGCCAAGTTTACGCTCAGAACCTTTGAACTTGTCGAAGTTCCAGCGAGGTATTTTTACGATTACATAGTCTAATGCGGGTTCAAAGAAAGCTGAAGTAGTTTTTGTAATCTGGTTTTTAAGTTCATCCAGGTTATAGCCGATAGCCAACTTGGCCGCAATCTTGGCAATTGGATAACCTGTAGCCTTTGATGCTAAGGCAGAAGATCGTGATACACGCGGATTAATTTCTATACCAATGAGCTCTTCATTCGGACCTACCGAAAATTGAACATTACACCCACCTGCAAATTCACCAATGGCATTCATCATCATGATCGCCATGTCGCGCATTCTCTGGTAAGCCGTATCTGATAGGGTCATTGCAGGTGCTACCGTAATTGAGTCACCTGTATGGACTCCCATTGGATCAAAGTTTTCGATCGAACAGATGATAATAACGTTGCCAATATTATCTCTGAGTAGCTCTAATTCATACTCCTTCCAACCCAGAATACTTTGCTCTACCAGTACTTCATGAATAGGAGAGGCATTAAGTCCACGAGTTAAGGCTTCATCGAATTCTTCTTGCGTATTGACGAAACCACCGCCATAACCTCCTAAAGTAAATGAAGGTCGGATAACGAGCGGAAATCCAATCTCTTGGGCAATTTCTTTTCCTTTGAGAAATGAGGTCGCTGTTTCTCCCTTACAGACACCCACGCCAATTTCTTTCATTTTGAGACGGAATTTCTCCCTGTCTTCTGTGGTTTCAATGGCATTAATATCTACACCGATGATTCTTACATTAAACCTTTCCCAAATACCTGCTGTATCACAATCGATGGCCAGGTTCAAAGCTGTTTGACCTCCCATAGTTGGAAGCACCGCATCGATCTGATGCTTCTCCAAAATTTCAATGATAGACTTCTTGGTGAGTGGCTTTAGGTAAATATTGTCCGCCATCACCGGATCTGTCATGATCGTGGCAGGGTTAGAATTAATTAGAGTGACTTCAATGCCCTCTTCACGGAGTGATCTGGCTGCTTGAGAACCAGAATAATCAAACTCACAGGCTTGGCCGATAATGATCGGCCCACTTCCGATGATCAGGATGGATTTAATGCTATTGTCTTTTGGCATGTTTTAAGTAAAGAACGACTGGTTGACTTAGGTACAAATTGGCACAAAGTTATGCCATAAACCGAATAATCAAAACCAGTTTGCCATTAATGAATGCAACATGTTTTTTTGACCGTTTAAAGAGATGTTTGAAACCCCTAATTGAAAAAATTACTAATTTGGCTGGACATACATTTACCTTGAAATTCAACCAAAATGAAAAACACTAACCTTATTAAGAGCGGACTTGCCTTGATCGCAATGATGCTTTTTGTAGTAGGTTGTGCTGCCTCAAACACAGCCAATACCGCAGGGAAATCTAAAAAAGTTAAAGAAGCCTATGACCCTACGGGAACATGGGAGTATACTGTGGAAGCTCCTGACGGAGCCACGGGAGGGAAGCTCGTTATAGGAGGAAACCCAGGTACTTATACAGCGCAACTGGAAACGGATCAATTTGGTACAATTGAGATCACAGATGTTGATTTTCAAGATACTGCAATGACAGGTACTATTGATGTTATGGGTAACACGGCTGATTTAGAGTGTGATTTTGATGGAGATACATTTTCCGGAGTCATATATTTCGGAGAAGATACACTCCCATTGGAGGGCAGGCGCGTTAGCAAATAGCTTTTACTATTAAAGATTTTAAGCATAAAAAAGGGAAGTCATATTTGGCTTCCCTTTTCTGTTTAATGCCTTCAGACCTAAACGTTTAAGGCTCTATTATCAGTCGCTGCCAAGCAAGCCTCTTTAAAAGCTTCTGTATAGGTTGGGTGCGCATGCGACATACGAGCAATGTCTTCTGCAGATGCACGGAACTCCATAGCCACCACTGCTTCAGAAATCATATCCGCTGTTCTTGCCCCAATCATATGCACGCCAAGAATCTCATCCGTTTCCTTATCGGCCAATACTTTAACTAAACCGGCCACGTCCATGGACGCTTGTGCTCTGCCTAATGCCCTATAAGGAAATGAACCGGATTTATAGGCTCTCCCACTCTCTTTGAGCTGCTCTTCTGTATATCCTACAGCTGAAACCTCTGGCCAGGTATATACAACGCCTGGAATAAGATTGTAATTGATGTGCGGTTTTTGTCCGTCAATTACCTCAGCCACAAACACCCCTTCTTCCTCAGCTTTGTGAGCCAACATAGCTCCTTTAATCACATCACCAATGGCGTAGATGTTATCAACGGAGGTTTTCAAATGACTATCCACCTCAATTCTTCCCCTATCGTCAGTTTTGATGCCTACATTTTCTAAGCCTAGACCATCGGTATAAGGCCTTCTTCCAATGGATACCAGGCAGTAATCTCCTTTTAGTTCAACAAGCTCGCCCTTTTTGTTCTCCGCCTTTACTGTAACTGTTTTGGTTGTACCTTTTACTTCAGTCACCTTATGGCCTAAATAAAAGTTGAAGCCCAATTTTTTCAATGACTTTTTCAATTCTCTACCCATGGTTTTGTCCATAGAAGGAATGATGTCATCCATAAATTCGACTACCGAAACTTCAGCACCTAAGCGGCCATAAACAGAGCCTAATTCCATGCCAATCACACCACCACCAATGATGATCATGTGTTTTGGAACCTCTTTTAATTCAAGTGCTTCGGTAGAGGTTATTACCCGTTTCTTATCAATTTCTATGAAGGGAAGTGAGGCAGGTTTTGATCCCGTAGCGATGATTACCTTATCAGTTTCTACCTTGGTTTCTTTGCCTTCACTATCAGTAACCTTAATGGTGTTTTTATCAATGAAAGAACCCATGCCATGGAAAACATCGATTTTGTTCTTTTTCATCAAAAAGTCAACTCCACCAGTAACCTGAGAAACGACTGAAGCCTTGCGATCAATCATTTGCTTTAAATTGACCTTCAAATCTTTTAACTCAATCCCATGGTCACCAAAAGTGTGTGCAGCGTTGTGATAATGTTCAGATGAATCTAAAAGGGCCTTTGAAGGTATGCAACCAACGTTGAGGCAGGTGCCTCCAAGGGTATTATACTTCTCAATAATGGCAGCCTTCATACCCAGTTGAGCACACCTAATGGCCGCAATGTAGCCACCCGGTCCTGATCCTATTACTGTTACATCGTATTTCATTGTCTAGTATTTAGTATTAAGTACTGAGTATTGAGATAATTAAATTCCTAAAAGCAAGCGTGTTGGATCTTCCAGCAATTCTTTCACTCTTACTAAGAAGCTCACAGACTCACGGCCATCTACAATTCTGTGGTCGTATGATAACGCCACATACATGATTGGCAAGATTTGGACCTCGCCATTAACTGCCATCGGACGTTCAACGATGTTGTGCATACCGAGTATGGCAGATTGAGGAGCATTGATGATCGGGGTAGATAGCATAGAACCGAAGATACCACCATTGGTGACCGTGAACGTTCCGCCAGTCATTTCGTCAATAGTGAGCTTACCATCTCTGGCTTTCGTTGCCAGCCTTACTACTTCTTTCTCGATTTGATCGAAGCTCATCGATTCGGCATTACGAATTACTGGAACCATCAAACCTTTAGGGGCAGAAACAGCAATTGATACATCAACAAAGTCGCTATACACGATCTCGTTATCCTCTATGCGTGCATTGACAGCAGGCCATTCCTGAGCGGCCATCGTTACCGCTTTTGTGAAGAAGGACATAAAGCCCAATCCTACTTCATATTTCTCTTTAAACCTCTCTTTATACTTCTTCCTGAGGTCCATGATCGGCTTCATGTTCACCTCGTTGAAAGTGGTAAGCATGGCCGTTTCATTTTTGACGGAAACAAGTCTTTTGGCCACTGTTTTTCTAAGCGCTGACATGCGCTCCCTGCTTTCATTCCTACTTCCAGGTATAACAGGAGCAGGGGCTTCTTCTTTGACGGGTGTAGTGGCAGGAGTCGGTTTGACAGGAGTAGCTTGAGCTTTCTCAGCATCTTCTTTAGTGATACGACCATCTTTACCAGTGCCTCTTACACTAGAAGCATCAATTCCTTTTTCTGCTAAAATTTTGGCTGCTGCAGGTGAAGCATGACCAGTGGCATATGTTGCATTGCCTGAAGTGTCAGGTGCAGCAACTGCGCTACTTTCTGAAGCAGGGGCTGCTGCTGGAGCTCCTCCTTCCATTACCTCAATCTTGCAGATCAAAGCTCCAATTTCGATAGTAGAATCTTCCTCAGCTACAATTCTCAAAATACCGTTGGCCTCTGCAGGTAGTTCGAATGTCGCCTTATCAGAATCCACCTCGGCAATGACTTCGTCAAGCTCTACATAGTCTCCATCGGCTTTTATCCAACTTGAAATGGTCACTTCCGTGATGGATTCACCAACGGTGGGCACAATCATTTCTTTGACTTCTCCAGTCGCTTTTGGTCCAGAAGAAGTTGGTGCAGGTTCACTTGATTCTGAGGATACTGTGGCCTTCTGAGGAGCTGCACTGGCAGCTGACTCGTCAATGTTGCAAATGACTTCACCGATTTCTAGTGTGTCACCTTCTTTGGCAACGATGTGAAGGGTGCCTGCTGCTTCCGCATTCAATTCGAAAGTAGCTTTATCAGATTCAAGCTCGCAGATGACCTCGTCCATTTCGACATGATCTCCTTCTTGCTTGAACCATTGTGCAATGGTCACTTCTGTGATGGATTCACCAACTGCAGGAACTTTGATTTCCAAACTCATGATTCTATTGATTTAAGCGAAAGCTTTGTTAATAATTTCTTCTTGTTCTTGGGCGTGAACCTTAGCATATCCTGTCGCAGGCGAAGCGCTTGCTTTTCGAGAAATAAGTTTAAGGTTTTGCTCTTTGTATGCACGCTGTACAAAACTCCAATAACCCATATTTTCAGGTTCTTCCTGGAGCCAGATGTATTCAGCGTTTTTATACTTGCTTAGTATTTTATTTACCTGATTGACAGGGAAAGGCTGTATTTGCTCAATTCTTATCAAAGCAATGTCCTTTCTTTTATCTTTTTCCTTACGTTCTAGTAAGTCATAGTAGACCTTGCCTGAGGTAAGGATCACTTTCTTGACTGATCTCGCAGTCACATTATCATCTCCGATTACTTCTTTGAAACCACCAGAAGTGAACTCATCTAAAGGCGAAATTGCTTTAGGATGTCTTAACAAAGACTTAGGTGACATGACCACAAGTGGTTTTCTGAATTCCCATGTCAGCTGTCTTCTCAGTGCGTGGAAAAAGTTAGACGGTGTGGTAATATTGGCTACCACCATATTATATTCAGCACTCAGCTGAAGGTATCGCTCAGGACGTGCATTAGAGTGCTCCGGCCCCTGGCCTTCGTAGCCATGAGGCAATAACAGCACCATACCATTCATTCGTTGCCATTTTGTCTCTGAACACGAAACGAACTGATCAATCATTACCTGAGCTCCGTTTGCAAAATCTCCAAATTGAGCTTCCCAGATGGTCAAGGCATTAGGGTTGGCCATGGCATAGCCAAACTCAAATCCCATGACACCAAACTCAGAAAGTAAGGAGTTATAGATTTCGAATTGGTTTTCGATGCCTTCAATGTGATCAAGGCTATTGTGCGCTTGATTGGTATTCATGTCATGTAATACCGCATGTCTATGAGAGAACGTACCTCTTTGAACATCTTGCCCTGTTAGTCTGACTTTTTTACCATCTAAAAGAAGAGATCCATAGGCTAATAATTCACCACCAGCCCAATTCAACATTTTGTCCTTAAAGAACATGTCATTTCTCTGCTTGAGCTGTTTCTCAATCTGTTTTAATGGTTTAAAGCCATCAGGAACAGAGGTAAGTGCCTTGGCAACCTTCTCAATATTTTCGGATGAAATTCCTGTTGCCGGAGATTGTTCAAAGTCTTCAGGTTTTGATCTTCTTAAGTTTCTCCACTCTTCCTCTAAAGGTTGATAAGTGTATGGTAATGGCTTTTGCTTTACCATATTCAACCGGTCTTGAAGCGTTGACCTGAACTCTTTGTCCATGTTTTTGGCCAATGCCGCCTCTACCTCACCTTTTTCGATGAGTTGCTTATTATAAACTTCGCGCGGATTAGGGTGTTTGGATATCTTATTATAGAGAGAAGGTTGAGTGAATTTAGGTTCATCACTTTCATTGTGCCCATGGCGTCTATAACAAACCATATCTACAAAAATGTCTCTTTGGAATTTCTGTCGATACTCAACGGCAAATTGAACGCAGAAAATCACTGCTTCTGGATCGTCACCATTCACATGAAGCACGGGAGCATCAATCATTTTAGCTACATCTGTGGAATAGATACTTGATCTAGCATCGTCAAAGTCAGTAGTAAATCCAACCTGGTTGTTAATCACAAAGTGGATTGTTCCTCCTGTATTGTAGCCTTCTAGTTTGCTCATTTGGACAACCTCATAAACAACACCTTGTCCTGCCACCGCAGCATCTCCATGTATCAAGACCGGGAGAACCTTAGATCGGTCCCTGTCATACTCTACATCTCCCTTAGCGCGAACAAAACCCTCAACTACCGGGTTCACTGCCTCTAAATGAGACGGATTAGGAGCTAATTTCAATTCCACCGTTTCACCATTTGTGGCAGTCACCTGGCTAGAAAAACCCAAGTGATACTTAACATCGCCATCTCCCATGGTGAGATCTGGAGTTGCTCCGCCTTCAAATTCGTTGAAGATTTGTTCATAGGTCTTACCCATAATATTGGCGAGGACATTTAGCCTACCCCTATGGGCCATGCCTATCATTACTTCTTTAAGGCCTAACTCTGCTCCTTTATTAATGATAGCGTCTAGGGCAGGTATGGTGGTTTCGCCCCCTTCTAGGGAGAAACGCTTTTGACCAAGGTATTTGGTATGAAGGAAGTTTTCGAAAACAACCGCTTCGTTCAGTTTGGAAAGAATGCGTTTTCTCTGTTCCGCGGACGGATTAAAGCTTAATGCTTCTTTCTCAATTTTTTCTCTTAACCAACTGAGCTTTTCAGGGTCTCGTACTGACATGTATTCAAAGCCGACTGTACCCTCATAGATATACTTAAGTGTCTCAATGATCTTACGTAAGGTGGCTTTGCCTATACCGATCTCTTCTCCAGATAAAAATTCAGTATCAAGATCAGCATCAGATAGATTGAAATACTGAAGGTCAAGAATTGGTTTTCTGTCCTTTCTTTCTCTGACAGGATTGGTTTTGGACCTTAGGTGAGCTCTTGTACGGTAGGCGTGGATTAAGTTACGTACCTGAACTTCTTTTGCATTTCCAATACCACTATGAGCAATAGTTCCGGAAGAATTTTGTCCATTAGGTAACATTGGGAATTGCTCTTGAGCAAACTCGAAGCCTTCAAAGAATTTTTTCCAGCCCTCATCAACACTCAAAGGATCAGACTTAAATTGCTGATATAAAGCCTCTATGGCTTTTGGATCGGCATTGCTTAAATAGGTGTAATTGTCCATGGCAAGTTTTGTTCCTGACAGTTAACAACAAAAGTAATGGAATGGTTTAGGCTTTAAAAACCGTTTATGCGGTTTTACAAATATACATTGTTGATGCGAACATTTGCTTGAACGTTCTTAGTAGGAATAATAGTACATGATAGCATTGACTCTTTATATATTACCACAATGCTTTAAGAGATTAAAAAAAACACTTACCTTTGCAATCCTTTTTCGGGACGTGTTCCTGGAAATTTGAGGACGAGATCCTCCTAGAACTTAAAAGTTATATGGCTGTTAAAATCAGATTGGCCCGAAGAGGCCGCAAAAAAAGAGCGATGTACGATGTTGTCATCGCAGATGCTAGAGCACCACGTGATGGTCGCTTTATTGAGAAAATCGGAACCTACAATCCAAACACTGATCCTGCATCGATTAATATCGATAATGATAAGGCGTTTGATTGGGTGATGAAAGGTGCACAACCTACAGACACTGTAAGAGCAATGCTTTCTTATAGAGGAGTAATGTTCAGAAAACACTTACAAGTAGGTGTGGATAAAGGTGCAATCTCCCAAGATGATGCTGACAAGAAATTGGCTGCATGGATTGAAGAGAAAGAGTCTAAGATCACAGGCAAGGCTGATCAGTTGGCTAAAGCTAAAGCTGATGCAAGAAAAGCTAAACTTGAAGCTGAGGCTAAAGTAAGTGCTGCTAGAGCAGAAGCAATTGCTGCTAAGAATGTAGTAGCAGAAGAAGTGGTTGAGGAAGAAGCTGCTGAAGCAACTGAAACTGTTGAAGCAGAAACTCCGGCTGTTGAAGAAGCCCCAGTTGAGGAAGTAGCCGCAGAAGCTGCTCCTGAAGTAGCAGAGACTCCTGCTGAAGAAGAGGCTGAAGCGCCTGCCGCTGAGGCTACTGAAGAAGCACCTAAAGCTGAAGCCGAAGAGGCACCAGCTGATGATGCATCTGAAGAAGCTTCTGAAGAGGAAAAAGCTTAAGAAAGTAAATTCGCCATGACAATTGACGACTGTTATCAATTAGGTTACATAGTCAAGACACATGGTTTAAAGGGTGAGGTTCAGATTTATCTGGATGTAGACTCTCCCAAGGAATATCAAAATTTGGAATCAGTTTTTGTTCTTCAGGGACAACAGCTGGTTCCTTTTTTTATTGAATCCATGAGCAACTTGAATGGTGCCAAAGCCATTGTTGGTTTTGAGGATATCAATACCTTAGAAAGTGCTCAGGGGTTAAAAGGTAGTGAATTGTACTTGCCTTTAGAGGCGTTACCGAAGCTATCCGGCAAAGAGTTCTATCTGCATGAGATCATTGGCTTTGATCTAAATGATGTTACAACGGATCTTGTAGTTGGTAAGATTCACAATGTTATTGAATCTGGGCCACAACTGCTGTTCTCGGTATTGACTGACAAAGAAGTAGAAGTTTTGATACCTTATACAGCGGGCTTATTGGTTTCGCTGGATCGGGAAAAGAAAACCATTTCTTTAAATGTTCCAGAAGGCTTGGTTGATATCTACTTAGGAGAAGATGAGGATTGATATCATTACGTGTTTACCAAAACTATTGGAGAGTCCATTTAGTCACTCCATACTTCAACGCGCCCAAGACAAAGGGATTGTTGAGGTTGCTGTTCATGATTTGAGAGCTTACGCTGTCAATAAGAAGAAACAACTTGATGACTACGCGTATGGTGGTGGGGCCGGTATGGTTATGTTAATTGAGCCCATCGATAAGTGTATTTCTGCACTAAAAGCAGAACGAGATTATGATGAGGTGATCTATATGACTCCTGATGGTGAGACCCTAAATCAACAAATAGCGAATGAGTTATCACTTAAGGGGAATATTATAATCCTATGTGGTCATTATAAAGGAGTAGACGAAAGGGTTAGAGAACGCTTCATTACCAGAGAGATCAGTATAGGAGATTACGTGTTATCGGGAGGCGAACTAGGAGCAGCTGTGATATCAGATGCAATTATAAGATTGATACCCGGTGTACTGTCTGACGAAACATCAGCTTTGACTGATTCTTTTCAAGATAATTTGTTAGCGCCACCTGTTTATACCCGTCCGGCAGAATATAAAGGAATGACAGTGCCTGAGGTACTACTTTCGGGCCATGAAAAGAAGATTGAAGAATGGAGATTTCAACAATCACTTGACAGAACCAAAAAGAGACGTCCTGACCTGTTGGATGACTAAAAAATTTCTGATTCAGTATCAGTTTATAAAAAACTAATTTCTATATTTGCAGTCCAATTTTGGGAAGACCAGATTAAGAACGAAGATTATGAGCGATCTTATCAAATTTATAGAGGAAGAAAGTAACGAGAGAAGAGCTTCTTTTCCTGAATTCGGTGCTGGTGATACGGTTAACGTTCACGTAAAAATTAAAGAAGGCACGAAGGAAAGAATCCAGCAGTTTCAAGGAACTGTTATCCAAAGAAAAAATCCAGGATCAAACGGTGAGACTTTCACTGTTAGAAAAATCTCTGGTGGTGTAGGTGTTGAAAGAATCTTCCCATTGCTTTCTCCAAGTCTTGACAAAATCGAGGTATTGAGAAGAGGTAAAGTAAGAAGAGCTAGACTTTATTACCTAAGAGGTCGTCAAGGTAAGGCTGCTAGAATCAAAGAGAAGATTTCTAGATAGTCTCTGTCACTAAAAAGATATTGAAGCCCCGACTTGTCGGGGCTTTTTTTATGTTCTGAAATGACCATAGCACGTTTATTGCTAAAGGAATGTCAGTTTTAAACCAAAATAGATAGCATGAAAAAATTACTCCTCACAATCACTCTCTTGTTTTGCTTTGGAATGGCTAAGGCCCAAGTCGGCTTTAGTTACCTTCAGTCAGATGTGGTAAGTACCTTCGGTGTCAGTTCAAATCCAGATAAATTTTTCTGGGGGGAAGCCCGTCTTACTCTGGATGTGAATTGGGAAAATGTTGGTCCCGAGTTGGTTGGTTTTTTTAATGTAATTCGAAGAGAAGATTTTGATTTTTTCTTGGGAACTGGTGCTCGCTTCAATGCCTTAGAAGGCGTCATTTTGCCTGCTTTCGGTTTTAAGGTCAAACCTATTGCCTCTAAACCTGATTTGACTCTTCACGCTGAAGGGATGTTCATTGCTGGTGTTAATGCGGACGTTTTTAAGGGTTCATTGGGGATAAGATACTTTTTAAGAAGTAAGAAAAAATAGCTTGTTGCAATAAGGCCTGAAGGATATTCTCCGCCATTTTGTCACTAATTCAAAAAAGGCTCGTTAATTGCAATCAGAGTCAAAAAATGTACTAGTGACCACAATTAGTTTTCATAAATATCAGGGAACCGGAAATGACTTCGTGATGATCGATAATCGCGATGGACATTTTGAAAAATCGAATTTGGAAATGGTGTCCTCGCTTTGTGATCGCAGATTTGGTGTCGGAGCAGACGGAGTGATCCTTATAGAAGGTACTGATGATGCCGATTTTGAGATGATCTACTATAATCCTGATGGATCGCAGTCGCTCTGTGGTAACGGGAGTCGTTGTGCGGTGATGTTCGCCAAGGATTTGGGAATGATTCAAAATGACACAAGCTTCCTGGCTATCGATGGATTACACAAAGCACATATTGTGGATGGATTGGTGCACCTATTGATGCATGATGTATCCGCATATGAGAACATTGGGGAGGACTATTTGATTGATACTGGCTCACCACACTATCTGACTTACGTGGATAGTACGGAGTCTATCGACCCAGTGGTCGCAGGAAGACAAATCCGTTATTCAGATCGCTTTTCTAAGGAAGGTGTTAATGTCAATTTTCTGGAGACTGTGAGTGATGATGAGTTGAAAATTCGCACTTACGAGAGAGGCGTGGAAGGTGAGACATTTTCATGTGGTACAGGCTGTACGGCAGCAGCACTTTCTCTAGGGTTGAAAACTGGCGTTGATCATGTCAAGCTCAATGCCATTGGCGGAGAACTAAAAGTGTCCTTTAAAAGGGACGGAGAGCATTTTAAAGAGATCTATCTTATTGGCCCGGCTGAAAGAGTTTTCGGTGGACAAATAAGCCTATAAGTTTATAGAGTCATGCTTTCTTTATTAATACACAAGAAATTAACTTTAGCGTATAAAGATTTAATATGAGCATTTTAACGAAGGGGATATCAAAGCTTTTCGGAAGTAAATCAGATCGAGATGTTAAGGAGGTAACTCCAATTGTTGGCCAGATTAATGCGATTTACGAAACGCTTTCGGATATCAGTGATGAAGAGCTAAGAGGTAGAACTCAAACGTTCAAGGATCGAATTGCAACCGACCTAAAAGAAATTGACAGCGAAATAGCGGCCCTTCAACAACGTGTAGAAGATGAGCCAGATCTCGATATACAAGAGAAGGATAATATCTTCCAATCTATTGACAAACTCGAAGAAAAGCGTAACCAAGAACTTGAAGTGGTTCTTAAGGACATATTGCCTGATGCTTTTGCTACAGTAAAGGAAACAGCAAGACGTTTCAAAGAAAACGGTAAACTCGTTGTCAATGCCAATATGATGGACCGCCAATTGGCCGCAAATGGTGATCATATTCAAATTGATGGAGAGACCGCCACTTGGCACAATGAGTGGGTTGCAGCGGGTAATCTTCTAAAGTGGGAAATGCTTCACTATGATGTGCAATTGATTGGTGGTATTGTACTTCATAATGGTAAGATTGCGGAGATGGCTACAGGTGAGGGTAAGACCCTTGTGGCGACTTTACCAGCATACTTAAATGCATTAGCGGGCAGAGGTGTTCATGTGGTCACGGTAAATGACTATCTGGCTAAGCGAGATTCAGAGTGGATGGCGCCACTATTCCAATTCCACGGTCTGTCTATTGACTGTGTTGATAAACACCAGCCAAACTCTGAGGAAAGGAGAGCTGCCTATCGATCCGATATTACCTATGGTACCAATAACGAATTCGGTTTTGACTACCTGAGAGATAATATGGCTCGGGAAGAGAAGGAATTAGTGCAGCGTAAGCACCATTATGCCATGGTCGATGAGGTAGATTCTGTACTGATTGATGAAGCCAGAACTCCTCTGATTATTTCTGGACCTGTACCTCGTGGTGATGAGCACGAGTTTTACGAACTAAAACCACGGATTCAAAAACTGGTTGATGCTCAAAGAAAGATTTGTGGCCAGTACTTAAATGATGCTAAGAGACTACTCAAAGAAGGCAATGAACAAGAAGGAGGACTAGCCCTGTTCAGAGCATTCAGAGGACTTCCGAAATACAAACCTTTGATTAAGTTTTTGAGTGAAACCGGGGTGAGATTAAGCATGCAGAAGACAGAGAATTTCTATCTGCAAGACAATCAGAAAAACATGCCTCAGGCAGATGAGCCCCTGTACTTTACCATAGATGAGAAATCGAATGTGGTTAACCTCACTGAAAAAGGTACCGAACTAATTACCGGGGAAGGTGAAGATCCTAATTTCTTTATTCTAACAGATATTGGAGAGATAGTAGCCAAGTTTGAAAAGGATGACAGCCTGAGCGATGAAGACAAGCTGAAGCAAAAGGATGAAGCCATAAAGGACTATAGCGTCAAAGCCCAACGAATTCATACGGTAAATCAGTTGCTCAAGGCATTTACCATGTTTGAGCGCGATACTGAATATATCGTTGCCGAAAACAAAGTAAAAATTGTTGATGAGCAGACAGGTCGTGTGATGGATGGCCGAAGGTACTCTGATGGTCTGCACCAAGCCATTGAAGCAAAGGAAAACGTAAAGGTGGAAGATGCCACCCAGACCTATGCGACCATTACGCTTCAGAACTACTTCAGAATGTATCACAAGCTTGCCGGTATGACGGGTACTGCCGAGACGGAAGCAGGAGAGTTCTGGGAAATCTATGAGTTGGATACCGTAGTAATACCAACGAATAGACCTATTCAAAGAGACGACAGACAAGACAAAGTTTATAAAACTGTTCGTGAAAAATTCAATGCAGTAGTTGAGGAAATTGTCGAACTGACCGAACAAGGCCGCCCTGTTTTAGTGGGTACTACATCAGTTGAGATTTCTGAGGTACTCAGTAGGATGCTCAACTTGAAAAAGATTAAGCATCAGGTATTAAATGCAAAACAACACGCCAGTGAGGCTGATGTCGTTGCAGAAGCAGGTAAACCAGGTACGGTAACCATCGCCACCAACATGGCAGGTCGTGGTACTGATATTAAGCTGCACCCAGATTCAAAAGCTGCTGGTGGTCTTGCCATTATCGGTACTGAAAGACATGAATCGAGACGAGTTGACAGGCAGTTGAGAGGTCGTGCGGGACGTCAGGGAGATCCAGGAGCTTCACAGTTCTTCGTTTCTTTAGAAGATAACCTCATGCGTTTGTTTGGCTCTGATCGTGTAGCCAAGCTGATGGATAGAATGGGTTTGAAAGAGGGCGAAATGATTCAGCACTCTATGATTACCAAGTCTATCGAACGCGCTCAGAAAAAAGTGGAAGAAAACAACTTCGGTACACGTAAGCGGCTTCTCGAGTATGATGATATCATGAATCAGCAGCGTACCGTGATTTATGACAGACGTAGAAATGCCTTGAAAGGGGAACGTCTTCAACTGGATATCATGAACATGTTGTACGATACCTGTGAAGATATCGTCAACAACAGCAAAGGCTCTGAAGACTACGATGCTTTCAAGTTGAGTTGCATTAGTACATTAGGTATCGATTCTAAGATCGATCAGGATGCCTTCACAAGAACCGATTTCAACAATTTGGTCAACGATTTGTATGATGAGGCATTTGCAGCCTATCAGCAAAAGAATAAGACCATTTCGGAATCAACGCTACCACTCTTAAAGCACATTCAAAAAGAACGTGGCGCTACGGTTGAGAATATCCTGCTGCCATTTACTGACGGCAAACGTCAAATCGGTGTTCCTGTGAACCTGCAGAAGACTATCGATACTGAAAACGCAGAGATGATAAAATCCATGGAAAAGGCAATTACATTAGGCGTGATTGACTTGACATGGAAAGAACACCTACGTGATATGGATGACTTGAAACAGTCAGTTCAAAATGCAGTGTACGAACAGAAAGATCCTCTTTTGATCTATAAATTCGAGGCATTTGAGTTGTTTAAAGGCTTCCTTTCAAAGGTGAATGAAGAGACCATGTCCTTCTTGTCAAAGGCCTTCATTCCGACAGAAGATCCAAACCGTGTTCAGGAAGCCAGGTCATCGAAACGCCAGAACTTCAATGAGTCCAAAGCAGAATCTCAAAGTGCGCTGGCTGGAAGGCAGGATACAAGAAATAGACCTCCGGTAGAAAAAGTAGCTCCGATTAAATCTGAGAAGGTTTTTGGAAGAAATGACAGGGTGTCAGTGCAGTATCCAGACGGAAGTGTTAAAAAAGACGTTAAGTTTAAGACTGTGGAAGCAGATATCATGTCTAATAAGTGTGTGGTCATAGATGAATAGACTTGTTCTCAATATCGTGTTGGTGCTCTTGGTAATAGGCCTTGGATCGGCTGGTTGCTCGAAGTCAACTGTACCTCAGAAGACAGAGGTGGCTGATTTGACCTTCTCCGAGGATTTATCACAGTATAACCCAAAGGTTGAACTTGCCGAAACCAAGACAGGAGAAGGATCTGACGAGATCATCCAGAATGACCCTTTGGAAAGTCCATTTGATATCTCGGATCAACTGGATATGCTGATCGATTCTATGCGAGTTGGCAATGATTCTATTCGCATGATGGATGGTTATACCATTCTGGTCTATTCTGGAAATAACGGAACAGAAGCCGGACGTGTGAGAAACAGACTATTCGATATTGTACCTGACATGACGGCTCGTTATACTTATAAATTGCCTACCTACTTTGTAAAAGTGGGTCAATTTTTTCAGCAGGTTGAAGCGCAACCACTCTATCGAAAAATTAGAGAATACTACCCCACAGCTTCGATTGTCCCGGACAAATTTCCGATTGAAGAGAAATGATATCGGCAGATCAAATAAAGAATCTAGCAAATCAGTTTGCCAATGATGTGGTGCAGATCAGGCGCCATATTCATGCGAACCCAGAATTGTCCTTTCAAGAGTTTGAAACTGCGAAGTATGTCTCAAAAGAACTGAGAGCTATCGGGATTGAGCCCAAAGAGGGCGTTGCCGGTACTGGTTTGACTGCCCTTATCGAAGGAAGAAATCCTGAGAAGAAGACCGTTGCACTACGTGGCGATATGGATGCCTTACCTATTCTGGAAGCGAATGATGTTGACTATAAATCAACCAAGGAAGGTGTGATGCATGCTTGTGGTCATGATGTCCATACCGCCTGTGTATTGGGAGCTGCGAGAATTCTAAACGAGTTAAAAGATCAGTTTGAAGGTACTGTGAAATTGGTTTTTCAACCTGGTGAAGAAAAAAACCCGGGAGGAGCTTCCTTAATGATTAAGGATGGTGCTTTAGAAAATCCAAAACCGGACCGAATGCTCGGACAGCACGTCATGCCATTTATACCTACTGGCAAAGTAGGCTTTAGAGAGGGTATGTATATGGCCAGTGCTGATGAGGTCTATCTAACTGTGAAGGGCAAAGGTGGGCATGCTGCATTACCGGATAAAGTCATTGACCCAATTATAATTGCTTCTCATATTTTGGTGGCACTTCAGCAAGTAGTGAGCAGGAATGCAGACCCGAAGACACCTACCGTATTATCATTCGGAACCATTCATGGAGGGCAAGCCCAAAACATAATTCCTGATGAAGTGAAAATATCAGGTACTTTCAGAGCACTTGATGAAAAATGGAGGTTTGAAGCGCATAAGAGAATAACCGACATAGCAAAAGGAATTGCAGAAGGTATGGGAGGAGAATGCGATGTTAACATTGATGTCGGTTACCCCTACTTGACCAATGACCCTGAAACTACCCAAACTGCACGTCAGGCAGCTGCAGTCTACCTGGGTGAAGAGAATATTGTTGACCTGGATTTATGGATGGGGGCGGAAGACTTTGCTTTTTATTCCCATGAAGTGCCGTGCTCCTTTTATAGACTGGGAACAGGAAATGAAGAAAAGGGAACTACTAATGGAGTACACACACCTAACTTCAATATCGATGAAGATGCTATTGAATTAGGAATAGGTTTAATGGCTTGGATTGCTGTAAATCAGCTGAATCAAATTTGATCTTCCTCGCTGTATTTACCCACAGCGCTCTGACTCATATTTAATAGGTGATCACCAATTGTTTCCAAAGAGGCTATAATGTCTTTGTAGACAACTCCTGTTTTTACAGAGTACTCTTTGGCCTCAATAGATTTAAGGTTTTGCTTGTGTAGCTTAACCACATAGTCATTGATCTCCTTCTCTTTGGAGAGGGCTTCCTCTTCGTTGACCTCAGATAAATCCTCAACATTTAAGTTGCTTTTGACAATGCCTACCGCATCAGAGATAAGGTCATACAATACTTCCAGCTTGCTTGTCTGCTTTTCCGTTAGCACTACATTCTTAGAATCCAGTCTTTCGAAATGCTTGACCAGTCTTAAATACTCATCACCAGTACGTTCAAATTCTGAGGCTATGTTCAAGACATCACGTATTTGATTTGAGTGATTAGTGCTCAGTTCTTCACTGGTGATTCTAATGACATAATTAGAAACTTCCTCTTCGAATTTGTCAGTAGTATTTTCTAAATCGTAAATTCTAGACTTTAGTCGAGCAGTCTTCCCTTTGTCTTCAGAGAGCAACAGTTTTTTAGAGTTTTTGCAGAGGCTGGCTAGGATGTCACCAAACTGTCGGATTTCCATTTGCACTTCTTGAAGCGAAAGAGAAGGTGTCTTAACGATTCCTGTACTAATGTATTTTAGCTTGAATATTTCATCATCACCTTCTTTTGAAGGCACCATTTTGATCACTACTCGAGCAATCAAATCAACAAACCATACGAGTATCAAGGTGTTCAAAATGTTGAACAGCATATGAAAAGCGGTGAGTCCATCTTTGATAGAATCAACATTAGTGAATGGAGATCCAAGGTCAAGAGAGACGACAATACTATCAATAAGCCTTAGGAAAGGGTTGAAAAGTATCAGCATCCAGAGTACACCAATGAGGTTAAAGATGAGATGAGCACGTGCTGCTCTTTTGGCATGCGTATTACCGATTACAGCTGCAATATTTGCTGTGATTGTTGTACCTATATTTTCACCAAGTACGATGGCTGCGGCCATTTCGAAAGGGATAATTCCTTTAGCACAAAGTGTGAGTGTGATCGCAATAGCAGCGCTGGAAGATTGAACAATGATGGTCACAATCGTACCCACTATGACCATTAAAATGGTCGAAAAGAACCCATATTCTCCCAGTTGGCCTATGAACTCCTGAGTCTCAGTAGATAAATCACTTGGAACTAAATCTTTTAATGCTCCTAATCCAATGAAAAGTATGGAGAAACCGATTAAGAACTCTCCGAGGTATTTCCACCGATCAGCCTTTGCAAATAAGAATAAAGGAACAGCAAGCGCCAGAATCGGTAAAGCGAAGGCTGTAATGCTGATTTTAAAGCCAAAGATTACAATGATTAAAGCAGTAATGGTCGTGCCAATATTGGCTCCCATAATCACTCCAATAGACTGCTTTAGGTTTAAGAGCCCCGCATTTACGAAACTCACAATCATCACCGTGGTAGCCGATGAACTTTGAATGATGGAAGTAGTAAAAAAACCGGTTAAAACGCCTCCCAGCCTTGTATTGGTCATGCTGGCTAGGCCGTTTCTCAGTTTATCTCCAGCGACACGCTGAATGCCCTCACTCATGACCTTCATTCCATAAATGAAAAGGCCAAGTGCACCAAAAATCTTAATTAAGATGAGATAGAGAGGTTCTTGATCGGGAGACATTTCAGGGATTCAGTGTAGCGATTGATTGATCGTATAGTACGCTGGTCTTTTAGGAACACTACAAAAGTATAATACTTTTTGAATTATCAGAATCACGGCATTAACTCGGTGTTAACCCATGTAAAGCATCGAAGACACCTGAAAATTATAACATCCTGAAAATTAGGAAGATAAATGAAATAATAAATTTTTGATCATAAAGCGATTTGTTAACAAAGGCTTTACATGAATGCCTGACTTACAAGGCCTTAAAATTCTATTTTTGCGAAATCATTTTTAGGTGTAATCATTTACCCTTTTGGGAGAAGAAGAATTAAATATTCAGAATAAGAAACCAAGAAGTTGGTTTCTGTCCGCAGTCATGTTCATTATGGCGGTGGGCCTCTTCTTGCTTGCCATTGAGTTAGTGGGTGCTTCAGTATCTATGATAGGAAGAGATACTGCACGTTCTGTACTAATGGTTACATCCAATCCATTCATAGGTTTATTCATAGGCCTATTGGCTACTGCTCTAATCCAGAGTAGCTCCACTGTTACTGCTATGACTGTGGCTGTAGTGGCCTCAGGTTATCTATCGCTAGGAAATGCCATTCCTATTGTAATGGGAGCCAATGTAGGTACTACATTGACCAGTACACTAGTATCCTTAGGCTTTATCACCAATAGAAATGAGTTCAGAAAAGCGATTTCTGCCGGTACGATTCATGACTTCTTTAATATAATAACTGTACTGATAGTATTCCCTTTGGAATACTACTACGGATTGCTTAGCTACTGTGCCCAACAATTGACTTCTCTTTTCGCAGGAGGTTCGGTTAACAATACCGCATTTAACAGCACTTTGGATATTGGATATAGTAGGGTTACAGAGTGGCTGATGACATTTTTCCCTCAGAACTTTGTTTCTATCATTATCTCTTTGGTGTTATTATTTCTCTCGATTAAGTTCTTGTCAAACATTATTTATTCGAGACTAATAGGGGCGTCAAAAGGGAAGCTGAAGCGTTATGTTTTCAATAACCCTTATAAATCATTTGGTTGGGGCACTTTGATTACAGCTGGTGTTCAGTCGAGTTCTATTACAACCTCTTTGATTGTTCCACTAGTGGCTTCAGGAAGAGTAAAGCTAGGCAATGCTTTTCCTTTTATAATGGGTGCCAATATTGGTACTACCATTACGGCTATTCTTGCGGCTTATAGCCGTTCTGATGCTGCCATTAGTCTGGCTTTTGTACACCTACTTTTCAATCTTATTGGGGTGCTGATCTTCCTACCTTTCCCATCGATCAGAAAAATCCCAGTAGCGATTGCTTATAAATTTGGTAAGCTCACTTTGGATTCAAGGGCATTTGGTTTCTCTTATATCATACTCTCATTCTTTCTGCTACCTTTCACGCTTATTTACATCAGTGGTGGTTCTTCGGGCAGGCAATTGATTTATGAGTATGAGATTGATAGTGGAGCTAAGACTTCGACAATTTTGGTCAATCCAAATGAGAAGCAAAGTCAAATTCAATTCTTGGTTTACGAATCAGGTGCTGAAGCATCTGAATCTCCTGATAGCTCATTTTCGATTAAAGAGAACCAATCTAAGCTAGCAAGCACTCAAGGTCTTATTGACTACAACTTGTCAGATAGTGAGTTTGATAAGGATGGTAGAATTCTTACTGTCAATGATACGGCTAGCTATACATTAAATGGTGAGAAAATAGAAGGACTTCGTTTTATCGAAGTGGCTTTTGATGATAATACTACAGGGCAGTTCTTAATTGACAGCGAAAAGAAGCTGATGATAAAATCAAGCTACTTTGATGGTCAAGGTGACCTTTTAAAGACGAGCAAGCTAATTTCAATTCAATAGTTGATCACTTCTTTCTATCTTGCCTGAAATCCCAAGGTTTTGAAGCTTTTCGATTTAGACAAATTAGTAGACACTTTAACCGGGTTTCTTGAAACCAAAATTGAACTTCTAAAGCTAGATGCTCAGGAAGAATCAACCAAGCTGATTGCTAAAGCGGTAGTCTCATTGATGATTGCTGTTTTATGTTTGATGGCATTGCTACTCTTGTCCTTAGGCTTGTCCAATGTCCTCAATTCTTATTTGGAAAGTAACTTCTTGGGATATATTATAGTCGGAGTGTTATACCTCTGTTTTGCCGGAGCAGTTTATTTTAGAAGAGAGCGTCTTTTGAAGCAGATAAAAGCAAAATCGGAGAGTAAGAAAGATTAAAAACTTTATGTCAAAAAGGGAAGAGCTCGAAAATGCCAACGACAAATTCAAGAATGCACTTGAGTCTCAATTGGGTGAATTAAAAAACAATTTTGATAAAGTGGGGAAAAGTGCTTTGATAGTCGGAGGAGGACTCCTGGGTGCTTACTTGCTGTCCACTGCCATTACAGGGTCTGGTAAGAAGAAAGCAAAAAGAGGCAAAAAGGATAAGTTGAAAAATGTCGACCTACCTAATAAAGGAGAAAACCTCCTGGCCTCTACATTGAAGGAACAAGCCATTGTTTTCTTGCTTGGCGTTGCAGCTGAGCGATTGGCTTCCTTTTTAAAAGAGATAGATGTTGCCGAAGATGAGAAATAACAATTTGAACAACGACTTTGGCAAACTTAGAGCCTCTGGAAGAAAGGCATTGGCAGTGCTTTTTGACCCTGATGATACTGATGAGCGCAGCTTAATCGAAAGCCTCAATCTGTGTTTGGAACAAAAGGTGGATTACATCTTTGTAGGGGGTAGCTTGGTGACGAGCAGTAATTTGCATGAAGTGGTGAGCATGGTGAAATCATATACGGATATACCCTGTATACTATTCCCAGGCAATGCAATCCAAATTGATGCTGCTGCAGACGCTATTCTGTTTCTCTCGCTTATTTCCGGACGGAACCCTGAATTATTAATTGGTCAGCATGTAGTGGCTGCCGCGGTTGTAAAAAGGAGCAATCTCGAAGTAATACCAACAGGTTATATGTTGGTTAATTCGGGTAAACCCACTAGTGCTTCTTACATCAGCAATTCCCAGCCATTGCCTAATGATAAACCGAGTCTAGCTGCCTCAACGGCCCTTGCAGGTCAAATGCTAGGTTTGAAAACAGTTTATATGGACGCAGGCAGTGGTGCAGAAGAACCGATTGCTCCGAAAATAATTCGCGCTGTGAAAGGGGCTATAGATGTTCCCTTAATTATTGGAGGAGGGTTAAACTCTGCTTCAAAGGCCAGACAGGCATTGGATGCTGGTGCAGACATCATTGTCATTGGCAATGGAGCACAAAAAAACCTCAGCCTTTTGACTGAGGTTTCTGAGGTAGTAAATTTTTACAATGAAGCCTTAAATGTTAATTAGGCTTTCACGTCTTCTCATTTTTCCTGCAGGAATACCAAACATCATTTTGAATCTCCTACAGAAATAAGCAGTGTCTTTATAACCTACTTCTCGGCCAATATCTCTGATACTCTTCTTGGTGGTTCTCAATAAGTCAACAGCGGCTTCCATACGTTGATACTCAATGTAGTCCTGAGGGTTAATGCCCGTCAGCATTTTGAAATATTGACCAACATAGTCCTCTGAAACATTGGCCACTCTAGCCAACACTTTGTTCGACAAGTCTCCACCGATATTCTTCTTGATATAACTGAAAATATCGATAAGCCTAGGATCCTTGAAGTAGGTGCTATTGGTCACCAGCTGTTCTACAAATAGCCTGTTATCCAAAATGTATCTGATGACCTCTACGACTAAGTATTCTGTATTTACCTTGATCACCCTATTCTTTCCTGGCTTTACAGAATTATCTTCATTGATAATAAGCCGAATTAATTCTGCCAATACGCTACTATTGCGAATGGCGAAAGGTGTAATATTCAGTGATGAGAAGAAGTTGACAGAGTCAAAAACTTTTGCCTCAAACATGACTTGACTGAATCCATCCACATCAAAGTCGTTGATCTCTGAGTCATTGGCGTTTTGCAGGTACTTTTTCTTATTAGAAATAAACTCTTCGTTCGAAATGGCTTGTGCTGTAACAGAACCGAAAGAAATTGAAAGGGATTTACCTCCAGGGATAAAAAGCATATCTCCTTCTGATACTTTCTCCTGATCTGGACCGAAATAAACATCCCCATTATTGACTACAATAATGGTATTCTCAACATCGTAAAAATTATCTATAGTGACAGCCTTAGCTATCTTCATGTTCCTACTTTTAATGTAGCGAACACCTAGTGATTCTATTATTTTGTTATAATCCTCCATAGTGGTGTATGAAACGTTTCGAAAAAACTAATGTTGTAAAGTGTACTAATTTACGCTTGTCTATAACAATGGCAAAAAAAAATGACCATTGACAATAATTTATATGTCAATGGTCATTTTTATGTAACAATTCTCTTTATTTCAATAACTCTCTTGAGATAACAATCTTTTGAATCTCAGAAGTACCCTCATAGATTTGGGTGATTTTTGCATCTCTCATCAGTCTTTCAACATGGTATTCTTTTACGAAACCGTAACCACCATGTACCTGCACTGCTTCAACTGTAGTATCCATGGCTACTTTTGAAGCATAGAGCTTAGCCATTGCGCTTGCTTTGGCAAAATCTTTCTTCTGATCTTTTAGGTGAGCGGCCTGTAAACATAGCAGACGAGCGGCTTCAATTTCTGTAGCCATATCTGCTAACTTAAACTGAATGGCCTGATGCTGACTGATCGGTTTGCCAAAGGCTTTTCTTTCTTTTGAATATGCCAATGCCAATTCGTAGGCGCCTGAAGCAATTCCCAAGGCTTGCGAAGCAATTCCGATTCTACCTCCATTTAAAGTTGACATGGCAAATTTGAAACCAAAGCCATCTTCTCCAATTCTGTTTTCCTTAGGAACTTTGACATCGGTGAACATCAAAGAATGGGTATCAGAACCTCTGATTCCTAGCTTATCTTCCTTCTTACCGACCACAAAACCGTCCATTCCTTTTTCAACGATCAAACAGTTAATACCACGATGACCTTTTTCTCGATCGGTTTGGGCAATGACTAAATAGATTGAAGCTGTATTACCATTGGTAATCCAGTTTTTAGTTCCGTTCAGCAAGTAGTGATCACCTTTGTCTTCAGCAGTTGTTTGTTGAGAAGTTGCATCTGAGCCAGCTTCTGGTTCTGAAAGACAAAAGGCACCTATTTTTTCACCAGTAGCTAGTGGTGTAAGGTATTTTTGTTTTTGTTCTTCATTACCGAACTTCTCAATTCCCCAGCATACCAAACTGTTGTTAACTGACATACAAACACTGGCAGAAGCATCAATTTTAGAAATCTCTTCCATAGCCAGTACATAGGAAACAGTGTCCATACCGCCCCCTCCATACTTAGGGTCTACCATCATTCCTAAAAATCCAAGCTCGCCCATTTTTTTGACTTGCTCAGTTGGAAATCTTTGGTGTTCATCTCTTTCAATAACACCTGGTAAAAGCTCTGTGTTGGCGAATTCTCTGGCCGCGTCTCTTACCGCTATATGCTCTTCTGTTAACTCGAAATTCATTAGAAATTATTTAACGAACGTTTGTTAGGCAAAGTTAATCAATTCGTTAAAACTTGCTAGTCATTTCCTAGGAATGCCATTGCATAATAAAGTAGCATGGCAAGCGAGCCTAAGGCGGCTACTAAATAGGTTCTGGCAGCAGCGTCTAAGGCATCTGTTGCCATGTCATGCTCTTCTCCCTGCGTTATATTTCTCTGATCTACCCAGGCAAGCGCCCTCTTGGTAGCATCGAATTCTACTGGAAGGGTAACGAAGGCAAAAAGCGTGAAGACTGCATAAACGCCTACGATTAATATTCCCGCCATTTCATAAGGCAAAAACGAAGCACCTACACCAAAGATCATCATGAAGAATAGAATGTTGAGTATTCTGCCACTCAAAGCTTGTATAGGCACCAAGGCCGACCTCATTTTTAGAGGAGCGTAAGCTGTGGCGTGTTGAATAGCATGTCCACATTCGTGAGCAGCTACTGCAGCTGCCATGACGGACCTTCCAGCATAGACATCTGGGCTTAGGTTCACAGTTTTGTCCAAAGGATTGTAATGGTCCGTCAGCCTACCTTGAACCGAAACCACCTGTACATCATCTATACCATTATCCCTGAGCATCAGCTCAGCAACCTCTTTTCCGCTAAGACCAATGGAAAGTCCTACTTGTGAATATTTTTTGAATTTACGCTTGAGACTGTTTTGAACAGCCCAGCTGACAATCATTATTCCTACAACTAATACTATAAATCCTCCAAACATATTTTACTTCTTTATTTTCTCTATGATATTGGTGGTCGAATATCCATTGACCAGGTCAATTGTCTCTACTGATCCACCATTCGCAATTACGCTTTTTGCACCTACAATGTTTTCCACTTTGTAGTCACTCCCTTTTACCAAAACATCAGGTAAAAGGTAATCTATTAATTCCTGAGGAGTTTCTTCCTCAAAAACTGTCACTCCGTCAACAAAGGAAAGAGCCGCTAGCATTCTAGCTCTGGCTTCTTGAAGGTTGACAGGTCTGTTTGTACCCTTCAGAACCCTAACAGAATCGTCAGAATTAAGGCCTATCACTAGTTTGTCACCAAAAGCACGTGCCTTTTCTAAATAGTCGATGTGTCCAAGGTGTAAAATGTCAAAGCACCCGTTCGAAAAAACGACCTTCTGGCCATTGGATTGCCAACTTTGAATTCTCTTTTTAAGTTCTTGCTGACTGACTACCTTATGAGATGTCTGTTTCAATTTCCTGCTCTTTCTTCCTAAAGTTAAGGATTAGCAAGCTTATGAAACCAATTAATATAATGGCTACCACTTGCGATCCTTGTGAAATTATAGCAAAAACATAACCATCCTCGTAGACAATGCCAAAAACGACAAGAATGCTGGCAACAAAGGCCTGATAGGCTCCAATTCCGTTGTTTACAGGGGTTGCCATGCCTAGGCTACCCATAACCAGTACTGCCACTCCTGCCATAAGTGACATTTCGTCAGTTGGTCCATAGCCAAAGGAGATCACATAGAGCATTAGAAAATAGAGTATCCAAATACCCAGCGTTGCAAGCCAGAATTGAACTGGACTTTTTACTTTGGCGATTGTCTTCATTCCATTCATAAGATTGATTATGAAGTCTATTAGTCTAGATAGAAGACCTTCCTTTTCTCGAGGTTTTTTAGATATTCGGATGAGCCAAACAAGAAAGGCTACCCCGCCAATGGCCAGAAGTACTAAAACCGGCCAGTATTGGATTACAAAAGGAATTTTGGCATTGACGAAGTCAGTAAAGAAAGACTTAAGCAATTCAAACCTCATTAGAAGCAAGAAGATAGTGAGAAGACCAAGTATAAAAAGGTCCAAAAGTCGGTCTGTAAGTACTGTTCCTAGTGAGAATGGGACGGGAATCTTATTGGTCCTTTTGAGTACTGTACATCTTGTCACTTCTCCAAGTCTGGGGATTGCCATACTGGATAGATAACCAACCATTAATGCCAGATATGAAGTAAAAAGACTAGGTCTATGGCCACCAGTATTCAATAATAAATTCCATCTATAGGCTCTAAGTAGATGACTGAGAATCGAAAGAAAAACACTTAAGAAAATCCAACCGTAATTGAACTTCAGAATAGCGTCATAGGCTTTTTCCCAATCTACACTACCGGATGTTTTGTATAGGACATACCCGGTAAGGCCAATAGAGACAATGAACTTGAGGATATCTTTTAATGCAATTCGCAAGTTGAATTTATGACAGTTTATTGTCGTTATCTGGGAAAACTATTCTAGGCGTATGAGATTTGGCGGATTCAAAATCCATAATACCGTAAGATACAATAATGATCACATCACCTACTTGAACTTTCCGGGCTGCTGGCCCATTTAGACAAACAGTTCCGCTGTCTTTTTCTCCCTTGATGACATAGGTCTCAAATCGTTCTCCGTTGTTCACGTTCACGATTTGTACTTTTTCATTTTCTATGATATTTGCCGCATTCATTAGTGTTTCATCTAATGTAATGCTTCCCACATAGTGCAGTTCGGCCTGAGTTACCTTGGCACGATGGATTTTCGATTTAAATACCTCTATTTGCATTTCTCCTCCTCAAAACGAGCGCAAAACTAAGAAATTAACATCAAGTTATCTATCAATCTAACTTGACCAATATTTGCGGCTATACACAAAGCAACTTTTTCTTTCTCTTTAGTCACGTCCGTAGCTTTAAAGTCACTTGTACTGATGACTTCAAAGTATTCAAGTGCTAAACGCTTGGAGGCATTGAATAGTTCTTGAATTTCTGCCTTGACCGATTTGACATTTCCGCCTTGTAATAACTTCTTCTGTCCTATGCATAAGGCTTGATACAGTAAGGCAGCTTCTAATTTTTCAGCCTCGGAAAGGCGCATATTCCTTGATGACATGGCTAAGCCATTTGATTCACGGGCTGTGGGTACCATATTCATGAGAATGGGATAGTTCAGTTGATCAACGAGTGATTTGACAATGAAGAATTGCTGAAGATCTTTTTGACCAAAAAATGCATGACTAGGCTGAATTATGTTGAAAAACTTGGAGACAACCAAGGCCACGCCATCAAAATGTCCGGGTCTAAATTCCCCCTCAAGTTGATCGGCAATACCGTCAAATGAAATTTTCAACTGGGGTTTGTCGGGGTACATTTCCTGACCGTGGGGAAGGAAGAGGACATCACATCCGGCACTTATCAACTTCTCTATATCTTCATCCAGCGTCTTCGGATAATTCTTAAGGTCTTCTGGGTTGTTGAATTGCGCAGGATTTACAAAAATACTAGCGACTGTAAAGTCACAATTTTCCTTTGACGCTTGAATCAATGTAAGGTGTCCTTGATGCAAAGCTCCCATGGTTGGTACAAACCCAATGGATTTACCCTCTAACCTAATGTCCTGAAGAATGCCTCTAACCTGAATTATGGTCTTGCAGATATTCATAATGACTTTTAACGGTAATTAACGCTGCCAGAGAGACAACATATCGCCTTTTTCTTTAAAATTGAATGATTTTTGACCCAAATTCCGTAATTTTGTGGCTCTTTTTCAAAGAAGAGATTTCATTTAATTTCCATTAAGTATGTCAAAATTAAGAATTCTGTACGTTGCAAGTGAAATTCAGCCATTTCTACAAACGTCTGAGGTATCGGACTTTGTGAGAAAATTACCTCAAGCCATGCAGGAGAGAGGTATGGAGATCAGAATTTTAGTTCCACGTTTCGGGCTCATTAACGAGAGAAAGAATCGTTTACACGAAGTAGTTAGACTTTCAGGGATCAACATTGCTGTTGGTGAGGAGGAAAAGCCGCTTGTTATTAAAGTTGCTTCAATTCCTAATGCAAAGCTTCAGGTCTATTTTATAGACAACGAAGACTATTTCCACAGAAAGACCGTTTTCTACGACAAAGAAGACAACTTCTATGAAGACAATGACGAAAGAGCCATTTTCTTCTGTAAGGGAGTTTTAGAAACAGTTAAGAAATTGGGTTGGGCACCGGATATTGTTCACTGTAACGATTGGATGACCAGTCTTATTCCAATGTATCTAAAGACTACCTATAAGAACGATCCAATATTCCAAAATACACGTTCTGTCTTCACTATCTACAATAATGACTTTGCTCATCAGTTCAAAGATGACCTATTGGACAAAGTTAAGATGATGGATATTGACGATAGTATGTTGCAAAATTTGAAATCAGCTGATTTTGCTGGTTTTATCAAGACAGGGGCTGAATATGCCGATGCCGTGATTAGGGCTGAGGAAGAAGCCAGTGAAAGCTTGAATAACTTGTTTACTGAAATTGAACAAGGTAGAACTGTAAGTACAATTGAAAAGGACGATAACTTTTTAGACTCCTATTTTAACCTATATAATGAACTTGTTGGCTAAGATTAGAATATATGGGGCTCTGTTACTGAGCCTCATTATATTTAATTCTTGTGAGGAGAAGGGTGATTTCGGATTGAGTTCTGATGATGTAGAACCAATAGAATTCAATTCAGAGAATATTTCAATAAGCACTGGTATTGTTTGGCTTGACTCAATCAATTCAGCTAATCTATCACGTATTTTTGTAGGAGAGCATTCTGGCTCTGATTTTGGCAATATGACTGCCAAGGGTTATATCGGGCTAGATCTCAACGAGAATAGTCACCCGGTACTTACAGCTGATGATATTCTGGATTCCGTAAAGGTTAACTTCGGAATCAATTTTCTTTATGATACCTCAGCTGTCAATAGAGCGCTTAACTTAAGAGCCTATAAAATTGGCGAAGCTTTTCCTTCTGATAGGTATATAACTACAAGTGAGCTAATTCAATCAAATGAACTAATTGCTTCTGGAGATGTACAGATTGATAATTTCGACTCTGTTTATAGTATTGATGCGGACTTAAGCTGGGCTCAGGAAATCTTCGATGGTATCCGAGATGACAATGCGACATTCGATACCCAGACGGCTTTTGATGCGTTTTTTCCAGGTTTTGTTTTTAGACATGAAGGTAGTTCTAATAACATCTTTGGGATCAATACCGGGGCTAACTTCGAGGTGATCTTTTATTATTCCGTGCCGCTTAGTGATGGAGACATTGCCAACAGGACTATCACAATGTCCGGTGTGGCACAACCGAGTTTTCATAATTTTACTTCTGATCGCTCAGCAACCAACTTTGCCTTTGTACAAGAGACCAGTGTTGAGTACAATCAGGTATCTCAGCTGGTAGTACAATCAGGAATCGGATTAGTCACTAAACTTGACCTATCTGACTTAGAACGCTTTGCCAATGTCAATGATGGGGCAATAGTAAATTTAGCAGAGATGACTATAGGTCCTATAGGAGATTTGCCTGATGGCATTTCACCTCCAGCAACGCTACTTCTTTTAATCACAGATGACAGGAATACCGTGATTAGTGATGGTGGGGCACTGAGAGCAATACAGGAAGATGGGGTGAATATTATTTCGCAGAATTTTCCTCTTCAATTAAGGTATAATGAGACTGATAGAACATATACGGCTTCAATTACTTCCTACGTCCGTGCCTACTTGAATGACGTGTTTAGACGAAATGAGATATTTGTTTATCCGTCAAATATGAATTTGTCTACAAACGGCTTTACCCTGGAGCTAGACAACCTTGAAATCAAGATTTTCTTCTCTCGGTTGAGGTAGCCACTCTTATTATTGTTACTTTTCGAAAAAGGCAGAAATTACTATGTGTGGAATTGTTGGATATATAGGAAAAAGAGAAGCTTACCCAATAATTATCAAGGGTTTACAAAGACTTGAATACCGCGGATATGACAGTGCCGGAGTAGCACTATTGAACGGTGACTTGAATGTATACAAGAAGAAAGGTAAAGTTGCTGATCTTCATGATTTTGCAAAGGATCGAGATCTAAGTTCTACTATCGGTATAGGTCACACAAGATGGGCCACTCATGGAGAACCTAATGACACCAACGCACATCCTCATATTTCAATGGGTGGAAAACTGGCAATGATTCACAATGGGATTATTGAAAACTATGCTGCCTTAAAAACAGATTTACTATCTAAAGGATATACGTTTCAAAGCGAGACAGATTCAGAGGTTTTTATAAATTTTGTTGAGGACATCTACCTAAACACAAAAGTAGACCTAGCAGAGGCAGTGAGGCTTGCCTTGAATAAAGTGGTTGGGGCCTATGCCATCGCAATAGTCTCATTAGAAGACCCCAACCTGTTAATCGCTGCAAGAAAAGGGAGCCCTTTAGTAGTGGGTTTGGGAAAAGATGAATTCTTCTTGGCATCTGACGCCACTCCAATCATAGAATATACTAATGAAGTCGTATATCTTGACGATCAGGAGATTGCGATCATAAATAATAACAATCTTACCATCAAGAACATTGAGGACGTAGAAATGAAGCCATACGTTCAGACGGTGGACATTGAGTTAGAGGCAATCGAAAAGGGTGGATATGATCACTTTATGATCAAAGAGATCTTTGAACAGCCAAAGTCAGTCGGTGACTGTCTAAGAGGAAGACTTAATGCGAACAAGGGTCACCTTCATTTAGGAGGAATTCATGACTATACTAATAAGGTATTAAATGCAGACCGCATCCTGATCCTTGCCTGTGGCACATCTTGGCATGCGGGTTTGGTAGCTGAATACATTTTTGAAGAGTTTTGTCGTATTCCTGTTGAAGTTGAATACGCATCTGAGTTTCGTTATCGAAACCCTATCGTTGGAGAAAAAGATATTGTTATTGCAATCTCACAATCTGGCGAGACAGCAGACACACTAGCGGCTATTGAGTTAGCTAAGTCCAAGGGTGCCACCATTCTTGGCGTTTGTAATGTTGTAGGTTCTTCGATTCCAAGAGCAAGCCATGCAGGTTCTTATACTCATGCCGGTCCAGAAATTGGAGTGGCTAGTACCAAGGCTTTTACTGCGCAGATTTCTGTACTTACTATGATGGCTTTAATGATTGCTCAGAAGAAGGGTACATTGTCTGAGAGTGATTTTAGAGGTTTGTTGGTGGAATTAGAATCTATTCCTGACAAAATCGCAAGATGTTTAGATTTGAACCCTCAGATTGAGATAATTTCAGAGAAATTCAAGAATGCAAGCAACTTCCTCTATCTGGGTAGAGGGTATAATTTCCCGGTTGCTTTGGAAGGAGCCTTAAAGTTAAAGGAGATTTCGTATATCCATGCTGAAGGATACCCCGCAGCAGAAATGAAGCACGGACCTATTGCGTTAATTGATGAAAATATGCCTGTTGTGTTCATTGGCACAAAGGATTCGTCTTATGAAAAGATTGTTTCCAATATTCAGGAGGTAAAGGCACGCAAAGGAGAAGTTATAGCTATAGTGACCGAAGGAGATACAGAGATCACTGAGATAGCTGACCATATTATCGAAGTTCCTCACACCCATGAGGCCCTGATGCCTCTAGTGTCAGTGGTACCTCTTCAATTATTATCTTATCATATTGCGGTTATGAGAGGTTGTAATGTTGATCAGCCTAGAAACCTGGCAAAATCCGTTACAGTAGAGTAGTCAATTAGAGGAGAGTATTCCTACTTATAGGGCTAGCAAGTAGTCTCTTTTCAAGAGAGGGCAGATTTTATACCTTTCTTCTTTTGTGTCGTCATAGAGGGCTTCGAGCAATTCATATACATTTTGAACCCCAATCATCTCACACCATTCAAAGGGGCCATAAGGGTAATTAGTGCCTAGTTTCATTCCCTGGTCTATATCTTCTTTTGTCGCTGTACCTTCTTGCACTGTGTAAAAAGCTTCGTTAATAATCATAGAAACGATTCGAGGAGTGACCATACCGACTCTGTCGCCAACAATTTCATAATCTGTACCAAGACTCTGACACATTGCAGTCAATTCTTTGTGATCGGATTCATTTAAGGTACTTACTTCAAAAATTTCTCTATTTACAAAAGTGGGTAGTCCATTGAAACCAAAGATCCTATTTGGAGATTTCTGCTCTTGAAAATATGATAGCTCCGCCAAAGAAATTTTTGGAGAATTTATAAAGATGGTTAAACCCACATGCTCTTGATAGTTGGAGAATAACTCTGGCTCATCACCAACAAAAAAATCGAAGATCACATCAAAAGCAGGAAAAGAGGAATGGGACTGATAGTTAGTATCTAAAGTCAAATCATTTGTTGGACCAAACTTTTTTTCGAATTCAGCAAAATCTCTCTTAGTACCAATAACCAGAATCTTCATAAATGAGTAATTTGACACAAAAGTATTAATTATTAAGCCATGTCAAAGATCATTGTTACAAGTGCGAATGCTCCGGCACCCATCGGACCATATAGTCAAGCAGTTAAAGCGGGTAATACACTTTATGTTTCAGGCCAAATTCCTTTCGACCAACTTACTGGTGAAATGATAAACGAGAACATTACCGAGGAAACGCACCAAGTGATGAAGAACATAGAGGCAGTGCTCAGTGAAGCGGGAATGACTTTTAACCAGGTGGTGAAATGCTCAATTTTTATAAAGGACATGAACCAATTTGGCACGATTAACGAGGCTTACGGTATGTATTTTAAGGAAAACCCTCCGGCAAGAGAGACTGTTGAAGTTGCTCGCTTACCAAAGGATGTGAATGTTGAGATATCTTGTATTGCGGTTGACCTATAAGCTCATAAGAGGGAAGTCTCTTTGATAAGTCTTCCTATATTTGCGGCCTAAATTATAGCATATGAGTGTTCGTGTTAGATTTGCTCCAAGCCCCACTGGAGCATTGCATATAGGAGGTGTCAGAACTGCCCTTTACAACTATCTGTTTGCCAAAAAACATAAGGGAGCTTTTGTTCTTAGAATAGAAGATACTGATCAAAATCGCTTTGTTGAGGGAGCAGAGTCCTATATAGAAGACGCTCTTGCCTGGGCTGGTATTTCACCTGATGAAGGAGTAAAAGCAGGAGGGGATTATGGCCCCTACAAACAGTCTGAAAGGAAAGCGAGATATAAAGCCTTTGCAGACCAATTGATTGCTGAGGACAAGGCCTACATAGCCTTTGATACGCCAGATGAGTTGAACGCTATGAGGGATCGGTTGAAAGAAGCCCGTGTAGCCAATCCTCAATACAATGCAATCACTCGGATGCAAATGAGAAATTCATTGACTTTGTCTGCAGAGGAAGTCGATCAGTTAATAGATGAAGGAAAGCCTTATGTTGTTCGCATTAAGCTTCCAAGGAATGAGGATGTGAGATTTAAGGACCTTGTTCGTGGTTGGGTGGTTGTTAACACGGCCACCATGGATGACAAAGTATTGCTAAAGTCAGATGGTATGCCCACATATCATCTGGCCAATATTGTTGATGATCACCAGATGGAGATCTCTCATGTAATCCGAGGAGAGGAATGGCTTCCTTCTGCCCCATTGCATGTTATGCTTTATGAATATCTGGGTTGGGAGAAACCAGAATTTGCTCATCTGCCACTTTTACTAAAACCTGATGGAAATGGTAAGCTAAGTAAAAGAGCTGCTGACAAATTGGGATTCCCGATTTTTCCATTGAACTGGATAGATCCTGCTTCGGGTGAACTTTCTAAGGGTTTCAAAGAAGAAGGGTATCTGTCTGATGCCTTTATCAATTTTCTTGCGCTGCTCGGTTGGAATCCTGGTGGTGAAAAGGAAATTTTCTCAATGGACGAGCTGATAGACCTTTTTAGTTTAGAGAGGATCAATAAAGCGGGAGCTAAATTCGATATTGAAAAAGCGAAGTGGTTTAATGAGCAATATTTGAAGTCCAGATCTGATGAAGAGCTTGCAAATGAATTTGTGACCCTTTTAGGAAAGGAAATTGATGAAGCAAAGGCAATCTCAATTGTTGGCGCTTTGAAAGAACGTGTGACTTTTGTGAAAGATATGATTGTGGCGGGTGGTTTTTTCTTTGAAACACCTGAATCATATGATGAAAAGACCGTTAGAAAAAAGTGGAATCAGTTGGCTGTAGATAAGTTGAGTGGGTTTGCTTCTAACCTAAAGGGTTTAGAACAGATTGGCAGAGAGCAAGCACGTGAAGCTTTAATGCGTTATCTTGCTGAAGATGATACCCCTTTGGGTAGAGTAATGCCGGCACTACGACTTGCATTGACAGGTCAGGCCGGAGGGCCCGATTTAATGGCCATTATCGAGATCTTGGGTCCTGATGAAGTTGTTAGTAGAATCGAAAGGGCAATTAGTACCATCACATTAAACGATTAACCATGGCAAAGAAAAAGGAACAACAGGAAAAGCCGAAAGTAGCTCCAGAATTGGATGGCCTTGAGGTGAATATAGATTCATTCGGAGAGATACAAAACTCCCTTTCAATTGATAAAATCAATGATTTTTTGAATAAGAACGTTGACGATAAGAAACTGAGAGATCGTGACGATATTGATGAAATTCAAGGCGAAGAAGAGGAATAACCTTTAATTTGCCCGACTGACGTAGAGACCCTCACCGCTTGCTCCATGTACAATGATAGATTCATTACCAACTTGGAGCTTAAGGGCAGATTTAATATTGCCACTTGCCCTATAGTTTGAACCTTTGTTGATGACAAACTCTCTGCTTGATTTGTCAAATGATAGTACAAAGCCATGGCTTGCATCATACTGGCCTACAGTCACTTCAGTGCCATAGTCGTTTCCACTAAGGAATAATTTACCATCTGAAGCTGTTATGGCCTGTAAAGGGGCTATTTGTGTCTCATTAGGTAGTACGACAGGCCTGTACCCTTCTGACGAACTTAAGAAAGCCATATGATTAAAGGTGTTTGTCTTTAGAACGTAAGCCCCATCCCGAATTTCTGGAGGAATTATCTCAGCAAAGGTGGCTTTTGCAAACTCTTCGTGTTTAACATATCTTTTCTTGAAACGGATGACTTGTTGCTCCAAAGTACTTTTTGAATGAAGTACGTGCTCTTCATTACCAATGAAGCAGCTCATTATGGCATCAATCATACCATTGTCATCATAGTCTTTTGCAAACACGCTTATGGGTTGATCGATACTGACATCATACTTTGTGTTTTCTCCCAGATTGCCTGCAATGATGTCCAGTTTTCCATCTTCATTAAGGTCTGTCAAATGAATTGTATTCCACCATCCGGTATGCGAATCCAGTCCTAAGGAACTAGTGGCATTGGTGAACTTGCCATCCTGCTGAAGAAAGACGGTTATGGGCATGAATTCTCCTGTTAGAATCAGGTCAAGATCATTGTCACCATCAAAATCCCCCCATTCTGAGGTGGTAACCATACCGATTTTTTGGAGTCCCGAAGCTACCTCTTCGGTGACATCTATAAATCTATTTCCTTCATTTCTTAGGATATACGATGTCCCTGGCATGGGGTATTTTTTCGGCTCTAAGCGTCCTCCCACAAAAAGATCTATATCTCCATCTCCATCAAAGTCTGAAGCTGAGACAGCGCCTGAACTCGTCAACATTTCAGGGAGGATTCCATTACCCAGGCTGAACCTGCCTCTTCCATTGTTAATGTAAATTCTATCTTGATACTTTGGACTATCAGCCTCAAATTCGTTGCTGCCGGAAGCCACGTAGAGATCCAGGTCTCCATCTTGATCGAAATCAAGGAAGGTAGCATCGGTGTCTTCTGAGTCTTTTGATCCATTCAATTCGTTTTTTCTAAATTTCCCACCACTGGTTTGGACAAAGATGTAGCCTCCATTCCCAGCGGAACCACCAACAAATAAGTCTTCTAATCCATCACCATTAATATCACCTTTCGCTAGAGCAGGGCCTGACTGCGATAGCCTATGAGGAAGAAGAGGTTCGAAATAGAAATCCACAAAATCATTTTCTGGAGTAGTATGATTAAGCCCATAATCATTGGCAAGGTTGCCAGAAGTCAGATTGGTTTCAACTATAGCCATTTCATTATCCTGAGCATTACCTATTTCAAAAGTCAGTGTGGCATTTAGTGTTGCAGTCTTTGTTTCAGATTGCCCATTAGGCCATATAACGGTGACCTCTGTGGCTGATGAATTCTCTCCAAAGCCAAAGTAAATTTCGGATGTAACATTAGACAGGTAACCCCGAGTTTTCGACTGATAGTGGGTTCGCTTGATACCTGCCTGTTCTACCATGATTTTAGCACCAATAGCATCAGGGTTCTCCTTAGGTCCCTCCAGCTTTACTTTTAAGTAGTTGGGTTTAATTTCCTGCTGTTCTAGTCGATTTTCATAGATATAAGCATGGTCGTCTATATTCGAAATCACCAAATCGAGATCACCATCTTGGTCAAGGTCGGCATAAGCCATACCATTGGACCAGGTAGGTGCAGAAAGCCCCCAATCTGCAGTAACATCTGTAAAGGTTAAGTCTCCATTGTAAGCATAGGCATAATTTGGAAGCTTTAGGTCGTTGGTCTTCTTAACAATGGCTAAAGCAACCTCATCGGGGTCTTGCCCCTTACCTTTGGCAATTTCCAGCTGTTCGCTGATGTAGTTTCTAAAATCCCAATCGGTCACATTTCTTCTAAAGCCGTTGGTAATGATCAGGTCTTTGTTTCCATTTGCATCATAATCTGCAAATACCGGAGCCCAACTCCAGTCGGTCTCATTGATGCCAGCAAACTGACCAATCTCTGAAAACCCCTTTTCTCCCTGATTTACTTGAAGTGTATTTCGCATGTACTGTGGCGTATAGCCTTCTTTAATAGAAAGATTAAAGAAGTCGTAATGCATCGGACCGAGGATCTTTTTCTGTCGATAATTATCTTCTGGCATCATATCCACTTGAACCACATCTGGTAACAAGTCATTGTTGAAGTCCTGAACATCTACCCCCATTCCAAAATGACTGGTATGCTTTAGATACGCTTTGGACTTGTCACTAAATGTTCCATCCTGATTGTTGATGTAGACAATATCATCGAATAGGAAATCATTACTGATATAAAGATCAGGATATAGGTCATTATTTAAATCATTAACAGCAACGCCTAGTCCATAACCCTCAATAAGAATTCCTGCCTCCACTGTGACATCTGTAAAAGTATTGTCTCCATTATTTTGGTAAAGTCTGTCGTTGGAAAGTCCTGTTCCGTCAATAATTTTTTTGTTGACCATCTTTAAATCAGTACCCTCATTGTTGCCATAGGTTAAAAGGTACATGTCCAGATCTCCATCGAGGTCATAGTCAAAAAATGCTGAATGTGTAGAGTGGCCATTATCATTTAGGCCGTAAGCTTCGGCTTGTTCTGAGAAAGTCAGATCACCATTATTGATGAAAAGTAAGTTTTCCCTTTTGGTGCTATCTGGATTGGATACAGCAATATAAATGTCATTGAACCCGTCAGCATTGATGTCAACGATTGATACACCATTACACCACGCCTCGGTTTCAACACCAGCCTCTTCTGTGATGTCATCGAACTTCAGGTTGCCTTTATTCAAGTAAAGTTTGCTTGATACAAAGTTTCCGGTAAAAAAGACATCTTCTAGACCGTCATTGTTAAAGTCACCAATGGCCACACCAGCTCCATTATAGATGGGCGCAAAACTCAGTAGGTTAATCTCTCTGTTTTCGCGCATTTCGTTGTTAAAGCGAATGCCGGATTCTTTTGGGCTCAGCAATCTGAAAAGCCCATCATTTTGCTCCGGCTCACTGCACGAAACAATGACGATGACCAACGAAAAAAATGTGGCTAATCTTAGTAATGGTTTATTCATGTTCACTATGATTCATCTGATCGTTTCCCATAAAAAAATCTAAGCTTGAGAGCGATCGGCTTACAATTTCGTCATTTGCTTCGACTATCTCTATATTTTGATTGGCAGGGATATTTCGAAAGACCTGTTTTGAATTTGCAATGGGCCAGGTGATCTCTAATAGATCAATTGATTTGGCATCGCCAAGACCTATTTCTAAAGCGTAACTGTTACCTCCAAAACTTGCTCCATTTGACACTGTTCTATAAAGGTGCTGACCTTTAGAAGTGACCAAGTGTACTCTGGCACCAATGGCTTTCTTGTTTGATTTTGTTCCTGTCAGATGAAGATTGATCCAAGACTTATTTTCATTAGGGTTAACCAGTAGTTGATTTTGATAAATATCCCCTTCGTGGGCTCCTCCCATTGTAATATAGATATCGTGATCACCATCATTGTCCATGTCTCCCCAACTGATACCATGGCCTTTCTGGATATTTGAAAAACCTCCAACAAAACTTACCTCTTCGAAAAACTTACCTTCTACGTTGCGGAACATCCTATTTGGGATAATGCTCTCGAAATTCGGATCTCCTGTTCCGAAATAAAGATCGAGATAACCATCATTGTCTAAATCACCATAGTTGAAACCCATACCGTAAATGGATTTTAGGAAGCCTGTAGTTTCTGTCACATCTGTAAATGATCCATCGCCATTGTTTCTGTAAAGTTTAGGGAGGGCCGCTGTTGGTGAATTGCCTTGTAGCTCATAGGTAACCTCATGGGCCAAAGGATTATTACTGGTGGTATATGCAGATACAAAGAGATCGTCAAAACCGTCATTATTGTAATCCATTGATCCTGTCGAAAAACTTACAAAGGGGGCTACCAAGTTGAGGGATATGGCCTGGTCTGTAAACTTCAAATTACCCTGGTTGATCATAAGCATATTGTCCCCGCCCATAATTGAGATGTATATATCGTCCAGGCCGTCATTGTTGGCATCTAAAGCCGTAACGCCCTTGATCAGCTCCTTAAATTCAAGGCCAGCTTCAGCAGCCAGGTTTTTGAAAGTTCCATCCTTTTGGTTCACATAAAACTCAGAGGCATGAACCTTCCCTCGGGCAGCTCGGCCGATAACCCCAGTGGCGGTGGTCTCGTTGCCAATAAATACATCGACCCAGCCATCTTGATTAAAGTCCCTCCAAACTGCGGTTTGCGTAGGGTGAAATGAGAGTAAGCCTGCTTTTTCAGTAACGTCTGTGAAGGTGCCATCACCGTTATTTTTTAGTAAGGAATTGGGGTGTTGGCCCCATTGTCCGAACCAGCCACCTCTCAGGATGAATAGATCTACAAACCCATCGTTATTATAGTCGGTTTGCATACAGTTTAAGCCTCCAAAAAGCCCCGCTACGCCAGAAGAAACAGTTTGATCAGAAAAGGTGCCATCTCCATTATTGAAGAATATTTTCAATTGATCCTTATCGGTGACACCACTTGAAGAAGCGACTATATCAAGAAAGCCATCATTGTTGAGGTCTTCCACTATGGACCCTCCAGAAATTCCTTTTGAAGCTATTCCGAGATTGGGGGCACGGTCAACGAATGCTTTCAGAGCACTATTGTCATCTTGAAATGCTTCTGGGGCAATCAAGTACTCTGAAGGAACGTTTTGTGGGTACTCCCCAATGGTCTGGTAGCATATGTTCAGTAGCCATACTAATTCAAGATCATCAGGATAATCTATTAATAGGGGCTCTATAATATCAATGGCTGATTGAGAACCCATCTTCAATTGGTGAACACCATTATTAGCAATGGGCAAAATGCAGGATGCGGATGTATGATTGATAAGGCAGTTTTGCTGTTCTCCAAGGCGGATATAGGATAAGGCTTCGAGTCTTTTGAAAAAATAATTCCATTGTTGATCTAGCTTTTGACCAGCGCCCGCGATTTCAGCATTGAAGCGATCTACTTCTTCAATTGCCTTTTCCGTAAAACCGCTGTTAAGGACTTCACGGATATACCAGTAACTAAAGGAAACGTATTCCTGAAAGTTGTCCTTCTTGAACTGGCGCATGGAGTCTAGAACCGCAGCGCGCTTCTCGTTGAAATAATAGGTGATTTCTGCTGGTCTTACTTGGCTATGCCTGGCAGCTAGCAAAGAAACCATGTATTCGTTTTGCTCTACAGCGGTTTTATTCTCCTCAGAATCACATGCTTGCATTAGGAATACTATCGATAATAGTACGACTAGTTGCTTTCCCCCCATGGGCTCAAATATAGCTAAAAAATCCACCGTGAATGTCTCTCAGAGGCCTTAAGTGAAGCTTTCGGAGATATGTTAGTCTGATTCATTCATTTCCAGTACCACTCTCCATATTGTACCCAATAGCATCAGGGTAAAACCAATCACAAGCATACCTGACCTAATGTTAAAGTCTATGGGATAGAAAAGTTTAGAAAGGAAGGCTAAAAGCACTAGAATGAGGCCAAAAAAAGCGATCCGTGTAACGATTTTTATCTTCATAACTCTGAGGGTTTCCTTTTGATCAGTATTGGGAAAATCGCAGGTACACTTTTCTTGTAATCGATATATATCTGCCCAAATTTTTGGATCAATTTCTTCTCTTCAAGATGAATGCCAATAGGCAAATAAATGGCTAAAGCCAAAAGTGTCACGAAGCTGGAAAGCAATGGGTTGTAAATGAAATAGCCCAAAAAGATGAGAATAGTACCAGAATACAAGGGATGCCGCACCTTTCGTTGTAGGCCGTCTATGACCAATTTTCGATTTTCTGGCTCGGCTTTAAAGCCAAGAAAGACACCAGTACTATAAGCGCGGAAAGCTCTTTTAATAATGAAAATGCCCAAGGTTGCCATCATCAGGCCAATATAGAAATGAGTGGGTGTGGGAACCATCAGTAGTGGGCTAGGAATAATAGCGCCAACGAGTAAAACTAGTCCAATAATCAATAGCGAAACTAAATTATAAAGCAAGCGATAGGTCTTAGGTTTTAGACCAATTCTTGCCTTAACCTTCGGCAATAGCAAAGCACTGTGGAGCGTATAAAATACCGCCCAGCCTAGGAATAATATGCTATGATCAAGCCACATGGTCGCAATGATAAGGATATTTTTTATGTTTAATGGTCAGTAGCATTATGAATAGAATCGACCGCCTTACCGCCATCCTAATCCAGCTTCAATCCAAGAAGGTTGTCACTGCCAAAGAAATCGCAGATCGATTTGAAATAAGTCTAAGAACAGTTTATCGTGACGTTCGTGCGCTTGAAGAAGCAGGTGTTCCTCTAGGTGCAGAAGCAGGCACGGGTTACTTTATTTTAGACGGTTACCACCTTCCTCCGGTGATGTTTTCGCAAGAAGAGGCGAACGCACTGGTACTGGGAGCAAAACTTATCGAGGAGCAAACAGATAGTTCGATCAAAAAGCACTTCAATGAAGCCATGTATAAAATCAAAAGTGTTTTGAAAAGCGATGAAAAAGAAGGTCTAGAAAAATTAGAGTCTCAAATTAGAGTAGAGCATATACCCAAACAGCAGAATGATGATTTTCCGAATAACTTCTTAGCTACAATCCAGAATGCTCTGATCGAACAGCGGGTACTGAGCTTCAAATATTTTTCAAACTATACCGGAGACTTTAATGATCGGGAAGTGGAACCCATTGGTTTGACTTATTATGGAGGCAATTGGCACTTGCTGGCCAATTGCAGATTGCGAAAGGCAGCGAGAGATTTTCGGGTTGATCGTTTGGTGAAACTAACAATGCTCGATGAAAAGTTTGAACTCAAGTCAGAACAGATAGATCGTTTTATGCAGGAATTGATGCGCGGAACAGAGTTGTCAGAAGTAGTTATTAGTGTTGAAAGAACGGTGGCCGTCCTTATTTCAAATCAGAAGTTCTATCAAGGCTTTGTAAGTGAAGTCGAAAGGGACGGAAGGGTAGAAATGAAATTCCTGGTGCCAGGACTCGACTACTTTTCCAGATGGCTAGTTTCATTGGGAGACTCCGTTGAAATATTGGAACCAGAAAGCCTCAAAGCCCTCATGATCGAACGGGCTGAGGAACTGGCGAAGCACTACAAGTCCTAATTAGAAGAAATTTTCCAAGGCATTCTTCCTACTGACATAGGGTTGTCACTACAGCCCTCTTAATTGCTCATGTTATTAAGAGAACTTAACATGAGCGACACAAATCAAAGCGTAAGGGAGATTGTCCTTTACAAAATCAAACCAGATTACATCGAGTCCTTTTCTGAAAAGGTCCTGCTTGAGATGAAGGCATTCGTTGAAGGACAAAGTGGACTTGTCAATTATCAGTCTATGCGTGCCATGAAGCAAGAAGGCTATATGGTAGATATAGTTGATTGGGACTCGATGGAAAGTGCTGAGGCAGCCGCAGCAGAAATAAAGGCCCAAATGGAAGCTGGCAAGATGCCGAATATGACCGCTGCCTTTGACACAGTAGAATTTTTTGACCACTTCAAATCAATATCATGATCACAGCAGAAAAATTAGATTTAACAAAACACTATCCGGAATACTATAAGGCAAAAGCTAAGCCTCAATTAGTCAATCTTGAACCCTACAACTACATCACTATATCAGGGATATCGGCCCCTGAAGACCCACTTTTCATGGAATCACTTGAGAAGCTGTATGCCTTAGCCTATGGCATTAAGTTCATCTGCAAAGCAAAGGAATTGGACTTTGTGGTTCCGAAAATGGAAGGCTTCTGGTGGGTAGATGGAAAGTTGCCTTTCGAGGAAACACCCAGAAGTGATTGGCATTGGAAGATTATGTTCAGAATGCCTGACTTTGTCGGTGAGACAGAGTATCGAGCTGGATTAGAAGGACTTTTGGAGAAGCAGAAAATTTCAGAAGATCATCACTTGATTTTCGAAGAAATCCATGAAGGCCTTTCAGCTCAAATACTACACATCGGATCTTATGACAATGAGACAGCCTCTTTGGATAAGCTCTATGCTTTTGTAAAGCAGGAAGGTTTTGAGATTGCGGGGTATCATCACGAGATCTACTTGAGTGACCCAAGAAAAGTAGCTGAAGAGAAGCTTCGGACAATCTTACGTTACGCGATTCGATAATAAATAAATCCTAACTTCATGATGAGCACCAGGGCATACGGCTTTGGTGTTTTTTATTTTTGGCAGACTCAAATTTTACATAGATTACCCATAAGCATATGAAGGTGTTAGTATGTCCAGATAAATTTAAAGGCTCGCTTACCGCACAAGAAGTATGTGAGGCCATTGGCCGAGGCTTAAAAAGTTTTGATCCTTTGATAGAAACAAGGCTACTTCCCTTAGCAGATGGAGGAGAAGGGTCACTTGATATTTTGGAGTCAGCTTTATCAACAGAACGTGTATCGTTAAGCGTAAATGATCCATTGTTCAGGCCTATTGATGCTTATTATCTCAGAGAAGGATCAAGAGTATTTATTGAAATGGCTTTGGCTTCGGGCTTACAAATATTGAGTGAATCAGAAAGAAACCCCCTCAATACAACCACCTATGGAACGGGAGAAATGATCAGGCATGCCCTGGATCATGGCGCTGAAGAAGTATATCTGTTGATTGGTGGAAGTGCCACCAATGATGGAGGTATAGGTATGGCGGAAGCTTTGGGCTATGAATTTGAGACGAGATCAGGTATTGAGTTTCGATCCGTTGGAGGAAGCTTGGCAGATGTAGTAGCCATAGATCAAAACAATAGACACCACCGAATAGACAAAGTGCAATTCACGGTTTTGTCAGATGTCAAAAATGCACTGCTTGGTGAAGAAGGGGCTGCTCATGTCTACGGTGCCCAGAAGGGGGCGAATGACAAAGCAGTGGCGCAATTGGATGTCGGGTTGGGAAACCTTGCAAGTCTTTTGAACAACGGAAATGAAAAGGAAGAGGGCTCAGGGGCGGCTGGTGGTTTGGGCTATGGAGCAATGTCCTTTCTTGCTGCGAAAGTGCAATCAGGAATTGACACGATTCTGGAGATTGTAAATTTCGATGAAGTTTCAAAAGAGATGGATTTGGTGATTACTGGAGAAGGAAAACTTGACGGTCAATCATTGGAAGGGAAAGTAGTCTCTGGAGTAGTCCAGGCTTGTCAAAATATTAATATACCAATTGGTATAATTTGTGGATTTGTGGAAGATGAGGCTCGAAAATCACTCCAAGAACAAGTGTTTGGTATCGAAAGTCTACTGACGAGTAACATTAATTTGGCTTACGCAATGGAACACGCCGGTGAATTAGCAGAGAGGAAGACTTTTGACTTACTTCGGAGGTTCAAAACCCCTAAACCTTGAATCGAGTATAAAAAGCTATGTCAAAGTCAACGAGCTTATCGCCTTCGGTTAACAGGAATACCAAAGAGGTAGAATTGACAGGTCTGGTTTTGTTGATCTTGATTGTCGTTTCACTGATTGTTTGGGGTCAGAATTATATTAAGAACATTACTAATGAAGAGTTTTCTCTGAAGCTAAGCCTTATTTACAATCTCATTGTTTACGGGAGTTTTGCCTTTACCACACCTCTTTTACTGAGACTTGCCCACAGATTTCCATTATCTGGAACCAACCAATATTACCTTTACCATTTGGGTTTCTCCTTACTGATGGTGGGTATACATATGGTATGCTGCAACCTGCTTCTTTTCAGTATTGACCTTTCTTCCGTACCGATTCTCAATCGTTTTCTTACTAAGTATCTGACGAATGTCATTCATATTCATCTCTTGACCTATTGGGCAATAGTTTTGATAGCTACTTACTATTTCAAAGGGCGAACTAGCTCATCAAAAAGGGAAGAAAGCCTTATGAAGAGGTTTGAAATTCGCGAGAATGGGCGAAAATTCTATGTCGAATTTGACACTGTCTTATGGATCCAGGCACTTGATCACTATCAAAAGATCCATACTCAAACAGGTTATCATTTGATTAGCGATACGATGAAAGGACTTGAAACTAAATTGCCACAGGAGGTTTTTGGAAGAGCCCACCGTTCTTATTTTATCAATAAGCGTCATGTAAGGAGTATCTACAAAAAATCAGACGGGCCCAAAGGTACTTTTGTCGTTCTTACTGACGGTAATGAATTAAAACTCGGTCAATCCTACAAATCTGAGTTTAGGCTGGATTGAATCTTTCACGCAATTTTTGGCCCTATTCGCGAATATTTCCTTTGAAGAGTTAGTACTGTGACTGTTTTTGTCAAAAAAACGATATGCTCAAAAAAACTTGTTTCGGATTGATTCTTATGGTCTCAACTTGTTTAGCTTCCTGTGTACGAGAAGAACCTAAATACCTGAGATTAGCTTTGGAAACAGAGGCTTGGTTGCAGTATGAAGCGGGCAACTCGAAAGTCTGGCCCGATGCCAGTGATGAGTCCGATAATGTCTCCCTATCTTTTTCAGGTGGTATGTCCGGTGGACTTGTTTTTTACCTGGAACTATATCATGCAACTGGAGATCAGGTATACCTGGATAGAGCCGAAGAAATCGGCCAGTATATCATGGACAACCTACCTCAAAAGACAGACTCCCTTAAAGGAAAGTTCTGGGCCTTTAGTCCTTATGGCAATGTCTGTGCTCCTAGTTTTGCTTTGACAGAGCTCTATAAGGCAACACAAAAGCCCGAATTTAGGGATGGTGCAGGTTCTGTTATCTCTGTTTTAGAACACTTTGCTGACAATCCAAACGATACAATTTCTTGGGATTTGGGGAATGACGTTCTTGGAGGTTTGGCAGGAACGGGGTTGTTTCTTTTGTATGCCGGAAAGGAACTAGCAAACCCTAGGGCAATCGACATGGCAGTCAGCGCAGGCAAAACATTGATAAGCCGAGCACAGAATGATGGTGCAGGGCTCTTCTGGAAGCGAGGCCAAAATGGGAGGTTTATACTCCCTAACTTTTCACATGGGAATGCAGGCATAGCCTATTTTCTTACCAAACTCTATGAGGAGACCCAAGAAGAGAAGTTTCTAATTGCCGCACTCAGTGCAGTAGATTACTTGGACAATATTGCGCAGACTGATGATGGGGTATATCTTATTCCCTATGGTTTTCCTGATGCCGGCTGGAGGCGATCATATGACATAGGCTGGGCACATGGCCCTGCAGGGGTAGGCCGCCTATTCATTAAGTTGTATCAAGTTACCAAAAACCCGAAGTGGTTGAGAAAGTCAGAGGCTTGTTATCGAGGAATTATGTCCAGCAATCCATTGGCTATGCCTAACAAGGACTTTGGGAAGGAGTCATTTTCTACGGACCAGCGATTTGGACTTGCGGGAGTAGGTGCTTTTGCTCAAGAGATGTACAGAATTACTGGTGAGGAGACTTATCTCGATTTCTCTGAACAAGTCACTGATCATATCACATCTAAATCAGTTCTAGAAAACGGTCGGTCTTGGCCAATCCCCCGTTTTGGTTTCATGTCAAACGCGGGTAGTATCACTACTTTCAATGGTTTTTTCTACGGCAATGTAGGCTATGGACTTTTGTATTTGAACCAGCATTATTTGTCAAATAATAGAATCCCTTCGATCCGATTCGTGGATGATCCGTTCTAGTTGCCATTAGATGTCGATGCTTGGCGCATAATTTATATTTTTGCTCCATGGAATCTATCAGCATAGGCATCATCAAGGAGGGCAAGGTACCCATTGATCGCAGAGTACCTTTGACACCAGCTCAGGTAAAGGAGATATTGGCTACATATGAAAACATTCAGATTAAATGCCAACGTAGTGATATTCGTTGTTTTCCCGACCATGAGTATGAGGCTGCGGGCGCAACAATGGTAAATGACGTGTCTGACTGTGAGATAATTTTGGGTGTCAAGGAGGTTCCTGTTCCAATGCTTTCCGAAGGCAAGACGCATTTCTTTTTCTCGCATACCATTAAAATGCAAGAATATAACAGAGGACTCTTGCAGGAAATTATAAAGAAGAAAATTAGGTTGATAGACTGGGAGTGCTTGACTAACAAGAATAATCAGAGGCTTATTGCCTTCGGTAGATATGCCGGTATTGTTGGGGCCTACAATGGCATTCTGACTTTCGGAAAACGTTATAACCTCTTTCAACTGCGTCCTGCACACGAGTGCTTTGATTTAGATGACATGAAGACCGAATATTCGAAAGTCCAATTGCCAGCGATCAAAATAGCATTGACAGGCGGAGGTCGTGTTTCGAAGGGTGCCATGGAAGTACTCAATGGTATGGGAATTAGGAAGGTAAGCCCGGCAGAATTTGTAAATGAGTATTTTGATGAACCCGTTTACACCCAGTTAAATACCAGAGATTATAATCAAAAAGTGGATGGTACTGACTTTGACAGAGATGAGTTTTATTCAGATCCTGGTCAGTATAAATCATCATTCCAGAATTACGCTCAAAAGGCTGATGTGTTGATTGCCGGAGCATTTTGGGATCCTAAAGCCCCGGTATTATTCACCAGGCACGATGCCCTTCAACCAGATTTCAAGTTGCGTGTGGTCGCGGACATTACATGTGATATTGAAGGTTCAATCCCTTCTACTAAGCAGCCAAGTACGATTGATGATCCTATTTACGATTTTAATCCAAGTAACGATCGCGTGGAGTCACCTTTCGCTGATGAGGGGAATATCACTGTGATGGCGGTAGATAACCTTCCTTGTGAATTGCCACGGAATGCCTCGGAAGATTTCGGTAAGGAATTCTTAAAGCATATTCTACCCAATCTGATCGGGGAAGATAAGGACGAGATTATCGCCAGGGCTTCTATTACGGAGAATGGTCAGCTTACTGAGCGATATTCCTATTTACAAGACTATGTAGATGGACATTAATCGATATATCGAGCACACAAGCCTTAAACCAAATTTGACTGACAAAGATATAGACTGGTTAGTCAAAGAGGCCATCCACCATCAATTCATAGGAGTATGTGTTCCACCTTTCTGGGTGAAAAGGGCAGCGAGAGAAATTGCGGATCATGATGTCCAACTTGTAACCGTTGTGGGGTTTCCACTGGGGTACCAAATGACACAGAGCAAATTGACCGAGGTTGAAATGGCCATAGATGATGGAGCGCAGGAATTAGACATAGTAATGAATGTCTCTGCTTTCAAATCAGGGATGCCTTGGGTTAAAATTGAGCTGGCTAAATGTGCCAATCTGATACATCAATCTAGCTGCATGATGAAGGTAATATTAGAGACTGCTTATTTGACGGATGATGAGGTCATTACTGCAACAAAACTGGCTTGCGAGGCTGGGACTGATTTCGTCAAAACATCTACAGGCTTTGCTTCTTCAGGGGCTCAGACACATCACATCTCCCTAATGAGGGAAAATGCTCCGTCTAATGTTGGTGTTAAGGCTTCTGGTGGTATTAGAGATCTCTTCACATTAAATGCTATGGTCACTGCTGGTGCAGACCGCATTGGTACTTCGTCTGGTGTCAAAATAATGACTGAGTCAGCAAAGGGAAATTCGTGATCAAGCCGATTTAGAATTCAACTTCTGAATACCTTTGTGCTTATAGATTCTCAAGCCAAAGTGATCAAATATGCTCACTTTCATCCTGTTTTGCGCTAACTCAATGCGCTTGGAGGAGTCATGGAAAACGGAGAGTTCAAGCCCTGCCAACACGAAATTCTTCTTAGCACAAAGCTCATTCACATATTGCTCAAATGCTTCAGGCCAATCTGTCATATACATTTCGTAATGGCTTCGACCATCAAAAAGCAATTCCAGCTGATTATCACCAATGTTATAGCGGTAAATACCGGCTAATACATCATAGAGTTCATCAAAAAAGGAAAGATGGATAGGTTTGAATTTTTCTATGAGGTCTGTCCTTTCATCTGGTAGCCTCAACGGATTGAAAAGCTGAAAATATCCTTCCTTGACAAGTTCTATCAACCTTGCCTGAAGCTCTAGCCTTAGGTTTGCCTGAGCGTCTTTGAGCAGGTAGTTTTTATCAAGAAGAAATAAGCGATCGGACACTTTGAAAATTTTTACAAAGCTAAAGATTATTGCTTAATAAAGCGAAAATTGAAAGCCTATGACCAACTCACTGCGCTGCAGCTCGGTTTACAATTCTGCCAAAGAAAATGGCATTCATCATCAACTTGTTTGTACCATACCAGAAAGCCCTAAAGTTAGGGTTGTCTACGAGTGAGACTATTCTGCCATTTCCAAGCGCGCTAACTCGGATGGTTGAAGTACCCTTCAGCGCCTCAAGATTGGCATCACTTATCCAACCACTGCGAAGGGGTTCTTCAGTATATCTGCCGGGGTTAGCAAACTTACTTTCTGAAGGTTCTATTATAGTATTCCCTCTTCTAAAGGTTGGCAATGACTCACGGTAATAACCAAATGTCATTGGATGCGATAGATCTAAAGTCGACATATAGACACCTCCGGGAATGTTTTGACCTCTGGCATAATTTGATATCTGATCATATGAAATTTCCTCTGCGCTTGGGCGTTTTGCTCTGACGGATTTAAGGCTTGTCAGTTTATTTCTAGCCATCCAGCTCACTGCAGAACCTGTGCCTACCAAAGTGCCACCGTTTCTAATCCATCTTTTCAGGTTTTCCATGGCCGACTCACTAAGGTTAAGCCCTCCAGAAATTACGATAGTGTTATACCGATCAATGGCTGCTGATCCTAATCTACTCTGAGGTAGTTTGGTGGCGAGCATATTCATTCTTGTATCTAAAAGATGCCATACCTCGCCAATGTCATATGAACTGCCAGCCTCAACTACGAGCGCCACTTCTGGTTTTTGCAATGTGACAAAGGAATTGCTTCCTAAGGATACGCCTTCCGTAAGTCCAGAGTTAAGAGCATGAACATCAAGCCCGTCTTCTCTGGCTATGGATTGAAGTTCTTCAAATAAGTCATATGCAGACATTTTCTGGTTAGCTACTGGGATCAGTATTGTTCCACGGTCAAATTCCTTTTCATCAGCACCCACAAACTTGCTTGTGGCCACTTTGATTCTAACGCCTTTGGATAAAAGTCGATTGGCTGCTCGTGGTGCATAGTAACCATGCCACTCAAACGCGTAAGCATAGTTGCTTTGTCCTCCAACCATCTGGCCTACTGGGAAATTCAGGTTTTCAACTTTATCTCCAAGCTGATTTCTTCCATAGTCTCTACTCGACATTTCATGATATTCAAGATTGAAGGCCATCGGATAAGTCCAACCTGAAATGTCATAAAAGAGGCTATCCTCAAACGTGGTACGTTGTTCGAACATCGCCTTAATAATTTTATAATTTCTTTGTTTCAGAGGAACTATGTAGCTGTTTTCTGGAAGGTATTCCTCATCATTCAAGCGTAGTCTCCGTGAGGGGCGATAGAAGTCAATTTCTTGCTTATCTAAGATCTCGGCAAGATGATAGGCTCTTACAGGGTCTTTTTCGGCTTTGAAAACATAGGCCTTATGATTGTCTGAGTCGGCCTCACGTAAAGCTCTTTTGTAGAAGCTTTTTTGGTACTCTAGGAGTTCAACACGCATGGCAACAGATGCCTGCCATGTAGACAAGGCAGTTGTGAACTGATTCCTGACAGTAAATGGAAATCTAAGAATGCCATTGGCGCTTTCTTGTGCATGGCCTCTTGAACTAGCTTGTTCAAAGAGAATACCGATACCGCCATTAATATCCGGAAACGTTGATCCCTTGCCATAATAGAAGTCATCATAGCCCTCTTTGGTATAATATAAAGAACCAATGCTGTCTAAAGCCTGAGCATGATATTCACCAATTTTTCCTGTTAACTCCTGGTTGAGTTTTGGGGTCAATGGGTGCGTTCTAGAAGGTACTCCGGGCTGAAAGAAGAAGGTAGAGTTTGTTCCCATTTCATGGTGGTCGGTTAGTACATTTGGTTTCCATTCATGGTACTTGGCAATTCTGTTTTGAGATTCCGGTTGCTGGAGGGGTAGCCAATCCCGGTTGAGGTCAAACCAATAGTGATTGGTGCGTCCTCCGGGCCAAGCTTCTCTATATTCTCTGTCATTAGGGTCGGGATTCACGTTTTTGCCTTTATGCATGTTGGCCCAAGTTGAAAATCTGGTTAAACCGTCCGGATTGTAGGACGGATCTAGGAGAACCACAGTATTTCTAAGTGCATTGTCGATCTCGGGTCCCTGAGCAGCTGCCATATAATATGCAACAAGCATTGAGGCGTTTGATCCACTAGGTTCGTTGCCATGTATACTAAAGCCCATGTATACAACACTTGGCATTTTTTTGACATCGAACTTGTCTGCTTCGTTTGGATAAGTAAGCCAAACATGGTCACTTCTTATTTTATCAATGCCAACGTGATTGGTAGGATGTGTAATTGTCAAAAGCAATTGAGGCCTTCCTTCATGCGTTCGGCCAGTTTCTTCAATAGTTATTCTATCAGAAGCAGCGGCTACTGCCTTCATGTATGAAACCAGCTTATCGTGTGTTATATGCCATTCACCTACTTGGTGGCCAATAACAGATTCTGGTGTAGGTACAGCCGGATCATACTGAACATTGTCTGGTAAGTAATAAGCCAAATCCACTTGGGCGAAAGTGATGGATCCGGTTGTCAAGAGAATTCCTAAAAGCAGGCTAAAAAAACGTTTGTTCATCATCTAATTCGGCTTTTGCAAAGAAAGCAATATACAGATTCCGCGTACTTATTAAAAGGAGAAAAAACGATACCATAAATTACTTGGCAAACGCTTTTTTCTTAGTCAAGGAGAATTTACTTTTGTAAGGAAGGTCGGTTGAGCTATCCCCCTGAAATAGCATAATTGATTTCTAGACAAATTACTGAGCAATACGCTGTTAACTTTTTTGATACTTTACCGAAAGCATGTCCTTGATTTATTCTGAAAGAATTTTTTTAATGGTCGGCCTATCAATGTTAAGAATAAGTTAAAGCAGTTACGTAATCGTAGCGAAATCATAACATTTGTCAACTCACCTCCACCTCAATAACTACTAATTTTGCCTTGTGAAAAGCGCTTAGCGCACTCAAAGAATTGAATCGAAACAATCTAATCTACTTTAAATTTTCTTGTATGAAAAGACAATTACTTCAGTTACTCTTGGCTGGATTGATGCTTGTTACAGTGAACGCAGCATTCGGTCAGGGTACAACAACTTCTTCCATTAACGGAAGGGTAACAGACGCAAGCGGAGAGACTCTCCCAGGCGCCACTATCGTTGCTGTGCATACGCCTAGTGGGTCTCGTTATGGAAACATCACTAATGGTGATGGTTACTACAGAATTCCGAACATGAGAGTTGGTGGTCCTTATACAGTGACTGTCACTTTTGTTGGATATCAGGAATTCAAAAAAGAGAATGTATACCTAACATTGGGCCAGGCATTCAAAATTAATGCGCAACTGACGGAGACTTCAGTGTCTCTAGAGGCAGTTGAAGTTGTTGCTGACAGAAACAATGTTTTTGATGGTAACAGAACAGGTGCTGAGACTGTAGTTGGCCTTGAGCAGATCAATTCTACACCGACAGTGGCTAGAGCTATTGGCGACTTTGCCAGATTTACTCCTCAAGCAACTATCGATGAAGGAAATGATGGCTTCTCTATCTCAATTGGTGGTCAAAACAACCGTTACAACTCTATCTACATTGATGGTGCTGTAAACAATGACGTGTTTGGTTTGGCTGGTTCAGGTACCAACGGTGGACAAACTGGTGTATCACCTATCTCTATTGATGCAATTGAGCAGTTCCAAATTCAGGTTGCTCCTTTTGATGTGCGAGTTTCAGGTTTTGCCGGAGGTGCAATCAATGCAGTAACCAGATCTGGTTCTAACGAAATTGAAGGTTCTGTTTACAGATTCTGGAGAAACGAAAACCTTGCTGGTAAGACTCCAAGAGACACAGATGGTGCCAGAGAACGTTTGGCTGACTTTTCTGCAGAAACCCTAGGTTTCAGAGTTGGTGGACCAATTGTTAGAGATAAACTGTTCTTGTTCGTTAATGTGGAAACACAGAGTGATGAGACTCCACAGCCTTTCGACTTCAATGACTACGAAGGAGATGCTACTGCTGCTGACATCAATGCACTTAGAACTAAGCTTTCTGGTTTTGGTTACGATCCAGGTACTTTAACTCCAAACCCGGTAATCCTTGATTCCGATAAAATCACAGCTAAGCTTGATTTCAACCTGAATCAGAACAACAAAATTTCTGCAAGATACTCTTACGTGAAGGCGGATAACATTGAGGCGGTAAGATCATCTAACAGAACGTTGAATTTCTACAACAGATCAGAAGCTTTCCTTTCTAAGACTAATTCATTGTCTGCTGAGTGGTCTGCTACTTTAGGTTCGAACGCTTCTAACAAACTAACGATTGGTTATGTAAGCGTTAATGATGACAGAGACCCAACCGGAACGGATTTCCCTACTGTAATTATCAATGATGGTGTAGGTCGAATCAACTTTGGTGCTGAGCCTTTCTCAACTGCAAACCTTTTGGATCAAACAGTTTTCACAATCAACGATAACTTCGAATTATACAAAGGGAAGCACACATTTACTTTCGGTCTTAACGCTGAATTCTACTCAGTTGAAAACTTGTTTATCGCCTTTAACTACGGTGAGTATGAGTATGACGACTTAAACCAGTTCTTAACTGATCAGCCTGCTAGTGATTACTTCAGACTTTATTCTAACAGAGATAACTTAACAGGTGACGGTTCAATTGCAGCTGCAATTTTTAACTCAAGCTTGTTTGGTCTTTATGCTCAGGATGAAATTCAAATCAATAACGACTTGAAAATGACATTTGGTCTTAGAGTTGATATGCAGGCATTTGATGATACTCCTGAAAATGCTGATTTCAATAACAACAGTATTCCTTTATATGAAGCTGCAGGTTATGACTTGAAAGGTGCTAGAATTGGTCAGTTTATTAAGACTCAACCTTTGTTGTCTCCAAGGTTTGGTTTTAACTGGGATGTGAATGGTGACAGAACACTTCAAGTAAGAGGTGGTGCTGGTGTGTTTACTTCTAGAATTCCTTTGGTATGGCCAGGTGGTGCATACAATAACAACGGTTTCAATCTTGGAGCTGCATTTATTGGTACGGACGGTTTTGACGGTGTATTCAGACCAGATATCAACAACCAACCAGGTACATTTGACCCAACAAGACAGTCAGGTAACATCGATTTGTTTGCAGAGGATTTCAAAATACCTCAAGTTGCTAAGTTCAACATTGCTGCTGATAAGCGTTTAGACAATGGTTGGATTTGGTCAGTAGATGCACTTTACACTAAGACCATTCATGCTGTAAGATATGAGAACATTAACATCAGACCTTCAACTTCTAACTTGACTGGTACCGGTGATAACAGACCTATCTATAACAGAAGAGATGAAGTTGACGACACTTACGGTAGAGTTATCTTAGCTTCTAATACTGGTAGAGGTTACGCTTATAACTTGAGTACGACTTTGACAATGCCTTTGACTAATGGTATTCAGAGTAGCATTTCTTACTCTTATGGTGAGTCTTTCAATGTGTTTGATGGTACTTCTTCTCAGAACTCGTCTCAGTGGAGAGGTTTACACTCAGTAGGTGGTAGAAACTTCGATCAGCCTTTAGTTAAGTCTTTCTTCTCTCCTGGTCACAGAATTATTGCTCAGGCTTCTTATAGAAAAGAGTGGAATGCAAACTTAGCTACTCAAGTTGGTCTTGTTTACGAAGGTCGTTCAGGACGTCCATTCTCTTACATCTACAATGATGGTGACAGATTAACTAACGAGGCTTCTAGAGAGAGATCTTTGATTTATGTTCCTGAAAATGCAAGTGATATCATCCTTGTTGACGATGCTAATGCGGGTACTGCTGCTGAGCAGTGGACAGCGCTTAGTACGTTCATCAACTCTGACGAGTACTTGAGCTCAAGAAGAGGTCAGTATGCTGAGGTGAATAAGAGCAGATCTCCATTCACTCATATCTTTGACTTAAGATTGATCCAGGACTTCTCTATCAACGCAGGTGGTAAGAAGCACACTTTACAGTTCACTGCTGATATCTACAACTTCGGTAACTTATTGAATAGCGACTGGGGTAGAAGATACTTTGTGCCTTCTGACTTTGAGTTGTTGAACTTCGAAGGCTTCTTGCCTGACGGAACTACACCAACTTACACTTTTGATGGTGTTCTTGATAATGATCCTTCTGCTAACAGAATCGATGATTCTGGTTTGACCAGCTCAAGATGGCAGATGCAATTAGGTCTTAGATATACTTTTGGTAACTAAGATTTAGCATAAACATAAAGCAAGGCTCCTCTACCTAGTAGAGGAGCTTTTTTTATGAATAGGGGCCTAAACAAGAATTTTTGAACCTATTCCTTAGAATAATGTTAGATTAGCGATTTAGCCGATGCTGTATTACAAAACATATGATCATGCCGATTCCAAAGAGTGGGTCACCTTTATCCATGGTGCTGGAGGTAGCTCTTCCATTTGGTATAAGCAGGTGAAAGAGTTCAAGGTGCATTTTAATGTGCTGTTGATCGATTTGAGAGGCCACGGAAAGTCTCAAGAGGTCTTCGAGCGATACTTCTCAAATGAATACAACTTCGAAAATATATCGGCCGACATTCTGGAGGTTATGGACCATTTGAAGATTCAGCAATCACATTTTGTAGGTATTTCACTGGGGACCATTCTTATGAGAACCATCTGTGAATTGGCCCCTGACAGGGTGAAATCACTGGTTATGGGAGGTGCTGTGACTAGATTGAATGTTCGTTCTAAGCTCTTAGTGGGCTTAGGTAATGCGACTAAGAAGTTTGTTCCCTATATGTGGCTTTATCGCTTCTTTGCCTGGATCATTATGCCGAGAAAGAGAAACCAAGAGTCACGAATTCTCTTTGCAAACCAAGCCAAAAAACTTTGTCAAAAGGAGTTTGTACGCTGGTTCGGCCTTACTTACAAGCTGAATCCTTTGTTGAGGTACTTTAATGAGAACGACACCAAGCTTCCCACTTTATATGTGATGGGTGATGAAGACTATATGTTCTTGCCTCAGGTCATGCAACTGGTCAAAAGCCACACAACATCTTCACTTCAGGTAGTTCCAAATTGTGGACACGTTTGTAATGTGGAGCAACCTGAGTTTTTCAATAGCACGGCTATCAATTTTATAGCTACTAATTCGTAATTGACGGCTACTTTGCTCCTCATCTTTGACTAAGTCGGTCATGATCGTTATCTTTTATCATGACTTTCCCAAGAATTGTATCAATTCAACAAGTAAGTTTCCTTCTTCTTTTACCCCTTTTCCTCATTGTAGGGTGTTCGAAAAAAAGTGAATCTACAGGCTTAGACAATCAAACAACCATCGCGGCTTCTCCTGTAGACTTTGACCTTGAAAAGATCAAAACAAGGGGTAGTTTAATCGCTGTGGTGGACAACAGCACTACGGGTTACCTAATCTACCGTGGTAGACCTATGGGCTATGAGTATGAGTTACTTAGCCGCTTGGCTGAGTATCTCGATGTTGAATTGGAAGTCAAAATAACGGCTGACATCCAGGGTGCATTCAAGATGTTAGATACTGGCGAGGCTGATATTATGGCCTATCATTTAGCTGTCACTAAGGAAAGAAATCAACGGGTAGCCTTTACTGAACCACACAATTATGTTCCTCAGGTTTTGGTGCAAAGAAAGCCAGAGAACTGGCGCCAAATGAAACTACATGAAATTGAGGCAGGCCTGATCAGGAATGCAATAGAACTGGGAGGCAAGAAGGTATATACCAGGAAGGGCTCTTCATTTTCCGATAGACTCGTCAATTTGTCTGATGAGATTGGTGAAGACATTTACATTGAAGAAGTTGAAGGAGCGGTAGATACCGAAATGCTAATAAAGAAGGTACTTGATAATGAGATTGAATATACTGTGGCCGATCAGGATGTGGCTATGATTAATGCTACATACTATCCTGATTTAGATGTGAAAATGGAGATCAGCTTTCCTCAAAAGATTGCTTGGGCGGTAAGGAAGAATGCAACGGACTTGAAAACCATTGTAGATGATTGGCTGGTGGATATGAAGAAGTCGCCAGATTTCTTTGTGATCTATAACAAGTATTTTAAAAATCGGAAAACACAGAATTATAGGGTCAGGAGTGCTTACTCTTCGATTTCTAAAGATAGGATTTCGCCTTATGATGATTTGATAAAGGAGGCTGCACAAAAGCTTGAAATCGATTGGCTACTGCTAACATCCATCATCTTCCAAGAATCAAAATTTGACCCAGAGTCTGAATCATGGGTGGGTGCTCAGGGCTTAATGCAATTGACGCATAATGTGATAGAGGAATATGAGGTTAATAATGTCTTTGATCCCGAGGAGAACATTATGGCTGGTGTCGATCACCTAAAGTGGTTAATGGAATATTGGTCTGAAGATGTTTTAGATAAAGATGAATTGATGAAGTTTGTTTTGGGCTCATATAATGTGGGACAAGGTCACGTTCGTGATGCGATAAAGTTGGCAAAAAAGTATGGCGCCAATCCATTAGTCTGGGAAGGCAATGTTGCTAAATATCTCGAATTGAAATCGACCCCGGAGTACTATAAAGATCCTGAAGTTACCTATGGTTATTGCAGAGGCTCTGAACCTGTGAAGTATGTCAGAGAAATATTAACTCGTTATGATCAGTACTTACAATTCTACGAAAACCCTGAATCGGTCAGTGATACATTAATCGTGACAGAGAGAATACCTCCTAACTAAATTGCTCCGTCATTATTTTGGCTGAAAGAAGACTCAGAGGAATGCCTCCTCCTGGGTGTACGCTGCCACCGCAGAAATACAGGTGCTTGATTTTACTAGAGAAATTTGAGTGTCTGAGGAAGGCCGCATACTTGTTATTTGAGCTGTTGCCGTATAAAGCACCTCCCATTGAACTTGTCCTTGATTCGATGGTCCTTGGGTCCAGAATATCTTCCACCTCAATTAAGGGTTCAATGTCCTCGTTCAGCATTTTTGATAACTTCCTCAGAACGTTTTTGCGTGCCTTGGAGATCAATAAATCCCAATCTTGCCCTTGATTATTGGGCACATTGATCATCGTAAACCAGTTTTGACAACCTTCAGGAGCATCATCAGGTTTCTGTGTACTAGTGATGTTCAAATAGACTGTTGGGTCATCATAGATGTCTTGAGCCTTAAAAAGATACTCAAACTCTTTTCTGTAGTTGTCAGAAAAGAAGATGTTGTGCAAATCGAGTTGATCAAACTTCCTTTTTATACCCCAATAGAAGATCAAAGCTGAACTTGATTTTGGTTGAGAAAGTAATTTCTTGGGTTGGTATTGATCCCTCAAGAGTTTTTTATAGGTGGCAACCATATCCATATTGGTTATCACACGATCGGACTTGTGAAAACCCATTGCAGTATTTACGCCTTTGGCTGAGCCTTCATGTACCACTATACTCTTAACAGGAGTATCGAAATAGAATTTTACACCCACACGTTTGGCTAACTCATAGAGGCTATTTGTGATGTGGTGCATACCTTTTTGGGGGAAGTAAGCCCCCATTCCAAACTCTAAGTGTGGAATAATATTCAATGTTCCCGGTGCCTGATAGGGGTCAGATCCATTGTAGGTTGCATAGCGATTGAAAAGCTGAACAGTTTTGGGGTTTTTGAATCGTTTTTCATTTACCTGATTCATTGTTCTTCCAAAATCGAATCTGTGAAGTTTCGAATAGGTCTTCAATGCCTTTCCTCCCAACCATGTAGAGAGTTTGTGTAAGGACTTGCGCATGAATAGGGGAGCGAGGTTTTCATATAAGAATGCACTTTTGTCCAAAGCTGAAGCAATACTTTCTCTTGATTCCTGGAGTTTTTCTTCGAATTCTGAGATGAGTTTTTCCCTGTCTGACCAGGCCGTAAATTCAGTGCCATCGGGATAGAAATACTGGCAATTGGTTTCCAGTTTTTTGTACTCAAAGTAATCTGAGGTTTTTAGGTCACATAGCTCAAATAGATCTTCAACCTCTTCAGGAAGAGTAAAGAGAGATGGGCCTGCATCAAAGCGGTAATTACCAAGCTTCAATTCGGTGAGTTTACCCCCAGGGTAGTTATTAGCTTCGAAAACGGATACAATGTACCCTCTCTTAGCAAGCCTAATAGCCGCAGCTATTCCAGCTATGCCCGAGCCAATCACAATTGCTGATTTGCCCATTAGTAGTCGTCAGTCTTAGTTTGGTAGCAGTCTGTGTGTTACGAAAATCGTTTTGGAAGTTCAGTTTACCAAACGATCTTAGATTTAAATACAAATAAATGGTGTTTAAACTATAAAAAGTTCTTCGATTGGTCTCTACCATTGCCAAATGAGAGGTAAATCTCACTTATGCAAGACTTGTTGTGCGTTTTGTTAGGGAAAGGTCCATTTGGCATATTTTCCTGTCAATCACGATTGTTACCTCAAAATAAACCCGTTTTTTAATGGATCACTGGGGTCTATAAGCCATTCGTTTTGGCCAACAATAAAGGCATTACCTTCAACTCTTGGTATTACTGCATCGTAGAGACCATATTCAAGCACCTGATGTATCGATCCTTTAAACTTGGTACCAAGGATACTCTCAATTGTCATCTCTTCACCTTCAGTGAGTTCTTGTCTTTTATGATGTATTGCCATTCGTCCAGCTACTCCTGAACCAGTAGGTGACCTGTCTACTTCACCTTCGGCAAATACGCAGACGTTGCGATTGTCAGCACCATTTAGAGCCTCTTTGCTGATGAATATGGTTCCATAAAGAAAGCTGAGATCTTCTTCAAATGGATGTTTTACTTGATCGGATGCCTTCATTATAGCATGCTTAATGTCCATACCTTTTTTAATGATACTGCTATAATTGTCTTCTAAGAGCTGAAGGCCAAGTCTATCGGCATCCACATAGGCATAGAAAGCACCTCCATATGCCAAATCATAGGTGACCATGCCAATTTCAGGAACTTGAATTTGCTGCTCCAAAGCAACTACGAAAGAGGGAACACAATAGAAGTAAACACTCTCTACCTTTCCATTCGATATTTTGGCGAAAGCGGTAATACGTCCACATGGTGCATCAATCTCAAGCTTTGTTTCGGGTGTTTTTTTCTCTACCCAGCCCATTTCCACTGCTAACTTGGTAATGGCAATTATTGCGTGGCCGCACATAGTACTATAGCCTTCGTTATGAAGGAAAAGAATGCCAAAATCAGCATCAGATTGATTAGGAGGAAGTAGCACACACCCGTACATATCAGCATGTCCACGGGGCTCAAACATCAGAGATGTTCTAATATGATCGAGGTTCTCTTTCATATATCTCCGGTATTCCAAAACAGAATTCCCCTCCAGTTTTGGTAAGCCATTGACAATTACACGCAATGGCTCTCCGCCAGTGTGCATGTCAATAGTTTTAATCTTCAGCCAGCCTTCTGGAGTTGTTAAGTCCTGTTTGGAACAAATATTCTGATAGGTGTTTTTCAATTGTATCGCTCAACGTTTAACAAATGGGATTCAATATCAAGTGATTGCCCAGTAATGGATTGTGTCAAAAGTTTACCCGTTATGGGCCCCAAAGTCCATCCAAGCATCGCATGGCCAGTTCCGATAAGTAAATTATCAATAGACTTGGTCCTGCCAATATAAGGAAGGCCATCAGGCGTGCATGGTCGTAAACCTGCCCAAGGTTTAACAGTATCGAAGTTGTAATTTTGAAATTCGGGCATTGCCTCTTTTACCGAGTCGATAATTCCTTGGACCCTGGCTGAATTCACCTCGTGATTGATGCCTGAAATTTCCATGGTTCCGGCAACTCTAAAGCCTTGTAGCATTGGAGTTGTTGCGACCCTGGCTTCAACTAAAATAGACGGTAATTTCGGCATTTTTGGAGGGTTTGCTATAGTAAAGCTATATCCTTTTCCCGGTTGCAGTGGGAGGTCTATTTTTAGATGCTTCATTAACAAGGGAGACCACGAGCCAGCGGCAATTACAAATTCATCGGCTTTATAATTTTTTTTGTCTGTGATGAACCCACTGATTTTGTTCCCTTTTGTTTCGATAGCTTGTAGTTCTGTATTGAAATCAATTTTAACTCCTTTATTAACCAGAGTAGATTTGAACTGCTCCATAAAGGCGTTTGGCGTCATCCAGCCATCACAACCGAAATAAACTGATCCCGCCATTTTGTACCTTACATTCGGATCCATTCTTTCAGTTTCTTCTCTTGAAAGCTGACTTGCTTCTAAACCATATTGATTGGCGATTTCTACCAACTCAACTTCATGCTTGAGCGCTTCCCTAGTCTGGCAGACCATTAGTAGACCTGGTTTGTGATAACCAGCCTCAATTGTCTCCTCGCTCAGGATTTCCTCATAGAGTTTTTGACTCTGAGTGGTCAAATCATAAAGCACTGGAATGGCTGCTTTTACTCGTTTGTCTGTGGCAGCCTTTTTAAATAACCAACCCCATTTCAATAAGTCCTTACTGAGTTTGGGTTTGATATAGAAAGGGCTGCTCTTGTTCAACATCCATTTGAGCCCCTGACTAATAATGCCAGGAGAGGCTAATGGAATAATATGACTGGGAGAGATGTATCCAGCGTTCCCATACGAGCAATTGTCTCTACCATCTGTACTATCAATAATGGTCACATCAATACCTGCCTTGTTCAGGTAATAGGCAGTGGACAGCCCCACTATGCCTGCACCTACTATGACCACCTTTTTATTCATTTCTGTCTAAATTACCTGAAACCCATGTGCATATGGATCATCTTCTTCATCAATGAGAATTGTGTTGTATCCGGTAATTTTGGCCCAACCTTCAATACTTGGGATTATGGCATCAAAACCACCTAGAGTTACAGTATCCTCAACTCTACCTATGAATTGGCTGCCGATGATACTTTCGTGAATAAATTTATCGCCTTTTTTCAATTTTCCTTTGGCCGCCCACTGCGCCATGCGAGCCGAAGTTCCCGTACCACAAGGAGAGCGATCGATAGCTTTGTCTCCGTAAAAAACAGCATTTCGCGCGGTAGAACCATCTCTAGTTGGTGCGCCTGTCCAAAGGATGTGACTTAATCCACCGATGGTGTCGTTTTCAGGATGTTTGAAAGTGTGTGCCGCATTTAAATTATCTCTTAGGGTTTTACTCCACCCAATGAGTTGACTAGCGGTATAATTGGACATATCCTGATAGTTCTCCTGTGGGTCAATTATAGCGTAGTAATTTCCACCATATGCCACATCCACGGTCAGTTTGCCCAAGTCCGGACATTCCACTTCAATTCCTTCGGCAGCTAGGTAGGCTGGCACATTTGTAAGTTTGACTGCGCTGATCTTTTTACCATTCTCTGTATAGTCAATCAATACCAGCCCTGCGGGAGTTTCCAATCGCAGTTTACCAGGAGTTTTTGGAGTGACCAGACCTTCTTCAAGCATAATGGTCACCGTTCCTATAGTACCATGTCCGCACATTGGCAGACATCCGCTGGTTTCAATAAATAGAACGCCAATGTCATTTGCTTCATCAACTGGCGGATAGAGAATACTTCCTGACATCATATCATGACCACGAGGTTCAAACATGAGTCCCTTTCTTATCCAATCAAATTCTGATAAGAAGTGTTGTCTCTTTTCGCTCATGTTGGCCCCTTCCAGCAATGGACCGCCACCAGCAACGAGCCTCACCGGGTTGCCGCATGTATGGGCATCAATACAAAAGAATCGCTTGCTCAATTTATCATTAGTTAAGTTTGCCAAACACAAATAATCCAGCTGCTAAGTCTTCCAAGGCATGACCTACAGACTTAAACAGGGTAATTTCTTTATCACTCGTTCGACCTTGTTTTGAACCATTGCAAAGTTCAAACAGGTCACTTCTAATATCTTCTTTTGAAATGACATTCAGTGTGAGGGGTATGGCCAAATCTCCGGATTCACTCAGAGCCCCTTCATGGTCTATAAAAATCGAAGTCCTTTTTATTGCCATGTCATCTGCTTCTCTCATGTTAGCCTTGTAAGCACCTACTAGGTCTAAATGTTGACCATTCTTGAGCCATTTTCCCAGTATTAATGGTTCTTGACTTAAGGTGGCTACAGATATGATGTCGGCATGACTAACTCCCCTCTCGAGGGATTCAATCACCTCGACTTCCAAGTTTAAATGTTGAAGTTGATTTTTTAGTATATGAGCTTTTTCTGGACTTCTGCCCCAGATCAAAACCTTATGAATTGGCCGCATAGTAGCATGCGCTTTAATCAATTCAGGAGCGAGTGCGCCAGTACCTACCATAAGTAATGTACTAGAGTCTTGCCTGGAAAGAAATGACGAGGCCAAGGCTGAGGTTGCAGCCGTCCTCTTAACAGTAAGTACTTTGGCATCCATCTGTGTTTTAATCAACCCATTCCGAGCATCCATTAGTGTATAGACACCTTGAATTGCGGGTAGATTTAGTTCACCGTTGTATGGAGAGACAGTAACCATTTTCACACCTAAATACTCACCCTTGCTCCAGGCTGGCATGAGTAACAGAGTAGAAGTATTTTCACCTACACCATTCTCAAACTCATGGTGATGTCGTTGAGGTATGGTGTATTTTTCACAGAAAGCCTCACGGAGTATCGGGATGAACTCTTCGTAATTAAAAATGGACGCTATTTCTGCCTCTGAGACAAACTGCATAAATTAATTTTCTAATTCATCCTTAGTTTGGCAGGAAAATAAAAGGCCAAAAATCAAGCGCTTTTTCATTCAATCTTAGACTTTGTGAGTTCTCCATTTATTACCCTCCAGAGCCCAAGAGGATTATTATTTTTTAAAGCATCAGGGAGTAAGCTATCCGGCCAGCTCTGATAAGATACCGGCCTGGCAAATCTTGATATGGCTGCAGTACCAACCGAAGTTGTTCTTTGATCAGTGGAGGCAGGGTAAGGGCCGCCATGCTGCATAGAATGGCATACCTCCACACCCGTTGGCACACCATTGAACAGCAGTCTACCCACCTTACCACTCAGTGCATTGATGATTTCGGGATTAGCTTGTAAATCCGATTCAGTTGCCACTAATGTGCCTGTCAATTGGCCTTGTAATGCATTGGCAATCGCCAACATCTCGGACATGTCTTCACAGGCTACGACCATGGTAAATGGGCCGAAAATTTCTTCGTGAAGCTGCGGGTTATTCAGAAATGACTGACCATCTACTTTCGCAGTCAATGGCTTGCCTTTGTTTTCTCCCGGGTCATTAACATCTCCCAAAACTTGAACTCCGGTTTGTTCAATGGCAACTCCTCGGTGATCATAATAACTTTTGGCAATTTTCGCATTCAACATTGTCACAGAATCCTTTTGCGCAAAAGCACCACTTAGCGTCTCAATAAATTGGTCTAAGGCTGAAGACTTAATGCCTATTAATAGGCCCGGGCTTGTACAAAACTGACCTACGCCAAGTGCTACTGAGTTGGCAAAGGTTGTGGCCAAGCCTTCAGGATCAGATTTCAATTTCTCAGGCATTAGAAAGCTCGGGTTGGTACTTCCCATCTCGGCATAGACAGGAATTGGTTCTGGTCTCTGGTTGGCCAGGTCGAAAATTGCCCTTCCACCTCTGAGCGAGCCAGTAAAACCGACAGCTTTGACTTTTGGATGTTTTACTAATTGCTGCCCAGTTTCGACTCCACCATTGACCATAGAGAAAATGCCATCAGGCATGTCACATTTTTCCACTGCCCTAAGGACAGCTTGTGTGACCATATCGTTTGTTCCTAAGTGTGCTTCATGGCCTTTTACAATCACGGGATTCCCGGCAGCAAGTGCGGAAGCGGTATCACCACCCGCAGTAGAGAATGCTAATGGGAAGTTACTTGCTCCAAAAACGGCAACAGGGCCGATTGGGATTTGCATTTTTCTTAAGTCTACTTTGGGAATAGGCTGACGATCAGGAATAGCGGTGTCTATATTTACATCCAGCCAAGAGCCGTCTCTCAGTACACCAGCAAACATTTTTAGCTGATTGCAGGTACGACCTCTTTCGCCTTGAAACCTTCCAACTGGCAAGCCTGACTCTCCACTTGCTCTTTCGAGCAGGGCATCTCCCAAATTCATGATTTCATCAGCAATGGCTTCTAAGAACTGAGCTCTTTTCTCATAAGAAATGCTTTTGTAGGCATTAAAAGCCCTATGGGCTTTGGCCGCTGCCTGATCCACCTCTTCTGATGTAGCGGCTACAAACTCCTCAGGAAAAACAGAGTTATCAGTGGGGTTGTAGGCTTTCAGGACCTTGCTGCCCTTGGCCGCTGCGTCTTTTCCTATGTAATTTTTTCCTGTGATCATTTTCAAAGATTTAAGTAGTCAGGTAGTTCTGGCCTATTGGCTAAACCTTCTTCAATTATACGTAATACATATTCTCTTTCAGCATCCACCAGTGGTAATCTTGGGGCACGTACATTCTCGGTACCAATTCCTGTGGCCACTTCAGCCAATTTGATGTTTTGAACCAACTTGGCATTAATGTCCAACTCGAGTAGTGGGAGAAACCATCTGTATATCTTGAGGGCTTCCTCAATTCTACCAGCCTTTTTAAGACGGTAGATGGCCACCGTTTCACGAGGGAAGGCGCAAACTAAACCAGCGACCCAACCGCCAGCACCCATAAACAAGCTTTCCAGTGCTAGCGTATCTACACCAGAAAGAATTTTGATTCTATCTCCAAATCGATTGATCATTCTGGTGATGTTGGAAATGTCTCTAGTAGACTCTTTCACTGCCTGGATATTTTCACATTCGATGAGTTCTTCGAACATGTCGAGGGTTACTTCAATTTTATAGTCAACGGGGTTGTTGTAAACCATTATCGGAAGGTCGGTTGAGTTGGCAACTGCCTTATAATAGGTTACGGTCTCTCTGTCGTCCGCTTTGTATCGCATGGGAGGGAGCATCATCAATCCGCTAGCTCCGTTGATTTTAGCTTTTTCGGCTGCTTTTATGGCACCTTTGGTCGTTTGCTCGGCAATATTCATGATCACAGGCACCTGACCATTACATAATGCCGAAGCTGTTTTTACGAGTACATCTTTTTCGTCTTCCATCAACGAACTGGCTTCGCCAAGTGTGCCACCCAGGATAATACCGTCAACACCAGCCGAGAGCTGTGCTTTAATGTTGGTCTCGAACATTTGAAGATCTAACTGATCGTCTGATGTGAATTTTGTGGTTACTGCTGGGTAAACACCTTCCCATGCTACTTTCATAATGCGGTTTTTAAATACCCTTCAAATGTAGCGGGAATACCACCTGGTTTGCATTCGTATATTTACAAAAACTAATATGATATTATCATATTTGATATATTAATGAGTATTAAAAGGATTAAATCGTATCAATGAAGGCACTTCCATTTAAAATTCCCAAGACTGAGCAGGTATCTTTTCACACACAGGTTGACGAGGAACAATACTTCTATGACACCCTTCATCAGCACCCCGAGATACAAGTGACCTTAATTGAGGAAAGTCACGGAACACTGATCTATGGAGACTACCTTGGTAACTTTGCGCCCGGAGACGTTTTTGTCATTGGGCCCAACGCTCCACATGTTTTTAGAAATGATGCCAGTTACTATGAGGCTGGAAGCACTAAGAAAGCAAAAGCACTCACCTTCTTCTTTGACCGAAGTACTTTGGGCACTTCTTTTTTGGACTTACCTGAGGCTAAGGGTTTAGTAACCTTAATCGAAGAAGCCGGTAGGGGAATGAAACTCTCCGGAGACCATGTCGAGGAGCTAAGAGGGAAAATTCGAAGTTTGTTCAGACTGGAAGGCCTTGATAGAATTATCACCTTAATTGAAATACTCAAGGACCTGTCTACCGGCTCTGATTTTCACTATTTATCGGGTCAATTGTTTGCGAAAAAGGTAAATGAGATTGAGGGAAAGAGGCTGAACGATATTTTCAATTTTACTATGCAGGAATACTCAAAACCAATTCAATTAGCCGAAGTGGCCGAAGTAGCCAACATGACCAAAACTGCCTTCTGCAGATATTTTAAGCAGCATACGCGCAAAACCTATCTGGACTTTCTAAATGAGTATAGAGTCGGCCAAGCCTGCAAAATGTTGGCGGAACGAGATAAGCCCATCGCCCAAATTGCCTTTGAGTGTGGATTTAACAACCTGAGTAATTTTAATAGAAGGTTTAAAGGAGTGAAGGGTACTAGTCCTAGAAACTTCGCTAAAGGATTAGAATATTAGTCGCTTTTGACTAAAGTCTCTTGATAATTTCATCAAGTCTGAAGTCTATTAAAGTCTCTACTGTCCCATCTTCCAAAATGAATTCTTGCTTACTTGTTTCAAAAACCTCGTCCATGATTTCCTGCTGCTTTTTCCCTCTAGCTATAGCTTCCGAATAGCGTAGATCACTAAATGTCACCATTGTATAGAGAGGAATCCACTTATCAGGATACAATTCATGTAGTTTTTTCTCTACTTGTTTCTGAGCCACAAACCTCTTATCCGCCACCTTATCCCGCATTTCGATAAAGTTGTACAGTGCAAGATCTGCGATGGCATTGCCATCGGGAATTCTAAGGTCCTGATACTCCTGAAGCAAGGCATCGTTGATTTCGCCATGCTTTTCTAAAAGCTGATCGAAAACATAGCAATCTTCAAAGCCTGAGTTCATACCCTGTCCATAAAATGGAACTATCGCATGGGCAGCATCACCGATTAAAGCAGTATTGCCTTTTACCCAAGGAGAGCACCTAACGGTAATTAGACTAGAGGTTGGATTCTCAAAGAACTCCTCTTTCAAGTTGGGGAGCAGTGGAACGGCATCCTTGAATTTGTCATTGAAGAAAGTTTCAACATCTGCTTCAGTTTTGATGGAGTCAAAGCTGATTTCACCCTCAAAAGGGAAGAAGAGCGTACAGGTAAAACTCTTATCTAAATTTGGTAGCGCAATCAACATATACTCGCCTCTAGGCCAGATGTGGAGGGCACCTGGGTCTATGGCAAAGTCGCCTTCGGCTGTTGGGGGCATGGTCAGCTCTTTGTAGCCGGCAGAGATATATTCTTGAGAGAAGTTAAAGCGATCAGTTTTTTGCATGGCACCCCGCAAAGCCGAAAAAGCACCATCACCACCAAAGAGGAAGTCTGAACTCACCGATTGCCCATTGTCAAAAGTGGCTGTGGCTGATTCAAAGTCAACATCAATGCATCGATGGTCAAACCGGATTTCCACACCATGTTCTTCTGCCTGATCCATAAGCAGCCAATTGAGACCACCCCTGGATACTGAATTAATGTACTGACCTTCTTTGCCATAAGGCTGAAAATCCAAATTTCCTTTCAGGTCGTGGATCATTCGCCCAGGCATAGGAATACAGCTTTCCTGAATTTTTTCTTTTAGTCCTACTCGATCGAGGGCTTTTAATCCCCTATGACTTAGTGCCAGGTTGATCGATCTGCCACCGATGGCACCTGCTTTCCTCATGTCAGGTCTTCTTTCGAAAATAGTTACCTGATATCCTCTCTTCGCTAAGAAAATAGAAAGTAGCGATCCGACTAAACCGGCACCAAGAATACTGATATGTTGCTTTTTACTTGCCATGCTTACATCTTTTCTAGACGCTCACGTAATATTCTGGTGAAGTGATAAACGTCTTCAAATGTGTTATATAATGGGACAGGGGCCACGCGTATTACATTCGGTTCACGCCAATCTGCGATGACACCTTCTTTGGTCAACGCGTCAAAAAGCTGTTTGCCATTTTTATGACAGAAAATGGACAGCTGACAACCTCGTTCTTCTGGACTCTTCGGAGTTATAATTTCAAATATTTGGTCCTCGCCACTCAACTGATTGATTAGGAATTCCATATAACCCGTCAGCTTTAAACTCTTTTCCCGGAGAACGTCCATGCCCACTTCATCGAAGATTTCCAATGAGGCGAGATGTGCTGCTGTACAGAGCACATTCACATTACTCAACTGCCAACCATCTGCACCAGGCATAGGTTTGAATCCCTTTTTCATTAAAAAACGCTCCGACTCATTATGTCCCCACCATCCTGCAAAGCGGTTCAGCGAACTGTCTTCTGCAAAGCGCTCATGCACATAAATACCAGACACATTACCCGGTCCGGAGTTCAGGTATTTATAAGAGCACCAAGTGGCAAAGTCCACATCCCAGTCATGAAGTGACAGCGGCAGATTACCAAAGGCATGCGCCAGGTCAAAACCAACCAATGCACCCACTTCATGCCCAGCAGCTGTAATAGACTTTAAGTCAAAGAATTGGCCTGTATAATATTGAACTCCACCAATGAGTACAAGGGCTAACTCGTTACCCGTAACTTTGATTTCAGCCAAAATGTCTTCAGTTCTCAAGGTATGTTCACCAGCTCTAGGGCTCAGTTCAATGAGGGCTTCATCAGGATCCAGTCCATGAAACTTCAATTGTGTTTCGAACATATACTGATCCGAAGGGAATGCGCCCGCTTCACAAATGATCTTATATCGTGTAGAGGTAGGTTTAAAAAATGAAACCATCAATAGGTGAAGGTTCACCGTGAGGTTATTCATTGAAACTACTTCCAGCGGTTTGGCACCTACAATTTTGGCTAAGGCCTCCTTGCTAAATTTATGATAATGCGCCCAAGGTTTACTATGTCCATCAAAATGACCTTCAACACCAAGTGTTTCCCAGCCTTTTAACTCCTCTTCGATGAATCCACGAACTGTCTTGGGTTGTAAGCCCAATGAGTTGCCTGTAAAGTAGTAGCAGTCCTTGCCATTCACTTGAGGAATGTGAAAACGATCTCTATACGACCTTAAAGGATCAGCAGCATCCTGCGCTCTGGCAAATGAAAGGCTATTTTCAAAGTTCATTAAAACAAGCTTGTTTGATTCTGGCCAGGCATGCTCTCTTCGAGCCTCAGTAGCCATTCTTTTTTATCCAGTCCGCCAGCATAGCCGGTGAGGCTACCGTCAGTGCCAATTACACGATGGCATGGTATGATAACCGCTATTGGGTTCTTGCCGTTGGCTGTTCCGACTGCTCTAATCTTCTTGATATCTCCAAGGCTAATAGATTGCTTCGCGTAAGTCGAAGTTTTTCCAAAGGGGATATCCAAAAGAGCTTCCCAAACTTGCTTTTGAAAGTCTGTGCCATCAGGATCGAGTGGTACATTAAACTCCTTGCGTTTTCCTTCGAAGTACTCTTTCAACTGCTTTTTGCAGTTTCTTACAACCAGAGGAACAGGTCCGTCTGTCTCTCTTTCTTCTCCATCCACAAAACTTACACGCTTAATGTGGTCGTTTTCTCCAACGATTTTGATTTTGCCCAAAGGGCTATCCATATATGATATGGCAGTATCTCTCATTATTCAAACTGACTTTTTGGAAGGTCGAGCCATTCCAGTGTGGCATTGCAAAAAATATCTTCAACGATTTCATCCGATAAGCCCATTTCCTCAATGTAGGCTCCAATCTCAAGATCACCCAGCGGGAAAGGGTAGTCCGATCCTAAAGTGATTCTCTTAGATCCCTGGACTTCAAGCACATACTTTAATAACAATGGATCGTGGGTAATGCTATCGATCCAGAATTTACCTAAGTACTCTCTTGGGTTGACTGGATTGTCAATAGCAACCAAATCTGGTCGACAATTGAATCCATGTTCAACTCTTCCCAGGGTTGGTAAAAACGAGCCGCCTGCATGCGAGAAATTTACTCTTAGGTTGGGCAATCTTTCCAGTACTCCTCCAAATATCAGAGAACAGGCTGCACGAGATGTTTCAGCGGGCATACCTACCAGCCAGGGTAACCAATAGCGCTCCATACTATGGAAACCCATCATATTCCAAGGGTGGATCATAACGGCCATACCCAGTCGTTCGCAGGCTTCAAAAATTGGGAAGAACCGAGGGCTGCTTAAATTCTTATCGTTGATATTCGAACCGATCTGGATTCCAGGTAGGTTCAACTCATTTTTGCAACGTTCTAATTCTTGAATGGCCAGCTCTTCATCCTGCATGGGGATTGTGGCCAGGCCTATATAGTTCTTTGGGTACTTATTGCAGAGTGCAGCAATGTCATCATTTAAAAAGCGCGATACCTCTAACGCGTCTTCTGGTTTGGCATCATACGAAAACATTACAGGGATAGTACTTACTACTTGAACCTGTGTGCCATGGGTAGCATATTCTTCTATCCTTTCTGCACCATCCCAGCAATTGGATTGGATTTCGCGAAAGAACTTCGATCCCTTCATCATCATTGCAGCCCCTTCTTTATGGTGATGTAGATGTATAAAGTCACCATACCCAAACTTCTCTGTCCATTTAGGCAGATGCTTTGGAATGATGTGGGTATGCATATCGATTTTTAGCATTTGCTAGATTTTGGTATTTGGTTACTAATATTTGGTCTCATTTTAGGTAGCTAATAAACCCGTTAAGGAGTTTTTTCACTGAGAGAATTTCGGACTTAATTTTCTTAAATCTCTCATCGTTCAGGTAGTTCAAGTCATAAGCAATATGGGCCTGCGTCTCAAGCTCAAATGCCGAGCCTCTTGCAATATAGAGGAAACGCTTCTTGTCAGGGCTGGTATTCCTACCTATTCCCTCAGCAATATTTGATGGGATAGAGACAGCAGCTCTACACATTTGGTCTGTGAGTCTATAATCCTCTTTTTGAGGGAATCGCTCTGTGATTTTATAAACCGTATTAGTAAGTTTTTTGGAAACTATCCATACTTCTAATTCAGTAAAATCTTTGAGGGTACCCATAAACTAAAAACCAAATACTTAATATCTATTCAACAAACCTAGGATCAGCTTCCATGACATGGCCGCAGTTTTTGCAAGTCCTCAAATCTTCAGAACCGTAGAATTCCTTAAACCTTGGCAGAAAGTCTTTTTCAATATTGGTCAAAGGGAAATAGGTGTCGTGCAATTTGTTGTTGCAGTTGTCACAAAACCACATCAGGCCATCGGTGTGTTCTGGTTTTCTCACCCTTTCGATCACTAAGCCAAGCGATCCTTCAGCACGCATAGGCGAATGCGGAACTTTAGGCGGGTGAAGGTACATATCCCCAGGGCCTAGTGGTACATCTACTGCTTTTCCATTTTCCTGAATCCGAACAGTGATATTTCCTTCCAGCTGATAGAAAAGCTCTTCTGTTTCATTATAATGGTAATCTTTCCGTGCATTGGGGCCCGCCACAATCATTACAATGTAGTCTGTTCCTTCAGGATAAAGGTTTTTATTGCCCACGGGTGGCTTTAACAAATCACGATTATCTTCAATCCATTGGTTAAGATTGAAAGGTCTTTTAATGCCCATTTCCTTTCTATTTAGCTTGCCTCTAAAATACGGAAAATCACCGTAGGACTAAACCCGATTTTCATAACTTTGGTTGATAGCCGAAAACCTATGAATCTTAATTTAAATGGAAAAAATGCCTTTGTCTGTGGTAGTACACAGGGTATTGGCAAGGCAATAGCCGAAGAACTTGCAAATCTCGGAGCCAGCGTAACACTTTGTGCCAGAAACGAAGCCTCACTTGATCAGGTAAAGTCAGAATTGTTCCATACTTCTGGACAAAACCACCAGACTTTGGTGGCTGATTTCTCGAAACCTGACCTGCTAAAGGCAGCTCTGGATGAACATATAGGGCAAGGTAATCACTATCATATTTTGATTAATAATACCGGAGGCCCTCCGGGCGGTCAGGCGATAGATGCAGGGATAGACGAGTTCAGAATAGCTTTTAATCAACACCTAGTATGCAATCAGATACTAGCTCAAGCCTTGGTACCCGGTATGAAGGAAGCTGCTTATGGTCGTATTATAAATATTATCAGTACCTCTGTGAAAGTGCCTTTGCAAGGACTCGGTGTTTCCAATACCATTAGAGGAGCTGTGGCCAATTGGTCTAAGACACTGGCCAATGAGCTTGGGCAGTTCGGGATAACGGTGAATAATGTTTTGCCAGGGGCTACCGCTACGCAACGGCTGAGTTCTATCATTGAAAACAAGGCTAAGAAAACAGGTAAGAGTATCGAGGAGGTTGATGCCGCCATGAAGTCTAGTGTGCCTGCCAAGAGATTTGCAGATGCCAAAGAGGTGGCAGCTGCAGCAGTGTTCTTGGCTACCCCTTCGGCAAGCTATATCAATGGGGTGAATCTTCCGGTTGACGGAGGCAGAACGGGAAGTCTTTAGTATGCAGAACTATCCCATCATCGATTTACATTGTGACTTACTGGTTTATCTCCTGATGCACCGTGAGGCTAAGCCAGATACCAAGGCTTTTGGTGCAGGATTTCCTTTCCTCAAAGAGGGTAATGTGACCATGCAGGTAATGGCCATTTACACTGCTGTAGAGGAGGGAAGTTCCAGATACGGACTTGCTCAATCGAAGATTTACAATGACTTATTGGAGACTCATTCAGCGGATGTTTATCAAGCAAATCCCGGCTTTAACTCTTCAAAGGAAGGTATTGGCATGGTGGCCTCATTGGAGAGTGCCTCGGGTATTTGTAATGAGGAAGAACCTCTGGAGAATGCTTTCAAAAACCTTGAGACCATAATTTCCAATGTTGGAAGGCTATTCTATATCAGCCTGACTCATCATGCCGAAAACCGATTTGGTGGAGGTAACTATGCCAAAGCCGGCTTAAAATCAGATGGAGAGGCCTTGTTGGATTTTATAGACGGCAGGGAAATTGCTATTGATTTGTCCCACACCTCGGATGCGCTTGCACATGATATTCTTGATTATACTTATAAGAAAGGGTTGAATGTGCCTGTAATCGCCAGCCATTCCAATTTCCGTGAAGTATGGGATCACCCAAGGAATTTAACCAAAGCAAATGCACAAGAAATTATCGATCGAGGAGGACTGATTGGCATCAACTTCCTTCGAGCATTTTTAAATAATGACGATCCGAATGCACTGATCGAACATGTAAAATATGGTATAGGCTTGAGAGGTGGAGATAAGGCCATTGCCTTTGGGGCGGACTTCTTTTATACTGGTGATCACCCTGATAAGTCTCGTATTCCCTTTTACTTCCCTCAGCATGAGGATGCCACAAGATATCAGAGTATTCTGAGTGACTTGAGTTCAAGTTTTACTGATGAACAGCTTACAGGAATTGCACATGCAAATGTGGAACGATTTATAGCCTCTAACTGGAAATGATATGGAGATCATTAAGAACTACATCAATGGAGAATTAGTGGATGCTGAAAACGGCCAATCCTTTGACAATTACAACCCTGCCAATGGGCAGGTTTATAGTCAGATACCGGATTCGACCAGTGATGACATCCAGAAAGCTACAGATGCTGCCAGTGCAGCTTTTCCAAACTGGTCAGCCACAAGCCGTCAGGAACGCTCTAATATCTTATTAAAGATCGCTGACCTAATAGATGCAAATCATGAAAGGTTGGTTGCTGCCGAATCTAAGGACAATGGAAAACCCATTAAACTTGCCAGTCGCGTAGATATTCCCAGGGCTTCAGCAAATTTTCGATTTTTTGCTACAGCGATACTTCATGAATCCACCGAGGCACATCAAACGGATCAGGATGCCATTAACATGACTTTAAGGTCGCCTATCGGTGTAGTGGGGTGCATATCACCTTGGAATTTGCCTCTCTATCTGTTTACCTGGAAAATAGCTCCTGCCATTGCAGCGGGCAATACTGTTGTTGCTAAACCCTCAGAAATCACTCCTATGACGGCATTTCTTTTGTCGGAGCTGTGCATAGAAGCAGGTTTACCAGCTGGTGTTTTAAATATTGTGCATGGTACGGGACCCAATGCAGGTCAAGCCATTTCTGAGCACCCTAATATCAAGGCAATATCTTTTACAGGGGGCACTGAGACAGGAAAGCGGATAGCTGCTACTGCGGCTCCTATGTTCAAGAAGTTGTCATTGGAACTGGGAGGAAAGAACCCAAATATCATTTTTGCGGACTGTGACTTCGAAGAGGCCTTGAAGACCTCCGTACACTCCAGCTTCGCGAATCAAGGCCAAATCTGTCTTTGCGGATCGAGGATCTTTATAGAAAGAACCATTTACGATCGTTTTAAAAATGCTTTTATCGAAAAGGTAAAACACTTGAAGGTTGGCGATCCATCAGACCAAAATTCAAACCTTGGAGCGGTAGTGTCCGAATCGCATATGAAAAAGGTACTGGGCTATGTTGAACTGGCTAAGCAGGAGGGAGGAACCGTGCTTACGGGGGGAAAGCAGGTTCATTTGGATGGCGATTTGGCCAAGGGCTATTACATTGCCCCTACTGTCATCGAAGGTCTGAGCTATGATTGTCAGACAAATCAGCAAGAAATTTTCGGCCCTGTCGTTACCATTACACCTTTCGATACTGAAGAGGAAGTTCTGATGATGGCAAATAGTACAGAATATGGACTATCGGCTACGGTCTGGACTGGCAATCTGAACAAGGCTAACAGAATAAGTTCGGCACTTCAAGCGGGTATAGTCTGGGTGAATTGTTGGTTACTTAGAGACCTGAGAACTCCGTTTGGAGGGGTCAAGAAGAGTGGTGTTGGAAGAGAAGGTGGATGGGATGTTCTTAACTTTTTTACAGAGAAGAAGAACGTGTGTATAAAACTATAGTGTTAGTACATACGACAAAAAAGTGTATTTAAATGACAGGAACAGCTTATTGGGGAAATTGTTCGATTTTTTCCAAATTATTGATTTGTTAAATTTTATTTAATTAAAAATCCTACTAACTTTGACTTTACAGTTCGGGGGATAGTAGACCCGAGTTTGTATTTGAAATAACATTTACCGCCCGGTAAATTAAAGATAAGTCTGGGTGTAGGAATCGAAAGATTCACTATGAGTAGTTAGTTACCCAGGTGTTTAGGTGAAAGGGAGTCGCTCCAACGGGAGTGACTCTTTTATTTTATACCCTCCATACTTTATCACTGCATTTCCTTATCTTATTTATCCTTTAAAAAAATTGAAGATGAAAAAGCCATTGATTTTCACCCTTATCCTGGGTTTTCTATTGATTTCGAATGTGAGTTTTGGCCAGAGAGTCTATGAGTCTGAAGTCGCAGATACCAGCGTAGTTCAAAGGGAAGTCTATGCTCAAATCAGGATCAGACCAAGATTTCTCTCTAATAAAGTGTCGATTAGACTCGATTATGGACAAGAAAGAAATTTCTGGGGAGGTGACACACGCATTAGAGATGAGAATAGCGGAAAAGTAAAGAAGTTTAATTCTGCAGTGGATGCACTGAATTACATGAGCGCACAGGGATGGGAGTTTGTTTTTGCTTACACTTTACCTTTAGGAGATGGCCGAGATAATGTTGCAGAACAGACGGTCGTGAGCCAAGAAGTTAATTTTCTAATGAAAAAGCGACTCAGGTAGTCCCGATCCATCTGCCTTATATCCTGTTCGGTCGGTACCTCCTTTGACGGCCCCCGGGTTTCAATGCAACTTTGGATATATCTGGATGTCTTTCAATAAGTTGTAATAAACTTACTTGAAAGTCGTCTTAAAGTGTAACCACTTTAAAAAACCAAGGTCATACTATAAACTCAAACCACCATGTTCAGGAACTATATCAAAATTGCCTTTCGGTCATTGCTGAAAAACCGAGTCTTTTCATTTATCAATATTACGGGCTTAGCCCTGGGTATTTCTGCAAGTTTGCTCATTATGCAATATGTCAACTATGAGTTGAGCTATGAGAATTTTAATGATAACGCGTCCAATGTATATCGGATAAAAACGAATCGGTACAATCAGGGAGAATTAAGTACTGAATGGGCTTCAGGAGTTGTTTCTATAGGTCATTTGCTCAATGAGGCCTATCCTGAAGTACAACGATATGCCCGTTTAACTTCTACTAGTGGGGTCATTTCCAAAGGAGACATAGAGTTTATGGAGAGAAGTGTCTACTTCGCCAATCAAGATGCTTTTAAGATTTTTGGAACAGAGATATCTGATGGAGATACTGAAAATGCATTAACTGAACCAAATACAATTGCCATTTCAGAGAGTGTCGCGAAAAAGTACTTTGGAGATAGCAATCCTATAGGAGAGACACTGATGTACAATAGGGATAGACCTGTTCAGGTCACGGCTGTGTTTAAGGATGTACCTGACAACTCTCACTTCAAGTTCGATATACTGGCTTCTTGGGCAACTATTGCTCAAGGCGAGCGAGGTACTCAAATGAATACGGTCTGGTATTGGGATGGCTATTTTAATTATATAGAATTGGCAGAAGGAACTACTCCAGAGGAATTCCAGGTAAAAATTGATGAGTTTGTAGAGAGTCAGTGGGGCGAAGAAATGCGCAATGTAGACACCTGGATGGACTTTGAATTACAGCCCATGGCTGACATTCATTTGTACTCCAATTTCATTGGAGAAGCTGAGGTAAATGGTGATGGTGATTCTGTTTACGCTTTGTTGGCTATTTCATTCTTTATCGTGCTTATCGCCTGGGTAAACTATATCAATCTGGCCACAGCCAAATCAATGGAAAGGGCAAGAGAAGTAGGGCTTAGAAAGGTATTGGGTTCTCAGAAAGGTCAATTGATCCGACAGTTTTTGACAGAATCATTCCTGGTCAATCTATTTGCAGTTATTGTGGCATTCCTGATTGTATCTTTGGTACTACCAGGCTTTGCGAATCTGACAGATCAGCCCATGAGCATGGAACTGTTTACGCAACAGGGTTTTTGGCTTGGTTTGGGTGTACTGTTCTTTGTGGGCACTTTTCTTTCCGGCCTTTATCCCGCGTTTGTCCTTTCTTCATTCAAGCCAATCGATACGCTTAAAGGGGCTAAACTCACTTCTGGTGGAGGTGGCTTGTTAAGAAAAGGTCTTGTGATTTTCCAGTTTATGGCTTCTGTGGGCCTGATCATTGGTACTTATACAGTCTACGAGCAGATTTCATTTATGAGAAATCAAGAATTAGGAGTGGATATTGACAGAACAATGGTCATTAATGGACCAAGTGTAACGGATTCCACATACAGCGAGAAGCTCACCGCCTTTACTGAAGTAATGAAGACAGATGCCAATGTGGAGAACGTGGTGGTCAGTACCGGTGTACCAGGCAGAGGTGTAGGTTGGAATGCAGGTGGAATTAGAAAAGAAGGAGCACCAGACAGCGAAGGCAAACAATATCGTGTCTTGGGACTAGGGTATGAGTTTGTGGAGACTTTTGATATGGAAGTGATTGCTGGCCGAAGCTTTTCTAAGGAGTATGGAGATGAAGAAGCGAAAATTCTATTTTCTCGAGCTGCGACTAAGGACTTTGGTTTTGCAAGCCCTGAAGAAGCCTTAGGAGAACGTATTTTCTTTTGGGGGAATGTATACACCATTATAGGGGTGTTGGAGGACTATCACCACACTTCCTTAAAAGAGAGCTTCGATAAGCTGATCTTTAGGCTAATTCCCAATGCCAATAACTTCTATTCTATCAAATACAATGCAGCCAATACGCAGCAAGTGGTGCAAATGGCACAAGAGAAATGGGGGCAGTTCTTTCCAGGAAATCCATTTGAGTACTTCTTCTTAGAAGATCGATTTGAAGAGCAGTATGAGGCTGATAAGCAATTCGGATCGGTATTCACCATTTTTTCGGGCCTAACCATTTTTGTGGCTTGCCTGGGCTTATTTGGTTTAGCCGCTTTTATGACCTCAAAACGTATTAAAGAGATAGGGGTTAGAAAGGTTCTGGGTGCTTCTATTCCGAGTATCCTTAAGTTACTCTCTACCGATTTCTTGAAACTGATAATGATTTCGATAGTCCTTGCCATACCCATTGCCTTTTATGGTATGGAACAATGGCTCAATGGTTTTGCTTTCCGAATAGACCTGTACTGGTACATATTTGCCTTACCGGCTCTCTTGGTATTGTTTATTGCCATTGCTACGGTGAGTTTTCAAACGGCCAAGGCTGCAAAAGCCAATCCGGTGGATAGTCTGAGATATGAATAAGTATTAATTGAAGAATCGTCATTCTGAATTCATTTCAGAATGACGACTATTTGTGCTCCAAAGACTATCTGGCAATTTTCACTTCGCCAAGTTCTTTGCCTTTACTATTTACTTTGAATGACCATTTCTCTCCATCGCAGTTTGGAGAACCACTCCAGTTAAAACAGCCTTGTCCAGTAGCTTGGATAATGAAGCCACCATTTCTACGCTCCTTGATTGAGTAACCATATTCGTTATAAAAACCGCCATAGGTTTTGCTCCACTCTTTCCTACCTCTTTTATCAACTTTAATCAAATAGATATCATAGTTGCCCTTGCCATAAGAGCTGGTAGAACCTAATATGGCATAACCTCCATCGCTGGTAGCGATAAGATCGCTGGCCTTATCATAACTTGTACCGCCATAAATTTTGTACCACTCCTCGTTGCCCTCGGCATTTGTTTTCGTGAGCAGTATATCTGTGGCGCGTTTCTGGTAGTACTTGGTGGTTAGCAAGCTAACCGCTCCACCATCGTCAGTCCGAATAATCACTTCGTGGTTTGGATTGTGACCGAACAATCCAAGACTTAGTGCCGCAATGGACAATAGTTTGATAATTTTCATAATTGTTTCTTTTGAGTTTTATAATCTGTTTAATCCAAATACGAGTGCATCGTATGAGTTGGATTTCAACAAATTAAATATATTCTCTTTTTAGAAACAAATGTTTTCTTAACGAAAAAGGCTATTTCTGAGTTTCTGTATGCTTCTCAAAGTCTTTTGAATACTTGTCACTTTCGGTATTCATCCACTTATCCCAGAAAGTAAAGTAGAGTCCAAAGTTGAATCGGTATTGGGTATGATGCAAGCTATGATGGGTAGCACCAATCATCCATTTTCCAAGCCAGTGTTTATGAAAACCTTTTGGATAAATTTCAACATTAGAATGATTGATAGCGCTGGTTAATGTCATAAAGGTGAGCAGGGTCACAATCGTCCAATAATGCATAGGAAGAAAGAGTATGACCACTGGTATAATTACCGATTGAAGTATGCCTTCACCAGGGTGAAACGAGAAGGAGGTCCATGGAGAGGTGATATGACTGTCATGATGGACTTTATGGATCAAGCGATACACCTTGGGCCTATGCATCCAGCGATGCAACCAATAATAATAAGTCTCATGAATGAGTGCTGCAATCAGGAAGCTGACAGGTAGCCACAACCAACCAAAGGCATTAATATCTTCATAAATGGCGGTATACCCTTTTTGCCAAAGCACCACCATACCTGCCCCTGCCAGTGCAAAGAACAATGAAGTCAGTGTAGACCACATGATCTCACGTCTATACTGCTGTTTGTCTTTTGTTGGTGCATGCACCTTTCTGCTTCGAAAATCTTTAGGGTCAATGATGTAGAAAATCAGATAAAAGATGCCGGCTACGAGGCTGTACCTAAAAACCACCATCAAAAACATGAGGCCCGTCAGGACTAAAAAAGTTAATGGTTCTGTGAAATCGTACTGATGCATATCGAAATATGTGCACTCGGTTTAAGCATTGTGAAAATAGGGAACAAAAGAATCACTTCTTAGGTTTTAGAATTGCATAATTAGCTAGTGATGAAAGGAAAGTTTGAGACAATAATTGATCAGGATACACCGGTATTGGTAGACTTCTATGCCGATTGGTGTGGACCCTGCCAAATGATGGCACCGGTATTAAAGGAAGTCGCCCAGGAAATGGGTGATAAAGTAAAGGTGATTAAAATTGATGTTGATAAGAACCAACCCATAGCTCAGCGGTTTGGTGTAAGAAGTATACCTACATTGATCTTATTCAAAAATGGGAAGGTTGTGGAGAATAGAGCAGGTGTAATGACCAAAAGGGACTTAGCCCAAATGATAGAAAGAGCTTCTTGACCCTTGAATTTTGTAGATTGCCATCGCTATGGACATATACCTTTATGACAATAACTTACTAGCTTTTCAACTTTTGACATTCTTGCATATCGCACTAATGTTTTTTGCCTTCTACAAGCTATACAAAGATACTAGTTCAGGAACTCAGAGATTTTTCAGTTTTCTGCTGTTATTGTTTATTCCAATAATTGGTTCTCTGATCTACTTGAAAGTAGTATCTAATTCAAGAAGAAATAGGAAATTCAGCCTAGGTAGGAAACTTAATTAGAAGAGGCTTTACTTGCGCTTTTCACTCCAGATAATTCACGAACTGATTTCGCAATACCAGCAACATCAAAGTTGCACTCAGCGTGTAGCTGCTCTTGGGTGCCGTGTTCGATGATGGCATCAGGAATTCCAAGCCTGATCACTTTAGCGGTATAGCCATTATCGGCCATAAATTCCAGTACTGCACTACCAAAACCGCCCATAATACAGCCGTCTTCCACTGTTATTACCTTCTTGAAGTTTCTAAATATATCGTGAAGTAACTCCTCATCTAGAGGTTTGACAAAGCGCATGTCGTAGTGTGCAGGATTCAAACCTTCTTCAGTAAGTTGTTCTCTGGCCGAAATAGCATAGTTGCCAATATGTCCAATGGTCAAGATGGCTACATCTTCACCTTCGGCAATTTTTCTGCCCGTACCAATGGTCATTTTCTTCATCTCAGTTCTCCACTCAGGCATTACACCGGTACCTCTAGGGTATCTGATAGTAAAGGCTTGTCCTTCTCGCGGTAATTGAGAGGTATACATCATGTTTCTTAGCTCGGCCTCATTCATTGGAGCAGCAACAATCATATTTGGAATACATCGCATATAGGCGATGTCATATGCACCATGGTGTGTAGGGCCATCTGCGCCTGCGAATCCTGCCCTGTCGAGACAGAAGGTAACCGGGAGATTCTGAATACAGACATCATGAATGACCTGGTCAAAGGCACGCTGCATAAAGGTACTGTAGATATTACAGAAGGGTATCAGTCCCTGTGTCGCTAAACCCGCAGAAAAGGTTACGGCATGTTGTTCGGCAATTCCAACATCAAAAGCGCGTTCCGGCATGGCTTTCATCATGATGTTCATCGAAGAACCAGAAGGCATGGCAGGAGTAATTCCCATTACTTTATCGTTCTTCTCTGCTAACTCAACCAGTGTATGGCCGAAAACATCTTGATATTTAGGTGGCTGAGGCGAATCAGGTACTTTTTTAAATACTTCACCAGTGACCTTGTCAAATTTGCCAGGGGCATGCCATTTGGTAGCATTGCCTTCTTCGGCAGGTTTATAGCCCTTTCCTTTCACCGTAACACAGTGAAGAATTTTAGGACCTGGAATATCTTTGAGATCATTAAGGACATTGGTCAAGTGATGTACATCATGACCGTCCACAGGACCAAAATATCTTAAGTTGAGTGCTTCAAACAGATTACTCTGTTTTAAAAGCAATGATTTCATTGAGTGTTCTACTTTTGAGATCACCTCTTGAGCGCTCTTTCCAAACTTTGAGAATTTGCTCAATAACTTCCAGACATCATCCTTCGCCTTGTTATAGGTGTGCGAAGTAGTGACATCTGTTAAATAGTCTTTTAATGCCCCTACATTCGGGTCAATTGACATGCAGTTGTCATTGAGAATGATCAAGACATTGGCATTTGTATCCCCTGCATGGTTCATGCCTTCGAAGGCCAAGCCGCCTGTCATAGCACCATCACCAATGACGGCAATGTGTTGGCGATCTTCTTTTTTATATTGGTTGGCAATGGCCATGCCTAATGCTGCAGAAATTGAGGTAGAAGAGTGTCCAACACCGAAGGTGTCGTAATCGCTTTCCTTGCGTTTAGGGAAACCAGATAGGCCCTTGTAAATCCTATTGGTATGAAAAACATCCCTTCTTCCCGTCAAAATCTTGTGCCCATAAGCCTGGTGTCCAACATCCCAAACCAATTGGTCTTTTGGGGTATCGAAAATATAGTGAAGGGCTACTGTTAATTCCACAACCCCTAATGACGCACCAAAATGTCCTCCATAGACGGAAACATTGTCGACAATAAACTGGCGCAATTCATCGCAGACCTTTACAAGTTGGGTCTGATCTAATTGCTTTAAATCGGCAGGGGAGTCAATTTTCGAAAGAAGCGATCCTGGCTCTATCAACATAGATTTTTAAAACTAATGCCTTATCAACTATACTACGAGTCAAATGTTTGGCATAGATTTCTTTACAACCCCCAAAATTAAAAATTATTTTGGCTCCAAATGAGACATTTCACCATTCTCTATATATTTGATTGAAAAGACTTTATAATCGTTGAGTTTCGAGATAAAACTTCCTCTTTTTGAAGGTCCCTTCGACCTCCTTTTATTCTTTATCCAAAGAGACGAGTTAGATATTCACGATATACCCATTAACAAGATCACTTCCGATTTTTTAGATTACCTCCATCATCTGGAGCAGATGAATGTTGAAGTGGCCAGTGAGTTTATTTTGGTAGCGGCCACTTTGATGCGCATTAAGGCAAAAATGCTCTTGCCAAGGCCTGTTCTTGATGAGGAAGGAAACGAGATTGATCCTCGAGAAGAGCTTGTTCGTCATTTATTAGAATACAAGAAGTATAAATCTGTTATCGAGGAGTTAGGTCAGATGGAAGGTGACCGCCTTCAGAAGGAAAAGCGTGGCAACATTGTAAAAGAGCTTAGAAAACTTGCTGAAGGTAGCAATGTCGAAGCAGAACTTCAGGATATTGATTTGTACAAATTACTGAAGGTTTATCAACGTGTTGTTGCGCGTTTTGAGTATGAGCAGCAAAAGCCTACACACCAAGTGGTTCAATACCCATATTCCATCAGTACTCAACGACAGTTTGTGCTAGATAAACTGGCTACTTCCCCAAGGCTTTCCTTTACCGAGCTGATTGCCTTTGAGCCTAACAAGATTGCTGTGATTTTCAATTTTCTCTCCATTCTAGACCTGCTTCAGATGCGTAAGATTACCATGCATTTGGGCGAAGGGTTTAATAATTTTTGGGTAGAGAAGATAGAGGATGAGCTAGTGGAAGAGTAAAACAGCATTTTATTTAATTTCCAGACATAAAAAAAGCGGCTCATGGCCGCTTTTGAATGCAATTCTTTTAATCTTAGAATCTCTCACCCATAGAGAAATAGAAGTTTCCTTCGATTGCTGCGTTCTCGTCAGAATCTGAACCGTGAACTGCATTTTCTCCAATAGACTTAGCGTAAATCTTTCTGATGGTACCTTCAGCAGCTTCTGCTGGGTTAGTAGCACCAATCAAAGTTCTAAAATCTTCAACAGCATTATCTTTTTCAAGAATAGCTGCTACGATTGGCCCAGAAGACATATAGTCTACTAGCTCACCGTAAAAAGGTCTTTCCTTATGTACTTCGTAGAATTTACCAGCTAACTCGGTAGTCAACCTGGTATATTTCATAGCAATGACTTTAAAACCCGCTTCCTCGATCATTTTCATGATCCCACCAATGTTACCATCTGCTACTGCGTCAGGCTTAATCATTGTGAATGTTCTGTTAGTTGCCATAATCGTTTTATAGTTCCTTTTTAAAATTCGTGCGCAAAAATAGAAGATAATTTTTAATATGGTATGGCCTTAGAATGAATCTTTTAAGGACTTAATATTCAGATAATCAAGGTCTCTTTGATTGTTTCGTAGCCGATTTCTTGACAACTTTGCCGATTCTTGACGGACCGACTTTGTCGGAAGCAGTGCATGCAGAACTTAGACTTATTAAAATCCAAGCTTAATAACCCCAGTAAAGTCGTAATTACCACTCATGTGAAACCCGATGCAGACGCCTTGGGCTCCTCACTGGGTATGGCCAATTACCTCATTAAAAAAGGTCATGACGTTCAAGTCATTACTCCTTCTGAGTATCCTGGTTTTTTGCATTGGATGAAAGGTAACGATGATGTATTGGTTTATAGCGAAGATACTCACGATACTGCCAAAGTGTTAATGGATCAGGCAGACATCATCATGACGCTAGATTTCTCAGTTCTGGGTCGTATTGATGAGCTAGGCGATATGGTCAAGGAGGCGGATGGGTTTAAGGTGAATGTAGATCATCATTTAGATCCTGAAGACTTTGCCGATTTCAGACTTTGGGATACAGCAGCAGCTGCCACCTGTGAGCTTTGCTATGAGTTAATTGTAGCATTGGGTGATGCGGATTTTATAGACAAAGACATTGCAGAATGTCTATATGCCGGTATTATGACAGATACAGGCGGGTTTAGACATCCAAATACTACACAAAATGTACATGAGGTGGTCGCCAAGCTTATCGCTCACGGTGCTGATAATAGTCGTGTTTCCAAGGAAGTTTATGACAAGAACTCTATAGACAGGCTCCGTTTCCTGGGCTATGCACTGAGTCAAAATTTGCGGGTACTTCCTGACAGTCGTGTTGCCTTTTTTGCGCTATCTGAGGAGGAGTTGCGACAGTATAATTCCAAAACAGGAGATACTGAAGGCTTGGTCAATTATGCCTTATCTATAGAGGGAATAACCCTGGCCGGCTTGTTTAAGGAGTCAGCAGGTGGTGTCAAGATATCACTGAGGTCTATTGGTAAATTTCCAGCCAATGAAATTGCTGCCAAGTACTTTAATGGTGGTGGGCATAGAAACGCAGCTGGAGGTAAAGTTGAGTTCTCATTGGAAGAGACGGTTGATCGTTTCAAAAGCATATTAGGGGAGTATAAGGATCAATTAGAGGAGGAATATAAACTGCTATGAAAAGAAATATCTATGTTTTTCTGGTAGCTCTGCTTGTTCTCATTGTGGGCTGTGACCAAACACCACCTTATGTGAAGCTAGACTCAGGTCTTAAATACAGGTTACTTGACGATAAAGGGGCTGAAAAACCTAGAATGGGAGATGTTATGTTTATGGACATGGCACATTACCTGGGGGACTCATTGATCTTTCAGACTGATGAGGGCGGTTTCTTTATTAACCCCAATATAGGAGCTCCTCCAGAAATTCGAGAAGTGCTCAATCTGACCGGAGAGGGCGATAGTCTTCAAATTGAGATGTCTTTAGGCGATTATGCTCGCTTCACAGGACTTCCTATTTCTCCAAGAATGGATACTGCGCAAAGCGTAACCTGGAATATCAGAGTGACAGAAATTGAGAACGAGTCTACGGTTATAGAAAGAAACAGACTGGCACAATCCAAGACAGATAAAGAATTAATTGAAGCTTTTATCGTTAACAATAATTTAGAGGCCTCTTCTACTGAAGAAGGACTCTATTATGTAACTTTGGAAAGTGGAAATGGTGTTTTTCCAAAAGAAGGTGACGAAGTGTTTTTGAAATACTCGATGTCTTTGCTGGATGGAACGCTAATAGATACTAGTAGTGAGGCGATTGCCAGAGAGAATGACTTGTTCAACCCAAATAGAATATATGGCCCTCGGTCATTTGTTCTAGGTGACAGGGAAATTCTCAGAGGCTGGAACATCGGAATACCTAAGTTTAGTAAAGGGGCGAAAGGAACATTGTTGATTCCTTCTGACCTAGCTTATGGTACATCGGGTTTCGGATCGCAGATTGGACCAAATACAGTGATAGTTTTTGATGTAGAACTGGTGGACATTAAATGATGAAGAAATTAATTTACCTTTTACCTGCTTTGTTTTTCCTAATCGCATCCTGCGATCAGGATAATATTTTCGACCAGGAAGAGCAGCTTCGCATAGACGTTGATTTGATCGAAACATACCTAGCACAAAATAACTTGGTGGCCGATACACTTCAGCCTAGCGAGATTAGAATTATAACCACGCAAGCGGGTACCGGACCCCAGCCTGGCTTTGGAAGCTCAGTTGTTGTCGATTACCGCGGATACTTGTTGGACGGAACGGAGTTTGATACTTCCATTGGTGTAGGTGCAATTGATGTAGTGATAGGCCGTGGTGATGTTATTCAAGGCTGGGAGATTGCTTTGAGGGAAATGAATGCAGGTACCAGTGCTACTATACTGATTCCTTCTGGCCTCGGTTATGGAAACAATAGACAAGGTCAGTTCATTACACCCAATTCTGTCTTGATCTTCGACATTCAGGTTTTAGATGTAAGATAGTGAAGCGCCTCAGCGCGCTTTTCTTTGGCTATGAAAAGAATTTGCTTCGCTACAAATAATCCACATAAGTTAGAAGAGGTCAGAACGATTTTAGGTGATCGCTTCGAAGTTCAGTCTCTTAATGATATTGGCTTCGATGGAGAATTGCCAGAGACGCATGAGACCTTAGAAGAGAACTCTCAAGAGAAGGCCCAATACCTATTCAATAAATTTCGAATGCCCATTTTTTCGGATGATTCCGGCTTGGAGGTTAAGGCACTAAATGGTAAACCTGGTGTTCACACTGCCCACTATGCAGGAGACAGGAATGCTATTAAAAATATGGACAAAGTGTTGTCAGAACTCAGTCCATCGGATAGTCGAGAAGCTCAGTTCAGGGCGGTGGTGACTTACATTGATGCATCTGGCGAAAAACAGTTCGAGGGAATAATCAAAGGAGATATTGCTTTAGAAAAAACAGGAAAGGATGGCTTTGGCTACGATCCAATCTTTATTCCCGAAGGCTATGATCAGACTTTTGCTGAGCTATCGGCTGATGTAAAGAATACAATGAGTCATCGAAAAAGGTCGGTTGAAAAACTAGCTTCGTTTCTAAATCAACTTAATTAACGCTAAGCTTTCTATTTTTACATTATGGAAAAGCCATATATCATTGGTATAACGGGTGGAAGTGGTTCTGGAAAGACCAGGTTTTTGAAACAATTGATTGAAGGATTTGATGGTAGGTATGTTACTTGTATATCTCAAGATGACTACTACAGACCTCGTGAATACCAGTTGGTAGATAAGAATGGCGAGTTGAATTTCGACAGACCAGAGTCCATCGACTATGAGCACTTCGCTACCGATTTGAAAGAGTTGAGTGAAGGAAGGAGTATTAAAAAGGAGGAATATACCTTTAATAACCCCGATGCAGAGGCGAAGACTTTGGTTAGAAAGTCAGCACCAGTGATTTTGGTCGAGGGCATTTTTATTTTTCACTATAAGAAAATTGCTGAGTTGATAGACCTTAAGATTTTCATAGACGCCCGCGACTATGTCAAACTTCAACGAAGGCTTAAAAGAGACAGAGAAGAACGAGGCTACGATGCCGATGATGTGCTTTACAAATATGAGAACCATATCATGCCTTCTTATCAGAAGTACATTGAGCCCTATAAAGAAGAGGCAGATTTAGTTGTGCCGAACAATAAGGACTTTGATAAGGCACTTCATGTGTTGAAAGCGGCTATTCAGAGCAAAATAATGCCCGACGGCTGATCATTTCTTCTATCGATTTACTAAATTCGTGCCGCTGAATGAAAATTCAAACCAACATATCAGGCTTTAAGCGATCACTATTTTTCCTATTAGGGATTTTTGTGGCAGTCTTTGTGATCTGCCAGGAGGTGGTGAGCCACCAGAGTAATCAGATATGTGAGGAATTCATTGAAGCAGATGAAGAATCAGAAGAGACACCAAGAAAGGACATTGTTTATTCCCTGACTTCACAGGTGATTCTACCAATTAGCGGAATTGAGTTAGAACCTTTTCAGGCAATTTTCATCGGAGAAGTTATTCGTGAGACAGAGGAGAAAACACCATTCTTACCCGAAGTTGCACTGTATGATTCTCCACATTTCAAGACATTGTTTCGGCAGTTCCAATCGCCAAACGCACCCTAGTTAATATTTGATTAAATCGCTGCCTTCCTCTAGAAAGGCATAACTCGGAGCTTTTTTAGCTCCCAACAACTCATTTAACATTTTAGAATAACCTTTATTACCAATGAAAAATAAGAATACAATCGTTTTTCTGACAGTCGTCATTACAGCGCTTTGTTTGTATTATCTATCGATTACCTTCTTTTCTAGGGGGATACAAGCAGACGCCATTGAATATGCCAAGGACGAGTCAGGCGTAGTGGACCAGCCTAAGAAACAGGCTTATCTGGATTCAATTTGGACGGAACCAGTACTTAACATCTTAGGAGCAGAGTTTACATACAAAGAGATTAAGGAGATTGAATTAAACCTTGGGCTTGACCTGCAAGGAGGAATGCATGTAACCTTAGAAGTTTCTCCAATTGAGATTATCAAAGGACTTTCTGGCAATAGCCAAGACCCTGATTTCCTTACTGCCATTGACTTGGCAGCGGAACGTCAATCGAGTAGCCAGGCAGCTTATACGCAGCTCTTCGAGCAAGCTTATAGTGAGACTGCTCCAGGAGGAAAGTTGAGCAGAATTTTTGCCAATGCCGCTAATAGTGGTAGAGTGAGCTTTGAGTCTACCAACGCTGATGTAATGGACGTAATCAACGAAGAAGTTGATTTGGCTATCGATCGTGCTTTCCAAATTCTAAGAACCAGAGTTGACCGTTTTGGTACCTCTCAACCTAACATTCAGAGACTTCAGGGAACAGGTAGAATTCAAATAGAACTACCTGGTGTTGATAATCCGGCAAGGGTAAGAAAACTCCTTCAAGGAGTGGCTAAGTTAGAGTTTTGGGAAGTATATGAAACAAACGAGATTGCTTCAACCCTTAACGCGATTAACACAGAGCTAGATAAAATTGAAACTGCTGAAAAGTCTGCAGTAGCCACAGATATCGCTTCAGAATTGCAACCAGCTGATACACAGACTGAGAATTCGTTGGAGGCCGGACTAGCACAAGCAGCAGATACAACAGTAACAGATTCTACTGAGACATCTACTCCTGGCGTTTCCAGCTTTTTTGCATTGCAGAAGCAAGGACCTATTGAAGTGGGATTCTTATATGATCTGGCAGACACTGCTAAAATCAACAGGATTTTAAATAACCAGGCCATTACCCGATTGATACCGAGTAATCTTTCATTCAAATGGGGAGTAAAAGCTGTGGAAGATACCGAATTCCTTCAGCTCTACCCCATTAAGAGGACAAGGGGAGAAGCACCACTTACAGGTGAAGTTGTGACCGATGCACGTCAGAGTCTTGACGAGATGGCAAGGCCTGCTGTGAGCATGCAAATGAACTCTATTGGTGCCAAAAAATGGAAGAACTTAACGGGAGCTAATATCAACAGACATATAGCCATTGTGCTTGACAACTACGTATATACTGCTCCAAATGTAAATGGGGAGATTCCAAATGGTAGCTCTCAAATCATGGGTAACTTCACTGTTGAAGAAGCACAGGATTTAGCGAATATTTTAAAAGCTGGATCGCTTCCAGCACCGACAAGAATTGTTGAAGAGGCAGTAGTTGGTCCTACTTTGGGTATTGAAGCGCAAAGACAGGGAGTAACGTCAATTCTAGCAGGTCTATTAATTGTGGTCATCTTCATGATCGCTTATTATGCTAAAGGTGGAATTGTAGCTAACGTGGCACTGTTATTCAACATCTTCTTTATCATGGGGATTTTGGCCAACCTTAGTGCAGCCTTGACCTTACCAGGTATTGCGGGTATCGTGCTGACGATTGGTATGTCGATAGATGCCAACGTACTGATCTTTGAAAGAATTAGAGAAGAGCTTCGTAATGGGATTCCATTGCTTCAGGCGATTAGCTCGGGTTACAAGAAAGCATACAGTTCAATCATTGATGCGAACGTAACCACATTCTTAACAGGTTTGATCCTTTACTTCTTAGGTCAAGGCCCAGTTAAAGGTTTTGCAATCACATTGATGATCGGTATTATCTGTTCATTCTTCTCAGCGGTATTCATTACAAGGGTGATTGTGACTTGGATGACTAAGAAGGGTAATGAGAGTAAAATTTCTTTCGAGACTCCTCTATCTAAAGGGTGGTTAACCAACATCAACATAGATTTCTTGGGTAAGCGTAGATTGGCTTACATGATTTCTGTTATTGTCATTGCTGTTGGCGCTATTGCACTTTCTACCAACGGCTTGAGATTGGGTGTTGACTTCAAAGGAGGTAGATCTTATGTCGTGAAGTTCGACCAGCCGATGGTGGCATCTGATGTGAAGGCCTCTTTGTCTAGTGGTGTATTTACTGAAGATGGTGTAGAGGTTAAAGAATATAATGCGAGCAACATTCTGAAGGTGACGACTTCATACAAAGTAGATGAAGAGTCTACTGAGGTAGATGATGAAGTAAGAAGCACTTTAGTAACAGGCCTTACATCTGCAACAGGAAAAACTTTCATTGATGGTAAGCTGAACCCAGATGCTGGAGAGTTCACCATCATTGGATCTTCAAAGGTGGGAGCAACCATTGCCGATGATATTAAGAACTCATCTTACAAATCATTTGGTTTCTCAATTCTCGCAATCTTTGTTTACATCTTAATCAGGTTTAGAAGATGGCAGTTCTCATTGGGTGCAATTGTGGCCTTGGTACATGATGCATTTATTGTGCTTTCTGCGTTTGCGATTGCTGGCTGGTTAGGCATCAGTTTTGAGATTGATCAGGTATTTATCGCGGCTCTCTTGACTATTATAGGTTACTCGATAAATGATACCGTGGTAGTATTTGACCGTATTCGTGAGAACCTGCAATTGAAAGGGTCAAGAGACTTGATTGGAACATTTAATGAGTCTATCAATTCTACCATTAGCCGTACTTTGATTACGTCAATGACCACATTGATTGTGGTATTGGTACTATTCATTTTCGGGGGTGAAGTATTGAGAGGGTTCTCCTTCGCCTTGTTAATCGGTATTCTAGTGGGTACTTACTCTTCAGTTTTTGTAGCAACTCCAACAGTGGTTGACCTGACGAAGAAGACCTTGGGTGCTGCGGCAGATAAGGAAAAAGAATCAGCCAGAGCCAGAGCAGCTGCTAAGGCAGAAGCTACTGCGCAACAGGCTTAAGTCTAGAATTAGATATAAAATTAAAAAGCCATCCCGATTGATCGGGATGGCTTTTTTTAGGCCTTGAAAAACGTATTTAAATCTCTTCGACAATAAAGAATCCATCGTCTCCTGCCGCCTGATAGAGTGGCATAAAGATCATCCCATCTTCTGGGCAATGAATATCACCATTTATGTCTTCTGCCAGTAACTCTCCTTTTGAAACAGCCTGAAAGCTTTCAAAGCCTTCTTTCATGCGGAAGTTGTCTCCAACCTTAACTCCATGTCTATGCTTGACTTTGACTAGTGACGGAAGGTCTACGCTCGGGTCGATGAGGGTGCTGATTTCATCATCTGTGTCAATTAGGCCCGAGAGCTTAAGCATTTGCCAAATCCCTTCTGCGTGGATGTCAATGGCTTTTGGCGACCCGATTTGCCCTCCCTCAAAGGCGAAGGAAACTATTTCGTCAGAAGAATAATATTTCAATAGAGTGGTACCTTCCAAAAAGTCATCAAGATTAGTGATCATTGGCAACCCTAACTTCTTGGCAATTGTCTGCTCATTTACAATACCAGGGTAAACTAAAAAATTACCGTTGTCTGCAGATGTTGTATGCAAATCGATGATGTACTTCTGATCATAATCTTCCGAGAGGAGTTGATTTATTAGCTCATAGAGCAAAACCAATTCCTTATCTTCATTCTTCAGTGAGTCTTTTGGGCTATGGGTAATTTTGTTAATGTATTCTGCTGTCCAACAGCGATTTAGATCGTGGTCAATGAATCGCTTATTTGCTTCGATGGCAGTGAGGTTACCGGCAATTCCGACAAGTTTACCCTTGAGTTCTGGTTCAATAGTCGCAAGTTTTGCAAAAGTTCTTTTGATGGCTTCCACACCTTCAATTTCATTGCCGTGCAAGCTACCGATCAGTATAATTAATACCTCTTTACTTGCTCCTTGCTTGGACTCGATGATTCTTTTCATAAAAAATGACCATATCTGATATCGACATGGTCCAAATGACTTATAAGTGTAATTACCTGCTATAGTTTGGCGCTTCTCGCGTAATGGAAATATCATGAGGGTGGCTTTCCTTAACACCCGCACCAGTGATTTTCACAAACTTGGCGTCTTGCATCTGGTCGATCGTTCCCGCACCGCAGTAACCCATCCCTGCCTGTAATCCCCCGGTAATCTGATAAAGTACTTCCTGAACAGAGCCCTTAAAAGGTACACGTCCTACAATTCCTTCTGGTACTAATTTCTTAATATCATCTTCAGCATCTTGAAAGTAACGATCTTTAGAACCATCTTCCATGGCCTCTATAGAACCCATGCCACGGTAAGATTTGAATTTTCTTCCTTCGTACAGTATTACCTCACCAGGTGCTTCCTCGGTACCCGCGAGCAATGAGCCGATCATTACTGTGCTAGCACCAGCTGCGATAGCTTTCACGATGTCACCTGAATAGCGAACACCTCCATCGGCAATGATTGGAACGCCAGAACCTTTAATAGCCTTGGCGGCTTCATAGACTGCTGAAAGTTGAGGCATTCCTACACCTGCGATTACCCTTGTGGTACAAATACTTCCAGGCCCTACACCAACTTTTATCGCATCGGCACCGGCATCCACCAGCGCTTTGGCTGCTTCTGCAGTTGCTATATTACCGACAATGACATCAAGGTTTGGATAAGCCTTTTTGATGCGTTTGGCTGTGTCAATGACACCCTTTGAATGGCCATGAGCTGTGTCAATACTTACAACATCAACCCCAGCATTCATTAATGCGTCAATGCGTTGGTCTATATCAGGTGTTACACCTACTGCGGCACCTACTCTTAATCTGCCAAACTCATCTTTACAAGCATTTGGTCTGTCTCTGTTTTTGAGAATATCTTTATAAGTGATCAAACCGGTCAGTTGACCTTTATCATCAACGATCGGAAGTTTTTCAATTTTATATTCTTGCAGCACGCCTTCTGCATCGTCCAAGCTAATTCCCATTTTTCCCGTAATGACATTATCCTTGGTCATAATGTCTTTTACAGGGGTGGCCATATTTTTGATAAAGCGCATATCTCGATTCGTGACAATGCCTATCAGATTTTTGTTGCTGTCAACAACTGGAATACCACCGATTTTATTCTCCCGCATGATGACTTCAGCATCCTTGGCAGTACTATCCACATGAAGCGTTACAGGGTCTAGGATCATTCCGCTTTGCGAGCGCTTCACCTTTCTTACTTGCAGCGCTTGCTGCTCAACCGTCATGTTCTTGTGAATAAAGCCGAGTCCACCTTCAAGGGCCATTGCAATGGCGAGTTTGTGCTCTGTTACGGTATCCATGGCTGCAGAAACCAGTGGAATATTCAACTGAATATTTCTGGTGAGCCAAGTTTTAGTATTGGTATCTCTTGGTAAAACTTCTGAATATCCGGGGAGAAGAAGCACATCATCGTAAGTAAGTGCTTCGAAAAGGAATTTGCTTGAATCTAGTGGCATGGCAAATAAATACTTGGTTTTATTTGCCGGACAAAAGTAAGCAGATTGCGCCATTCAAAAAACGGCTAGAGACAAATAATTTTTTAAATGCTCTTAAGAGCGCTTAGACCTAACTATGTTATCGACTTGCCATTTGTCCCATTCCTTGGGGATCACCAAGAGGAAAATCAGCAAGAGCGATCTCCACATGACGTCATTTAAATTCCAGATAGGGGATGTTAGTCCATGGCCGAAAGACACGATTAAGAGCACTGATGCCAATGCATATAGGGCGTAGTTTTTGAATAAACCGACTACCAGAAGAGCACCACCTATGAGTTCTACATAGGAGGTATAGTATGCACTAAAAACCACTATAAATTTGGGTAGAAAGGTTTCTTCGTAAGGTTTGAAGCCATTGTATACCCCGTCAAGGCCCCAGGTAAAAACTTTACCAATACCCTGCATTAAGAAAATTATGCCGAGAAGCACTCTGGCAAAGAAAGCTACCACGGTTTTGTTAAGCATGATCCATTACTTTGAAGCTATCCACCAGTTTGTCCAAGTCACTTTCCAAATTGTAAAGGTTAGGAGAGATGCGAATCGAATTTCCTCTGACAGAAACGAATATCCTTCGTTCAGCAAAAGTCTTCTTGATTTCATCCATATCCATATGATTGGGTAGACGTAGGCCAAAGAGGTGACGACCTCTAAAGGCCTCAGCTTCAATTTGCACTCCCAAAGCTCGGAGTTCCGAAATATAAGGAGCTGTAAGTTGCTCACAGTAGTCTTGAATATTCTGTGGTCCCCACTCATTGACTTGTGCAATAGCTCTAGTCAACATGGGAGTCAATATAAAATTGGCACTCTCACCTACTTCATAGCGTATGGAACCAGGCTGATATTGCTCTTGATAATTCACAAGATTTCCAAAGTCTTCGCTATTGAGGCGATTCATCCAGTTATTTTCGATAGGGCTGCCGTCCTTAAAGTATTCTCCAAAATAGGACACGCCAGAGGCATAAGGGCCCATCATCCATTTATAACCGGCTGCAACAACAGCATCAGGTCTGAATTCCGCTACACTGAACGGCATGGCTCCAATAGACTGTGTACCGTCAATCACCATGATTGCCCCTACCTCATCGGCCCTTTTGCGAATAGCAGCCAAATCGAATTTGGTGCCATCAGCCCAATGCACATGCCCTGTGGCAATCATTTTTGTATTGGAATCTATAGCTTCCAAAATAAGTTCGTTCCATCTTTTACCACGTCCTTCTGTCATATTAGGAGCAGACACAACTTTAAGCGTGATACCTTTTTCTTTTGAAAGTGCATCCCAGGCGTAGAAGTTGCTTGGGAATTGCTCATCGGCAATTACAATGTTGTCGCCTTTACCTGCTTTTAGGTTCTTGGCTACATTGGCTAATGCATAGGACACTGATGGTGTAATTGCACATGACCTTTCAGAAGGCGCATCGATCAGCTTGGCAAATTCGGCCCTTAAAGCACTTGTATTGTAAAAGAAGGTTTCTGGTTTGTTAGAACTTGGGTCGTCCTTATCATAAATGGCCCTAACGCCTATTTCCGCAACTGATTTTAGCATGGGTGACATGTAGCTACAGTTTAAGTAGGTAATGTCATCAGGTAAGTTGAAGAGGTGTCTTTGATTACTCAACATACTATTTCAATATTTTCTCCAGGTCTTGCTCAAAGGATATTTCTGGTTCTTCTAAGATGCGAGCTATTTCAACACCATCTCTCATAAAAATGATGGTCGGTGTTTTTCTTACATTATAGTCCTTCTCTTTCCCCAATCGACTCTTTTTATTGACATCGACTCCATAGAGTTCAAGCTGATCATAGATGCCGAGTTCTTCGCAGACCCTCATTAAACGAGGAATTTCGCGATTACTATCATGGCACCATGTCCCCATGAAGACCAAAATCCTCAATCCTTTGAGTTGCCTTCGCTTTATGTTTTTGAGCGACTCAGTATCAACTATGTAAGTCTTGTAATTAGTATTAAACCATACTTTATATGGGAGCTTCTGTAGTCCCTCTTTTGAAATAGGGCCATTGAGAATTTTATCAACATACTCAGAGACACTCTCAGTTTCTACATTGTACTGCTTTTCTTGTGCTGAGGTAGCCAGGGGAAAAACGATCAGCAATATGATCAATACAACAAGCGCTTTATACATTTCCATACTGTAGGTTTTCAATGATTGAAATATACCGATTAATCCTATATTTGGCGACATGCAGTTCAACGAGATATGGCAACAAGTAGTTGACTATACTTCACAGATCAGTGGATGGGAATTTACCGGTTTAATTGCCGGATTATTAGCGGTTGTATATCTCATACGCCAGAGCATTTGGACATGGCCTTTTGGTATTCTCTATGTCATTGTCTCATTTGTGGTTTTTTGGCAGGCCAGACTCTATGGTGATTTTCTACTTCATGTCTTTTTTCTTGTCCTGAATATTTATGGATGGCTGTATTGGAGAAAAGGAGGTGGTGAGGCTGAACAAGGGCTCCAGATTACTCATTCTTCCCCAAAGTCAATGATAATGACTTTTGGAGCCGCAATCATCGGTGTTATTGTATTTGCAAAAATATTGATTGCTCTTCCAACCATGTTCGAAGGCGTAGATCCACCAGCCTTGCCATATTGGGATAGCACCACTTCAGTTCTGAGTGTAGCAGGCATGTGGCTGACTGCTCGTAAAAAGATTGATAACTGGTATTACTGGTTTGTAGTTGACGTGTTAGCCACCGGAATATACTTTTATAAAGAGCTGTATTTCTATTCAGTGCTTTATCTCGTATACATTGGTATGGCTGTGGCTGGTTATCTGGCTTGGAAAAAATCGATGACATCTTCCAAATGATTTCTATAGCAATTGTTGGCCCTGAGAGTACAGGCAAAACTACTTTGGCCAAATCACTGGCTAAACATTTTAAGACCATTTGGATAGAAGAATACGCTCGGGAGTATTTAACGGCTTTAAATGGGTCTTATGAGCAAAGCGACTTATTGCAGATTGCAGCAGGTCAGCTGGAATTGACAAAGACTGGAAGTAAAAATGCCGGAAATCTCATTTTTTTGGATACTGATTTGTTAGTGATCAAAGTTTGGAGTGAATTCAAGTATGGGAATTGTGATCCATGGATTGAGCAACAACTTGAAATGAATAGAGCCGATCTATATTTGCTCACGGACTTTGATATTCCCTATGAATATGATCCGCTTAGAGAGAGTCCAAATATGAGAGGTGAACTATTCGAGATCTACAAAATGAACCTGGAAGAAAGTGGATCAAACTTCCGGGTTATAAAGGGAGATCATTCTGACAGACTGGACCAGGCAATTGACCACATTAATCTTATTCTGTAAAGCCTTTACTATTCCATTTTCTTACTAACTTGCGCTCAATAAAGGGGTGCCTATTTCCGGAAAACCCGGAATTAAAATAAGGCTGAGATTATACCCATTGAACCTGATGCAGATAATGCTGTCGCAGGGAGGTATGGTAAAACAAAATGAAGGGAAAGCTACCCCTTAGCTTTTCTAAGTTGAACCATTAAAAATTTATTAATGAGAAAAATTATTTTGATGTCAGCGATGCTGCTGACAGGACTAAGTGTGTTTGCACAGCATACGCTTAGTGGAACGGTGGCCGATGCGGAGAGTCAAGAGGCTTTACAAGGCGCCAGTGTGGTTTTGTTGAACAGTACAAAGGGCATGGCGACCAATGAAAAGGGTGAGTTCTCTTTTCAGAACGTGACAAGCGGAAATTATACGCTTGTCGTCAGAATGTTAGGTTTTACAAGCTACGAGCGTGTGATTGAGATTACCGGAAACCTGAATTTGAACATTCGCCTCAATCGAAGTACTACAGGCTTAGCTGATGTAATTGTGACAGGAACCAGGGCGACCGAGAAAACTCCAACCACATACACAAACGTGAGTAGTGAGGACATTAGAAAACAGAACCTAGGGCAGGATTTACCATTTTTGTTGAATTGGACACCTTCTGTAGTAACCACTTCTGATGCAGGAGCAGGAATTGGTTATACTGGTATCAGGATCAGAGGTAGCGACCCAACGCGAATTAATGTTACTATTAATGGTATTCCAGTAAACGACTCAGAGTCACAAGGGGTCTTTTGGGTGAATACTCCGGACTTTGCTTCGTCTGCCGCGGATATACAGGTACAGCGAGGTGTGGGAACTTCTACCAATGGAGCAGGCGCATTTGGAGGTTCCATCAATATTCTAACCAATGGTTTGAGTCAAGAGGCGAAAGCCGAAGTGAACACCAGTGTGGGATCGTTTAACACCCAAAAGTATAATGCCATTTTCTCCACAGGGCTATTGAAAGACAGATGGGCTTTTGAAGGAAGGTTATCACAGATTACATCGGATGGCTTTGTAGATCGTGCTTCTTCAGACTTGAATTCTTATTACCTATCGGGTGGATATTTCGGTAAGAAGACGAGTGTTAAATTCATCACTTTTGGTGGAGATGAGGTGACTTACCAGAGTTGGAATGGAACTCCTGAAGCGCGCTTGCGAAACGATGCTGCAGGGATTGAGGCCGTCATTGCTAACAATGGTTTTACAGCGGCTCAGGCTGACAATCTGAGGAACTCTGGCAGAAGCTATAATTTCTATGAGTATGATAATCAGGTGGACGATTATGGTCAGGACCACTATCAGCTGCATATGAGTCATGATTTTAGTTCAACATGGAATATGAGTCTTGCAGGTCACTATACCAAAGGTGGCGGCTTCTTCGAAGAATTCAGAAATGATGATGACCTTGCTGACTACGGCATTGCAGATGTTGTATTAGGTGGGGCGACAGTTTCAAGCTCCGATTTGATAAGAAGGCGTTGGCTGGATAATGACTTTTATGGAGTAGTCTACGACTTGAATTATTCCAATGGTAATGTTGACGCGACTTTCGGAGGGGCAATCAATGAGTATAAAGGCGATCACTTTGGAGAGGTAATTTGGGCCAGGTTTGCTGGCACCAGCGATATAAGAGAGAGGTACTATGAAAGCCAGTCGGAAAAAGTTGACTTCAACTCTTATCTCAAAGTCAATTACCAGGTCAATGAGAAGTTGAACCTCTTTGGAGATTTACAATACCGTACCGTTGATTACAGTGGCGCAGGTGTGGATAATGATTTGAGACCGATCAACTTCGATAAAAATTTCAACTTCTTCAATCCAAAAGTAGGGGCAACCTACCAGCTGACGAATAATGCCAATCTATATGCATCCTTTGCTGTGGGAAACAAAGAACCGAATAGGTCGGATATTATTGATGCGGCTCCAGGAGTTGATCCAGAGCATGAGACGCTTAATAATCTGGAGATCGGTTATAAGCGGCAGTCAAAGAATTCGTCTTTTGAGGTGAATTACTACCTGATGGACTATAAGAATCAACTGGTCTTGACTGGCGATGTAAATGACGTTGGTGCTGGTATAAGAACCAACGTTCCTGATAGTTATAGAACCGGCATTGAGTTGTCAGGAATGATGAGGTTGACAAAAGGCTTGTTTTGGTCGGCTAATGTAGCGTTCAGTCAAAATAGAATTAAGTCTTTTGATGAAATCATTATTGATTTTGGTGCTGCCTTTGATCAGAATAACCAAGTAAGGACTACTTTTGAGGATACGGACATCAGCTTTTCTCCGAGTATTGTGGCAGGTAGTCAACTGGCCTTTATTCCAACATCGGGCTTAGAGATTGCACTACTTTCAAAGTACGTGGGCGACCAATTCTTAGATAATACGTCAAATGAAAATCGGAAGATTGATGCTTTCTTTGTCAATGACCTAAGGATCAACTATGCCTTCCAGACGGACTTGATCAAAGAGGTTTCAATTAACCTATTGGTGAATAACTTACTGAATACAGAATATGAGTCAAATGGGTATACCTTCGGGTACTTTGGCGGACTTAACTTTGAAGTAAGAGAGAACTATTTCTATCCTCAAGCAGGGACAAACTTCCTTTTGTCATTGGGACTATCGTTCTAAACATATAGGAAACCTCAAGAAGGAGGAGTTCGTGAAATCGAGCTCCTCTTTTTTTGTTTTCTAAAAACTAATAAATTAGTTGAATGAAGTTTGCGCTATTCCTATTCTGTCTTATCTCTACTCAAGTACTAGCCCAACAGGTTGGTGATCCAGGTTTTCGTTACCCTATCGGGTCACCTCTTTTTGATAAAGGAGAAGGTTTAAAAGTGGCTATCGATGAAGGGCACAATAATTTCCATACGCTATCAGGTCGATATGCTTCATTTGGTCAACTTCTCTCCGATGATGGCTTTCAAATGACTTCCCTGCAAGGAGAGGTTACCTATACAAAGCTTACTGCTATTCAGATTTTAGTGATCTCAAACCCTGTTCACCAAAGCAACCTTGGCAATTGGACATTGCCGAATCCGTCTGCCTATTCTAAGACAGAAATCAAAACCATCAACGAGTGGGTAAAACAGGGAGGAAAACTGTTTCTGATAGCAGATCATATGCCTTTCGGTGGTGCGGCAGCAGAATTGGCCGAATCGTTTGGTTTCAATTTTACTAATGGCTTTGCCCGGTTCCCAGAACAAAATAGCTTTGATACCTTTAGTAGAGAGAAAAACACAATAGTAGACCACTCTGTAACCAAAGACATAGATGAGGTGATGACTTTTACCGGACAAGCTTTTGAGATTCCAGAGCATGCGCAAGGACTTTTACAGTTCCCAAAGGGATCATTTTCCTTAGAGCCAGACACCGCCTGGCGTTTCAATGAGAATACCTATGCCAGAGAGATAGAAGGCTGGTACCAAGGTGCTTTGTTGAAATATGGCAAGGGTAAGGTGGTCGTTTTTGGAGAAGCTGCCATGTTTACGACACAGTTAGCAGGGGCTCAAAAAATGAAAGTTGGCATGAACACAAAGGGTGCTGAACAAAATGCTATGCTGCTCAGAAATGTGATGCGATGGCTAAGTCAGCATTAGAAGTATGTGTTTTATGCAATCGTTTACAGTGAAAAGAATAGGTCAAGTCTAGAAAAGGCCCATGTATTATGCATATTGAAAGGCCTTAATCGCATTTTTTCAAGGTTAACGGACGATTCAACAGGCAAATAACGGCAACGAATTCTGTTGTTAAGGAAAAGAGCAAAATGAGAGAAACCGCTATCGGTATAGATATTGGAGGGACTTTTACCAAGTTTGGTTTAAGCGATGTAGAAGGTAATGTGCTGATGGAGGGTTCAATTCCGACTTATACTCATGAAACTATTGAGCCTTTTCTCCAGGCACTGAGTCAGGCGATTAATAAAGGACTTGATAGTATTCAAGATCCTTTTGAGATTATTGGAATAGGAATAGGGGCTCCTAATGGAAACTACTATGAAGGTACCATTGAGCATGCTCCTAATTTAAATTGGAAAGGCATAGTGCCTTTCATTGATATGTTCAGGGAGTATTTCGATCTACCGATGGTTTTGACCAATGACGCCAATGCTGCAGCAATAGGCGAAAAGGTGTTTGGTGGTGCACGAGATATGAACGACTTCATCGTTGTGACTTTGGGTACCGGTCTCGGATCAGGTTTAGTAACCCGTGGCAAGCTCATCTATGGGCATGATGGCCTGGCGGGCGAACTTGGTCATACTAATGTTTATCCTGATGGTCGTGAATGCAATTGTGGCAAAAGAGGATGTTTAGAAACTTATGCCTCTGCGTCAGGCATTAAAAGAACGGTGTTTAAGTTATTGGCCACGAACAATGTTGATACACCATTGCGTTCTTATACATACGAATCGTTGACGGCTAAGAAGATCACCGAGATGGCCTTGGCAGGAGACCCAATTGCCTTGGAAGCTTATGAATATACTTCTGATCTTTTAGGACTTAAACTGGCAGATGCTGCCGCAGTAACTAGCCCTGAGGCAATCTTTCTTTTTGGAGGTCTTGCCAAAGCAGGCGATATATTGATTGAAGCGACTAAGAAATCGTTCAATGAATACCTCTACCCCGGTTATAAGGGCAAAATCAAAATCAAACTGTCTAAGTTAATGGATAAAAATGCTGCTGTTTTAGGTGCAAGTGCGCTCGTTTGGAGCGAAATTGCAAACAGCGAAGTTATCCGCGTGCCGCAACAGGCCCGTGCAATTTAGACCATGTCATCACACCATATTGTTAGAGACGAACAGGAACCAGCATTGCTGATTGACGATCCCATGGCATTGGGGATTGATTTTGTGGATTTGCTATTAGAGTGGAGTCCTACTGTGATCGTTACTTCCAATGCGCTGGACGAAGTGTTAAAATGGGGAATTAAGATTGATGTTGTTGTCGCAAGATTCAATGAACTAGAAGACCTCAAGCCAAAGCTCAGGGTACAGTCTCCTGTTCAGCTATTAGGTTTTGAATCAACCGATCTTCTCAATGCGGCTTATATTTTTCTTAAGGATCATAACCACAAAGCGGTAAACGTCCTAGCCGATATTTTTAATTCTAAAGTGTTAGACCTAATCAAGGAGTTTGCTGGTGAAATGGATTCTGTACTGTTTTACAATGATCAGAAGTGGGTCTTTGTAAAGGAAGGTCGTTTTGAAAAATGGGTAGCTACAGGTCAGACTTTCGGTATTCATCCGGTGGCCAGAAATACCTACCTGTCATCAACAGGTTTCTATACTGATTGGCAAAATGAAATGCTACTAGAGCCTATTGAATTGACAGCTGAGTCGACTGGTTCTGTGCGTCTGGTAACAAATGAAAAGCCTCTATGGGTAGTTGAGGCTATGCAGACTGATATCTACAAATAAAAAAGTCGATCCCTTACGGATCGACTCACACGAAGCCTTGTGATAAAATCACATGTACTTAGTTGGGATGGCAATAGTCGTTCTAACCCTAACTTCTTTACCATCTTTAATACCGCGCTTCCACGAGTATAATTCTCTTACTTTCTCTAACATCATGTTATGCACTTGACCAAAGAATAGATACATGTCTTCATTCTTCTTATCAGAGCCTTTCAATTCTGTTAGGAGTTTGATATTGGTCAACAGTTTGCCACCATTGACTACTACTTCAAAATCTATTGAAAGGGGTAGATCATTTTTGTCAATATTCTTAGGTAATTCTACATCCAAGGCGATCGCCCTTACAAATGTGTCTATACCCCCGATGGGTTCGGGTCTTACATTAACCTGAGAGATGTCATATATTTTATCCTCTAATTTCTCTTCAGAGGGTTCATAGAACGCAATGTAGTTTGCATTGTAGAAGATTGAAGCCTCAATTTCTTCCATTAGCTCCATCGGAGTGAACTCATAATCGGTATCAGCAGATAATAGCATCCGTGTGGTGGCTAACTTTGCAGAATCACTCTTGACTATTTCAATGAGTTCATTCTTTTCATCTACATCAAGTTTATCGAAGTAGAGGGCCTTATGTTGTTGCCTATTGCCAATCACAAAATCAGGAGATTGAGGGCTTTTGCTATACATAAAGCGGATTGTTTTATTTGGGAAAGCAGCCTTAAGCCTCGCAAATGTTTCTTGGTGTTTTTCTGTTAGTTCGGAGAATATTAGAAAAGGTATGTTTTGACTACTTCTTCTTTTAACGATTTCTAATGCCTCCTCTCTTGTGGTGGCTTGATCCTGACCTTTCAAGACATTGACTAATGTCAGACATGTCATTATAAAAGTCAGCGTTAGGATACGGGAGACTGTTTTGATCAGTCCTGTCCTTTGAGTTTGCATAGCTGTAATTCTTTTTGAAAGTGTGGATATCAGGGCAAAGGAATGGCCAAGATTCAACGCATTTGAATTGATGCTAACTTTGACTAATGCTTGAGTGTAAACCTTGAAATCCGTTGTCGTCAGGACTGATTGGTCTGCCAGTGCTTCGTGGTTTTCTTTTAGTTCTTTTTGAATCAGATATACAAATGGATTGTACCAGAAAAAGATCTGGATAACATTTATAAACACCATATCTAAGGTGTGATATTGATTCAAATGAGCACTTTCATGCTTTTCAATAATCTCCCAAATGTCCTTCTGATAATCGGTTCCCTGAGGAATGAAAATCCACTTCCAGAAAGAGAAAGGATACTTTATGCCTTTATGGGTGATAACATTATCTTGAATATCGGTTCTTCTGGCACCGAAATAATACCAATAACTGAGCTTTACTATTTCAAGGAGGAATAAGCCGGCAGCAGCTATTAGTCCTATTAGATAGATATTTAGCAGTAGGTTTTTCCATCTAAAAGGTTGAGGAATGGGTTGGGCAGCGGTCTGTTCATTCATAGGTACTGTGACAGATGAATGAGGAGGGGTAATTGGGTCAAAAGTGACTGATGCTAATTTCTCATCTATGGGATTTGACCAAGGAAGTGAGACCTCAACTTCAATAAAAGGGATGGATACTGCTAAAAGCAGGCATGCAAGTACAATCAGTCTCCTAAGCTGAAAATGAGTGTTTTTCTTAAAGAGAAGCCAGTATGATCCGTACATTAGAGCGATCAGTAGGCCGACTTTAAGGCTCCATAGTAACAATTCTTCTAACATCATTTTTCCTTTTTGTCCTCTAAAATCTTGATGATCTGATCCAATTCATTCAAGTCCATCTTCTTTCGATCAGCAAAGAAGGAGACCATTCGGCTCAAGGAGCCTTCGAAATACTTGCCCATTACGCTTGACATGGCGAAATCACTGTACTTATCCTTGGTAATTAATGGATAGAACCGCTTACTGTTGCCCAACATCTCATGAGCTACAAAGCCTTTTTGTTCTAATACGGTTAGGACCGTGGCCACCGTAGTATAGCTGGGTTTGTCAGTTTCAAACTGATCTACAATTTCTCTTGTAAAGGCTTTTTCAAGCCCCCATAAGAGTTGCATTATCTTTTCTTCGGCTTTTGTAAGCTCTTTCATAGATTATTATTCAATTCTACTATAAATATAGTAGATAAACTATATAAATAGTAAGTCTATTAAAAAAATAGTAGGGTCAGCCCTCGATTTGTTGGTTTTAAGACAGGAGTGATTTGATAATCAAGGCCATAGCCTTAGGGTGGATCGTATTTATGGGGTGCTTGGTATTGGGTTCAGTAGTATAATTGGCTCTAGGAATTGATGTGGCGGCCCATCGAGATTCCTCTTCGTTAACCATATGGTCTTTGTCTCCTCTTTTGATCTCAACGGGTATCTCAATTGATGCAAGTGTATCTTCAGTCAGCAGGGGAGCGTTGCCCAAAGCTGTCATCATACCCGCAGTTTGCTCTACCAATGTCTTCCATGCACTACCATGGGCCGCTTGAAGGGAATCGGTATAGGCTGGGATCTTTTCGACCATTACTTCAGGATTCATTCTTGAAGTTTCATGATGAGCACCTTCAGGTGTCCAATCGAATTTAGTACCCAGAGTTAAGACTTTACCAAGGAGGTCTTTATTTATGGAAGCCAGATATAGTGCTACATAACCCCCCATACTATATCCAAAGACCATAGGTCGGTTGATACCTTTTTGGATTATGAACTCCTCTAGCTCATTTCCGAAAACTTCGATTCCGAATCCACTGGATGAGAAAGCTTCAAGACCATGACCTGAAAAGTTGAAGCTATAAGCTTCGAAGCTTTCTGACAATAAGGGTAAGACTAAGTCGAAGTCGTTTTTACACCCTAGGGCTCCATGAAGTAATATTAGTGGCTTTTTCATTTTAAACGGGCACTTATCATTCTGTCTTTTCCTTGTAAATCTTCTTCAATACGAATATCAGTATAGCCCAGTCCACCGAGTAGTTCAAGAATTTCGAGACTGTAATCCTCATGAATCTCGAAATAGAGTTTCCCTTTAGATTTGAGCGCTTCTAAAGCCTTTTCTGCGATGATTCTATAAAAGATCAAAGGATCGCTGTCCTCAACAAAGAGTGCTATCTCTGGTTCGTAGTCTAAGACATTAGTATGCATTATTTGGCGATCGGCATTTGGAATATAGGGTGGGTTGCTCACTATAATGTCATATTGGTTCGATTGTAGTCCTTCACTAAGGATATCTCCCTTCTTGAAATAAACATCAATATCATTTTTGTCGGCATTCTTTTTAGCAAGCTCAAGTGCTTTGTTAGAGATGTCCATCCCTATACATTCGGCTCCTGGGATTTCCGCCTTAAGGCAAATGGGTATGCAACCTGTGCCAGTACCAATATCTAAGATGGATGGTGCTTCTATGTCGTTCTCTTTGATTATTAAGTCAACCAACTCCTCGGTCTCAGGCCTTGGAATGAGTGCATGCTTATTGCAGATGAATTTACGTCCATAGAAAATAGTGAAGCCGATCACATGTTGGAATGGGGTTCCATTTGCCAACTGTCTTAAGTCATGGGTCAGCAAAGAATCATCAATTGCAATGGGGCTATTGATCGCCAATTTGATGCTATCAATATGAAACCGGTCCGCAAGGTAATTTTTGGCTATCGCCATCCGCTCACGCTCAGGGTAGGTCTCTATCAATAAGTTTGTAATGCGATTGAATATATCCTTGGGTTTTGCGTGGGGCATTGCACAAAATAAGTAAAATAATTAGAGGCTTTGGCTAACTTGCACCCAGTGAATGATCAAGATATCCTCTTCATGCAACGAGCACTTGAATTGGCCGAATTGGGCCGAGGACATGTAAGTCCAAACCCCATGGTGGGGTGTGTAATCGTGCATGGGAGTGAGATTATTGGGGAAGGTTATCACCAAAAGTATGGTAAGGCACATGCCGAAGTGAATGCAATAAACGCAGTTTCTGACAAAAACCTACTTACTGAATCCACGGTGTATGTGACATTGGAACCTTGTTCACATCATGGAAAGACACCTCCTTGTGCTGATCTGCTGGTCGCTAACAGAGTAAAGCGCGTTGTTATTGCTGCAGTTGATACCAATCCGCTGGTGGGAGGAAAGGGAATTGAAAAAATCGAGGCGGCTGGCATAGAAGTGAGTCATGGTTTGCTTTCAGAGGAGTCAAGGAAGCTTAATAAGAGATTCTTCACTTTTATTGAAAATAAAAGGCCTTATATCATTCTAAAGTGGGCACAGACTGCAGATGGTTTTGTGGCCAGAGAGAACTTTGATTCAAAGTGGATCAGCGGAAAGGCTTCTAGAAATCTGGTTCATCAGTGGAGAGCGGAAGAAGACGCGATAATGGTAGGTACGCGTACTGCTCAATATGATAATCCACAACTCAATGTCAGAAATTGGGAGGGAAAAGACCCCGTTCGGGTGGTTATCGATAAAAATCTATCGCTTTCAAGCGATTTAAAACTGTTCGATGGCCAGCAGAAAACGCTGGTCTATAATGGTAAGAAGACGGAGTCTTCCAAAAATCTAGAGTTTATTAAGGTCGAGAATGATGGCTATCTGGAATTTATCTTTCAGGACTTGTATGATAAAAAGGTACAGTCAATCCTCATTGAGGGAGGAAGCACTTTGCTCCTTTCATTGATCGAAGCAGGACTTTGGGATGAGGCCAGGATTTTTACTGCTAAGTCTGAATTTGGAAAAGGTATTCCTGCGCCTATCATTGAGGGTGAGAAGGTAGAGTCCTTCAATATTGAAGATGATGCATTGGACATTTATACCAATGTGGAACCATCTATTTTATAAACTAGTTAGAAGAACTTATGGCGGAAGAATTATTCATTGCAGAAAGTGCCCCGAAGGCCGAAAAGTACAAGTCTTTGATCCCTCAGATTGAGGCTTTGGTTACTGGTGAATCTGATTTGGTTGCCAATCTGGCCAATATTGCTTCAGCCTTAAAGTTCGGTATGGGTTATTTCTGGGTAGGTTTTTACTTAGTCAAAAATGATGAGCTTATTTTAGGTCCTTTTCAAGGGCCGATCGCCTGTACTAGAATTGCCAAAGGCCGTGGTGTTTGTGGTACTACTTGGGCTGAAGGTAAAACACTGATTGTCCCCAATGTTGATGAATTTCCTGGGCACATCGCCTGTAGTTCAGACTCCAAATCGGAAATTGTACTACCCGCTTTTAAGAACTCTGAAGTTGCACTAATCCTGGATGTTGATTCGGATCAATTGGATGATTTTGATGAGGTAGACAGAGCGTATTTGGAAGAGCTAATGAGAGTAATTGAAAATCTACTCTAATTCGGCAATTATCGTTTTTCCGCCTCTGGTTTTCTGACCCTTTTGAACATTAATTTTCGTGCCGATCGGAAAGAAAAGATCAACACGGGATCCGAATTTGATAAAACCGAATTCCTTGCCCTGAATCACACTTTGGTTTTCATCAATATACCATTTGATCCTTCGCGCGGCAGCTCCTGCAATCTGTCTTACTAATATCTCAATGCCCTTATGAATTTCATAAACCAAGGTGGTACGCTCATTCTCAGTGCTCGATTTTGGGTGCCAGGCCACCAAGTATTTACCTGGGTGATATTTGAAGTATTTAATCAGTCCAGTAACTGGGTTCCGGTTTACATGAACGTTCAATGGAGACATAAAAATTGACACCTGAATACGATCTTTTCCTCCGAAATACTCATGTTCTCCAGTGGTTTCAATAACCACAACTTTGCCATCGGCAGGAGCAAGCACGTGCTTGTCGTTGATTTCAATTTTGCGTTTAGGATTTCTGAAAAACTGAAGGAAGAATAGGAAAATAAGCGTGCTGATACCAACTACACCCAAAAAGATATCTTCAGAGATTTCTATGAGATAGAAGAGCCCTAAGTTGATAGCAGTAAGAACAAGAAAGAGTACCGTTAAAAGTACTCTTCCTTCTTTATGAATCTTAATCATCAATGTAAGATTAGAAACCTCCTCTGTATTTATAGGTTTCGGATACCTTGTCTATTGCCACAATGTAAGCCGCAATTCGCATTGGCACGTTATACTTTTGAGATGCTCCATAAACCTTATCAAAGGCATCTTTCATAATCCTGTCTGATCTACGGTTAACCCTTTCACGGGTCCATTTATAACCGAGCCTGTTTTGCACCCATTCGAAGTATGAAACTGTAACACCTCCAGCGTTGGCTAAAATATCTGGTGCTACCATGATTCCTTTTTCATTAATGATTGCATCTGCTTCTGCAGAAGTCGGGCCATTGGCACCTTCCACTATGAGCTTCGCTTTTACATCATTAACATTACCTGAGTGAATTACATCCTCAATCGCTGCCGGTACCAAGACATCAACATCAAGTGTCAATAAATCGGCAGGATCATCCATTAATTCAGCACCATCAAACCCTTCGAGTGTACCGTTATTGTTATTGCGGTAACCAATGGCCTTTTTGATATCAATACCATTCTCATTGTAATAAGCACCAGAGATATCACTGATGGAAGCTATGGTGCAGCCGCGCTCAGCCATAAGTAATGCTGCATAAGAACCTACATTACCAAAACCTTGAACAGCAATTGTCGCATGATAAGGGTTGATTTTTAGCTTTTCCATGGCCGCCAAGGCAGATACCATTACACCACGGCCGGTTGCTTCAACTCTACCCAGTGAACCTCCAAGTACGAGCGGCTTTCCTGTTACCACTGCATTGACAGTAGTACCCATCGAACGAGAGTATTCATCCATTAACCAGGCCATTTCTCTTGGTCCCGTACCCATATCAGGAGCTGGAATATCTCTATCAGGTCCAAAAACACCAGTCATAGATTGCGTATAGGCTCTGGTCAATCGTTCGATTTCGCCAGCAGACATCTCTCTTGGGTTACACTTAATCCCACCTTTGGCGCCTCCATATGGAATATCTACCACAGCACACTTCCATGTCATCCAGGCAGCAAGTGCTTTGACCTCATCAATATTCACATCCATGGCATATCGAACTCCACCTTTTGATGGGCCCAAAATATTGGAGTGAATCACACGGTGGCCCTCAAATACTTTGATAGAGCCATCATCCATGGTGACGGGTAGCGAGACGGAAACTTGTTTGGATGGTGATTTTAAAACGTTGTAAACTTCTTCGTCAAGACCCAAAGCTTCAGTAGCGATATTGAATCTGGACATCATTGACTCGAAAGGATTTGCCTTGTCCTTAATCGGAGCCGGTTCAATGTAACCCATAGGGAGCTTAATATTGTTTTAAGACTGCGCCAAAATTAAGGAAATTTTAAGCGAATACATCCAAGAGGAAACAGCTTATTTTCTCCTTATATGACGAAGTGAATGTAGGTGGTTGCAAATGGTAATGCAAGAATGAGCCCATCAAATCTATCAAGGAAGCCTCCATGGCCTGGAATTGTACTCCCTGAGTCTTTAATAGCCAGTGCTCTTTTAAAGGCAGATTCCACTAAATCACCGAGACTTCCAAAAATACTGACGACAATTGCCAGTCCGGTCCACTCCAGGTAACTCATGGTCCCAAAGAAATAACAGAAGGCCAATGAGACTCCCGTAGCAAGAATCAACCCACCGACTGAACCTTCCCAGGTTTTTTTGGGAGACACTTTCTCAAAAAGTTTTGTCTTGCCGAAGGCTTTGCCAGCGAAATATGCTCCGGTATCATTTGCCCATTGGGCAAAAAGGACACCCAAGACCAACTCGTAATGAAACTCTCCTGATACAAATGCCAATGGGATAACGAAACAGAAGGGCAAGGCAATATAAAGCACGCCAAGCACTGAAAGTGCAAGGCAATTAATGGCATGTCCTCGCCCATATCGGATCAATGGATAAAGGAATACGGTTGAAAAGAGGGCTGGAAATATCCAAAAGGTACTCCTGTCAATGAGTCCCTGATAATTAAGGAAAATCAGTCCGAATAGTGCCAAGCTAAAAACAAGCCCCCAAACTTCATAAGGTTGAGTTCCACTCTTTCGAGCCAAGCTGTAAAACTCTTTTAGTGTAAGCAGTGCAATGATCAGAAAAACCAAGGCGAAGGTCCAAGGACTAAACACGATGCCCGCAATGATTATGGTGACACCAATGATTGCCGTAATGGCACGAACGGCAAGGTTATTCATGGCTAAAATTGATTTCTTCTTCAATAATTTTAATTGCCCGAATCACAGAGTCTGGGTCTACTTTTACTTCGATGTTGCCAAACTTATAAGCATGGTCTTGTTTATTAAAGACAATGGCCTTTAGGCCAGCATTGATCAAGACATCTTTAACAATCTCTGTTTGATGAGGACTTGCGCTCTTATATACTGTCTGCCAACTACTCAATGGACTGCTTTGGTCGAAGATAGTAATTTCTGAAAAGGAACATAAAGGCAATAAATACTATGGTACCTAGGACCTGATAGGCGACTGGAACAGCCTCAGTTTCGTCTAAGTTTACGTCTGACATGGTATATGTCATGATTACCGCTATGCCGTTATTGGCAATGTGAGAAATGATGGGATACCAAATATTCCCTGACCATACATAGAGATATCCAAAGACAGCTCCCAGCAACATTCTAGGAACTAAGCCATAAAATTGAAGATGGATTGCTCCAAAAATAAAGGCAGAGACCCATATGGCCACATGGGCATTTTTAGTGAGTTTATGTAAGCTGTTTTGAAGCACACCTCGAAACAGTAGTTCCTCACCAATGCCGGGTAGTACGGCAATTACCAAAAACCCAAAAAGGAATTGGGTGAAGTTATTGAAGGTGGTAAATTTTTCCGTAGTCTCCGCTAACTGTTCTTCAAGGTTCCTTGCCCATTCTTCGAAGCCAGACATGAAATCAGGGAAGTCAATGTTAGCATTCCATTCTATAAAATAGGCATTGACGAAAAGAAAGCTGAAAGTACCAATAACTGTTGCTATGACTAATTTTGGATCTACTTTGGTTTCATTGGAAACAGATGACAAAGGTTGTTTGGCAATAAGTTTTAGGTAGAACCAAGGTGTTAAGAAAGTGAATACCAAAGTATAGAGCATCTGCGTGGTGAGTACTTCACCAAGTCCCATATAGTCATAGAGCGCATTTGGATTGTCGGTTATTTCATCCAGTCCCATTCCGTTAGACATGGCAAAGACAAATGAGGCAATGGCCCCAACGAACTGCCCAATAAAAAAACCTACAAATACTAAACCTAAAATAATAAGAAAGGAAGATCTAGGTGATCTTCCGCCCGTGACATCTATACCTTTGTCAATTCTCGTCATAATGGCGTAAATTTACGCGAATTTTAGAATAGGGTTTGGTAAGAATAGGAAATATAGAGCTAGGAGACTTCCCATTGTTGTTAGCACCGATGGAAGATGTGAGTGACCCACCATTCAGAGCGGTATGCAAAGAGAATGGTGCCGATATCATGTATACAGAGTTTATCTCTTCTGAAGGTCTCATCAGGAATGCAGCTAAGAGTGTTCAGAAATTGGATATCTATGACTATGAGCGACCTATTGGTATTCAAATCTTTGGAGATAAGATAGAATCTATGCGCCAGGCTGCAGCCATTGCGGAGGAGGCAGAACCAGAAATAGTGGACATCAACTATGGATGCCCCGTAAAGAAAGTGGCTTGCAAAGGAGCTGGAGCAGGCATTTTGCTGGATATTCCCAAAATGCAGAAAATGACAGAGGAAATTGTCAAGCAAGTTTCTCTTCCAGTGACTGTAAAGACCCGTTTGGGTTGGGATGATAGTACCATTCAAATCGTAGATGTTGCAAAACGCTTACAGGATGTTGGTATTCAGGCCTTAACCATACATGGTCGAACGCGTAAGCAGATGTACAAAGGTGAAGCAGACTGGACTAAAATTGCAGAGGTTAAAAATCACCCTGATATACATATTCCAATTTTTGGCAATGGAGATATTGACTCTCCACAAAAAGCGCTAGAGTACAAGAATAAGTATGATGTTGATGGCATCATGATCGGTCGTGCCTCTATCGGCTACCCATGGATTTTCAATGAGATTAAGCACTTTATGAAAACAGGTGAAACCTTGCCTGCTCCAGATATGGCCGAACGTGTTAGTGTGGCGAGAAAACATCTTAAATTTTCGCTAGAGTGGAAGGGAGAGCGTCAAGGTATCTACGAAATGAGAAGGCATTACACCAACTATTTTCGAGGTATACACAACTTCAAGCCCTTTAGAACTAAGCTTGTAGAGTCTGAAAACCCTGAAGAACTATTCGATTTACTAGAAGAGATTTCAGTGACCTTCGAAGATGCCTTTCAGATGGCCTAAGATTAGGCTCGGATTGTTTCGCAAAAATTCTACATTTGGGCTTCAATAATAGCCCATGAAAAATACTAAAGTTCTTGCCTGGACCATCTTGATCATATTGGCTTTAGTATGGGGTACATCCTTTATTTTAATCAAAAGAGGACTTGAGGTCTATAGTGCCGGTGAGGTTGGAGCTTTAAGAATTCTGGCAGCCTGTGTTTTCATGTTGCCTTTGAGTTTGCCCAAGCTCAAAAAACTTTCTTCCAAAAACCTCAAAATGCTCTTAGGCATAGGAATGCTTGGAAGTTTTTTCCCCGCCTTTCTTTTTGCACTAGGACAGACAAGACTGGATAGTGGGGTAACCGGTGTTATGAATGGACTTACACCGATTTTTGTTCTTCTCATGGGAGCCACTATTTTCAAACAGAAGTTTGAGAGTAGTAAGTATATCGGGGTGGCACTGGCCTTTATTGGTACAGCGATTTTGTTGACTGCTGGGTCAAGCGAAGCCGGGTTTTCAGGGTTCAACTATTACGCCATTTTTATTGTGATTGCCACCATGTGTTATGGGGCAAACCTGAATATTATCAAATACTATCTGGCGGATCTCAATGCCGTTGTGATTACCAGCGTAAGTATCTTGTTGGTGGGACCTTTTGCTTTGGCTTATTTAATGTTAGGTACTGAGTTTACCGAAAAGATATCGGCAGCTCCGGGTGCATATGAGGCGCTAGGTTATATTACGCTGTTGGGAGTAATGAGTACAGGTTTTGCATTAATTCTCTTCAATAGGTTGGTGCAAATTACGACCCCTATTTTTTCCAGTATGGTTACTTATTTGATACCAATTGTTGCATTAACATGGGGTATTCTGGATGGAGAAGTATTGGTTGCGGGACAAATTGCAGGTATAGCGGCAATTCTTATTGGAGTTTTCATCACCAACCGCAAGAAGTTACCGAACTCTAATTCAGCTCAAAAGTAGCGACTAATGGATAATGGTCAGATGGATAAAGTTGCTTACTCTTCCATTGGTCTATCTTAAACTTCTTAAGACTTAGTTTTTGAGAGTTATCATAGAAGACATAGTCTATGCGTGGACAGTGGCTTCCTCCATTCCAACCATGAAAAGTACACCCTTCTAGCTCATCACCCGTATAGGCATCATTAAAGAACTCTTTTACTCTAAGGATAATGTCATCATCAAAGGGTGCATTGAAGTCGCCAAGGAGTATCGTGGGCGTAGCTACTGTTTCTGTCATCAGGGTTCTTAAAATCAACTCTACACTTCTAACACGACTGTTGTTAGAAGATCGATCTAAATGAGTATTAAGGATTTTGACCGTCTTCCCACTGTTTCTATGCTGGAAAATTACCTGTGTGCTGATACGAGGAAGGGTATTTCCCCAGCTTTTAGAGGCTGGTTTTTCAGGCGTTTCTGAAAGCCAAAAAGTTTCATGGCTTACCACCCGCCAGGTCTTCTTATTATAAAATATAGCATTTGATTCCCCTTCCTTGTCTACTTTAGTTCTTGAACGATAGACAACATCTAACTGCGGGACCTCTTCCAGAATTTGATCGATTTGAAGTGGTAGTGCCTCCTGAGTGGCTATAATCCCTTCTTTATACCTTTTAAAGATGCTAAAGACACGATCTCTTCTACTCTTCCACTTGTTTTCACCGTCACCAGGTGTTCCATAACGGATGTTAAATGAGACTACCTCAACTGTCTCTTGTGCATTAGCCTCAGGGCTCAACCAGAGTAGGCCAATAATAAAACATGAAAACACAGTGCGCACGGTCAAAAATGCAAAATAAAGGACTCAAATTCAACCTGATAATGTGTCTTTTATGGTGTTTCATGCAACTTGTCACCCAATTGTATACTCTTATGTAAGAGTATACATCCAACTCGATTTTTTAATAGGTCAATTAACCGCAACTGATCATGATCAAAAACTACCTTAAAGTCGCCCTTCGTAACCTCAAAAAACATAGAGGTTTCTCAATTATCAACATCCTTGGACTCTCTGTTGGCTTAACCTGCTGCATCTTGATTGGTGTTTATATCAATGAAGAAACGAGTTATGACCAGTATCATGAAAATGCGAATGAAATACATCGTTTCACAAGAGAATTCATGAGTCAAGATGGTTCTACATCATTGCATCTCTCACGATTGGCACCGCCTTTCAGCCACTTTTTGAGAGAGTTTTACAAGGAAGAAATTGATAAAATAGGTCGCTTTGCGGTTTTCGGGGGCACTGCCAGGTATGGAGAAAAGCTTTTTCAAGAAAACAATTTTGGCTTTGCCGATCCTGAGATAGTTGAAATTCTGACCTTCGAAACACTACAGGGAGATTTGGTGGAGGCCTTGAAGCAACCCGGTTCGGTTATCATTTCAGACGAAATGGCCACTAAGTATTTTGGCAATGAAGACCCCATTGGCAAAACGATCAACTACTCTTCTCAAGCTGATCTTATGGTTAGAGGTGTATACAAGAGGATGCCCAGAAACTCTTCATTCCAAATTGACATGATGGCTGACTTTTCATTGGTAGAGTCATTCTATGGAGGAAGGGAAAATATGCTACGGGCTTGGGGTAGTAATAATTTCACTACGCTGTACACCCTGACTGAGACAGGAAGGAATGAGGAAATTTTCAGAAGGATGGAAGAATTTCTAATCGCTCATATTGGTGAAAATGCTCCAGGTTTCACAAGGCTCCATACCCAAAAACTTACTGATATTCATTTGAAGTCTAACCTTTCTGATGAGCAGGGGCAAAACAGTGATATCACCTATATCTATATTTTTATGTCCATCGCTGCCTTGATACTTACAATAGCATGTATCAACTATATGAATTTAGCTACTGCTCGTTCGGCAAATAGAGCCAAAGAGGTCGGGATGCGCAAGGTATTTGGTGCCGGTAAGGGTAGTCTGATGAATCAGTTTTTGATTGAGTCGATCGTCTTAGTTTTTATTGCAGTATTGATATCAATCATCTCTGCATTACTCATACTACCTTTCTTCAGAGAGTTTACAGACCTTGAACTCAAATTTAACCTATTAGCTAATTGGGATATCCTGTTGATTATATTCTTTGCGGCTATAGGAGTTGGTGTTCTGGCTGGTAGTTACCCTGCATTTTATCTATCGGCATTTAAGCCCTTAGGCGTGCTAAAAGGAAGGTTGAGTTCTGGAGCGAAAAGTGGGGTTTTGAGAAAACTACTTGTGGTAGTGCAGTTCTCCATCTCAGTAATTCTTATTATCTCAACGGTCGTGGTTTTTCAGCAATTGAGTTTTATCCAAAACAAAAACTTAGGTTATGACAAGGATCAAATGATGATTCTTAATGTGAGTAATCAAATAGGCAATGACTATGAGACTTTCAAAAATGAATTATTGAATATTTCAGGTGTAAAATCTACAGGCGGATCAAGCCGAGTACCTTCCGGGCAGCTCCTAGATTCTCAGGGTGCTATGACTGAGGTTAACGGTGAGATGACTGCCACTCAAATCGTTATTAAAGTTTTGAGTGTTGACCCTGATTTTATTCCGAATTATCAGATGGAAATGGCGAGTGGTAGGAATTTCTCCAAGGAGTTTGCCACCGACTCTGCCAGCTTTGTTCTTAATGAAAGGTCAGTCAAGGTGATTGGGTGGGAGAACGCTCAAGACGCTGTGGGTAAGAATATGGTGTACGCGGGTGTCCGAGGTAAAGTGATTGGAGTAGTGAAGGACTTTCACTTTGAGTCATTGCAAAGCGAAATTGTGCCAATCATTCTTGTGAACCGGCCCAATAGCATGCGCGCTTTATCCATTAAGATTGAAGGAAATGGCTTGCGTGAAACCGTTGAGAAGGTGGAAGCCTTGTATGCGAAGTTTTCTCCCGATACACCCATCGCTTATAATTTCCTTGATGATCGATTTGAAAATGTATATGAATCAGAAACACAGCGTAGTCAGCTGTTCACCATCTTTTCTGGCCTGGCAATTTTTCTAGCTTGTTTGGGGCTTTTTGGATTGGCTTCATTTACGGTTTCGCAACGTGGAAAGGAGATCAGCATAAGAAAAGTGCTTGGCGCGTCAATCCAACAGATAGTAACAACCCTTAGTAGAGAGTTTGTTCTCTTAGTGATCTTGGCACTAATAATTTCGGCACCAGTGGCCTGGTATTTTATGAATGACTGGTTGGACGGCTATGCATATAGGATCGATTTGGGCATTTTACCTTTTGCGGTAGCGGGAGGAATAGCTCTAATGATCGCAGTATTTACCATTAGCATGCAGACGGTCAAAGCGGCCTTTGCAAATCCATCTGAGCGACTTAGAGACGAATGATCATTTGCCTTTTCTGGCGGCTCGGTTAATCATTTCAAAACCGAGCCCCATGGCAATTCCTACCCCAACGCCTATGGCAATATTGTCCATGGCTACGCCTATGCCAATACCTATGGCAATACCAGTTCCTATACTGCCAAAACCTTTTCGTCTTGGGTAGAAGTCTTCTTCTTTATTTTCTTCTTCCTGATTGTTTTCTTGCCCTTGATCTGCCATTGATAAGAGCAAGTTATGAAATTAGACATTCAGCCTGCCACGGTGGCCTTAATTCTTTTCAGTTGAATCAAATGTCTTTGTGCGTGACCAATGATAAACCTGTAAGCATCTCCTAGCCTAAGCTTGACCATTGGGCCTAGAGCAGTATTCACCTTAACACGATTAAGGTCATAGGTTCTTGACTTTTCGATCAGGTGTAGATATTCCTCATGTTGAGCAAAGAACTCCTCGATTGTATCCTTAGCAGCTAGCGAATTATGAGGATTCATGCTTTTGAAAGTTTTCATGCTGTTTTTGATTTCTCCATTCTTCTTTGGAGAGATCATTTTTACAAACATGTCACCTTTCCAATGAGATTTATAGTCTGATGAGTTGGTTCCACTCTGAGCAGATTCCAATGCACTTAATGTGTTAGTATTGTAAACCTCAACTGCAATGGACATATGCTTTAGGCATTGTAGCATACTCCATTTTCCTTCTGCTTCGGGAGTGTTGAGAGTTATTTCATCTACTCCTTTGATGGTTGTTCTTACTTCCTCCAGAATGCTTTTTAAGTCCTGTAGTGATGAATCGATATGTTTTGACGCTTCTATGACCATTTTTAATTCGTTTGTTATGGCAAGTTCAGAAAGAAGAATCAAAAGACTGTTGATCTATATCAAGAAATCACTTCATAGATTTCTTTCTCATCCGCGAGAAGGTTTCTGGGGTCATTCCCAGATAAGATGCCAGATGTTTTTGAGGGATCATTTGGAGAACATGTGGACTTTGATGCATCAGGCGATTAAATCGTTCTTCCGCAGAATCACCCAAAATACTTTTCGTGAATATTCCGAAGCCAATAAGTACCTGCTGATAGAATAACCTAATCCACCTTTCCATAAGGCGATGATCATCTAATAAGCCCATTAGCTTTTTGTACTCTATACGTAACCCGTAAGAAGGACTGATGGTTTCCAGCGTCCAGGTGCTGGGTTGTTGAGCAATGAAGGAGTCATACACACCACTGTACTCACTGTCATAGGAGAATCCCATGTTGTACTCAACTCCATTTTTCAAGAAGTAGCCTCTTATGAGTCCTTTATGAACATAATAGAAGTAGCGCTCAGTTTCTCCAAAATCAGTGATGATGGTGTTTTTTTCAAACGAAAATGGCTCCCAATGTTCAGCAAATAACTTGAACTCCTCATCAGTAGGTTTGATATACCGTTCAAAAGAAGCCCTAAGTCCGGCAAGCTCTTTATCCATACTTGAAAATACCGATTGCCATTTTAAATGAGAAACCTCAGACAATTAGAAGAAGAATAGTTTGACTGCGAAGGCAAGGGCAGTGAGCATTACGAAATAGCGAATCCATTGATCATTCACGCGAGTACTCCATCGACTGGTTAACCATCCGCCTAAGGCACTGCCAACTGCCAAAGCAATACCCAACTCCCAATTGATTAAGTCATTATAAATAAATACTCCCAATGAGGCCAGCGTGTATATAGGTACTACAATGACCTTGGTGACATTAGTTTTCAACAAGGAAAATTGATTGATAAAAGTAAGTGCTGCCATAATCAGATAACCCACTCCAGCTTGTAAAAAGCCACCATATATTCCAATTAGGAAGAAGGCGATCAATCCAAAGATTTTTGATTTTGGACTCACTCTCTCTTCCTTTCCGGAGGAGAACTTTGTTCCAAAGAGCATATAGGCTACCACTAAAATGATCACTGAAGCGAGGATCCTATTAAAGGTTTCTCCTTTAATATCAACTGCAATAAGTGAACCAAGGATGGCACCGAAAAATGCCGCAATGCCCAAGCCAATACTGTATTTGTCCACCTTGCTTCCTTTACTTTGGAATCCTTTAATAGCGAAGATTCCATTAAAGAAAATCCCAATACGATTGGTAGCATTGGCAACATTGGGAGGTAGGCCCATGAAAATCAAAACGGGTAGTGTGAGCAAAGAGCCGCCTCCTGCCAGTGTATTAATAATTCCGGCAACCAGGCCAATTGTAAAGAGAATTAAAATGTTGACTAGGTCCAACTTTAGTCCTCCCAGCGCCAGTCACCACCAATTTTGAGCTTCAACTTTAAGCCATTTCCTTCCAAAAACGCCTTTGTTTCGGCATCACTAAGTCGCTTGGCTGGTAGCACTTCTGCATCGGCTAAAGCATATAACATCATTGAGGAAAACCTCACGTTATTTCGAATATGCTCCTCATTGACAAGATTAAAATCGTCACAGTCGGAGTGATAACATCCATAAATGGAACGATCTAAATTTGAGTTAGGGGAGGTATATGGAATCCCTTGAATCATAAATGACTGATGATCACTATGAAGACCAGCACTGTTACTATTAGAGTTGGTGAAAGTAGTGGAGTCAACTGTCATGATATGTTCACCGATACGATCAAAGAATGCATCAGCCCCTTTTTGTCCTCCAGCATTGAAGCCTCTGGGATTTCCTGACATGTCCTGATTCATTACGTATTTGATTGCATCAATGGAACCGTCCTTTAATGCAGCATCGACATATGCCCTTGAACCTAGAAGTCCCTGTTCTTCACCCATGAACATGATGAATTCTATAGTTCGCTTTGGTCTTAGTCCCAAAGCTTTGAAGGTTCTGGCCATATCGAGCACAGCAAACGAGCCAATCCCGTTATCAATTGCACCTTCAGCCAGGTCCCATGAGTCTAAATGCCCACCAACAATGATCTTCTCTTCTGGAAACTCTGAGCCTTCAATAGTAGCAATCACATTTCTGGCTTTGATCTGATCGGACGTGTTTGTCATGCTAATTTTAGCGCGTTTCTTAGAGCTCTTGAGCACCTCCTTCAAGGCCAAACCATCTTCCTTGCCAATACAGACTGCTGGTATATCAATTAAGCCTCCTGTGACAGACGCGGTACCAGTCAGTAAAACCCCACCATCTACCTGATTGATAATGATAATGCCTTTAGCGCCATTATCGGTGGCCAATGCGGTCTTCTCAGAACGATGCAGATTAGAAGTGCCTTCTGGTGAACCCGGCAACACACCGATATAAACCAGTGCAATTTTACCTTCAACGGCTCCGGGTTTTGCCGCATAGTCTGCCTCTAATCCATTACCCATATCGACAATTTCCAGATCGATATCCGCTGAAACAGGGGAGTGGGCAAGACTCACCGCTGAGTAAGTCTGATAGTTTCTTTTGTTCAAGTTTCCTATCTGAACTTCGATATCTCCCCGCATCCAGGTCTCCACCTCAAAAGGAAAGTATTTGACATCTAAGCCATAGGATTTCAACAAGTCATAGGTGTAATCTTCGGCCTTGGCGCCATTTTCAGAGCCGGTCAGTCGATGTCCTATAGTAGCAGTAGCCTCTTCCAAAGTTTCATAGGCCCTGGAATTGGCCAAAACTTCGGTATTGATTTTCTGAAATACTGCATCGAGTGTTTCCTGCTTTGGAGCACAGCTAAAAAGTAAAATTGCTGCAAATGTGGAGAGTAAAAATGTCTTCTTCATGGCCTTGTTATGATTGCCTGAATTTAAAAAGAAAAAGCAGCTTGCTGGCTGCTTTTTACAGATACTGTTTTCGTGTCTTAGTGAGTATCGTTAACCCTGAGCGTCAGGAATCCGGAGATAATCATTGAAACACCACCTGTGACGAGGATCATAATCGTTTCACCACCAAAAAAAGTATTCAGGATAAAGCCCAGTAATGAGGCTGCGACAATTTGAGGAATTACAATAAAGAAATTGAAAACTCCCATGTAGTAGCCCATTTTATCTGATGGCAATGCACCTGATAGGATGGCATAAGGTACTGATAGTATACTGGCCCATGCGATGCCTACTCCAATCATGCTTACCCAAAGCCATTGCGGGTCAGAAACGAAATACATAGAAATCAATCCTAAGCCTCCAAGCGTAAGGGCAATGAGGTGCGTGAGCTTTCTGCTTGTCTTTCTGGCAATAAAAGGGATAAAGATGGCTGCAATAGCTGCAATACCATTGTAACCTCCAAATAAGTTACTGACCATATCGGCCCCTTCATTATAGATAGGAGAAGTCGTATCTGATGAGCCATAGATATGGGATGTCACCGCTGGTGTACAATAGATCCACATCGAGAATAAGGCGAACCAGGAGAAGAATTGAACAACTGCCAATTGAATCATGGTCTTGGGCATACTATTAAAGTCCTTTACGATGTGGACAAGGGCCATTGCTGTTTTACGCGCTTTGACAAGCTGTCCTCCGAGTAAATGGATAAGGCCAAAAAACATAAAACCGCCTCCCAGCACATGGAGTTGAGGGTCGACTCCTGCATTATAGACGAAGATTGAAAAAACTGCACCGATGATCGTTAGAATGGCACCTACTTTCACAAACTTTTTCGTGAAAAAGCTCTCTTCAGATTCCTCCATAGCCGGTGCATCGTGATTTTCATCGGGTTCTGGTGGGTATTCTTTAGTAGTGAAAACGGTCCACAATACTGTGATCAAGTACATGATCGCTCCAACGTAAAAGGCATATTTAACCGAAGGTGGAATTTCACCATCAGGTGCTGTATTTGGAATGTTGAGCCAGTTGGTAAAAATCCATGGCATAAAGGAGGCCACAAGTGCTCCAATACCAATGAAAAAACTTTGCATTGCAAAACCAGAAGTTCTTTGTTCATCTGGTAAGAGATCTCCAACGAAGGCCCTGAACGGTTCCATGGTGATGTTGATAGAGGCGTCCATAATCCAAAGCACTCCCACGGCCATCCAAAGGGTAGGGGAGTTGGGCATTAGCAAGAGTGCAATGGTAGCGGTAACAGCTCCAACAGCAAAATATGGCCTTCTTCGACCCCAGCGAGCACTCCAGGTTCTATCAGAATAGTAACCGATAATGGGTTGCATGATCAACCCGGTCACAGGAGCAGCGAGCCAATAGATGGCAAGGTTCTTCGTATCGGCACCAAGGGTTTCAAATATGCGCGAGGTGTTTGCGTTTTGTAGTGCAAATCCCATTTGAATACCCAGAAATCCGAAACTCATGTTCCAGATTTGGGCAAAGCTGAGGCGAGGTTTTTTAGTCATATTGATTACTTCAGGAAAACTTTATAGCGATATGGGGCGATCACCTGATTCTTGGTCACGGTGAATACCCCACCTCCAAAGACTCTCTGCATTGCCAGATAGTCTTGGTCTATTTCAAACTCTAATTTCTCATCTGTCAGGTTAATTAAAACGATGACCATGCGATCGTCCTTAACACGTTTGTATGCAAGCACCTTGTCATCTGCAGATGTTTCGATCCACTCTAAGCTTCCTCCAAAATCTCCATTCCAAAGTGCCGAATTTCCTTCTTTTATAGTAAAAAGTGTTTGATAGAGCATACTGAAAGGATATCCACCTGACCAGTCAATCGGGTCTTTTTCAAAGAATTCAATGCGTTTCTTATTGTTTGCTTCCTGGCCAGAGTAAACCAACGGCATTCCATAGGTTGTGGCCGCAAAAACAAACCAGGCTTCTTGTGCCGGGCCAAAGAACTCGTCTGCGGTCCCGTTCCAACTGTTTTCATCGTGGTTGGTGATGATGTTCATCTTGTAGTAGCCTTTTGGATATCTTTTGAAGTCTCTGTCGTACATGTCTTTGATGGCCTGTGGAGCTTCTTCGCCTGATGCTACTTTACGCATTAAATGCATCAACTCCCATGAATATGACATATCAAAGGCATCCATATGAAGTTCCGTTTCCTCGCCTTCGGCAAGCATAAAAACTGGCTTGATTGCATCAAGCTCCTCCCGTGCCTTGTCCCAGAAATCAGTGGGAACCATTCCGGCAACATCACATCGGTAACCGTCTATGTCAAATTCAGCCACCCAGTATTTGAGTGCTTCGGTCATTGCAGATCTTAGTTGAGTATTGTCGTAATTGAGATCGATCACATCTTCCCAATCGGCAACGGGAGGCATAAAATTACCTGCTTCATCTTTGGTGTAATATTCTGGATTTGTTTCTGTCCAGATGTGATCCCAAGCCGTATGATTAGCTACCCAGTCAATAAGTACTTTCATACCACTTTCATGTGCAGTTTCGACCAGGTTACGGAAGTCTTCCTCGGTGCCAAATTCGGGGTTTACCCCTTTGTAATCTTTTACTGCATAGTAGCTTCCTTTTGATCCTTTCCTATTCTTTTCACCTATGGGATGAATTGGCATCAGCCAAAGAATATCTATCCCCATTCTTTTTAGTCTCGGTATATCTTGGGTAAAAGCATTGAAAGTACCTTCTTGTGTATGCTGCCTTATGTTGACTTCATAGATTACAGCATTCTTACTCCACTCAGGATGTTTTACATTAGAAGTGACCGCTACTGACTCTTTTTCAGTTTCTGTGCTGCCTTCTCCACATGCTGTTAGTATCAAGGCTGCCAAGGCAATGGTCCAATACTTTTTCATGTTGATTGTTCTTAGCTCCATGTGATTTCAATTTCTGAATCAATAAAATCTGTTTCTATAAATTTAATATCTGGAATAAGATAGTTCTTCTTGTCTCTTTGTGGAAGTGGATCAAACTCCGTTACAGGTTCAATGAGTCTGATGTTTTCGGTAAATAGCTCGGTTTTTTGTCCATTGATCTCAAAATCGGTGACTTCGAAACCATGTAGATAGACTTTCATTCTTTTGAATGTGCTCTGAAAATTCCCCTCTTTTTCTGATAGGATAATTCTCCTTTTATTTCCGTCAAAAGTAATTTGTCTTCGATAAAAAGCCCCTTGTTCAAAATCGAAGGTTTCTCCATCGTCTTCAAAGTACTGTTGGGATGTTTCTACATCACCATGATAGATATGAAGCTTTATTTCACCATCATGAGCTTCATGAGTGTTTTGCACTACGCTTTGTAAGGGAATAATTGCTCCTTCTTTGGCATACACAGGTAGGTCTTCCATACTAGTTTCTATCACTAAATGCTGACCACCACTTACTTTTTCATCGGTAAAGAATCGATACCAATTGCCTTTAGGTATATAGATTTTGGCGTACTCTTGTTGGCTTGTAGTCGGGCAAACAAGCAACCAGTCACCCAGAGTGAACTCATGCTGGGCATTGCCGTGATATATTTCGGGATCGTTAGTATAATCAACGGCTAGAGACTTGTTAATAGGTGTGCCGTTTTGATACGCTCGGTAAAAGAGTGAATAGAGATAAGGCATTAACTTATATCGGAGATTGATATAATTCCTTGAAATCTCTTCCACTTCCTCACCATAGGCCCAAGGTTCAGAATCTCTGACATTGACCATGCTATGGACTCTAAAGAAAGGTGCAAAGGTGGCTACTGCTAGCCATCTGGAAAACAATTGTGGGCTGCTTTCCTCTACAAAGCCCCCAACGTCATAACCTGCCACAGGAACACCTGCCATACCCAGGCTATTTACTAATCTGACGCCCAGCAGCATATGGTCATCGCCTGCAACATTGTCTCCTGTCCAAACGGCAGAATACCGTTGCACACCCGAAAATCCTGAGCGTGTCAGGGTAAATGGCCGTTTGTTGCCTATCTGTTTTCGTGCACCTTCATAGGTGGCACGAACCATTTGGAATCCATAGACATTGCGCGCCTTTTTGTGCGTTACCTGCTGGCCGTCATAGTCAAATTCAACCATATCAGGAATGTCTTGCCCCCAACATGCCGGCTCATTCATGTCATTCCAGAAGCCTTCTAGACCGAGGTCTGTATAGAATTTTAGCTCATCAGCCCACCAATCTCTACCTTTCTTATCGGTGAAATCAGTAAAATGACTATTGCCTGGCCATACGCTAGCCTCATAAGCCGTGCCATCAGGGTATTTGACAAAAACATCTTTTTCGAGCCCACGATCATAAGTAGCATAGCCTTTCTTAGTAGCGATACCTGGGTCAAGGATCACTACAACCTTGAACCCTTGGGATGTGAGCTTTTCAATAAGTGCTTTGGGGTTGGGAAACCTTTCATTGTCAAAAGTGAAGGCCATATAGTCCTTCATATAGTGAATATCGAGGTAAATGACATCTGCAGGAATCTTCTTCTCCCGGAAGGTGTCTGCAATGTTGTACACCTCGTGATCGGGATAATAACTATATCTACACTGTTGGAAGCCCAGACTCCATTTAGGAGGCATCTGAATGGTACCGGTGAGTTTTGAATATTGTTGAATTACGTCATTGACGGTATCTCCTTGAATAAAGTAGTAGTTTAGATCACCTGCAGAAGCACTGAAATAGCTGAAGCGATCATTGTTGGAAGTACCAAAGTTGAAATGACTTTTATAAGTATTGTCTAGAAAGATGCCATAAGGCCTTCCTTCCCTAACGCCTATAAAAAAAGGTGTGCTTACATAAAGAGGGTCAGTGTCATTGTTGAAGCCGAAGGCATCTGAATTCCAATTGTCGTAAGAGGAGCCTCTTCGATTGAGACCTCCACTTTTTTCGCCCATACCAAGGAAAACTTCATCTTGAGCAAGCGATTTATAATTGGTGACCTCTTCGCCTAACCAGCTGATGCCAAAAGTTGGATCATCTTCGTTAAGTAATTCTCCATGGCGATTGTGAAAACTGATCCTGAAAGGGGACTTTGAGACTCTCATTTCTAAACACTCGCTGGTCAGTAGAATTTCTTCCGTACTATCTGAAATGTTGGTAGTAATATTCTCCGGTTGCATAACTACCGAAAAGGGGTATTCATCAAAGGTCTCGTATTTGGAAACCTGTACTCTTAGGATATTATGGTTGTATGCAGTCAGTCTAAACTTTCGATTATCAGCTTCCCCTTCAATGGAGTTATTGAGTACCTGATAGGTCCTGATGGCACCAAGAGATTCGTTTCTGAAATTCATGAAATAGTCAATTATATGCGTTGACTCGTAGTCAAATAGCCTTCTATATTAGCTAAAAAACTGCAGCCTATTTACATCAAAACTATGCTTAATCAATGAATAGAATGCGTTTGGGCGAATGGAGCCTGATCAAACGTTTGCAATGAATGGAGTATTAATTGCGATTCGAAGAATCTCGTACGATTAGTTCCGTATCTAAGATCTTTACTTGTCTTTTTCCAGGTTCCTTAGCATTGATTTCTTCTAGTATGAGCCGAGCGGCTTCGCGGCCCATTTCGTAACCCGGCTGGGAAATACTTGAGAGGCTTGGGTTAACTAAAGAAGAGAATCTCCAGTTGCTGAAACCAACTACTGCAATCTCATCAGGAATTCGTATGCCGGCTTTTAGGATAGCACTAATTGCACCAAGGCCCGCCATATCATTATTGGCAAAAACACCATCGATCGCTTTTCCACTTTCCAATAAGTGCGTCATGGCCTTCTCAGCTTCGGCCTCCTCACCGTGCCTGCATTCGATAATGTAATCTTCGTTCAAAGGAATTTCATGATCTTCCAGAGCAGAAATATATCCTTCTTTTCGTTTGCGGCTAATAATCAGGTTGTCTGGTCCTGAAAGGTGAACAATGTTTCTACAACCCTTTTCTATTAGGTGTTCCACCGCATCATAGGCTCCTTGATAATCATCGACAATTACACTCGAAGCATTCATACCTTCAACCAACCTGTCAAAAAACACCATGGGTGTTCCTTCCTTGACGACTTTTTCGAGGTGTTGCAAATCTGATGTCTCTCTGGAAATTGATACCAACAAGCCGTCCACACGAGCACCCATTAGCGCATCAATACTGTCTGCTTCACGTTCATATTGCTCGTTAGATTGGCAGATCATTACATTGTATCCTTCCTTCATCGCTTCGTCTTCGATACCGCTGATCACAGTGGAAAAGAAGAAGTGAACAGTTTCTGGAATCACCACTCCAATAACATTAGTCTTTTGGTTTCTAAGGCTTAGGGCAATGGCATTAGGTCTGTAGTTGTATTTATCTGCTAATTCTACCACGGCTTTTCTGGTAGTAGGACTTATACCCGGGAAGTCCTTCAAGGCCCGAGAGACTGTTGAACATGATATGTTCAGTTCCTTTGCAATATCCTTAATTGTAACCTGCCCGCTCTTCATCTGATGATGCTCTAAAATAATCTATTGTATCGGAGTTTAAATATGTTCATATCTTTTGACTAATCACCGCTTCGCAAAATTTTTTTGAAAAAATTTATTTTGCCCAAATTGAGCAGTAGAGCTTGTTTCAATCGTTTGCAATCCTCTGGTATAGTATTGGTGTTAAGCGAGTTAGATTGATAATTGATTTTATAATCCCTACTTTGGTATCAGCAATAAGCTAAGAACGGTTTAAGAACCTTTTGTGGGAACGATTGTTCTGAATTATTGTCAGTAATTTCCTCCATTTCTATTATAGTTTACTTTGCTTATAGCGCAACTTGTTTGCGCTATAAGTGTTTTAGGGGACCTTGGATTTGAAGTAGTATTGAGTTCGCTCTGAAACTATTTTTTCTTTTCTTTGCACCACGTATTATCAACTCATATACAAAAGATTAACATGGGAAAATTCAGAAGCGGTGTGCTTTACGGTCAGGAACTCAAGGATTGCCTGAACTATGCAAAAGAGAATCAGTTTGCACTCCCCGCCATTAACGTAATAGGTACCAACAGTATCAATTCAGTTTTGGAAGTGGCCAGCAAAGTAAACTCTCCGGTAATGGTGCAGTTTTCGGTAAGTGGTGCAGCTTTTTACGCGGGAAAATCACTCGACAATTCAGATTATAATGCCTCTATTCAAGGAGCGATTTCCGGAGCAATGCACGTTCATCAAATGGCGGAGCATTATGGGGTACCGGTGGTACTACATACCGATCATGCAGCTAAGAAACTTCTGCCATGGATTGATGGATTGCTAGATGCTGGTGAGGCTCATTATAAAAAGCATGGACAGCCACTGTTCAGTACGCATATGTTGGACCTATCTGAGGAGAGCCTAGAAGATAACATTGAGATAAGCTGTGAATATTTCAAGCGTATGAATGCTATTGAAATGGGTATAGAAATCGAACTAGGTATTACTGGTGGAGAAGAAGATGGTGTAGATAATACTGATGTGGATTCTTCAAGGCTTTATACACAACCTGAGGAAGTAGCTGCCGCTTGGGATGCTTTAAGACAAGTAGGAGATATTTTTACCGTGGCTGCATCCTTCGGAAATGTCCATGGTGTTTACAAACCGGGTAACGTAGAATTAAGACCCGAAATTTTGAAGAATTCTCAAACCTACATTCAAGAGAAGTTCGGAACGGAAGAGAAGCCGGTGTTTTTTGTATTCCACGGTGGATCAGGTTCTGAGGCTTCTAAGATTGAGGAAGCGACTTCGTACGGTTCTATCAAAATGAACATTGATACTGATATTCAGTGGGCATGCTGGGATGGAGTACATGCTTACTATAACGATAAGAAAGATTATCTGCAGGCTCAGATTGGCAACCCTGACGGAGAAGACTCTCCAAATAAGAAATTCTATGACCCGAGAGTGTGGTTGAGAAAAGGAGAGGAGAATATTGTTAAGCGTTTGGAACAGGCATTTGAAGAATTGAATGCCATAAACCGAAACTAAGAGATCGGCACAAGATTAAAAAGGAGGCAATGGCCTCCTTTTTTTATATCGATAGAATCTTGGCTATTCTAAATTCTTCATCTCCGATTCTTTTCTCGGTTTTAATCGCTTGCCCAATTGGAGTGTAGACAACTTCATTGTTGATCATACCTACCATCACCTTAGATTCCCCGTTTTTAAGACCTTCGACTGCGGCAACTCCCAGCCTACTGGCCAGCACTCTGTCCATTGTGGTTGGCGAACCACCACGCTGTAAGTGGCCCAAAACAGTCACTCGAATGTCAAAGTAATCGAGTTCAGCTTTTACTTGGTCTGCTACTTCGTAGGCATTGCCAAGTTGACAGCCTTCAGCAATCACCACTACGTTGGAAGCCTTTTTGTTGTCAGCTCCTTTTCTAAGACGTTTGATGAGAGCTTCAACAGTCCAATTGTGCTCAGGCACTACCATAGCCACTGCACCACCACCTATGGAAGAGTTGACAGCGATAAACCCTGCATCACGCCCCATTACCTCGACAAAAAAGAGTCTCTCGTGTGAGGAGGCTGTGTCTCTAATTTTGTCAATGGCTTCTCTGGCCGTATTGCAAGCAGTGTCAAACCCAATGGTATAATCGGTGCCTGCCAGATCATTGTCAATCGTACCTGGAATTCCGATTACTGGTACATCAAATTCTTGGCTGAAAATATCTGCTCCTGTAAAAGAACCATCTCCACCGATCACCACCAGCGCATCCAGATTAAATTTCTTGAAGTTCTCATAGGCCTTTTTTCGGCCTTCTTTGGTTCGGAATTCCTGACTTCGGGCAGATAATAGAAAAGTGCCGCCACGACTTAGGATATTGGAAACGGATCTTACAAATAACTGTTCAATGTTCGCGTTGATAAGACCATCATAACCTTTATATACTCCGAATACTTCGATGTCGTAATAAATACAAGCTCTGACTACCGCTCGCACGGCAGCATTCATTCCTGGTGCATCACCCCCTGAAGTCAGCACACCTATTCTTTTGATCTCTTTTGCCATATTGATCTGTATTAGTCAAAAATAAGGTTTTGCCAGACAACTAAGTACTCCTGATCTCTGGATTGCTATGCAATCGATTGTCCATATTAGAATAAAAAAAGGCCATCCCAATTGAATGAGATGGCCTTTGAATGTTTTTTTAATCTTAAACTCCCTCTGCTACGACTTCGGTCACATCATTGGGCAACATGCGCTTGAGTAAGTTTTCAATACCTGATTTCAAAGTTACAGCGGATGCAGGGCATCCACTACAAGACCCTTGTAGATTAACTTTTACTACACCACCTTCGAAAGAGGAGAATCCGATAGCTCCACCATCTTGTTCAACGGCTGGTCGAATATATTCATCAAGGATGCCTTTGATCTTTTTGACTACTTCCGAGTCGTTTTCATCAAACAAAGGGTCCTTATCTAACTCTTCAAGGATTAAAGGTTTTTCAGCTTCCAGATATGGTCTGATAACATCTCGAATGCCGTCTTGGATTTCAATCCACTCTACATCTTCTGATTTTGTGACGGTCACAAAATTGCTCATGTAAAAGACACGTTCCACATTTGGCAGTTTGAATAATTCTTGCGCCAAAGGCGAATCTGTTGCAGCTTCTGCATTTGGATAGTCAAAGCTCACGCCATCCTGTAGCAACATAAAGTTCACCACGAACTTCATAGAGTTAGGATTGGGATTGGCTTCCATGTATATATTTACAGCTTTCATTTCTCTATTGAATTAAAACTTATAACTGCAAAGTTAGCCCATAAGTTCTTAGACTTCTCTTAATTCTCCTTCGGATTTTGCGACTATCGTGGAAACGGTAGTATCTCCTGTAACATTCACTACAGTCCTTAACATATCCAATGGTCTATCCACCGGGAATATAATCGCAATCCAAGCTGGATTAAGGCCGACTGACTGTAGCACCACCACCATCATGACCAATCCAGCACTAGGGACCGCGGCACTTCCTATTGAAGCCAAGGTGGCTGTCAATACAATAGTCAATTGTTGAGTAATGGATAGGTCTACCATGTGCAATTGTGCCATGAAGACTACTGCCACAGCCTGATATAAACTGGTACCATCCATGTTAACAGTGGCTCCGATCGGCAATACGAAACTAGATACATTCTTTGACACACCCAGATTGTCTTCGACAACTTCCATTGTTACTGGAAGTGTAGCTGCACTGGAGCTAGTTGAAAATGCCAGAAACTGTGCTGGCGCAATTTTTTTGAAGAACTTTCTATAGGTTAATGACTTAACAAAGCCTCTAACAATCGTAGGATAGAAAATGAAGATCAAGAATAACAATCCAGCCACGAGTGTTACTGAATAAGAAGCTAGTCCTTTGAAAATTTCAAACACTTCACCAGGAGTGTCAGCCATCTTGGCTACCACACCTGCAAGCAAACAAAAGACGAAGAATGGCGCGGCCTTCATTACAAAATCTACCATCTTCAAGAACACCTCATTGGCTCCATGGACAAAAGCTGATAGCCCGGCTACTTTTTCATCGGGCAAGGCGGCCATACATATGCCGAAGAAGATCCCGAAGAAAATCACTTGCAGCATCAGCTTGTCATTTCCTAAAGACAGGATTATGTTCTGCGGCACCATATCTACCAAGAATTTAAGCGGACCAGCGTCTTTATTTTCAGAAGCAGCTGCCTGCTTTTCGGCAACCATTTGCTTTTGAGCTTCGGTCATTTCTTCCGCTCGATCATAGCTTGCATAGGCCGGATCGTTCGTGAAGTTTTTACCATCCAGGATTTCAATGCCATTGGCGTTGGCCCATGTTTCGTAGCTCAAGCGGTTCTTAATCCGCGATTCTTCATCCACTAATGCTCCGGGCTTGACAACGTTTACCAGAACCAAACCAATCCCTACGGCTGCAACGGTCGTTACCAGGTAAAAACCTAAAGTCTTGCCACCCATACGGCCCAACTTGGACATATCTTTCAGACCAGAGATGCCACTGATAATAGAAAATAGTACAAGCGGTACCGCGATGTACTTTAGCATACGGATGAAAATCTGACCGAAAGGATCCACCCAATCGATTGTAAACTGGTTCCAGCCCATAGCACTTGAAGCGAAAGCCCAAATGATACCAGCTACTAGTCCAATCATGATTTTGACATGCAGAGGAAGTTTTTTCATAACAGAAATTGGATTTAGTTACAGTCGATTAGCCTTGCTAATTAGCAAATAATCGGCAATTACCAAAGCTGACATTGCTTCAACGATGGGTACTGCGCGGGGTACCACACAAGGATCATGTCGACCTTTACCTGAAACAGTAACGTTGTCTCCTGCTTCATTAATACTTTCTTGATCCTGCATTATGGTCGCAACTGGCTTGAAGGCGACATTAAAGTAAATATCTTGCCCGTTAGAGATACCTCCCTGAATACCTCCTGAGTAATTGGTTTTGGTCTTTACCTGATCACCTTCAGTATAGAAGACATCATTGTGCTCGGAGCCGTTGAGTTTTATGCCTTCAAAGCCACTTCCGTATTCGAAGCCTTTAACCGCATTAATACTGAGCATGGCTTTTCCAAGTTCTGCATGCAGCTTGTCAAAAACCGGTTCTCCAAGCCCAGCCGGAGTACCCTGTATCACGCCTGTAATGACCCCGCCAATAGTATCTCTGTTTTTTCGTGTTTGATCTATCAGCTCAATCATAGCTTCAGCGGTGGCTGCATCCGGACATCTTATAATGTTACTTTCAATTTTAGCGAGATCAAGTTCTTTGTAACTCTTTTCGAGTTTTAGTGATCCAACTTGTGATACATAGGAGTCGCAAGTGATTCCATAGTGTTTGAGTAATAGCTTCGCAATGGCACCAGCAGCCACACGTGCTACAGTTTCTCTAGCTGAGCTTCTACCTCCACCGCGATAATCCCTTATACCATATTTGGCTTGAAAAGTATAATCGGCATGGGAGGGCCTGAATTTATCGGCTATGTGAGAGTAATCTTTACTCTTTTGATCTTCATTTCTAATCAGTATGCTAATCGGAGTTCCGGTAGACTTACCTTCGAAAATGCCTGAGAGTATTTCGAATTCATCAGCCTCTCTGCGTTGGGTAGTGATTTTGGATTGACCAGGCTTTCTCCGATCCAATTCCATTTGAATAAATGACTCATCAATCTCAAGTCCAGCAGGACAGCCATCAATAATTACTCCCAAGGCTGGTCCATGTGATTCACCATACGTGTGAATCTTAAAAATTTTACCGAAAGTGCTACCCATTTACTTTTTGAAGAACAAATATCCTGCACCCGCTAACATAGCTATAATTAGCAGATTGGCAATAATCTGGGCTGTTTTATCCTCGTTGAGGCTCTTCAATTCATTAGAGGCTACGTCTATGTTGTCGTAAAATGAACCTAGGTCTGATGAAGATATAGATATGTTCTTTTTGCTCTCACCAGTCACTTTGAGTTTGACAGTGGATCTCAAGGTGTCATAAGTCTCCTTTTCTGGGTTAAAGAAGACCCATCCGAAGTAGTCTTTTAGGTCATAGTCGCCAGGCTCATTAGGAATTCCAAAGTAACTGTATTGTTTGGATCCAGTCACTCGGCCTGAGCCACGGTTGATGTCCTGACTAACGTTGGGTGGATAGATATCAATGGTTTTGGTAGAAGGAATATTCAAGTCAGGAATACCCGCGATGTTACCCTCACCATATATGTTGAATGTGTATTCAAAGCTTTCACCAGTTTCTACTGTTGTCTTGTCAATTTTCTCATCTAACTCAAAATCGCCAACTGCCACAGCATCCTTAAGAGGGTGAGGAGGTAGCGCCTTTACTTTCACTGTTTTTTCTCTGGTGTTGAAGGTTTTGAAATCTTCTTCTCTATCACGACCGAAAAAAGAAGGAGACTTGGCCACTCTGTACTTGATCATCTCGAAGGGTACTGATGGGAAAACTACAGGTTCCAGATTTAATGGATAGAAAGCCGCTTGATAAATTTTATAACGTGTGTAATTCTTCCCACCTATGGTCACCCTTTCGCCATATATATTCTCAATATTAAAGTTCTCTTCCCAGCAATTTTCTGGTTTAAGGTCTTTCAGAATGGTTGAAAGCTGTTTGCCTGCTTCATGAAACTGAAGAGGAGCCCTGTTTGCATCTGCTACATAGAAAGCAAATGTCGTTGTAAAACCTTCTCCCACATAAACTTCATCTTTGTCTGTTGTTAATGCCAGGAACGCATCTTCTTTAACGTCAACAAACTCAGGAGCTTTGCGTGGTTCATTCCTGCCAAAAAGGTCATCAAATGGATCAAACCTATTCCTTCTACTATTCCTTCTTCTCTCAACCGGAGGAGTGATCTTAATCGTTTTGCCATTCGAGCTTATGGGAAGTTCCATTAAGCTCCATAGTAAAGGAGTTCAAAGTGAAGGTGCCTTCCTCAAGAGGTAAGTACCTTTGAATAATACTTTGAGATGATGTAATCTGTCCATTCACAATATTGGTCTTACTTGAAGAGGAGGTTCCTCTTTTAGCAAACCCATCTATTTCAGGAAAGTCAGAATAACTTTTGATCGAGCCATTTTGCAGTGTGACGGTGATCGTAAAAAGTTCATTTAGCCCTACTTCATCCTTGCCCAATTGAATAGAAATATCCTGCGCCTTTAGCGATGCTAATGGAAATAACATAAAAGCAATAAGGAGTAAAAGGGTATTAGACTTTCTCATAAAATTTTCGTATTTTGAATCTCCCGGTGGAAATCTAATTCAAATATAATTTCATTTTTAAAAGGAATAACCATTGGAACCATTCGTTCGTATGAATGGTACGACCGATACCGGAATTTAGATTCATAACCCTAAACGTTCTTAACATGTTGGAGTATTTCAAAATTATCCTCTCGAAGGTTAGCTTTGATAAGAAATTATTTGAGAGAGAGTTAAGAAAAGCCATCAAGTCACTTGTGGAAGATGAATTGAATGAGCTAAAAAAGTGGTGTTATGCGCAATTTGGAAAGGTTTATGGCCCAATCATAGATCGCCAGTTCGTTTTAACACAGTAAAAAGAATCATGAACCAGCCCATCAGAGATGATGGGCTTAAATTTTTTTAAGGAAGTTGAGATTTCGTTTTAAGCCTTCAAATTTGGTTCTTTTGACGGCCGATCCTTTGAAAACTGACCTGAAAACCTCTTCTGTTAAATCTTGCCAATTATTGTTAAATAATTCTACCAACTCATCTTTCGGCTGAAATTCGGGTTCCCGATGGGATTTGGAGAAGCGATTCCATGGGCACACATCCTGGCAAATGTCACAGCCGAAAGCCCATCCTTCCATCTTGCCTTCAAACTCAGACGGGATCTGATCTTTCAACTCAATCGTCAAATAGGAGATGCATTTCGAAGCATCTAATTCATACGGAGTAATAGCATCGGTGGGACAAGCATCTATGCACTTGGTACAAGTACCACAATAGTCTTTAATTGGCCCGTCAGCTTCTAACTCAAGGTCAATGATTAGCTCCGCTAGAAAGAAGAAACTACCCTGATCTTTATTGATGAGTAGTGTGTTTTTACCAATCCAGCCGAGACCAGACCTAGCTGCCCATTGTCGTTCCATCACAGGTGCAGAATCGACAAAAACTCTGCCTTCAACCTGACCGACTTCCTCCTGAAGCTTGTGCATGAAGTCTTTGAGTTTATCCTTGATGACAAAGTGATAGTCTTTGCCATACGCATACTTGGCTAGCTTATGACTTTGCGACCCTTCGGAAGGCAGGTCCTTTTCTGGATAGTAGTTATAAAGGAGTGATACTACAGACTTGGCACCTGGGACCAACTTTGTCGGATCAAGTCGTTTGTCGAAATGATTCTCCATATAGCTCATCTTTCCGTGAGCCTTTTTCTTCAACCATTTTTCTAATCTGGGAGCATCTTCGGTCAGGAATTCAGCCTTGGAAATCCCACAGAAGTCAAAGCCTAAATCACGGGCCATAGCCTTTACGATTGAGGTGTTATGTGAGATTTGGTGGTTCATAGCCCCTTTGTCCCGTGGACATCTCCCCAAAGGGGAGCTTAGTTTGATTACCCAAACAGAGTCCCTGACTGGCCCGGTTTTTTAAGTTTAAGGTGGTCATATGCTGAGTCCGTGGCTTCCCTTCCTCTAGAGGTTCGTTTTAGGAACCCTTCTTGTATCAAGAAAGGCTCGTATACTTCTTCTATAGTCTCTGCTTCTTCTCCGACAGCCGTGGCAATCGTAGAAATACCTACCGGCCCACCTTTGAATTTTTCAATAATGGTGGTCAAGATTCGGTTGTCCATTTCGTCCAAGCCATGTGAATCAACGTCAAGAGCATTTAATGCCATTTGACTAATATCGATTGTGATAGTACCAGTGCCTTTAATTTGTGCAAAGTCCCTCGTTCTTCTGAGCAAATTGTTTGCAATACGAGGGGTTCCTCTACTTCTTCTGGCTATTTCATAGGCAGCATCCTCATTGATCGGAGTGTTGAGAATTTCTGATGAGCGCAAGACGATTAAGGTCAACAGTTTTGAATCGTAGTATTCTAATCTGGCATTAATGCCGAATCTTGCACGAAGCGGTGAGGTTAAGAGTCCGGACCGTGTGGTTGCACCTATTAGTGTAAAGGGATTCAAACTTATTTGTACTGTCCTGGCATTTGGACCAGAATCAAGCATGATATCAATCTTATAGTCCTCCATGGCAGAGTATAGATACTCTTCCACAATTGGGTTGAGTCTATGGATTTCATCTATAAATAGAACATCACCTTCTTCCAGGTTAGTGAGTAGTCCGGCCAGATCACTTGGTTTGTCTAATACGGGACCTGAGGTGACTTTTATCTCGGATTCCAATTCATTAGAAATGATATGAGAAAGCGTTGTCTTTCCTAAACCAGGCGGACCGTGCAATAGCACATGATCCAAAGGTTCGGCACGTTGTTTGGCAGCCATTACAAACACCTTGATGTTCTCGACAATCTTGTGTTGACCAGTAAAGTCTTCGAAACTCAGGGGGCGAAGAGCACGCTCAATGTCTCGTTCTGTCGAACTCAACTCATCATCACTGCCATTCAAATAATCCTCACGCATGCTGGAAATTTTTCACAAGATAAAGGATTCAAACAGATGATGCCTTTATCCTTTAAGTTTAATCCCATAGAACTTCATTGCAGATGGTTTTGGCCTATCTTTGGATCAAAATCTCAGGTATGAATAAGAACGTTAAGTCACGAGTGTATCTCATCGTTTTGATGATTGCCATTTTTGTAGTTTGGAACTACCGGCAGCAACAGCCTAAGGAGATTTATGTGCAAGGAACGACCATGGGAACCATCCCTTATAATATCAAGTATCTCGATAGAAAGTTTAGTAATCACAAAGCTGAGATAGATTCACTGCTCGTAGATTTCAATCAAGCACTTTCAACTTATATTCCTGATTCTGAGATATCGACCTTTAATAAATCCAGTTCGGTAAATTTCACTTTTCCTTACTTCTATGATGTATTGGAGGCCAGTGCTAAGGTGTATAGAGAGTCAAATGGCGCTTTTGACCCAACACTGGGTCCATTGATAGATGCATGGGGTTTTGGTGATGGAAAAACCCTGAATTTAGATTCTTCAAGAGTTGATTCTCTTTTGAGCTTTGTGGGTTTTGAAAAGTTGAGTTATGATGAAGCCCGGGTTTCTAAGAAAACTCCAGAGCTCAAACTGAACTTTTCTGCTATCGCCAAAGGGCAAGCCATAGATGTGGTAGCCGATTGGCTGATCTCCATTGGAATTAATGACTATATGGTCGAGATAGGGGGCGAAGTGAGGGCAAGTGGTAGGAATTTAGAGGGAGAGTTTTGGACCATTGCTATTGAAATACCTGATGAGGCCCGCATTGGAGGCATATTTGATGCTATTTACCTTGAAAATGAGGGCATGGCTTCAAGTGGTAATTATCGGAACTTTCGGGTGTTGGAAGATGGACGGAAAGTGGCCCATACCATAGATCCGCGAACTGGGTTTCCTAAAATGCAAACCTTATTAAGCGCCACTGTTCTCGCACCAAGTTGCATGCTTGCGGATGGGTTTGCCACAGCGTGTATGGTTTTGGGTTTAGAAGAGAGTATAAAGCTGATCGAATCTGACCCAAGTCTTGAGGCCTACTTCATTTATGCTGATGAGCAGGGTAAAATGATAACCTATATTTCTCCTGGCTTAAATGGCAAGACGGTTGGGAATTAGTTTCATTGATATATTGAACCTTTTTTGCCTAACTCTCATTTTCTTTTAGATATTTGCAATTCTGTTGCAAAAACATCAATAAGAGAATGATTATCAATGCCATCATATTGTTTCTTAGTGTAGCCGTTCCTGGCTTGTTGATGATTAATCAAAAGTCATTCAAGGCTGATAGGTTAAGCTATTTCTTGGTTTTTGCGGGCGCTTATCTGTTTTCGATGACAGTGATTCATCTGATTCCAGATTTGTTCTTAAGTGGAGAAGATCCATTTAGACTCGGGCTTTACATACTCATAGGCTTCTTTATTCAAAAGATACTAGAGAATTTCTCTAATGGGGTAGAGCATGGACATGTGCATGCACATGGTGCCTATTCTGTACCTTATCTACTGATCGCGTTGGGATTGCACTCTTTTTTGGAGGGGAGCATTATGACCGATGCCATTCATTCAAATCATAGCCCCGATTCTGTTTATAGTCATGGCAGTTCTCCGAAAATTCTATTGGGAATTGTTATGCATAAAATACCCGCAGCACTGGCTTTAATGGCATTGTTGGTTAATCAAATGAAGAGTATAAAAAAAGCTCTCCTTTTAATGTTGACGTTTGCCTTAGCATCTCCCCTGGGCTTGGTGTTTTCAGAATTCTTTGGACATTCAGACGTGCTGCCTGAGCGGCATCTGATCATCTTCTTTGCCATTGTAGCTGGTGGCTTTCTACAAATTTCCACCACCATCTTTATCGAGACCGACCCACATCATAAACTGAACTGGAAACGCTTCTCAGTCTCAATTTTAGGGGCGCTTGCTGCGGTCATCGCACAATTGGCTATCTAGAGTAATATTTTCAATTACCACTGGATATGGCTTTAGTCTTGGAATTCATAATAAGTTCTGTTTATTTCAATTGACCTAAACCAACCTTAAGCTTATATCAATTGAAGATAAGTCGCGAAAGTAGAATTGCCTATTGGAAGCATAACCTGCGCTATCTGCTGATCCTTTTAGCAGTATGGTTTACGGTCTCATTCGGTTTTGGAATTCTGTTGGTCGACCAATTGAATGTGGTCAGGTTTGGCGGTTTCAAGTTAGGGTTCTGGTTTGCTCAGCAGGGTTCAATCTACTCATTCGTGATACTCATATTTGTCTATGTGCGGTTGATGAATCGATTGGACAAGAAATTCAATGTAGACGAAGATTAGATGGAAGTACAAACCTGGACTTATATCCTTGTTGGTGTTTCATTTGCCTTATATATAGGCATAGCTATTTGGTCTAGAGCAGGTTCGACCAAGGAGTTCTATGTTGCCGGAGGTCATGTTTCTCCATTGGCTAATGGTATGGCAACAGCGGCTGACTGGATGTCTGCTGCTTCTTTTCTTTCCATGGCAGGTCTGATCGCCTTTTCAGGTTATGATGGGTCTGTCTATTTGATGGGTTGGACTGGGGGATATGTACTGCTAGCCCTACTTTTGGCGCCATACTTGAGAAAATTCGGCAAGTTCACAGTCCCTGATTTTATTGGTGACAGATATTATTCTAATAAAGCGCGTACTGTTGCTGTAATAAGTGCATTGTTCGTATCATTTACATACGTAGCGGGTCAAATGCGAGGGGTTGGTGTTGTATTTTCTAGATTCTTGGAAACCGACATTACGAACGGTGTTCTAATTGGTATGGCTATTGTCTTTTTCTATGCTGTCATTGGTGGAATGAAAGGCATCACCTATACACAGGTTGCTCAATACTGTGTCTTGATTTTTGCGTTTATGGTGCCAGCAATATTCATATCAATTCAATTGACTGGAAACCCTATTCCTCAATTGGGTTTTGGTAGTAATCTTGAGGGTACGGAAATCATCTTGTTAGATAAATTAGATGGTTTGATGACTGAACTTGGATTTACAGCCTTCACGGACGGTAGTAAATCAACAACCGACATCTTTTTTATAACAGCCGCACTCATGGTTGGTACGGCTGGTTTGCCTCATGTAATAGTGAGATTCTTCACTGTCCCAAAAGTAAGAGATGCACGTCTCTCTGCGGGTTACGCATTGGGCTTTATTGCCATTCTATACACCACTGCTCCTGCAGTCGCTGCCTTCGCTAAAACTAATTTAATGGACTCTGTAAACGAGAAGGCTTACAATGATATTCCCGGTTGGTTTGGAACTTGGGAAGACGCAGGTCTTTTGGCTTGGAATGACAAGAATGGTGACGGTCTCATTCAATATCGCCCTGGAAGGTTATTCTCTGAAAAGAGTCCTAGCTTTCTGGAAGAAAGAGGCAAATACGGGCAAAGACTTTTGGATAATCGCCTAGATATGCAGAGCGAAAATGAACTGTTCATTGACAATGACATTATGGTTTTAGCAAATCCTGAGATCGCTAAGCTCCCCAATTGGGTGGTGGCTCTAGTGGCGGCAGGAGGTTTGGCTGCTGCACTTTCGACAGCAGCAGGCTTGCTTTTAGTGATATCTACATCAATTTCTCACGATTTGGTCAAAAAACAATTGATGCCTGAGTTAAGTGACAAAGCTGAGTTATGGATTGCTAGGGGCTCGGCAATGGTGGCTGTAATTGTGGCAGGCTATTTTGGTATTAACCCTCCAGATTTTGTAGCTGCAGTTGTGGCGCTGGCTTTCGGTTTAGCAGCTGCATCATTCTTTCCCGCAATTTTTCTTGGAATTTTTTACAAACGAATGAATAAAGAGGGTGCCATAGCTGGAATGATAGCTGGTTTAGGTATTACCGTGTTCTATATGATGAGATATAAGCTCGGTTGGATAGGAGGACCAAGCTCCAGTGATGACTGGTGGTTTGGAGTGTCTCCCGAAGGATTTGGTGCTGTAGGCATGATAATCAATTTCATAGTGGCCCTTAGTGTTAGCCACTTTACACCCGCACCACCTAAGGATATAGAGGAAATGGTGGAGGGTATCCGAATTCCCACGGTAGATTAACATCCGGTTTAGTGAAACCCTGTTGCGCTCCTGAATTGACTATCTTAAGGGTATGGGGCATCACCATCATCATAATGCGGAGCACGGGCATGGTTCTAAAAACCTGAAAGTAGCATTCTTTTTGAATCTCTCTTTTACCGTAGTGGAGGTGATTGGTGGATTGATTACCGGAAGTTTGGCAATACTTTCTGACGCGCTACATGACTTTGGAGATAGCCTGAGCATTGGGATGTCTTGGTACTTTCAACACCTTTCGGACAATAAAGACAGCAATGAGAAATTTACTTACGGCTATAAGCGATACTCACTATTAGGGGCGATCATAAATGCAGCCATTCTTTTGGTCGGTTCGGTTGTAATTATCAGTCAGGCTGCACCCCAAATCTTTAATCCTGGTGAAGTTGATGAGCAAGGGATGTTGATCATTGCCATTTTTGGAGTGATTGTGAATGGAGCTGCAGTTTTCCGCTTAAAGGGGGGGACTTCCATGAATGAGAAGGTCATTCGGCTTCATTTACTAGAGGATGTTTTGGGCTGGATAGCTGTATTGTTAGGCAGTCTCTTGATTATGTATCTGGACTGGTACTTTATTGATCCGTTGCTTTCTGTGGCCATTGGGGTTTTTATCATTTACAATGTGATCAAGAATTTGAAACAGAGTTTTTCAATCATCCTTCAAACTACACCCCAGGATGTTGATATACCTGTTATTCACGAAGGCCTTAAATCACTTCCTGAGGTCATTGATGTGCACGATTGTCATGTATGGTCAATGGATGGTGCATATCATGTGCTATCCGCACATGTAGTCTTGGATAAAGTATACTCCTTAAGGGAACTCACGGATATTAAATCAAGAGCCAAGTTGAAATTGGCTGAGTTGAATATCAAACACTCCACACTAGAATTTGAGGAGGATGGAGAAGACTGTGAAGGTTGCTGATTGAATCACAATCTGCCTAAACTTTTTAAGCCCCATCTTGCTATTTTCCATCCAATGGCTATATAGAACCATAATGCAAGCGTACCAGCGATTATGAAAATTGGAACAAAGAGCAGACTATAGAGTAACCCTGTCAGACCATAATAGTTGACCTCATTTATTGTTACTGGGACTCCGGTGAGTTGAAGTACGAGCATCAATAACAATAGTGGTATACCAAGTCCTATAAAGCTATACAGTATTAGTTTGAAGAGATCAATGCTTTTAAGAGACTTGATTTTATCTATTTCCATAGTTCTAAAATAAAAAAACCCTGACCGCCCGGCCAGGGTTTCTACGTTAGTAGTAATCAACCCCGATATTACTAACTACCACAGGCTTCACAGCCGTCAGGATTATCTATTGAGCAAGCCATATCTGCCGCTTTTTGCTCCAATTCTGCTGCCGTAGGTGTCGGCACGCTCGCTGCGGCTTTGTCTACAGTAAATTGGATAGCGCTGGTTGCTGCTTTTGATCTTAAGTAATACATACCTGTTTTCAAGCCATTCTTCCAAGCATAGAAATGCATAGATGTCAACTTACCAAAGTTTGGATCCTGAATGTGGATGTTCAAACTCTGCGATTGACAAATGTAGGCTCCTCTGTCTGCTGACATTTCGATGACAGCTTTCTGAGAGATTTCCCAAACAGTTTTGTATAGATCTTTGATGTCTTGAGGAATGTCCGGAATATTCTGAACTGATCCCTGTGCAGCGATCAATTTGTTCTTCATATCAGGATTCCACAAATCAAGCTTGATCAGGTCTTTCATCAAATGTTTGTTCACAATTACGAACTCACCTGATAATGTTCTTCTGGTATAGATGTTTGAAGTGTATGGCTCAAAGCACTCGTTATTACCAAGGATTTGAGAAGTAGAAGCTGTAGGCATTGGAGCAACCAACAATGAGTTTCTCACACCATGCTTCTTCACTTCTTTCTTAAGACTATCCCAATCCCACAGTCCTGAATCCGGAGTTACACCCCACATATCGAACTGGAAGATACCTTTTGACACTGGTGAACCTTTGAAGGTCTCGTATGCACCGTCAGCTTTTGCTTCATCTTTAGAAGCAGTCATTGCAGCAAAATAGATGGTTTCAAAGATGTCCTTATTCAGCTTTTTCGCTTCAGGAGAATCGAAAGGCATCCTCATAAGGATAAAGGCATCAGCAAGTCCCTGTACACCCAAACCGATTGGTCTGTGGCGCATGTTAGAATTCTTAGCTTCAGGTACTGGATAGTAGTTCACATCGATTACCCTGTTTAGGTTCTTAGTGGCTACATAGGTAACATCATATAGCTTTTGGAAGTCATAAGTGCCTTTCTCTTCGTCTACAAACATTGGCAATGCCAATGAAGCAAGGTTACAAACAGCTACTTCGTCTGGAGCAGTGTACTCGATAATTTCAGTACAAAGGTTAGACGACTTAATGGTTCCTAAATTTTTCTGGTTTGATTTCTTATTGGCTGCATCCTTATATAACATATAAGGTGTACCCGTTTCGATTTGAGATTCTAGTACTTCGAACCAAAGGTCTTGTGCCTTAACTGTCTGACGACCTTTACCTTCTTTCTCGTACTTTTCATACAACTTCTCAAACTCTTCGCCATACACGTCTGATAAACCTGGGCACTCATTAGGACAAAGTAGTGTCCAATCTTCATTGGCTTCTACTCTCTTCATGAATAAATCCGGAATCCAAAGTGCATAGAATAAATCTCTTGCTCTTAATTCTTCTTTACCGTGGTTCTTTTTTAGGTCAAGGAAGTCGAAGATATCTGCATGCCAAGGCTCAAGGTACATGGCGAAAGATCCTTTTCGCTTTCCTCCACCTTGGTCTACATAACGAGCCGTCATGTCAAAGTTTCTAAGCATTGGAACGATTCCATTAGAAACTCCACCTGTTCCTTTGATGTACGATCCTTTAGCTCTCACATTGTGAATGCTAAGGCCAATTCCTCCTGCAGACTGCGAAATCTTAGCGCATTGCTTCAGTGTATCATAGATACCATCGATGCTGTCATCCTTCATGGTTAAAAGGAAGCAAGAAGAAAGCTGAGGTTTTGGTGTGCCGGCATTAAAAAGAGTAGGGGTAGCATGTGTAAACCACTTTTCAGAAAGCAGGTTGTACGTCTCTACTACTTTGTCGAGGTTATCACCGTGAATACCAACGGCTACTCTCATAAGCATGTGCTGAGGACGTTCAACGATTTTACCGTCTAATTTCATTAGGTATGAACGCTCCAGTGTTTTAAAACCGAAGTAATCATAACTGAAGTCACGATCGTAAATGATGGTTGAGTCAAGTACCGCAGCATTCTTTTTCACGATACCATAAGTTTCTTTCGAAACTAAAGGAGCGTTTTCACCAGTCTTAGGGTCTACATAAGTGTAGAGCCTTTTCATGGTGTTTGAGAAAGATTTGCTAGTGGTCTTGTGCAGGTTAGAAATTGCAATCCTTGCGGCCAGTTTAGCATAATCAGGGTGCTGAACGGTCATGGTTGCTGCAATCTCTGCTGCAAGATTGTCTAGTTCCGGGGTGCTCACACCATCGAACAAACCTTCAATTACCTTTTTGGCAACATCGATTGGTTCAACGAAGTTGGAGTCCAAGCCGTATGAGAGCTTTTCGACCCGGGCGGTGATTTTGTCGAATTTGACAGACTCGCGTCTGCCGTCTCTTTTTACTACTAACATTATTTATTGGGGTTTGGGGGTATTAAATATTTTTTCTTAGAAGTCTGCGTCAAAAGACAATGATCGGGCATCCGATGTGTCGTCTTTGTCTTTCATAACTCCTGCTTTTTGGTAATCACCAACTCTCTTTTCAAAGAAGTTAGTTTTTCCCTGTAGTGATATCATTTCCATGAAATCAAAAGGGTTTGTCGAATTGTAAACTTTAGGGCAACCTAGTTCTGTCAACAGTCTGTCTGTTACAAATTCTAGATACTGTGCCATCAAGTCTGAGTTCATACCGATGAGCCTTACTGGAAGAGACTCCGTGATAAATTCACGTTCGATATCGAGTGCATCGATGATAATCTCTTTGATTCTTTCCTGAGGTACTTTGTTTACTAAGTGCTCATTATGTAAGTGAACTGCAAAATCACAATGAAGCCCTTCATCACGTGAGATTAACTCATTAGAGAAAGTAAGCCCTGGCATTAAGCCTCTTTTCTTCAACCAGAAGATGGAGCAGAAGCTACCAGAAAAGAAAATACCTTCGACAGCGGCAAAGGCTATCAGTCTTTCGGCAAACGAAGGTGAATCAATCCACTTCAAAGCCCATTCTGCTTTTTTCTTAATCGCATCGAAAGTTTCAATAGCATTAAAAAGCTCATTGGCTTCTTGTGGGTTCTTGATATAAGTATCTATTAATAAAGAGTAGGTTTCTGAATGTATGTTTTCCATCATGATCTGGAAACCATAGAAGAACTTTGCTTCGGTATATTGTACTTCGTTCACGAAGTTTTCGGCAAGGTTCTCATTAACAATGCCATCAGATGCGGCAAAGAAGGCCAGGATGTGTTTTATAAAGTATTGCTCGTCCTCCGTAAGTTTTTCATTCCAATCCGTTAGGTCTTGGTGAAGGTCAATTTCTTCCGCAGTCCAAATGCTCGCTTCGGCTTTCTTATAATATTGCCAGATGTCATCGTGTTGAATAGGGAAAAGAACGAACCTGTTTTTGTTTTCTTTCAATAAAGGCTCCTGCGTTGCTGCTGTCAGCTCACTCATGTTGATCTTTAGTTATTGGGGTCGAAATAATACAAGTCACGCGGAAGAAGGCATGCTTCTTCACATAAACACACATAATCAAAGGCGAGCCTTTGAAGAAATCTCTAAATTTTTTAAGAGTTTCCAGTTAAAGTCTTGATACTCTTATGAGTAAGACTTCGACCAGAGGATAGGTTGTTTATTGGGGTCGTAACCTGTAACAAATATTACAAAAACTGGCTGAAAAATCAACGCTAAATTTTTAGTTATTACACATGTGTAATCGATTTACAAAAGAGGCTTAACTACCTGTGATATAGATAACTGTAGGACTAAGCTTAGATTAAAACTTATTCGAATCTATATCGTATGGAGGTATGAAAAAAAATGAAAATTTAATAATGAAAATTCTCTTGCATTTATGGATTTGTTTTGGTTTGTTTTTCCCCAACATTCCATTACCTTTGCAGTCCGTTTTTGAAAAACATTCAAAATGTACGCAATAGTAGATATAGCAGGTAAGCAGTTCAAGGTAACGCAAGACCAATTCGTATACGCTCCATTGATGGAGGGCGAAGAAGGCGCTTCCGTAGAGTTCGGTAACGTATTGTTACTCGACAACGAAGGTAAAGTAGAAGTTGGTGCCCCAGTAGTAAAGGGTGCTAAGGTGTCTGGTAAGATCATCGGACATGTGAAAGGCGACAAAGTGATCGTCTTTAAGAAGAAGAGAAGAAAAGGATACAAAGTGAAGAATGGTCATCGCCAGCAATTCACTAAAGTATTAATTGAGAAAATTTCTAAATAAGAAGATACCATGGCACATAAGAAAGGAGCAGGTAGTTCGAATAACGGTAGAGAGTCGGAAAGTAAACGACTTGGCGTTAAGATTTATGGTGGTCAGGCTGCAATTGCAGGTAACATCATCGTAAGACAAAGAGGAACACAACATCATCCGGGTACCAATGTTGGAATGGGTAAAGATCATACTTTATTCGCTTTGACTGACGGTGTGGTTGAGTTTAGAAAAGGTAGAAAAGACAGATCTTTTGTTTCTGTGGTTCCTTTTAGCGAGGAAGCTGCTGAAGCTTAAGCTTTAAAGATTATATAAAATAAAACCCTGGCGGAAACGTCAGGGTTTTTTGTTTTGAACTGATGCGATGTAATCCATAGCCTGAAGCCAGAGAATATCATAGACGCGGTATTCATCTCGCCCTAATTCCTTTTCAAGCCTTCTCCGTTGTTGAATATAAGATCTATTAAATGGGTTGTAGCGAATAATTTTATTCAGACTGAAATAGGCTTTTTTAGATTTTCTTTTTTTCATATAGCCCTCAAATCTTTTGAGTTCTTTATTATATTCTTTCATTGTGATTCCTTCCTCAGCTTCAAATTTCGGAACTGATCTTCGGTCGAGCATTTTCTCCCTCCTTAACTGTTCTCCCATCTCGCGTGCAATTTGTTCATTACTTCTCGCATCACCGGGCTTTCTGTCAATTGTGACTCGGGTACGTTGGGATGTTCCTCGTATTGCAGTATTGGTTGTTGCTTTTAGAAATGGGAGTTTTAGTTCTGTGGGAAATTCATCCAAAGAGGCCATAATCTGCTTGATGTAGTATCGCCCTGTACTGAAACTTCTAGGAACATATAGTTTATAGGGTCTGCCAATATTAATCCAACCATTGGCACTTTCTGTAATGATACCTATCACTGCCTTTTCTATTTGCTCCGACACTTTTGTCATAAACCTCACCGCTACCTTGCCATTTTCATCAACACTTACCTCATAGATGAGAAGTCCCTCTGTTTGAGAGTCTATTAAGGCCTTGCCAATGGGTCTGGCAGAATTTTTTCGAATTTGATTGAATCCTTTAACTCCTGTCACAAAAAGTGAGTCAAGTATATGCTTTTGGTCTTCGCCAGTGGTTGTATTTACAGTTTCTTGATAGGCAAAGGCAAGGTTAACAACTGCTAAGAAAAGTAGTGTGATTAGGGTTTTATTCATGAATTGGTCAGAATAATGTGTTTATAAACTGCTCGAAGATGGCTGGCTTCAGTACCAGAATGAAAAGTACTCCATAGAGTGCGCCATATAAATGAGCATCATGGTTGATATTATCTACCCCTCGTTTTCCCATTACAATGGAGTAAACAATAAATAGCCCGCCTAAGGCATAGCCCGGCAGGCAGACAATCGCATAGAGGCAGAGATCCTGCAAAGGGTCAAAGAGGATAAATGCCATTACCAAGGCAGAAACACCTCCTGATGCACCTAGAGAGTTATAATTGGGGTGGTCTTTATGCTTAATCAACGTTGGAATATTAGCAACCGCTACCGCAGTCAGGAAGAGTAACACGTAAAGGAAACTACCTGCATCGCCAAAAAAGGACATAAATATTTTCTCTATGGCTCCTCCGAAGAAGTAGAGGGTAAAAAGGTTGAGGAATAGATGCATTCCATTATTATGCACAAAACCTGAAGTAATCAGTCGTGTGAATTGTCTTTCGTGGAAAGTGGCATATGGATTTAGCATCAGTTTACGATGCGTATCTGGGCGTTGCCATGCATAATAGGTGATGAGCCCAATTGCAATCATTAACCCATAGGTGATTTCCATTTACTTATCTCTGTTTATTAAGTAATCTGCAAAGTCAATTAAGGGTTTTTTATTGTCTTCTGCCACTTCAATTTTTCCTAAGGCTTCAAATCCTTTCTGAAAGTAATCGTTCATTTTTGCCATGGTGAGCTCGTAAATGCCTATTTCATTATAGATGCTCTTCACTGCCTCAACCTTCTCTTGTGGGTTGAAATCACTCTGATTCAGCCAGTTATTTAACCTTGTCGATTGATCGTCATTGGCCAACTCAAGAGCTTTGAGTAAGAGGAAGGTTTTTTTATTGGAAATGATATCACCACCGACTTGTTTTCCAAATTTTGCCTGATCCGCATATACGTCTAAGAGATCATCTTTCAATTGGAATCCTATGCCAATATCAACACCGAATTCATATAGGGCATTGGCCTCTCTTTCTGTTGCGTTAGCCAGCATGGCGCCTAGTTTTAGACTGAAACCTAAAAGAACTGCTGTCTTTAGGCGGATCATGTTCATGTATTGTGCTTCTGAGACTGTTGGTAGGCTTTCGAAGTTCATATCCATTTGCTGTCCTTCGCAAACTCCGGCTGCACAACGGTTAAAGTCTTTCACAACCTGCTTCAGGTTTGCTCCTGCTTCAACAATTAGGTCATAGGCCTTTACCATCATTACATCCCCGGAAAGAATGGCCGTACTTTCATTCCATTTTTCATGAACGGTCTGCTTGCCTCTTCTCAAAGGGGCCTCATCCATGATGTCGTCATGCATTAAAGTGAAATTGTGAAACACCTCAACGGCAATGGCCTGGTCAAGAATTTGATCATGATCTTCCTTGAAGAGTTTGTAGGCCAGTAAAACAAGCACAGGTCTAAGACGCTTACCACCCAGTGACATGATGTATCGAATGGGATCGTAAAGCTCGTTGGGTTCAGTTCCGTATTGTAATTCTTCGAGTCGCTTATTGATTTGATTGACGAGCTCCTGAAGGTTATTGGTCATTTTCTGCAAAAATTAGATCGATGGTTCGCCTGTCTATGTCGGTGGCCTTCACATTGACCATCACTTTATCACCCAGACTAATCATCCGTTTGTTTCTTCTACCAATCACACGGTAGTTTTGTTCATCATATTCGTAAAAATCATCATCCAGATCAGCAATGCGGACCATTCCCTCACACTTTGTCTCTGTAATTTCTACATAGATGCCCCATTCAGTAACTCCACTCACAATGCCTTCGAAATCTTTTTGCTCTACAAGCGACATAAATTCTACCTGCTTGTATTTAATCGAAGCTCTTTCTGCATCGGCAGCTCGCTTCTCACGGTCAGAGGAATGGACACAGAGTTCTTCATATTCTTCTTTGTCCACGGACTTACCACCATCGAGGTAATGTTGAAGTAAACGATGGACCATCATATCAGGATATCTCCTGATAGGGGAGGTGAAGTGGGTATAATGAGGAAAGGCCAGACCGAAATGTCCTTTTGTATCGGTAGTGTATTTGGCCTTAGCCATGGTTCTAATGGCCAGTTGCTGCAATACGTTTTGTTCGGGCTTTCCTTCTATATGATCAATAAGACCATTGAGTGATTTGGAGATCCCTCGTTTCTCAAAATCAAGCTGATGACCAAACCTTCTGGCAAAATTGGAGAAGGTATCGAGCTTTTCCGGATCCGGGTTATCGTGAGATCTATAAATAAAGGTCAATGGGTTGGCCTGTTTAACCTTATTATATATAAACTCAGCAACACGCTTATTGGCTAAGAGCATGAATTCCTCTATTAGCATGTGAGCATCCTTTCGTTCTTTAGGAATTACCCCAAGCGGAGTCCCTTTGTCGTCAAGTTTGAACTTAACCTCAACGGTTTCAAAATTGACAGCCCCATTGTTAAATCTCTTTTGTCGAAGTTTTTTGGCCAAAACATCCAGTGCTTTGACTTCCTCATGAAAGTCACCTTCTCCTGATTCAAGCCTTTCTTGTGCCTCCTCGTAGGTAAATCTTCTATCAGAATAGATGATGGTTCTACCGAACCACTCCTTCTTGATGTCTCCATTTTCATTCAGTTCAAAGACTGCTGAAAAAGTCAATTTTTCTTCTTCCGGACGTAACGAACATAAGCCATTTGATAGTCTTTCAGGAAGCATGGGGATCGTTCTGTCTACCAGGTAAACAGAGGTTGCCCTTTCTACCGCTTCTTTTTCCAATGCAGTTTTGAGGCCTACATAATGGGTCACATCTGCGATATGAATTCCTACTTCGGTGTTGCCATTTGACAAGGGTTTAATGGAAAGCGCATCGTCAAAGTCTTTTGCATCATGTGGGTCAATAGTGAAAGTGGTGATCTTGCGAAAGTCTTTTCGCTTGGCGACTTCTTTTGAGGTGATCTTATCTGATATAGTCTCGGCCTCAGCTTCAATTCCCTCTGGGAACTCCAATGGCAGGCCAAACTCAGCGATAATGGAATGGATTTCGGCATTGTGTTCTCCTGCCTTACCTAGTACGCGAGTAATAATACCTTCAGGTTTTTTATCTCTTTCAGGCCACTGTGTGATTTTAACAATCACTTTATCGTTATGCTTAGCCCCATTGAGGTCTTCCAGGCGTACATAAACGTCATGGAACATTTTTTTAAAATCTGGAATAACAAAGCCATAACGGGTCGACATTTCTAACCTACCCACAAATTCTTGCCTATTGCGTTCAAGAATCTCGATTACTTTTCCTTCGCGGCTTTTTCCATGGCGGCCAGGCTTCAAAACAATCTTCACCTTGTCGTCATCCAAGGCTCCATTTAAATCCTTGACAGAAATCCAGACATCTCCTTCTTCATCTCCATCTTCCAAACTCACGTATGCGAAACGTGAACTGACATTGTCTACTACACCGACTAGGGTTTTAATTTCTGCTGGATCTATGGTAAAGGAACCGTTCCGTAATTTCTTAATGCTGCCTGTATCTTCTAATCTGAATATGGCCTCAGTGACGATTTTCTTCGATTTTGCGTCTCTTACCCCCAAGCCCTTTAGAATTTGTTTGATTTGGTAACCTCGTCCTGGATTTCGCCCTAGAAATTCGCTAATCAGAGGTTCGATTCGTTTGGGGTTGCCACTGGCTTGTTTTTTGGGTTTTCTTTTGTGTTGAGGTTTTCTTTTTCTAGCCATTAAAGGAGAATAGAGTTGATTTAAAAGTAGAAATAAAATTGAGTAAATCTTCTATTCGGCCTGACTTTAAAGAATGGCGATTTCATCTTTTGTCAACAATGGCATTTGATTCAATCTCATATACACTTGAGCCAACACCATAACATCTCGCTTGCAATACTTGGCTATTCGGTCGAGGTTCTTTTCATGGTAATAAACCTCATAAACCTGACTACCGTCAATATCGTCTTTACTGCTCTCAACATCGAAGAGGGCAGCCAGCAAATCGAGTGAAGTGAAGTGTTTATAGTCTCCGAACTTCCACAATTCCATCGTGTCGATATGAGGTACCTCCCAAGGCTTGCGTCCACTTAAATTGAGTGGTTCCGGAATAGGCGTTTCATTGATCAACATTCTTCTACCTATGTAAGGAAAGTCGAATTCTTTACCATTATGTGCACAGAGCTTCAGTTTCTTAGAGTTGAAATGCTCATTGATGAGAGAGGAAAACTCTTTTAGCAGAACCTTTTCGTCATGATGGGCGAAGGCTTTTATTCTGAAGTTCATTATGTCGCCTTTATCACGAACGAAATAGCCAACAGCAATAGCGACTATTTTCCCGAACTCCGCATAGATACCCGCTCTTTTATAGAGCTCTTCCGGTGAGAACTCGTTGGCACCTTTAATAAACTGTGCTTTCTTTTCCCATAAGGTTTTGAAGCGATCAGGAAGGAGCTCAAATGTTGGATAACAGGGTACTGTTTCAATGTCTAGAAACAAAATGTCGTGTATGCCTTTCATGCTTGTTCATTACAATGTAATTGAACTATTCCATGAAATCAAATAGCAATTCTTCCTAAAAGATCAATTTCATCAATCTTTTCTAAGTCAAACTCTTGGAAAGGCTCTATGATGAACTTCTTATCAAAGAGCTCATTGAGAATATAATAGCTGACCCAAAACTCATTATAAAAAGAGAATACTTCTGGACTGATGGATTCTACTTTAGCTACGCTTTGTCCATCGACTTGCTCTATCATGTGTCTTAAAGTAGAGGTTTTACGGGCGTCTGTATCTTTGCTCTCATAGCCTTTGGATACGATCATGACATTAGTCAGCTCGATCAAATTTTTGTTGATCAAATAGACATGCCAGTCGCTTTCACCCAGACTGTTGGTGTCTTTTGCAATGCAAAGTTTTACACCAGTCACCTTCGGCATTTGAATGTCCTTCTTCATGTTGCAAAAATAGAAATTGAGCGGGTTATTGGCTGAATTTGGTAAACCATTCTGTCATTACTTCCTCGGCCATTTTGCCCTGAGGGGTAAAGTCGATGTTATAAAATCTTTGCTGTCGATCACTAGAGTTGTTTGACCTTCTTCTTTGGGATGGATACCACTTCCAGAGGTGTATGCCTGCGATATAAGGCTTATCGAATACTTCTCTAAACATGGCTTCATAGAGGGTGGCCTGAGTTTCTTCTGAATAAATGTCCAGCATTTCCTCTTGACTAAGTCTTTGAGGCCAAACCCAAGGTTCAATGCCAGAATTTTTGGTGCTTTTGTAACCCGCTTCAGTAAAGAGAATTGGTTTTTTGTATTTCCTTGAAAAGGCTTCGAGTTTTTCTAGATGTGGCTGCCAACCTTGTCTTACTTCCTCGAGTGTGGGGTTTTCAGTTTCGGCAACAGGAAAATAGGCCTGAACTCCTATGTAGTCGAGCTCGTCCCAAAAGGCTACATCCTCAAACTCTTGAGAGAAATTGGCAGCGTAGGTGAGCTGACCAGAATAAACGCTTCTGATTTTGGTAATCAAGTTTCTCCAGTTCTGCTCACGTTCAATACAGGTTTTGTGCAGCTCCGTACCAATGCATAACATCTCCATCTTTTCTGCTTCGGCTAACTTGGCATAGTGAAGGATAAACTCCTCATAATCAGCAAACCACTTTTGCCAATCTTCCTCTGAGTTCATTGCAATGTCTCCTCGCCATTTACCTTCATTGTCACGAAGCCATATGTGTGGTTTTAGAATGGTTTTAATTCCTCTTTCTCTTGCAAGATGAGTTGTCACTTTTAGCCCTTCATCCCTTTCTCCCCACCAGGCTCCATCGTTACCAATGTTATTTCCAATTTCAGGGTTGCTATATCCCCGTTGCCATCCGAATGGGGTCTGAGAAATCCAATTGACTTTACGAGCCGCCAGTGCTTCGAGCATGGTGGAATCAACCAAACGAGGGCCGCCAACCCAGCAAACACCTCTGTGTTTTTCCTTAATTAAAATATTAATGGGGTGCTCATCTAAGATTTCTTCCCTTAAACCAAGCATGCTGACTATGGCAATCAGTAGAATGATGGGTAGAAGATAAGTATAGAGTTTTCTAGACCGCATTTGACTTGATAATGTCCATTTCAAAGACTTCGGCAATGTAGTGCGTCAGTTTTTCCTGAACTTCTGACATTTCTACGTGTCTACCAAGTTCTTTGTTCATGGAAGTAACGGCTTTGTCATCTATCCCACAGGGAACAATATGTTCGAAATAAGAAAGGTTGGTATTGACATTTAGGGCTAAGCCATGCATAGTGACCCATCGACTTGACTTCACGCCCATGGCACATATCTTCCGGGGATCTTTCGCCCCTTCTGTAAAATCAATCCATACACCAGTAAGTCCATCAATCCTTCCAGCAGACAGCCCAAAGTCTGCCAAGGTGAGAATGATGGCCTCTTCTAAACAACGCAGGTATTTATGAATATCAGTAAAGAAATGGTCTAAATCTAAGATTGGATAGGCAACAAGTTGCCCTGGACCGTGATAGGTAATATCACCGCCTCTGTTAATCCTATAAAATTGGGCATTATGATCTTTGAGCCCTTGATCATCAAGGAGCAAATTATCAATGGAACCACTTTTCCCTAGAGTATATACATGAGGGTGTTCACATAGAATAAGATAGTTGTTGGTAGTAACCTGATCTTTTGGGTACTCAGTTTTCCGGTTAAGGATCTTTAGATCAACCGTTTTTTTGAAAATAGATTCCTGATAGTCCCACACACGCTTGTAGTCATCAGTACCCAGGTTTATTACTTCAACTGTCTTATTAATATGAAAACTCATGTCTTTCGCGCTCACGGGGCCACATATACACGCTAAATTAGGCCGGTTTGTTCTGTTCTCCAACGGGTTCTACAGTCAATACACGAACGTACTTCGTAATTTGTCTGTTAGCTTTCCTAAGAGCAGAAGTGTGATTACGCGCCAGAAACTCTTTCTTGACCACGCTATTGTCTTTCGTATTTAAGAACGTGGCCGAGAAGCTCTTCATATTCTTCTTTCCAGCCATAAATCAAAAATAGACTATGGCATGTATGTTTCCAACATTTTGAAACCAGATTTGGTCCGAATATGAATTTCTGGGAACTTTCGTGGCACCAAAACTGCATTTCCCATACATATTTTTGTACTATGCCCCTGAGTGGCTATTTCCGCTTCACCTTGTAGGCAAGTGTATATAATGAAAGAGTCAGAATCATAATGCTCTCTGATGATGCCCGTTGTATAGTCTAACAGGTTTGTTCTAAAGTACTGTGATTTCACCAAGGGTACTGACTCATTTAGGCATGGTGAGTAGTTAGTTTTATAGTCAGAGTACCCCTTGTAATCAAGCGCATCAAGCGCTTCCTCTGTGTGGAGTTCACGCTTGTTGCCTTCATCATCTGTTCTGTCGAAATCGTAAATGCGATAGGTGACATCTGATGATTGTTGGATCTCTGCAAGAAGTAAGCCCCGGCCTATAGTATGGATTCGGCCTGCAGGCAAATAGAAGCAATCATCGCTTTGAACATCTTCATAATTGAGAATGTCTGTTAACCTTCCATTATTAAGGTGATCCAAATATTCTTCTTTGTTGGTATTTCTATTAAAGCCGCTAATGAGTCTTGCACCTTCATCTGCCTGAAAGACATACCACATTTCCGTTTTGCCTAGGGAGTTATGTCTGGCTTTAGCCAATTTATCATCGGGATGAACCTGAATGGATAGGTCTTGCGCGGCATCAATGAATTTGACGAGCAACGGAAATTCCTTGCCATACTCCTCATAAACCTTAGAGCCTACTAGATCTCCTTTGTATTCATCTATGAGTTCGGGAAGTGTCCAACCCTTTAAGTTTCCCTCTGAGACCTTCGTTAGATTGCCCTCGACACCCGAAATTTCCCATGTCTCGCCACAGTTTTTTAGTGGAGAGAAATCCTTATTGAGTATATCCTTAATTTTAGTTCCGCCCCAGATCTTCTCTTTGAATATGGTATCAAACTTTAGGGGGTATAGGTAGTTCTTTTTGCTCATGTGTTTCTCATTTCTTTATAGGCATTGATAAGTCCATTGGTGGAACTATCATGACTTTCGACTAGATCGTTATCAGACAATTCTGGTAGAATATTTTTTGCCAATACCTTACCTAATTCAACACCCCATTGGTCGAAACTATAGATGTTCCATATTATGCCTTGAACGAAGATTTTATGTTCATACATAGCAATGAGGCTACCTAAGGCTCTTGGTGTTAGTTTTTGAAAGAGTATACTGTTGGTGGGTTTGTTGCCTTCAAAAACTTTGAAAGGGGCAAGCTTCTCTATGTCTTCTCTTGATTTTCCTTGTTGTTCAAGTTCTGTCACCACCTCTTTATAGGACTTGCCCTTCATCAAGGCCTCAGTTTGCGCAAAGAAGTTGGACAGCAGTTTGGAGTGATGGTCACCGACAGCATTGTGACTTTGAGCTGGTGCCATGAAATCACAAGGAATCAATTTCGTGCCTTGGTGTATAAGTTGATAAAAGGCGTGTTGACCATTGGTGCCAGGTTCTCCCCACACAATAGGACCAGTTTGGTAATCGACTGGCTTGCCGTCTCGCCCAATGTACTTTCCATTACTCTCCATATTACCTTGCTGAAAGTATGCCGCAAATCGGTGCATATACTGATCATAAGGCAAAATGGCTTCTGACTCACTTCCAAAGAAGTTACCATACCATAGGCCGATCAAGGCTAGAATAATTGGAATGTTCTCATGAAAGTCAGCATGTTGGAAGTGCTGATCCATCTCGAAAGCACCGGTCAACAGCTCATCAAAATGATCAAAGCCTATGGTGCATGCAATAGACAGACCAATTGAAGACCAAAGCGAATATCTTCCACCAACCCAATCCCAAAATTCGAACATGTTATTAGTGTCAATGCCAAATTCGCTAACAGCATCTGCATTTGTAGAAAGTGCAACGAAGTGTTTCGCAATATCGACTTCAGAAGCACCTTGATTTAAGAACCATTTCCTTGCGGTATGTGCATTGGTCATGGTTTCCTGAGTTGTAAAGGTTTTCGAGGCAATCATAAAAAGGGTCTCTTCAGCATTGACCTTTTTTAGGACCTCGGAAATGTGAGAACCATCTACATTAGAAACAAAGTGAGTGCTAATGCCATAAGTAGCATAGGGCCTTAAGGCTTCTGTCACCATTACCGGACCCAAATCAGAGCCACCGATGCCGATATTAACAATATGCTTGACAGGCTTACCAGCAAAGCCATGCCAGCTACCAGAGGTAACTTTATCTGCAAATATTTTCATTTTGGCCAATGCTGATCTGACCTCCGGCATCACATCTTTACCATCTACCATGACTGATCGGTCAGATTTATTTCTAAGAGCTGTATGAAGCACTGGACGTTCTTCTGTAGCATTAATGGGCTGCCCATTGAATTTACTGTCAATTGCCTGCCTGAGTTCACATTCTTTAGCCAGACCGACCAAAAGCTTCATGGTCTCCTCAGTGATAATGTTCTTTGAGAAATCAATTAAAAGGTCATTAAATCTCAAGGAAAGCTTCTTAAACCTTTCAGGGTCAGCCTCGAAAAGTTGCTTCATTTGAACTGAACTCATGGTCTCAAAATGAGTCTTAAGCTTTTGCCAACTGGTGGTGCTTGTTGGGTTGATGGATTTGAGCATAGAGAATTGAATATTCGAATGATCGAAGTTAGCAGAAATTAATGCCTAAATTAATTAACGGCACATTCATATCTATGCAAACGATTGGTACAAAAGGAGAAAATTTAGCTGCTGAATACTTGGTGGCTAATGGTTATGAAATTCTGACTCGAAACTATCGCTTCAAGAAATCCGAGGTTGATATTATTTGTAAAAAAGATGGACTATTGATCTTTGTGGAAGTCAAGACGCGAACTAGCAGAAGTTTTGGAGAACCAGAGTCATTTGTTTCTTCTGCTCAGCAAACTGCCATTATTAAAGCAGCAGAGGAATATATGATTGAAGTAGACTGGTCGGAAGATATTCGGTTTGATATTGTGGCTATAGTAAGCAAGAAGGTTGAGAATGATATCTTTCACCTTAAGGACGCTTTCTATTGATTCTTGGTAGGTGCTATATAAGTGGGAGTGGCATTCCGATTCCACTCTTTCCGCACATAGGATTTGAAATTCTTCAAATGAAACTCGGGAGGGTATTGGATTTCTTTTTTGATTCTACTTACACCAGGTAGGTTATGGAACTCTTCCCAAACACCCACTTTTCTATCAAATTCATACCGTCCTCTCACGGCAATATTTCCGCTTGGAAAGAAGAGATAGTACTCACCTTCTTTTTTGCCATATCTATAGGGTATTACTTCTTTAATTCTGGTCTTCTGGTCTTCATCATAGTAGGTTATTTCTGAATCACGAAACCAACCTTTTACATAGTGTCTTTTATCGTAAAGTGTGGAATCAGTCTTCTGGTACATCCAGGTCTCATTCTTTGTACCATAATAGTACATACCTTCTTCCACCACAATATCATTCACTGTTCTTTTATAAGGGCCATGAAGTACTCTAGATAATGTCTGTCCTCTACCAGTAACAGCAACTACCTCACCTTTTCGAGTGTCATGATAGTATATTCTTCTGACATAGCTGTCGACCTTGACTGGTTCTCTTAGTACATTGAATAGCTCGTAGGTGACAGCAGTCCGAGAATCTTTAGCCGTAAAAGACTTCTTTGTCTTTTCACCATAATAATAGTTGCGCTTTTTCTTAAGGTCAGCATCAGGCATGGTGTCAACATCTGCTTTTTTGAACCTAATATCAGGTTTTTCTACCTCTTCCTTTTCCTTGGTCTTTTTCTTCTTGGATTGGGTAAAACCAATTGAGGTAAGGCAGAGCAACGTGATCAATAAGAGAAATGATTTTCTCATGGCATCAAAGTAACGAAATATTGAGGTGACTCATTACACACGATTCTAAAATAAAAGCACCTCTCATATGAGAGGTGCTTATTCGATTACTTCCTTGTGATGGTTCAGCCACTAATTATTGAAAACGATTTTTCGAATCTTGTGATTTCTTGGGTCGGCTACATAAATGGCTCCGTTGGCATCAATTGCGATTCCTTTTGTTAGGTCGAACAATGCTTCTGTACCCAAACCGTCCCTATCACCAACTCCTTCACCTCGCGCCCCAGCTATGGTGATCACATTTCCGTTCGGGTCTATTCTTCTAATGGCTACGTTATTGGTATCAGTTACGTATAGATTTCCACTCGAGTCTATTGTTATTCCGCTTGGCGTATTAAAGGCGGCCGCTGTTCCTTGCCCATCTGCGAAGTTTTCACTTGCTCCCGCAAACGTTGTTACATTTCCGCTAGGGTCAATCTTCCTGATTCTATCGTTACTGCTATCGACTACAAAGACATTTCCACTAGCATCTACGGCAACATCAGACGGATTCCTAAAAGTAGCTGCGGTACCATTACCATCGGCATTGCCTTGAGAGCTTCCCGCGATGGTTGTGACATTACCGCTGATATCGATCTTCCTTATTCTATGGTTTCGTTCATCGGCTACATATATGTTTCCATTATCATCAACATCTATTCCTTTATTGAGTCTAAATCTTGCGGCCAGACCTTGCCCATCACCAAAGTTTGCGTTACCATTTCCTGCAAACGTGGTAACATTATTTGTGCCATCTATAGCCCTAATCGCATTTTGATCCGACACGAAAAGTGTTCCACTACTATTCACCGTCAGGGCTAGGGGAAAGGTAAAGGATGCATTGAGCCCTTGCCCGTCTGAGATTACATTTCCGCCACTTCCTGCTATTGTTGTTACATTGCCGTTGGGGTCAATTTTTCGTATCCTTCTATTGCCGGAGTCAGCGACATAGACATTGCCAGAGGCATCTACTGCAACACCATTTGGATTGTCAAATTGTGCGTTAACACCTTGACCATCTTGAAACCCTTGCGTGCCTCCCGCAAAAGTGGTAACGGTATATTGAGCGGCTGGTACTGACTCGTCAACATCGGTTACGTTCACAGTAATTGTAGCCGTATTGCTTAGTCCGCCATCAGTTGCCTCTACAGTAATGGTATGTGAAGTGCTTGTTTCAAAATCTAAGGTTTTCCCTGAGGCAAGTGTGAGTTCACCACCAGCAGTAATCTCAAAGAGTTCGTTATCATTTGCAGTTATGCTGAAGGTAAAACTGTCACCTTCTGCATCTGTTGCAGTTACAGTACCTATTGCAGTTAAGTCATCAATGTCTTCAGCCACTGTAAATGATTGATCGGCTATTGTTGGAGCAGTGTTTTCTACCACATCGGTGACATTAATTGTTATCGTTGCTGAACCTGTAAGGCTGCCATCGGATACCTGAACCGTAATGGTATGTGAAGTAGCTGTTTCGAAGTCTAAGTTCTGTCCATTGGCAAGACTTAACTCTCCACCCGCTGAAATTTCAAATAAGTCACTAGAGTTGGTTGTGATACTAAAAGTTAAGGCATCACCTTCTGCATCAGTTGCCGTAACTGTACCAATGGCCGTGGCATCAGAAATGTCTTCGGCAACAGTAAATTCTTGATCACTAATCGATGGCATTGTGTTCTCGTCTACGTCTACGACAGTTATCATTATTGTGGCTGTAGCCGTAAGCTGACCATCTGAGACTTGAACAGTAATGGTGTGCGATGTAGCTGTTTCGAAATCTAATGTCTGGCCAGTATTTAATGAAAGACGTCCACCTGGTGTGGTCGCATCTCCTGCCGTTATGTCGAATAAGTTGTTGTCGTTTATGGTAATGCTGAAAGTCAGTGCATCACCTTCTGCATCGGTAGCACTTACAGTTCCAATCAGATCACCAACGGCAATGCTTTCAGAAGCATTAAATGTTTGGGCACTAATAGAAGGTGCTGTATTGGGTTCCTCTTCATCTCCGCAGGAAATTACGACAAGGGTAAAAAGTGAAAGCAAGAAAAGCTTCTGAATTGTTTTATGCATCATGGTCATTTTAAATCAGTACTGATTTTGGTTAAATCAGGTGCTTCAAAGATCATCAGATGCAGGGCACTTATGCCATACCGTGTTTGGGGTATTTTTAGATTAAATGGACGATCTGGCTAGATTAAGCCCTCTTTGATCGCTTTAGACGTGAGCGTACTTCTGTTGTGTACCTGCAGTTTTCTATAGATGTTTTTGGTATGCGTATCTACTGTGTGTCTACTGATGAAGAGGAGTTCTCCTATCTCATCGATAGTTTCACCTTTTACCAAATGTTCGAGAATTGTGGTTTCTCTTTTGGTCAAAACAGTCTCCTTACTTTTTGGCTTGACTGGTTGTACCAACATCCTCATAATTTGCTTGGCAATGGAAGGGGAAATCGGTGCACCACCGGCTAAGACATCGGCAATACCTTTTAATATCTGATCGCCAGGTGTTCTCTTTAATAGGTAACCATCAGCACCGGCCTTCAATGCCTCAAAAACGCGCTCATCGTCATCAAATATGGTTAGCATGATGATGAGTACTTCGGGATACTTCTTTTTATAGTGATCAATTGCTTCAATACCCGACATCCCTGGCAGACCAATGTCTTCTAGAATAATGTCCGGGGCTTGGACCTTACCGAAGGATTCGAAAGCCTCTTCAATAGAGCCCCCTACAAATTTGAGCTTCAAATGATCTTCCGCTTCAATCAAGTCAATCAAGGATTCTCTAAAGAGGGGATCGTCTTCTATTATCCATACTACTTTCGCCTTCGACTCGATCATGCTGTAATTAAGGGGTTAAATAGATCAACCTGCTATACCGCAATTACGGTAATTTCATAGTTAAGGAAACTTCTGTCCCTTGTTTGGTTGACTCAAAGTTAATATCGGCTTTCAGCTGCTCCGCCCTATGTTTCATACTGCCCAGGCCATGTCCTGTATGTATCTGGGCTAAATCAAAGCCATTGCCATTATCGGATATTTTAAGTGTTAATACCGAAGGGTTGTAGTTTACGCTCAGGTCGACCTTGCTGGCATTCGCATGTTTGGCAATGTTGTTCAGGCCTTCCTTGGTCAGTAAAAAAAGATTTCTTTTCTGTTCTGCGGTCAAGGTTTTGGATCGATCAACTTCGGTCAACTCCTCTCTCATCTCAAATTTAATTTCTGCCAGAAGTTCAGAAGCAACCGCTCTGGTCTTGATAAGAAAATCTCCTAAGCTTTCCTTCTGTGGATCGATCAACCAAACAATGGAGTCCAAGGAAGAAGCAAGGTTTCTGGCATTTTTAGTTATCCTTTCCACGAGTTCTGGTTTTGCACCCCCATTTTTCACCTGACGTTGTAACAAATCTCCCGTTAAGGCAATGCCGCTTAGACCGCTACCAACTTCGTCATGGAGGTCTCCAGCAATTCGGAGCCTCATGCGCTCTACTTCTAACAATCTTTTTACCCTGTATCTATATATGGTGTAAAGGGTGGTGGTAATCGCTAGGAGAACTAATAACCTAAACCACCAGGTCTGCCAGAATGGAGGCTTTATAATGATGTTGAAAGATTTGACATCAGGATTCCATAACCCGTCATTATTGGAGCCCATGACCTGAAATTCATAGTTGCCATAAGCTAGTTTAACATATCTGGCTTGCCGTGTTCCTCTCTCTGTTACCCAGTCTGGATCATGTCCTACTAACTGATATCGATATTGATTTTGATCTGGATTGGTGTAGTTGATGGCTACATAATCTACTTCAATGGTATTCTGGTGCCATGGTAGTACAAGTCGATTTTTATGATCTAATTGGGCTGAGAACGTTGAGTCACTGGTAATTACCCTAATGCCCTTGATGTGTATACTGGGAATAATCTTGTTCGTTTGAATCCTATTCGGGTCAAACGTGGTGATACCATTCACACCTCCAAAGTAGAGCCGGTTATCGTGGGTTTTCTTTACTGATTTACGATTATACTCTATGTTTTTCAGTCCATCTTTTTCGGTATAATGGTAGGCCTTTTGAATACTTGGGTCATAACTGATAAGCCCTCTTTCCGTGCCCATCCATAAAACTCCCTTGGTGTCTTTTTCAATACTAAAGATGATACTATTCTCTAGAGGTTGGTCGAGCTTGACCTTATTGAATTTCCAATTGGTTGTGTTTAAGTAAAATAGCCCCCTATTAGTGGCAAACCAGATATGGTTTTCATCTTCGAACAACTGCCATGTGGTGATGGAAGAAATGCTTTGGGCTTCCTCAACTATTTCCGAAAGAAGTTTAATCTCCTCGGTTTTCAGGTTATAGACAAGAGTACCAACTCCTTCTGTAGCAATAATTAGCCGATCATCGACTTGACATAAATCTTGAATGATTGACTCTTTGATGTATTCAAATAGTGCTATGCTCTTTACAATCTTACCATCGCGCTTACGAAGCAAGTGAATTCCTTCTTGAGCACTAACCCAATTGAAATCATCACTTGCTTCAAAAATCGAAAATGAAGGGTTTAGCGGATTATTGCTTAAGTGGAGATTAGCGTCTTTCCACCTTCCGTTTGAAGGGTTGTATAAAAGTAAGCCGGCATCTGTGGCCAGCCAAATGGGGTAAGAGGATTCAGTTACATACTTGATGGTCCAGATAAAGTTATATCCAAGTGGGGGTGTTCCTCGAAAATTTAGCCTTTTACTTAATCCAGTATTCAGATTATACTCATATAGTCCATTACCTAAAGCGTTTACATAGAGTTTTTCAGAGACCTGTTCCATACCCATGATTACATCTCCTTTTCCCTTTACAAGATTGATGTGTTCAAAGGGCTTCTGATATGGGTCAAAATGAAAAAGTCCCCCTAGTGTTCCAACCCACACCCCGCCATTTCTGTCTTTGTTTATACTTCGAATGGCTGAGGTCAAAGTGGAAGAGTTTCCAAGCTCAATTGCCTCAAGAAGATCGAGGTTTTTATGGTAAACGAATAAACCGACTTCGGTCCCTATCCAAAGCGTATTTGCATCCGTCTCTAACAACTCCCTAGCAAAGGTGTCATTTGGGAGTTCTGGCAGTAATGATGTTTTGACCTTAAGTGCATCTCGAGATTCAGGTTCTTTTACCCAGAGTGATTTCGAAAAATTACCCCAGTATAATGGTTGTTGATTTGAATTGTCAAACTCTACCTGAAGAATAAAGCTTTCTCCATCAGGCGCTACCATATCTATTGTTCCGCCTTTGGAGGAAGTCCAAACCCTGTCTTCGTCATCGATTGCCATTGTGGAAGAAGAGTAATCAGTGTCTGAGAAGCCGAATTCAAAACTATGTGTATCGAACCATCCAATAGTTCTGAGCGAATTTATCCAAATCTTGCCTTGTTTATCCCATGCCATATGCTGGATATCGAGCCTTTCGTTCGGAAGGTTTTTAAAGGTTTTGAACCTTGTAAAAGATTCTGTTTTAGGATCATAGAGGTTAAGCCCATTGTAGGTGCCTACCCACAGATTGCCCGACTGGTCTTCTAGGATGGACCGAACAATGTTTCCTGATATGGAAGTGCTATCCTCACTGTCGTGATAGAAAGTTTTAAAATCGTATCCATCAAAACGGTTTAGGCCATTGTCGGTGGCAATCCAGATGAATCCATTACTGTCATGAAAAGTCTCGTAAACGATGTTGTTCGACAAGCCATTTTGTGTGTCAATAACCTGAGGGGTAGGAAGGTCTTGCTGTACTAGTTGGAGAAGGCCTAGGAGCAGAGATAGGATCATTGAATACTAAACAGTGTTTTGAAGTGCACAAATTAATAAAATAGGTGTGACCCTTATGTAATCCTTGTCTTTTTGATCTCTAAAAGAAGGGTTGAGTATTAACTAAATAAAAAAAGACTGACAATGATGCCAGCCTTTTGCTCCTCCTCTTGGGCTCGAACCAAGGACCCTCTGATTAACAGTCAGTATTTAACCGACTCATACAGGCTGACATACACTTAAATAGACATTTCAGAGGTTTTTAGACTGTTTTTTCGTAACTTATCTCTATGTCAAACGGCACAAAACTGGAAAAAGCACGCAAAAAGCACGCAAGTATTATGTGATTTTAGATATGACAAAGGTAAAAATAGCACTCGATACACGCAAAAGCAGTCAGGACAAAGATGGTAATTTTCCACTTGTTTTACGAATCAGCCATAAGAGTAAGACCCGTGATATTGGATTTGATATACATATTGCTAAGGACAATTTTATTGAATTGGAAGTGGCAGAAGGTGAAAAGAAGTCTGTCTATTTTCAGATTAAGGGAGTCTCGAATTCTGTCAGGAAAACAAAGAGAATTCAAAAGACTTACAGCGATGTCGATTTATGGCTTGATGAAAATAAGGGAGAGATCAAGCTATGGCCGATAAACCTGTTAAAAGAGAACATTGAAAAGAAGTTCTTTAACAAGCAATCACAACTGAGTCTGCTACAACATGGTGCAAAAATGCTTTGTCGCTTTCATGCTGAAAAGAGATTTTCAACAGCCTCATCCTATGAAGATGCATTAAAGGTTTTGGTGAAGTATAAAAAGAAATTGGCAAGGAAGGATGATATTGAGCAAATCAAAGATTTGTTCAATAAGAGCAGTAGTGAGGCTTTTACCGTGAACTCTGAATTTGCTTCGTATGATATGCCAATTAAGGCATTTAATGTAGAGTTTGCTAAGGACTTCAAGGCATATCTCGCTCAACGGTTTTCGTCAAAGAATTCGGTCAATATTCACCTTAGAAGCTTACAGGCTATTCTTAACGATGCCGAAAAGACATATGAGGAACTAAAAGGGCATAAACCTCTTGAGAGCTTCAAGAAGAGTAGTACAGCCAACGCTCCTGTGGTGTTAACCAATGAAGAGGTTGCCGCTATTCGTAAGTCATCATACCCTGAAGACAGTTCGAAATTTGATGTTCGTAATTACTTCCTTTTCATGTTCAATAATATGGGCATGAACTTCTATGATATTGCGATTGCAAGAGTGCATCAATTCGATGGAGAGAGATTTAACTACACAAGAAAGAAAACCGAAAGTGAGGGTGATTTCTTCTCAATCAAACAAAGCCAAGAGAACCTAGGTATCATTAACTATTATGCAAAAGGAAAGAAGCCAGATAGTTACATATTTCCAATTATACCCGAAGACAGAATAGGGGAAGAGATATTTCGAGCCAAGCGGGATAAGCTTAAATGGTTCAATAATAACATCAAGAAAATTGCCACCGATCTTGGTATTGAAAAAAATCTGTCGTCATATGCACCCAGAGATACTTGGACGAATCTGGGGCTTCAAATGGGGATTGATATTCGTAAGATTTCTTCAGGTTTAGGACATTCAAGTGTAGAAGTAACACAGAAGCACTACAGCCAAATGATACAAGAGAAAATCTTAGATGAGATTAATGCGCAGATCACAAAATCGCCAACAGCTTAAATTTGCTAGTAAATGAAAAAGGAAGTTAACTCATCAAGATCTTTTACTTTAAACCGCTTTTAAACCAGGCGAATTGGTTGGTTAGAGGCAAAGTCGGAAGAACAGTGAAAGTTTTTAGTTTCTCCTAAGTTTCTTGGATTGTATTCCTTTAAACAGCCATTAAAGGTGGGCGAAGTGGCTGCCAAGTGGTGGCTTGAAAGCCTAAGCTTTCAAAAGCCATAAGCGAAGCCTTGGCAGTCGAGCGAAGCGAAGGGTAAGCTTAGAATAGCAGCGTAATAAACTGAGGGTAAGATCAAACCTAATCTGTTAATGTGGCCTCTGATTTCTTGCTTGAGCAAAATTTCATAAACATTAGCCAAGATTCTATACATCTTTATGCTGGATATTTGGTTTCGATAATCGTTAAGATCGGCCTATGCAAAAAAAGCTACACATCAAGAATATGGTTTGCCAACGCTGCATTATGACAGTAGAATCTGACCTAAAGCATCTCGGGATAGCGTTTACCGATGTAGAATTAGGCATGGTTACGCTATCTGAACCTTTAACTGCTCCTCAAAAACAGGCACTTTCTGAGCAGCTGAAATCCCAGGGATTTGAAATCTTGGAGGAGGTAAATGGTACCTTAATAGACAAAGTAAAGACTTTGATTATTGATATGATCCATTACAAAGAGGTACTACCTCGGACCAATTATTCGCAATACATTTCCGATCAGGTTCATAAGGAGTACAACTATCTAAGCAAGCTATTCTCTTCGGTGGAGGGGATTACTATTGAGAAATTCATCATCAAACAAAAAATAGAAAAGGTCAAGGAACTACTCTCTTATGGAGAAAAGCCCTTAAAGGAAATTGCCTATGACCTCAACTACAGCAGTGTACAGCACTTATCCAACCAATTTAAAAAGGAGACAGGTATGACCCCCAGTCAGTTTAAGGGCATGAGTAGTCACGACAGGAAGTCAATAGATTCTGTGTAACAGAAATCATGTTAACCATACGCCAAATTATGTAATAGAAATACCTCCATCACACCCGAGATTTGTAGTGTTATAAAACGAGTTCAATTATGGATACTACAAAAGAGTTAGAGCTTATAGGAGCAAAGAAGGGGAGTCACATCAAAGAGTCTTTTCCGGTAACAGGAATGACCTGTGCTGCATGTGCGTCTAGCGTAGAGTCTATACTCAGCCATACAGACGGGGTCATTGATGCAAGTGTCAACTTTGCATCAAGTTCGGTACTGGTGGAGTACGTTGAGTCCACATCTTCCGCAGATCTGCGAGCAGCCCTACAGTCTGTCGGCTATGATTTGATCATTGATGCGGAAGATCCATCAGAAGTTCAGGAGAATCTTCAAAAGCAACATTACCAAGATATAAAGCAAAGAACGCTTTGGTCCGCTATTCTAACATTGCCCGTTTTTGTATTGGGGATGTTTTATATGAATTGGGTGCCTGGTCAATGGGTTTCCATGGTACTCACTATACCGATCTTGTTCTGGTTTGGCCGTAGCTTTTACGTCAATGCCTGGAAGCAAGCCCGTCATAGTAAAGCAAACATGGATACTTTGGTGGCTTTAAGCACTGGTATCGCTTTTATTTACAGTGTATTCAATACAGTTTTTCCTGACTTTTGGCACGCCAGGGGCATACATCCGCATGTCTACTATGAGGCAGCCACGGTGATCATCACTTTCATTTCGTTGGGAAAACTTTTGGAAGAAAAAGCAAAGTCCAATACGTCATCGGCTATAAAAAAGCTTATGGGTTTACAACCTAAAACTCTGAAAGTCATTGTCAATGGTCAAGAAGTTGAAATGCCCATAGCCTCTGTTCAGGTCGATAATACCATAGTGGTGAGACCGGGAGAAAAGATACCCGTTGACGGAGAGGTAAATGAAGGAAGCTCATTTGTAGATGAAAGCATGATCTCAGGAGAGCCCATACCGGTTGAAAAGAGTATGGGGGACAACGTTTTTGCAGGAACCGTTAATCAAAAAGGCAGTTTCCGCTTTATCGCCAAAAAAGTTGCTGGTGAGACCTTATTGGCCCAAATAATCAAAATGGTGCAAGAGGCACAAGGCAGTAAGGCACCCGTTCAGAAATTGGTTGATAAGATTGCAGGGATCTTTGTGCCAGTGGTAATGGTCATTGCCATCATCACCTTTGGCACGTGGATGCTGTTGGGTGGAGAGGATGCCTTTACCCACGCGCTACTGACATCTGTAGCGGTGTTAGTGATTGCCTGTCCCTGTGCATTGGGACTGGCCACCCCCACCGCTATTATGGTTGGTATTGGCAAAGGCGCTGAAAATAATATCCTGATCAAAGACGCTGAAAGCCTGGAGCTTGGTCATAAAACCAATGTTATTGTCCTGGACAAAACAGGAACGATAACAAAAGGTAAACCAAGCATTACCGATTGGCAATGGGAGAACAGTAATGACTACTACAAGCAAGTGCTTTTAGCCATTGAGTCCCAGTCTGAACACCCTTTGGCAGATGCCGTAGTGGCCAGATTAAAAGAAGATGGTCTTAAACCGGAAAGTATTTCAGACTTTCAGAGCATTATCGGTATGGGGGCAGAAGCCCAATCATCAGATGGTGAAAAGTTTTACATCGGCAATCAACGCTTGTTGAACAGCAAAAGTATCAGGCTTTCATCAGGGCTGGAAAAACAAGCCAACCAGTGGAGAGATGAGGGAAAAACAGTCATCTTTTTTGCCAACCAATCTGCTGTCTTATCTATCCTGGCCATCGCGGATGAACTTAAAGAAAGCTCTACTTTGGCCATCACAACGCTGCAAGATCGTGGCATAGAAGTTTATATGCTCACAGGCGATAACGAGCAAACAGCAAAAGCCGTGGCTGATCAGGTAGGTATCTCTCACTTCAAAGCCGAAGTAATGCCTTCAGACAAGGCTGATTTCGTGAAGGAACTGCAAGGGCAAGGCAAAGTAGTAGCGATGGTAGGTGATGGGATTAATGACTCTCATGCGCTAGCCCAAGCCGATGTAAGTATTGCTATGGGTAAAGGTTCTGACATTGCAATGGACGTAGCCAAAATGACACTTATTACTTCTGATCTTCAGTCCATTCCAAAGGCTTTGAAATTGTCCAGAAGAACAGTTCAAGGTATTAGGCAAAACCTATTCTGGGCATTTATCTACAATATCATTGGCATTCCAATAGCTGCGGGGGTGCTATATGCCTACAACGGCTTCTTGCTTGACCCTATGATTGCGGGAGCAGCAATGGCTTTCAGTTCTGTTTCCGTAGTTGCTAATAGCTTGAGACTTAAAGCGGCAAAACTTTAATGAATTTCTAAATCAATAAAACAGATCAAAATGAAGAGTCTAAAATTTAAATCCAATATCAATTGTAGAGGTTGTCTTTCAAAGGTTACTCCTATTTTAGATAAGGAAGAAGGAATCGAAAAATGGGAGGTTGACTTGCAGCATGACGACCGGATTTTGACCGTAGAAACATCTCAACTCAGTGCTGAAGAGATACAAAACACGGTCAATAAAGCAGGATTTAGATCGAGCTTGATAGATTCCTAGAATACCTAACGTATTAAAAGATTGATAGCTTAAATTAACCACGATTTGACTTTTGAAGCCTGGTCTTGATGAGGTCAGGTTTGATACATAAGTCAAAATGTTATACAACGAAAACGAAATTTTGAACAAATCGAGCTGATCATTTTCGTTACTTTTGCGTTATAGATTACCGAAGATGTAATTCATTCGATGGCAAAATTTGGACGTTTATTTTTAGTAGTACTTTTGATCTTCACCTCCGTTGGGGTGACAGTCAATAAGCATTTCTGCGGAGAAATGTTGGAGAGTATCGCTATTAATAAAGAGGTTGACTCCTGCTGCAAAGGAGCCGAAATGCCTAAAGGGTGCTGTCATGATGAGTTAGAAGCTTATGACCTTGATGAGCATCAGATAACGAGTTTCTCCTTCGACTTTAAGGCTCCTGAGGTCATTGCAGAAATCAATTATCTGGATATTCAACTATTCTTCAGAGCCCTTCAGATAGATCATTCCGATTTATTCCATGTTGGAGATTCCCCTCCTTTACCTGAATCTGACCTGCTGATAGAGATTCAGACTTTCCTTATTTAGACATGCCTTTTCGGATTGCTTAAGGAAGCCACAACGGTGAGCTATGCCTTGACGTCCACTGATTGATTAATTCATAGTATCAATTAAAAGGCCATGTTAAATAAAACAATCAAATTCTTTTTAGAGAATAAACTGGTAACAGTGTTGCTGTTACTCATATTCGTAGGCTGGGGAATTTCCACCGCTCCATTCAATTGGAAGATGGACTTCTTTCCCAGAGACCCGGTGGCGGTAGATGCCATACCGGACATTGGTGAGAACCAACAAATCGTATTTACTACCTGGATGGGTAGGTCTCCACAAGACATTGAAGATCAAATTTCCTATCCATTGACTACGGCACTTCTGGGTATTCCAGGAGTTAAGACTATCCGGAGCAATTCAATCTTCGGTTTGTCTAGTATCTATATCATTTTTGACGAAGAAATCGAGTTTTACTGGAGTAGGTCCAGGATTCTTGAAAAGCTGAACTCACTACCTGCTGGTATATTACCTCCCGATGTACAGCCTGCCTTAGGCCCGGATGCCACAGCTTTGGGACAGATTTTCTGGTATACTTTAGAAGGTCGAAATCCAGAAACAGGAGAACCCACAGGTGGCTGGGACCCACAAGAACTTCGTACAGTCCAGGATTATTATGTAGGCTATGCACTCACATCTGCCAAAGGAGTGTCTGAAGTAGCCGCAATTGGAGGTTTCATCAAAGAATACCAGGTCGATATCGATCCGGCAGCCATGAAAGAGAATAATATCACCGTTTCTCAAGTCATGAATGCTGTGCGAAAGAGTAACCTGGACGTTGGGGCCCGTACAATTGAGTTCAACAGAGCAGAATACCTGGTCAGGGGTCTTGGCTATATTGAAAACCTCGAAGATTTAGAAAAAGCGGTGATTGTCGCCAATGACAATACCCCCATCAGGATAAAGGATGTAGCAGTTGTCAACTTTGGTCCGGCCACTCGAAGAGGGGGGTTAGACAAGGAAGGTGCCGAGGCCACTGGTGCAGTGGTGGTGTCCCGATATGGAGCCAACCCAATGGAGGTGATCGAAAATGTAAAGCAGAAGATTGATGAGATTGCTCCTGGTCTTCCATCAAAGGTACTCCCAGACGGCACGGTGTCAAAGGTCACCATAGTTCCTTTTTATGATCGTACAGGCCTTATCAAAGAAACCTTGGGAACTTTGGAAGAGGCATTGGAGCATGAGATTCTGATCAGCATCATTGTGGTGATTGTATTGGTAATGAACATCAGGGCATCCATCATCATTTCCAGTCTACTGCCTATTGCAGTACTCATGACCTTTATTGTAATGCGCTATTTTGGAGTAGATGCCAATGTAGTAGCGCTCTCGGGTATAGCAATTGCGATTGGGGTTATGGTAGATGTTGGCATAGTCTTTACCGAAAATATAGTGCGGCACCTTGAAATGCCTGAAAATGAAGGAGTAAAAGGGAAGCGATTGTTAACAGTGGTTTATGACGCATCAGTTGAAGTGGCATCAGCGATAATGACAGCATTGGCGACCACCATCGTCAGTTTCCTTCCTGTCTTTGCTATGGAGGCTGCAGAAGGTAAGCTTTTCAAACCATTGGCCTTTACCAAGACATTTGCGCTGTTGTCATCTTTAGTATTGGGAATTATTGTGATTCCAGCCTTAGCCCATACCGTGTTTTCAATTCGTTTCGACAAGAAAAGGACTAAACGCATTTGGAACGCTATTCTTATGGCGGCTGGTGTGCTGTTTTTAATCTCCTACGGTAGTATAGTGGCGATTGCGCTTATAGCTTTAGGTGTCAATAATATTGCCGAAGACTACCTTACTGGAGCCTGGAAAAAATGGACTAACAGGATTAATACCCTGATCATTTTACTGGCAGTCATTTATTTCCTTACAGAAGCTTGGTTACCATTGGGAGCTCAGAATAGCTTCCTGATCAACTTCCTCTTTGCGACTTCTATTATTGTAGTAGTGCTAGGTGCGTTACTGGCCATCGTGCATGTCTATCCAAAAATCTTGGCTTGGTGTCTTCGCAATAAATTAAAATTCCTTCTAATTCCATCTCTGGTGATCCTGTTAGGCATTACCACTTGGCAAGGATTTGACAATATGTTCGGATTTGTGGCCAATGGCTTTGAAAAGGTGGGTGTGGAAATGCGCCAAAGTAAAGGCTGGCAACGTCTTAGCGAGACATTCCCAGGTACGGGCAAAGAGTTTATGCCACACCTTGATGAAGGTTCATACTTGCTCATGCCAACCACCATGGCCCACTCAGGTGTAGAGGAAAATGTCGAAGTCATCCGAAAAGTTGATGCTTATGTTTCGGCCATTCCCGAAGTCGATCAGGTAGTAGGGAAGTGGGGCCGTGTGAATTCGGCCCTTGATCCGGCACCAATATCCATGTTTGAAAATACAATCAATTATTTACCTGAGTATATGGTGGATGAAAATGGACATCGCATGCGCTTTAAGGTGAATAAAGAAGGTGCTTATGAACTAACAGACGGTGATTCATACAATCCCAAAGATGGTTTTAGGAAAATTGGCAAAGAAGAGCTGATTGAGGATAAGAAGGGCGAATACTTCCGACAATGGAGACCAGAGATACAGTCTCCAAGTGACATCTGGGATGAAATCATCAAAGTGGCCAAAGTACCTGGTATGACCTCAGCACCCAAGTTGCAGCCGATTCAAACCAGGTTGATTATGCTCTCCACGGGTATGAGGGCACCAATAGGTATCAAAGTGTATGGACCGGACTTGCAAACTATTGAGACTGTTGGCCTGGAGTTGGAAAAAATTCTCCAGCAAGTGCCCAGTGTCCAGACTTCCTCAGTATTTGCTGATCGGATAGTTGGAAAACCTTATCTCGAATTCAAGGTGGATCGCGATGAAATTGCCCGTTATGGGCTCACGGTTGAGGATTTTCAAAAAACTGTCGAAGTTGCCATTGGAGGCGTAAAACTCACTTCTACCGTGGAAGGCAGGGAGCGATTTCCTGTTCGCGTCCGTTATGCCCGTGAGTTTAGGGACAACCCAGAAGACGTAAAAAAAGTGTTGATTCCGACCCCTTCCGGTACTCAGGTGCCATTGGGTGAGTTGGCCTCAGTTATCTACAGAAGAGGCCCTCAGATGATCAAAAGTGAGGATACTTTCCTGGTGGGCTATGTAATCTTTGATAAAAAGGAGGGTACAGCTGAAGTAGATGTGGTTGAGGAGGCACAGCGATTCATTGATGCTAAAATCACATCAGGTGAATTTGTGGTACCAGCAGGGGTGAACTTCAAGTTTACCGGCAACTATGAAAACCAAATCAGGGCTACCAAGCGACTAGCCATTGTAGTACCCATATCACTTTTGGTGATTTTCTTGATCCTATATTTCCAATTCGGAAATGTGCAAACTACAACCATGGTGTTTTCAGGGATTTTTGTGGCCTTTTCAGGTGGCTTCATCATGATCTGGCTTTACAGCCAAGGCTGGTTCCTTGACTTTTCAGTGGCGGGAGTCCATATGAGAGATCTTTTCCAGATGCATACTGTCAATTTGAGTGTTGCGGTCTGGGTAGGTTTTATCGCTTTATTTGGTATAGCTACAGATGACGGTGTGATCATGGGAACCTACATCAAACAGACCTTTGAGCGAGAGAATCCCAAGACAGTCGAAGAAGTGAGAGAGGCGATCATGCATGCTGGTGTCAAGCGGGTTAGACCTGCCATGATGACTGCTGCTGTGGCCGTCATTGCCCTTATTCCGGTGCTAACCTCTACAGGTAAAGGGTCAGATATCATGGTGCCTATGGCAATACCCACTTTCGGGGGGATGACCATTCAGGTTATGACCATGTTTGTGGTACCAGTCTTGTACAGTATGTGGCAAGAGGGCAGAGTGAAAAGACTAATGAAAAAGGAGGCATAAGATGAAAATTAAAGAGATCATATTAAGAATAGGTCTGTTGGTAGTCTTATTGCTACCAGCAACCACAGCCACAGCGCAAACAGATTTGAACGAGTATATCAGCATTGCCGGAGAAAACAATCCGCAATTAAAGTCTCTGTTTCAGCAGTATATGGCGGCATTAGAGCGCTTGCCTCAAGCCAAGGCTTTACCAGACCCAACGGTTGCATTCGGGGTTTTTGTTAGCCCGGTCGAAACCAGGGTTGGGGCACAACGGGCTAATATTTCCATATCACAAATGTTCCCTTGGTTTGGACAGTTGAAAGCGCAGGAAAGTGTCGTAGCAGACTTGGCCAAAGCCAGGTATCAGGAGTTTGAGGATGCAAAAAACAAGTTGCAGTTCGATGTAAAATCTACCTATAACAACCTTTATGTATTAAGGTCAGCGATTGAGATCACCCAGGAGAATATCACGCTGCTCAATAGCTTCAAAGAACTGGCTAAAGTGAAATTTGAATCGGCCAAGGGAAGTTTTGTCAATGTTTTGAGAATTGACATGGAAGTGTTGGAGTTGGAGTCTCAACTCGAATTACTGAGAGACAGCGAACTTCCTATACTCTCCAGATTCAAAGAGTTGTTAAACACTGATTTTCCAGCTCAGATTGCTTTCCCTGATACCCTTTGGGTTGATGAGTTAGCCGCTGACAAAGCGTTCCTCAATGACTCAATCCTTGTCAACAACCCGATTTTGGAGAAATACGATTATGAAATGTCCTCGCTGACCAATCAGGCCAGGGTAGCCGAGTTGCAAGGCAAGCCTTCTTTCAGTATCGGTTTGAGCTATATCAATATTGCCAAAAGGGATGGCGTGGATGTATCAGGAAATGGTCGTGATGCGATTGCCTTACCACAGGTAGGCATAAGAATTCCTCTTTATCGCAAAAAGTATGAAGCGATGGTGAAAGAGAAACAGATTTTGAGGGAGTCGGTGCGATTGCAAAAAGATAATAAAATCAATCGCTTACAAACTGACCTTGAGATTTGGGTCAAAGATTATAGAGATGCGGTAAGAAGGGTCGGGCTGTATGAACAACTCAGCAGTATCGCACGCCAATCTTTGAATCTGCTGGTATCAGAATATGCCACAGAAGGCTCAGACTTTGAAGAAGTACTGAGAATGGATCGCCAACTGTTGAAATATGAGTTGGAACTGGAAAAAGCAAGGGCAGACAGAAATACCACTGTGGCCTATATCAATTACTTAATCGGAAAATAAAACAGTCATGACAATATTAAGTATAACCAAAAACCGAAATATCTGGGTAGGTATCGGCTTTCTGATAGTCGGCATACTCCTGGGTTGGTTGATCTTCGGGGGCAGTGGTGGTAATTCACGGACCAGTGAACCTGCCAGCCTCATTGCAGATGACCACGAACATGAAGGTGGGTCAATATGGACCTGTTCTATGCACCCGCAAATTAGGCAAGATGAGCCTGGCTCATGTCCAATCTGTGGAATGGACCTAATTCCATTAGAGACCAGTGCAGATGATGATGAAGGCCCGACAAGTATTACCATGTCAGCCAGGGCCATGAAGATTGCAGAAGTGGAAACCACTGTAATAGAGTCAACCGCACCTTACAATGAACTTTACCTTCCGGGCAAGATCAAGGCCGATGAAACCAGGATTGCTGAATTAACAGCCAGATTTCCGGGAAGGATTGAAGATTTAACAATCAATTTCACCGGCCAGAAAGTAAACCAGGGAGAGGTACTGGCATCGGTGTATTCACCGGAGTTGGTAACGGCCCAAAAAGAGCTTTTTGAAGCCAAAAAACTCAAAGAGAGCAATCCGGAGTTCTACCAGGCCGCAGTGACAAAGCTTTCTTTATGGGACCTGACCAAAGAGCAGATCAGTACCATCGAAAACTCAGGAGAGGTAAAATACTATTTTGATATACTTTCCCCAATTACCGGTACAGTCACCATGCGCCATGTGAGTAAAGGTGATTATGTGAAGGAAGGGTCCTTATTGTTTGAAGTGACCGATCTGAGCCGGATTTGGGTTATGTTTGATGCTTATGAAAGCGACCTGCCATGGGTAAAGATGAGTGATAAAATCAGCTTTACCGTGAAGTCAATTCCCGGCAGAGAGTTTACAGGGAAGGTCTCTTTTATAGACCCCGTCATTGACCCTAAGGCCAGGGTAGCCAAAGTCAGGGCAGAATTGAATAACCAAAGAGATTTGCTCAAGCCCGATATGTTCGTGAAAGGGATCTTAAAAGCGATGCTCTCCAGCAATACCATGGCCGTGACGGTACCGAAGTCTGCTATTCTCTGGACAGGTAAGAAGGCAGTGGTTTATGTGAGAAACCAGGAGTCGGATAAGAATATGTTTGACTATAGAGAGATCACATTGGGTGAAGAAGCCGGAAACTATTACGTGGTGAGAGAGGGGCTGGATGTAGGCGAGCGGGTGGCAACCAATGGTGTGTTCAAGATTGATGCAGCGGCCCAGCTTTTGGGTAAGACCAGTATGATGAATCCTGATGGCGGTAAGGTATCTATGGCCCATGATCACGGAGCCATGGAGGGAGGAGACACTGGAAAGAAGGAGGAAGTGGACCATTCTCAGCATCAAACAGCAGAGATGGAGACCATGACGGTAGATGTTGTATTCCAAAAGCAACTAACAACCGTTTTCGATCAATACCTTCTTATGAAGGATGCCTTTGTGGTTACTGATGCAGCCAGGGTAAGATCAGAAGCACAAAAGGTAACGGCCAGCCTGGAAAAGGTGAACATGGCCCTTTTGAAAGGAGATGCGCATTTGAAGTGGATGGACATCCTGGCTAAGATTGAGGCACCGCTGAAAACGATTCAGGACAGTGGCGACATCGCGGCACAAAGGTCAGTATTGGGCAATCTCAGTGATGCACTTTATGAGGGTATAATAACTTTCTCCATCACAGGGCTCAATGCATTTTACCAATACTGCCCAATGGCCAACAATGACAAAGGGGCTTATTGGTTGAGTGTAACCCAGGAGATCAATAATCCTTATTTCGGAGAAGCCATGTTACGTTGTGGTGAAACCAAGGAAACGATTAAATAAAGACTAACAATAGAATAGGCAGACTAAAAATCAAGAATTATGAAAAGACTAACAAAGATTCTAATCACAGGGGTTTTGACAGTCTTGACTGTCGCTGCCTGTGAGCGTTCGGATGACACTCCTGATGACGTAGGAGCAGAAATCCAAGGTACTTACACCGGCATTATTAGCCGGATTGAAAGTAACGGTGTGAGTAGCGATTCCTTTACCGGAACCACTACAGTCACATTGGTAGGAGACCGTGAAATAGAGGTCCACTGTTATGGTTCTGACCTGGATACCACCCTTGTACTGAATTATTATGAGCACCTGGAGAGCGTAAATGTATGCTTGACCGGTGATGCATTTGAAAACATGTATGGTCATATGCTCGGAGCGGGCCATATGGGAGGTATGATGGGTGATATGCTAAATGGGGAAACGGAATGGGAGCATCACATGGAAGACGAGCACCAGGAAGGTGATGAGCATTTTGGTGGGTTTGGGATGGATGACCATTCTTTCGGGTTTGACTTCAATATAATGAATGAAGGCAATCCCTATACCTTGAGGTTTCAGGGACAAAAACAATAATTAATTAAACCGTGCAGGATTGCTCAAAACCGAACCGGGCATCCTGCACAAACAAAAATGAAGACATGAAGGACTGTTGTAAAACCGGGAACGAACCCCAGACTTCGAGCTGGAGGATATGGATGAGAAGGGTGGTTTGGGGCATCGTCCTGGTAATAGTCCTCGGAGTAGTTATCATACAAGTTTTAAATCAATAAAAATCAAGAAAATGAGAAAGTCGATCATGATAATGGCACTGGCTTTAGTGAGCTGGTCCGTCTATGCACAACACGACCATAGCGACATGCAGGGTCAAAAGGGAGAAAGCCAGGAAGTCAAGCACTATGATACCGATAAGAAGTTTCAGGATCAGTTGGGAGCGGTCTACGAATCCAGCTTAACACTCACAGAAGCCTTTGTTTCGTCAGATCCAGTGGTGGTCAGAAGTAAAGCGGCAGATGTAAAAAAGACGATGGAAAAAGTGGATATGAAACTACTGAAAGGCCAGGCCCATATGGACTGGATGAAGTATAGAAAGCTGATAAATGGTAGCATTGGCGCTTTTGAAAAGGCTGAGTCAATTGCTGAGCAAAGAGAGGCCTATGCCGCTTTTAGTACCAACCTTTATAAAAGTGTGAAGGCATTCGGCATCAATGGCAAGGAGGCCTACTACCAACATTGCCCTATGGCACTCAATAATACAGGTGCTTACTGGCTCAGCGACAAGGCTGAGATCAGGAATCCATACTTCGGTGATGCCATGATGAAATGTGGCAGTACAAAAGAGAAGATCAATGACTAGCAATTAGTCTTTGGTTCAAATTCCTGTGGGTGTAGAGGAGTGAGCGTCTTATAGTCTAGTCAAAATCACCTCTCCCCACAGGTACCAAAAATTATAGTTATGGATAAGCAATCAATTCTAAGTTTGAGCATTCTGGGGCTGTTTATGCTGGGCATTATTGGCTATCAGGTTTACAGGGCTTTTCCCTCTGATCACCGGTTAGAAGCAGGGAAGCGTGTTGAAAATGACCTGGTATGTATGGTTAATGACGCCTATATGGGCATAGAGCAGATTCCGGTTGAAGTGGAAGGGAAGACCTATTATGGTTGTTGCGAAATGTGTGAGGCCAAACTGAAGGACAGCATTCATTACAGGTATGCAACGGATCCTTTTACGGGTGAAAAAGTAGATAAGGCAGAGGCCTACATTGTACTGCAAAGTTCATCAGACATTGGTATTCACTATTTCAAATCAGAAGAAAATTACAAGGCTTATGCCGGGCAACAGCAAGACAGATAAAAGACCGGTGATCTCTTCCTTTTTGAAGCGGATCATTCGTTATGAATTGCCCTTGTTGGCTGTCGGCATTTTGATCTATGGTGCGTTATTCTATGCCATAGACCATCACTTTTATGGGCCGGTGCTGTCTGTCTTCATCATAGGCTTTGCCCTGTTTAAGGTGATCTATATCTTGGTCTATACTTTCAAAAGACTAACGGCCCACCTCAAAGAGTGCTGTTCCTTTTATGACCTGGTGGCTGTCTACGGCATAGTCATTGGTTTGATAGTGTTTTCCTTTGCCGCAGACTATTACTGTCTGCAAAACTGCCTTCCGGGAGCATTCTCAGGGCTGGATTCTGCCAGTGGTCATACTGGCCAGGCCTTTGACTTTATCTACTTCAGTGTAGTCACTTTTGCCACGATTGGTTTTGGTGATATCACTCCGGTATTGATGAAAGCCAAACTACTCGTGATACTGGAAATTGCCACCAGCTTTACGATGATCGTTTTTGTGATTTCAAACTTTGATAAAATACACCAGCCCGAAAAAGGCTGATTAATTTTAATTAACTCTACTATGAAGAAAATAACCTTACTATGCTTTACGCTGCTAACATTGGCCTTTGTGGCCTGCAGTGGTGATAAAAAACAAAAAGAAGAAGCTGAAACAGATAATGATCACGATCATGCCGCAGCACAAACTCCTGCTCAGAGTAAATCAAAGAGTCCTGCCACAGAGGCCATGACTAATATTGGCGATACCCACGTACACATTGAGTATCATGCGCCCAGTGTAAGAGGGCGTCAGGTTTTTGGTGGACTCGTGGCATACGATCAAGTCTGGGTGACAGGTGCACATAGTGCAACTTCTATCAATTTTCCGAATGATGTAACCCTGGATGGTCAAAAGGTTCCGAAGGGAAAATACGCCTTATTCACCATTCCGGGAGAAGGTGAGTGGACCATTATTATCAATAAGAATTATGAGCAGCATTTGGCCGATGATTACGATCAGAAACTTGACATAGTCAGGTTAACGGTGAGTCCTGAAAAACTCTCAGAAACTCAGGAGCAATTGCTTTATGAGGTGAAATCAACCGGAGATCAGGAAGGAGTAATTTCGATTTCCTGGGCTGACGTGAAAGTATCATTCAATGTGAAGGAGCTATGAGCAAAGGCCATCCTTTACTGGTTTTATTATACGTCCTCTTTTTAGGAGCCTGTTCATCAGCCAGGGAAAAATCCTTTTTTGATCAGCTAGAGTTGAAAACCATGGAGGGAAAGATTCTTACGGTAGATGACCTGGAAGGAAAACCGGCTTTTATCAATTTCTGGGCCACCTGGTGCAAGCCTTGTTTACAGGAAATGCCGTCTATTGAGAATGCCAAAAACATCCTTGAAAAGGAAGGGTATCAATTTATTGCGGTCTCCAATGAAGACCAGGATAGAATTCAAGGCTTTATAGACCGATATGATTATACCTTCGAATTTGCACAGTTTGCAGTGGGTCTTGAAACGTTAAATATCTATTCATTACCCACATCATACATTGTTGATGGCCAGGGTGATCTGGTTTACCAACATATAGGAGCCCGGTTTTGGGACAGCGAAGAAAACCTGACAATTTTCAGGTCACACCTCAAAAAATAACATAATGAAAGCAATCTACTACTTTTTGATATTGGCCGTTGTGGGATTATGGTCCTGCCAGAATACACAGGAAAATGAGCTTCTCATTTCGGCTATCCAGAGTCCGGCATCCTCTTCAAGTGAAGAGCCTGATTTGTTTACCGATGGCCAGGGTAATGTATATCTCTCCTGGATTGAAAAATCAGGTAAACAAGCCAAATTACTTTTTTCCAGGCTGGATAACGACTCATGGTCTGACTCGCAGCTGATCAGCGAAGGTGACAATTGGTTTGTGAATTGGGCTGATTTTCCTTCACTGATTGTACACAATGAATTGATGGTGGCTCACTGGTTACAAAAGCGTGACGAAGGCACTTATGACTATGATGTAAGAATGGCGATGTCCAATAATTCCGGTAAAAGCTGGAATGACTCATTTATACCACATAAAGATAGTGTGAGTGCAGAGCATGGTTTTGTAAGCATGCTCCCTATGCAAAACAATCAGGTCTTTGCCACATGGCTGGATGGCCGATACACTAAAGGTGGTGGGCATGGTGATCATTCCGGAGGCGGGGCAATGACCTTACGAGCGGCCATTTTTGACAATAAGGGAAATACTGTGGAAGAATGGGAGTTAGATGACCGTGTTTGCGACTGCTGTCAAACTTCCGCAGCGATGACGGCCAACGGTCCTGTAGTGGTATACCGCAACCGCACTGAAGATGAAATCAGAGACATGTCGATTGTCCGTTTTGTGAATGGTACCTGGACCGCACCTGAAATCATTCATTCAGACCATTGGAATATCGCAGGATGTCCGGTCAATGGCCCGGCCATTACTGCCAATGAAGATGACGTGGCGGTAGCCTGGTTTACGGCAAGTGGAGCAGAGCCCCGCGTGAAATTAGCACTGTCTAGTGACGTGGGAGCCACATTTTTACCGGCCATTACTTTGCGTGACGGTGCTACAAACGGAAGAGTAGGCATCACCACACTGAAAGACCAATCCATTGCTGTAAGTTGGATGGAAACGGAAGGAGAGCTGGCAAAAGTTGTACTCGGCCATTACACCCCCCAGGGTGCTTTGATCACTAAGTTGACAATTGCTGAATCAACCTCTTCTCGTAATAGCGGATTCCCTGTAATCACCAGTGCTGGCAATACCGTTTTTATGGCATGGACCGAGACCGGTGAAAGCTCACAGGTTAAGACCTTAAACGTTAAGTTTTAGCTAGCCGAAAAGAAGAATAATTAGTTTAGAAACAGCAATGGATAAAACACTGTGTATAACCCATGAGATAAGTTATAATATGAGAAAAACTACGATCCTATTTATATTCACATTGTTCATTACCCAAACCACTCTTGCCCAGGTGGGAACCAACGGGCAGGATAGAGAGGAAGAAGGAAGGCCCGTCAGGGAATACAACCTTACCATAGAAAAAAATGAAATGACGCTCGGAGGTGTCACCGCCAAGGCAATGACTATAAATGGTAGTATTCCTGGCCCAACGTTAGAATTTAATGAAGGTGACCTTGCCTTAATCAATGTAACCAATAAAATGGATGTGGAAACCTCTGTACATTGGCACGGATTGATACTTCCAAATTTCTATGACGGTGTTCCTTATTTAAATACACCGCCAATTGAGCCGGGTGACACTTTTCAGTATAGAATCCCAATCAATCAATCGGGCACCTATTGGTACCATTCACATACTTTATTACAGGAGCAAAAGGGTGTGTATGGTTCCATTATCATTCAACCTAAAGAAAAGACATTGGACTATAACAAAGATTTGGTTGTGATGCTTTCTGACTGGACCAACGAAAAACCAATGAATGTGTTGCGCAACCTCAAAAGAGGTAACGAGTGGTATCAGGTTAAAAAAGGTACAGCAGTGCCCTTAAGTAGAGTCATAAAAGAAGGTGCATTGGGAGCACAATTTAAGTTTTGGCGTGATAGAATGGATGGCGCTGACATTTCAGATATCTACTATCCTGCATTTTTGACCAATGGAAAAAAAGTAGCGGAATACCCAGAATTTAAGCCAGGTGAAAAGGTCAGACTTCGCTTTATAAATGCCTCTGCATCCACTTATTATTGGATGGATTTTGGTGGTGGCAGCCCAATGATAGTTGCGAGTGACGGTATAGATGTGGAACCTATGCATAAAAGCCGATTTCTTTTTGGAATAGCCGAAACCTATGATGTGATAGTAACTATCCCGGAAGGTACTTTAGAGATTACTGCCACAACGCAAGATGGTTCTGGTAACACCTCTTTACACCTAGGACAAGGAACACTTTTTCCCGCAGTTGTAATAGACAGACCAGACAAAGTGGAAATGATGAAGCAAATGGCAACAATGGATATGAAGATGGGGGCACCTGCAATGGTGGGCAATCAAAAGAAAAAAACGCCAGAAGTATTAATGCAAAAGTACGGGATGAAGATGGATATGAAGGATGGGCAGATGAAAATAAATATGGGCAATACGATGGAGATGAAAAAGGACTCGATGTCAATGAACCATAACGAAACATCGGACAAAATGAAAGGTCATATGAATCACGATATGTCCAAGATGAAAAAAGACAGTTCCGTTTTCGATTACAGTACTCGTAAAACCTATTTCAACTATGATTTTTTAAAGGCAAAAGAGAACACCACTTTTGAGACAGATGCGCCAGTAAATGAGATACTGCTCAACCTAACCGGAAATATGCAACGATACATTTGGAGTATGAATGGCGTACCATTGTCTGAAACCGATAATATTAAAATTAAAGGCGGTGAGATTACAAGAATCACCTTAAATAACATAACAATGATGCATCACCCAATGCACCTTCACGGACATTTTTTCAGGGTGATTAATGAAAATGGAGAGCGTTCACCATTAAAGCACACGGTTAACGTACCACCAATGCAAAAAGTGGTTATAGAGTTCTATAATGAAGAAGTTGGTGATTGGATTTTTCATTGTCACGTACTATATCATATGATGGGTGGTATGGCAAGAGTATTTAGTTATGATACACCAAGAGACGAAAGGATGAAAGAATTTCCCGCCCAAAAGCTAGTGGATGAAACAGACCTATATTACTCTTGGGGAGCTGCGCGCATAGGTTCAAACTTTAATGAACTCTTTTTAACTACGAGCAACATTCGTAACGAATTTGGATTACGTGCCGAATTTGATTTTAGCCAAAATGCCGAAATAGAAGTAAATTATAACAGGTATTTGAATGATTGGGTACGTGTTTATGTAGGTGTAAATACTGAAACCGAAATCCCAAATTCGTATGATGAATTTAATACCGTAGGATTGGTAGGTTTAAAATATTTCACGCCATACAGATTTAATATAGATGTGAGTATGGACCATCAACTGCGCCCAAGAATACGTCTGGACAGGGAATTATTAATATTTCCTAGAATTTTCTTAGAAGGAGAATACGAATACAGAGCCGACTTTGGTTGGGTCAATGATTTAGAAAATAATAAATCCTTTGAAAGTGAAACGCAATGGCTTGTCGGGCTTTCTTATATACTCTCTCGTAATTTTTCGATTCAGGGCAACTATAACAACCGCTTTGGGATAGGAGGGGGGCTTTTAATTCGATTTTAAAAATAGTGGAAAGTATATGTCTTGAGTTTTACATTAAAAAAGCAACCCTAAACAATGATTATTATTAATCTGTATTGAAAAGATAAATGAAATTAACCTAAACCAAATTATGTCTGCTTACAAAAAGAACAGTCTGACTCTAGTGGGCACTGTGGTACTCGGAATGGGAGTAATGATTGGTGCCGGTATTTTTGCCTTACTCTGGCAATTGCCCAAATTGTCAGGTGCTTGGTTTCCTTATGCCTTTAAGGCTTTGCAGGCTGAAGACAGAATTGGTGCCATGCTACCCTGCAACGTGATTGTACAACAAAAAGGAGAGAATATCGAAGTGGCTGCGGTGGATCCAAGAGCCTCAATGCAGGCCATTGAAAACCAAGATCTGGGAGAAATTGCATTAGAAATCCAAGCTAAGCTTCAGCGGGTAATTGACAATTTATAACCATACTATACTTAGGTTCCAACCAGGAGGAATATAAGGTTAGAGGTGATAGAGCTTTTTCAGTTTAGCCTGAAGTGCTTCGTTCACCACTTTGCTTTGTTCTTTGTAAATATTCTTTTTTCCCTGTGAAGTTACTTTGGCGGTATAATCAGGATAGTCATCGTCCCTGCTTTGATTTTTTTCCCATTGCATAGGTCTTAAGTTCACAAGCGATTCGTCACTTCCTTTTGATTCTGGGTATACATGATCAATTTGCCACCCGTACAGGTTTTCTTCCCCATGATTTTCACGGATCATCCATGCATCACAAGCATCTTTCCGATACTTGTCTTCATCATAGTTTTCTACTTTCTTTCCTTTTTCCCAAACTTCCTGTACTTGCTTCTCAGAAAAACTTGCCATTGCTCTATGTTTATAGTCGCTTTATGTCATTCTCAATAGAGAAGAGACATACCTACTGTTCATTGAATTTATGAAACAAAGTGATATTCATTATGACAATTCGAGTACTTTTTTAGTGTATTAAATAAGAGGAGTCGAAACCTGTGGTTTGAGCTATAAAATGAACAACAGGTAAACCATTTATAGTGAGAGATCAGGGCGAAAACTGACATAGGTCATAAAAAGCAACCGAATAAATTTATATTTTTACTAAGTGATATCCTCAGAGTCTCTCTGATGGAACGATAGAAAAATGATGATTAACCTACTGAACAAAAGAAAACTTGGAATTGCGCTGGGACTGGTTCTGGCCTTTTCAGGTATGTTCATTTGTGATGCGTTGTGCGATGTAGGCATCATCGAGTTTTCAAGTACGCACGGCCATGACGGGGTTGAAGACCACCACGGATCAACAGCGCACAATCATGGCGATGACCATCATGCCTTACCTGTGGCAACTGATCACGATCACAGGCCTACGGAAGATGACGATTGTTGTGAAAATTTGACCACTCCATTTTTCAATCAATTAATCAAGCATAAGGTCGAGTCTTTTGAGTTTAACAAAGTAGAGAAGATTGACTTTGTCCCTCACTACGATGGGTTCATTTCTTTCCTTTACAATAGCCGTAAGGTTGATAATCTATTCCTGTATTCTAATCTGCCGCCACCTCTCCCTGGTGATCAAATACGGATTCTCTTTCAGTCATTTTTGCTTTAAAATGTGAGCACATGCCAAGCTTTGGGATGGTCAATTGATCGTTTCCCAAGGGTCAGTCATGTGCGATTTCAATTGGTGCGATCATTCTCCACAGCACCATATCACATTCACATTTAATCAATCTAAAAAGCAAAAGTGATGAAATCTATTAATCTACATATAAAGAACATGGTCTGCCCCAGGTGCATTGTGGTAATTGAAAATGAACTCAAGACACTGGGAGCAGATATACTCAGTATAGAACTTGGTCATGCCAGTATCACGGTCCCTGTTTCGCTGAGCCTACCTACCATCGAGTCACATTTGGAGCAATATGGTTTCGAATTGTTGGACAATAAAGAAGATGTGCTGGTAGAGGAAATCAAGATAGCAATTAATGATTATGCTCATCAGCAGGAGGAATCCAGTACCGACATAACCCTTTCCGAATTCCTGGCGCGTGAGTTAGGTAAGAATTACAATTATTTGAGTAAGCTTTTTTCTAAGCATGAGTCCCAGACTATTGAAAGGTGGTTTATAGAATTGCGTATAGAAAGAGTGAAACAGTTGCTTGATTATGAGGAACTCACTTTGAGCGAGATTGCCATAAAGTTGGGCTATAGCAGTGTACACTATCTATCTAATCAATTCAAAAAGGTAACGGGGCGTTCTGTATCTGAATACAAAGAGCATGTAAAGTCTCTGCATCAAAAGTATGACTCACTTTCTCATGCATTGAATGATTTGAAATCCAAAGGGTTTGTTCATGATTTCAGCAGGCAAGATGAGCAGCTGGAGTGCAAGCAGTTGGGCACCCTTTTTGATCCCAGGAGTCTCAATATTGAAGAGGTCTACAGGTTCAGAGAAGCCAGTAGCGAGACTGGAAAATCAGTAGTTTTCGCAATAGATACGGGTAATAACATCAAGGGGGTATTAGTGGAAAGTCATGTAATAGCTTAGCGTTATGATATCTATTTGGAACCCATAATTGTGCATATTAAAAACAGAATTTCATACATACCTGAAGGTTAAGTGCTATAATTTGCTTGAATAAAAGTTCGTCAAAAAAGAACCATTTGAGTTGGTTGAAATATAGATGAGCTGACAACATGAACTAAATCTATAATACCATGCAAAAGAGACTGATAATTCTTCTTTCCCTGTCGTTTTTCGTATTGTTTTCGACAAGTGTTCAGGCGCAGAGAAGTGAGAAAAAGGCCGTGGAACAAGTATTGAAAGCTTACAAGGACGGCATTGAAAAATTAAGTACCGAAGGTCTTTCAGATCTTTTCACAAAAGACTCAGAGGTTTTTGAATCAGGGGGAGTAGAGGGCAATTTTGCTCATTATCTGGAGCATCATTTAGGGCCAGAATTGGGTCATTTCAAATCCTTTGACTTCTCTGATCATAAAATTGAAACCAAAATTGATCTGCCATACGCCTTTACCACTGAAACCTATATATACACCATTGTATTGGAAGAGGGTGATAGAACCATTCAGCGCAAAGGAGTAGCGACCTCCGTACTCAAAAAGGTTGATGGTAATTGGAAAATTATGAAGACACATACCTCGGCCCGAAACACTAAGTAAACGGATTGCTGTAACTGACTATATTATGCAATTAGCACCAGAATGGGTACCAAACCTGCATCCTTTAGTAGTGCACTTTCCTATCGCCTTGTTGTCATTGGCTGTGGCTGTTTCCTTGGTTGAAGTATTTTACAAGCCAGAGTGGATCAATCGTTCCAGGCTATGGTTGTACATCCTGGGGAGCCTTAGCTTGGTAGTGACTTTACTCAGCGGCAGAGCCGCTGCCGATTCTGTGAGCCCACCTTTTAGTGCTGAAATGACATTGAGCAATCATTCTGACAGTGCTTATACCGTTCTCTGGTATTTCCTGGCATTCACTTTAATTCAGTTGGCCCTGCCCAGGTTTGTGAAGGTGGACAAAACCTGGATTAGACTTGTCTATTTTTTGATTGCCTGTTTCGGCTTGTCACTATTGATCACTACCGGAGAACTAGGTGCAAAACTGGTATACAAATATGGAGTGGGAACTCCCTAATTAAATATGGAATAATAATGGAAATGAAGATGAATAATAACCCGTTTGGATTTTTACTAATGCTCATGGTGGTATTGTCGTTGGCTGCTTGTGGTCAGTCAGAAAAAGAAACTAAAGAAACCGACAATACTGAAGTTCAGGCAAGAGGTAAGGAAGAATCATCTTCCGGTGATGATCATCATGCTGCAATAGCCTTGAGCACTGAAGAAACTACGGTTTGGAAACCTAGCGGTGAGGGAGCGAATTTGATAGGCAGAGACTTTCATTTTATTGCAGGAAGTATAGATCAAATAAGTCCGAAAGTAATGTCGGAAGGTGCAGAGGAGGTGTTACAATTAACTACTTCAGAGGAGCAATCGGCTTTTGTGTTTCATAATAAAATGGGCAATGTCGGAATCGCAGTCACCTTACAGAGAGGGGACTATCAAGGTGCGATTAAAATTATTCACCATGCTCAAAATGCACAGACCTATGAATATGTATCTATTAACAATGATACCATGATTCAGGGTCGGGTGATCGATGGAGTCGAAGAAGTTTTTGATACCAAGAATTTTGATACCGAAAATGAAGACTGGATTACCATAAGGGTATCAGCTGCTGGTACTCACTTCAAAGGCTACCTGGGAGATAAAAACATTACTCATGGCCATGGAGATGAGATGGAAGCTGGCTATGTTGGAATTATGACAGAGGGTGTCGGAAAGTTGACGATTAAATCAATCGAAGTAACTCCATTGGAAGCCGAATAAGATACCCTGAAACCGGATATTAACTCCAGATTTTTTTAAGCACTCTCCTCTCACCTAAACACGAGGACGAGGTAGCGCTCCCGATGGCGGGTGTGCCTCTTGGGGAGCTGAGCGATCGGCTCCCTGCTTTTTGCTAAAATATCATACATCTAAAACATAATTATTTCTGCTTTTGAGGCCTCCTGAGCCTACTTTTAGGCATGGATCAATCAATTCTGCACCATGACTATTAACAAGAATTACCACCTGATTTTGGCCTTTTACAGCTTCTTTTTACTTGCCTTTTCCAGTCCAAAAGACCTCTCATTTAATGATCAAAACGGGGCCTGGAAAGCTCCCAAAGAAGCCGATGATTTAAAGAATCCATTTGCTGATAATGCGGCCGAATTGGTTAAGGGTAAGAAGCTCTACATTCAAATGTGTGCGGTGTGTCATGGTGCCAAAGGAAAGGGTGATGGCGTAGCCGGGGCAGCCCTGAACCCAAAACCCACAAACTTCACATTGGCAAGTGTCCAGGCACAGTCAGATGGTGCACTTTTCTGGAAGCTCACCGAGGGCAGAACCCCCATGGCCTCTTATAAAAATACCTTGAAAGAAGACCAACGCTGGGAGTTGGTCAATTACCTGAGAACCTTTAAAAAATAACGATATGAAGCACTTTTTACTTGGACTTATGGTGGTGATGGGAGGGCCTGTTCTGGCACAAACGACAGATGGTTCGATCTCATCCAAACCGGGCAAGAGTCGCTATATGATCAGAGGCTATGCCGATGCAAATTTTATTTCGGGGGAGGGTGAAACCTCTTTTGGTAATGCGAGGTTCGTTCCGCTCTTTATCTATAAACAATCCGACCGGTTGCTTTTTGAGGGAGAGCTTGAATTTGAGATTGAAGATGGTGAGGTGGAAATAGCACTGGAATATGCAAATTTCTATTACCAACTCTCGCCAAATATGACTATCAGGGCGGGAAAAATTCTGGTTCCTTTCGGTACATTCTTTGACCGGCTTCATCCCTCCTGGATCAATAAGCTGCCCACCGTCCCTCTCGGGTATGGACATGATGGTATCCTGCCTACTTCGGATTTGGGAATAGAACTTCGTGGGGCAAGTTTTTTGGGAGGTATGAGAACCAATTATTCACTCTACGTGACCAATGGCCCCCGCATCGAAGATGGAGAAGATGAAGCGGAAGAAGTCGGTATGATTGTGCCTGAAGCAGATGTGGACAATAACAAAAATAAAGCAATAGGTGGCCGTTTTGGGCTGTTTCCTTTTGCAGATCAATCTTTGGAAGTAGGTTTTTCTGCACAGTCCGCCAAGCTTGGAAATGAGGGCTCAGCACTAGAAGAGTAGGAGCCTTTTTATATGCCTTTGACTGGACCTATGTAAAAAATATCTCTGCCATAGCAGGGCGGTTAGACTTGAGGGGCCAATTGAATTTTGTCAATATAGACAATAGACCTTATGAGGTATTAGAGGATGGAGACTTGGAAACTTTTGACTTTGATAACAAATCGAAAACCTCCTTCTATCAATTGGCCTACAGGCCCACCTTCGGCAGTCAGTTTGTGCAAAACCTTGAATTGGTAGGTAGATATTCTACCCTTACTACTCCTGAAGAAGCGCCCTGGGAATCAGAGAGCAGCCAATGGACCTTTGGTTTGAACTACTGGATAGACTGGAGATCCGCAGTTAAAATTGCCTTTCAATCTGATGAGGTCGAAGGAGGGCATGATGCACCGGGTCTTACGAAGACCGACCTCTTTTTTATTCAATGGACCATAGGATTTTAAACCAAGCGATCATGAAGAGAAATAAGATTTTGTTCATAGCCTCATTCATCATTTTGGTGGGCATGATGATCGTAGCCGGATGTGCTGCGCCTGCCCATATTTCTGAGAAAAGTGGAGCCCAGTTGTGGGGTGAAGCTTGTGGAAGATGCCATAATACGGCTTCACCCAGCACATTCAGCGATGTAGACTGGGATATTGCAGTGAAGCATATGCAGTTCAGAGCACAGATTTCGGAGGAAGAGACAAAGAAGATTGTGGAGTTTCTGAAATCTGCCAATTGATGGTGGCTTTAAGATTGATTAGTAGAGTAACTGGTTTGATGCTGGCTTTGGCCAGCGTCATCCCGGTTAATGCTCAGCAGATTGACGGAGAAGCGTTATTCAATGGATATTGTGTGGCCTGCCATAGTATTGGAAGTGGAAATTTGGTAGGGCCCGACCTCAAGGGGGTCAATGGCCGATATGAGGAAGAATGGCTATTGAGTTTCATCAAATCTTCTCAGACCATGGTGGCCAATGGTGATGAGAGAGCTGTCAAGGTGTTCAACCAATTCAGTAGCATTCCAATGCCCGACCAACCATTGAGTGATGAAGAGGTCAAGGCGTTGCTGGCCTATATAGAAGTTCGTACTAAAGTCCTGGATGAGGAAGAAAAAGCGGCCAATCAAGCGGTGGAGCCCGTGGCGATGCCCCCAGCAGACCCCGGATCTACCCTGGCCGCCACCAAACAGATGGACCCGTATTTGCCATTTATGTGGGTGATTGCCGGGTTGTTTTTCGTAACCATCACCTTGCTCATTACTTTCATTATCGCACTGCTTTACTTAAAAAGATTGATTTAGTATCTCCATGAAACAGGGGGCGAAACTTTAAAATTGTTGTTATGAGTAAACATACCATTTGGATGATTATAGGGTGTGCACTCCCTCTTTTATTCATCTTTTTTGCACCTGCTTTGGGCATCACAGGAAATTACTCCCTGGTAATTTTCATCGTAGCCATGTTTGCTATACATCTGTTGATGCCGCATCATGGAGGACATGGGCATGACCATGGAAATAATGATTCACAAACCTCAAAAAATGAAGACCATGAACACCATAAACATTAGAAAGTTCGGTTTGGCCTGTGGCCTTACAGGAGCCTTGCTATATACCGGATGTATCATAGTCATGTCTATTGTGGGGCAAGATGGCACAGTGAAATTCTTCAACAGTTTGATTCACGGAATAGACACCACAAGTATCATCCGTATGGATATTGCCTGGTGGGAGGCGTTGATAGGCTTAGTGGAGACCTTTATTATAGCTTGGCTTATTGGGGCTTGTATTGCAGGGTTTTATAATGCGGCCATGAAAAAATGAATGTACAATATGTCTGGATCACTTGGTCCATTGTCATTTTAGTCATTTGGTTTGTCCTGTACATGACCAGGCATGATTTCCGGAAGGTGATGCTTAGAATGAGTCTGATCACCATGCCATTGGGCCTTACAGAACCTTTGTTTGTACCGGAATACTGGTTCCCACCCTCACTATTCAATTTGGCTGAATCAATCGGTTTTGATATTGAAAGCCTGATTTTTTCTTTTGCTATCGGGGGTATTGGTTCTGTGCTTTATCCATTGATGTTTAAGCGTAAAACCGTTATGGTTCCTATGACCGAGCGTGCTCATGTGCGCCATAAGCTTCATCGCTTCATTCTGTTCGTTCCCTTACTCACATTTATTAGCCTTGAGCTACTCACTAACCTAAATCCTATTTATTCAGGCATCTTAGGCATGTTTTCTGGTGCCCTGTCTACGTTGTACTGTAGGCCTGATCTGAGTGGTAAAATATGGATTGGTGGGATTCTTTTCACCGGACTCTATTTCATCTATTTCGGAAGCATATTGCCCTTCTATCCTGATTATGTAAGGCTTTATTGGAATCTTGATGCCCTTACCCATATTCTGATATTGGGAGTTCCCCTCGAAGAGCTGTTGTTTGCTTTTGCCTTCGGTGCCTATTGGTCCAGCCTGTTTGAGCATCTTTATTGGCGAAAGTCAGAGAAACTTGGCCCTAACATCTATACTTATGGATGATCACTGCGTCATGGACGAACAAGTTTGTCTGCCCGACAATGAGTTACCAAGAGTAGTGGTAGTGGGAGGTGGGTTCGCAGGGCTGGCACTAGTAAAAGCGCTCAAATCACTTGAGGTGCAAGTGGTGCTGATTGACCGAAATAACTTTCACCAATTCCAGCCACTTTTTTATCAGGTGGCTACCAGCAGCCTGGAACCAGACAGCATCGTTTTTCCTTTCCGAAAACAACTGATTGGCCATAGAAACGTCATTTTCCGCTATGCTGAGGTGCAGGAAATTCAAGCCTCAAAAAGCCGGTTAATCACTGATAAGGGGATCATAAATTATGATTACCTGGTGATGGCAACTGGTACCAAGACCAATTTCTTCGGGCTTATGGAAATTGAGGCTTTTGGTCTTGGTATGAAAAGTATTCAGGACTCTCTCAATATTCGTCATATGATGATTCAGAACCTGGAACAGGCGGCTATTACTTGCGATGATATGGAGAGAGATACGCTCACTAATTTTGTCATTGTAGGAGGTGGGCCGGCTGGTGTGGAAATGGCTGGAGCTCTGGCTGAATTTCGAAAGTACATCCTGCCTAAGGATTACCCCGAGTATAATGCAGACATCATGGATATCTATCTTTTGGAGGCCGCTGATAAGCTTTTAGGAGCCATGTCTGAGAAAGCCTCAAAGGAATCATTCAGGTACTTAACGAGGATGGGGGTTAAAGTGATGTTCAATGAAGCAGTCGAGCACTATGATGGTTCAGTTGTTTCGACTGGTGCAGGGACGACTTTACAAGCTCGCAATCTGATTTGGACGGCTGGCGTAGAAGGGGCCTTACCCAAAGGTGTTCGTAAAGACAGCTTGGTACGGGGAAACAGGCTGCGCGTGAATGAAACCTTGAATGTTCACGGATATTCCAATGTATTCGCCATTGGTGATATAGCCTCAATGGCTACTGAAGACTCACCAAGAGGGCATCCACAAGTAGCACAGGTAGCCTTACAGCAAGGCAAATACTTGGGTAAGGTAATCAAGCACGTGATTTCCGGGAAGACCTACGAAAAGCCTTTTCGGTATAAAGATAAAGGCTCATTGGCCACCATTGGTAAAAGAAGGGCCGTGGCCGATTTGGGCAAGTTCAGATTTGCAGGATACCTGGCTTGGGTACTGTGGTCAGTGGTTCACTTGTTTTCTATCAGCGGTTTTAGAAATAGGTTAATGGTCGGGGTGAATTGGGCCTGGAGTTACATGACCTTTGACAAAGGAAATCGCTTAATCATCAGACAGTTTGAGCACAAGGCTGTGAAGACCCGGGCAACGAAGGAGGTGACGGATGATGAATGAGCTTAAACTGAGTAAGAAATTCTTCAGCTTAATGGCCTGCTTGTTTGTGGTGGCCATAGGTTATGGTGTTTTGTTGCCAGTACTTCCTTATTTCATTGAAAGACTAGCTGCCAACACGGCATATCAAGGGGATATTTCATTTCACTTCGGAATTCTGACGGCCATTTATCCAATCACCCTGGTATTTACAGCACCTTTTTGGGGTCGCATTTCAGATCGTATTGGGCCCAGGGCCCTGATCATATTCGGCTTGAGTGGTTTTGTACTCATGCAGATAGGCATTGCATTTAGTTCCAGTTTAATGATGCTCTATGCAGCTCGTATTACGGGCAGTTTGCTCTCATCATTTCTGGTACCGGTGATCAATGCACACATTGCCGATATTACCAACGAGGCACAGCGCACCAAAGCATTGGCCTGGTCAGGTACGGCTGTAAGCGCAGGGGTGATCATGGGCCCCGGATTGAGTGGCTATTTGATTGGAAGCGACCTGCATATACGGTTGGCAAAAATTCATTGGTTAATTGAGCGATTCAGTTTACCCTTCCTGGTACTGGCTCTCCTGGGTTTGTTGGTCATGACAATCACCCTACTGTTTTTGAAAAATGAAAAGCAAAAACCTATCCGACAAAAGAGTAGAAAATCGATGCCGCTGTTCCCGAAAGGCAAGTGGAGAAGCCTCAAAGACCTACTGATCATCTCATTAGTCCTACAAGTAGGGATTACCTTGTTTGAGACCGTTTTTGCACTATTTATCAAAGATTCGGCTGGCTTTTCAGCCAGTTTTATAGGAACCAGCTTACTGGTTTGTGGCCTTGTGATGGCCCTTTTCCAACCTGCTGTAGCCAAGTGGGGCACTTTGATTATCAAAGACCCCAAGAAGCAAATGGCTCTAGGCTTGCTGCTGGCCGGCCTGGTATTGCCAGTGTTTGCTGTAATCCAGGTGAAATGGATGATACTGGTATTCATTGGGTTGTTTGGCCTGGGCTCTTCGCTGGTCGTGCCTAATTTACTAGCCTCTATATCGAAAAAAGATCCCCAGGCCTCTGGTTGGGCATTCGGTATGCAATCCTCATTCAGCGGCATTGGTCAAATGCTTGGGCCTTTGGCAGGAACCGCATTGTATACCATTAATGGTCAAATTCCCTTTATACTGGCGGGAGCATTGTTATTGATCACCTCCTTAGTTCAATGGAAACACCTGTTGGGCGTTAGCGCATTAAAACCCACCAAACCTCATGGAGCCTCATAGCCAGATATACAATTACTTAAGCCCGTTCCTGGTGGGGCTACTTCTATCAGCTGGTATAGGGCTGATCGTAGGCCTGGAGCGAGAATACAATAAAATAAAGAATGGTACCATATCAGGGATCAGGACCTTTCCTATTGTTTGTGTTGCAGGCTTTCTTTTGGGCAACCTTACCGAGGAATTCAGCAATTGGATCGTTGTAGGGGCAATTCCGGCATTTATACTTTTTTTGGGGACTGACCATTTGAAAAAGGGTGATAACGCCCTCCGCGGCCACACTACTCACGTTGCTCTATTCTCTGTTTTTTTGCTGGGAATGCTGGTTGCTGCTCATCTCTACAAAGAAGCCCTGGCAACAGCAGTGGTTATTACCACTTTGTTGGCATTGAAGGGCAAGTTCAAGAATACTTTGGAACGCATTACAGAAGCTGAACTCTTTGCCACCATTAAATTCTTTGTGCTTTCCTTGTTGATCCTACCTTTTTTACCCAACAAGACATTCGGGCCCGAAGGAATTCTTAACCTATATGAGATTGGATGGGTGGTGGTCATCGTTTCGGTTCTCAATTTCATTGGTTATTTCCTCATCAAGTTTGCAGGGTCCAAGAAGGGGATTATGGCAACAGCTGTTTTAGGCGGACTCTTTTCCAGTACGGCAGTGGCCTGGTCCTTTTCTACCCGAAGCAAAGAAAATCCCGCCCTTTCAAAGACTTATGCTGCAGGTATTCTCATTGCCTCTTCTATTATGTTTCCAAGACTTCTGATTATCGTCTATATTTTCAACGCTGCAATAGTCGGTACACTTTGGTTACCCTTTCTGATTATGTTTTTAGTGGCATGTGTCTTTTCATTTTGGGTTGCAAAAAACAGCAAAGCAGACTATACAAATGGCACCATTCTTAGCGTTGGAAACCCATTGGATGTGATTAGTGCATTGTCCTTTGCCCTAATTTTTATTCTCATTTTACTCACTGTTTATTACTCCAAGTTGTTTTTTGGTGATCAAGGGCTATTCCTGTCAGCCCTCATCTCCGGGCTGGCAGATACCGATGCGATATCCATCAGTGTAGCAAAATTAGCCAATGAACTAGACATGCTGAGCACAGCTACCTTAATTATAGTTACGGCTACGTTGAGCAATAGCCTGGTGAAAATGGGCATAGGCATTTTAAAAGGAAGCCATGATTTAAGGCGGTCCCTGATGATTGGCTATGGAGGCGTACTGCTCAGCGGTATACTTTACATAACAGTTTTATACTTCAAATAAATTATGAAAAAAACGAAAGTAGCAGTAAACGGATATGGAGTGATTGGCAAGCGGGTAGCTGATGCTGTGGCACTTCAAAATGATATGGAATTAATTGGGATCTGCGATGTGTCAGCGGATTGGCGTATTAAAATGGCGGTAGAAAAGGGATTCACGGTATTTGCTCTTTACGATGTGTATAGACCGAAAATGATAGCCTCAGGTATTCCGGTTAAAGGAAACCTCAAGGATTTGCTCGCTCACTCGGAGATTATCATTGATTGTACTCCGAAAGGAGAAGTTAAAAAGAACATTGGGCTGTATCAAAGTACCGGGCTAAAGTTTATCGTTCAGGGCGGTGAGAAGCATGACCTAACGGGTCACTCTTTCAGTGCGGAAAATAACTATACTTCTGCCATAGGCAGAAGTTCTACACGAGTGGTTTCCTGTAACACTACTTCCATACTCCGGACACTCACGCCACTAAAAAGAGCGGGTCTATTAAAAAAGGCCAGAGGTACGCTTTTGAGAAGAGCTACTGACCCCTGGGAAAGCCACTTAGGAGGAATTGTAAATACCCTGGTTCCTGAAAAGGAAATCCCCAGTCATCAGGGCCCGGATGTACAAACAGTAGATTCAGATATTGATGTAATTACCACAGCAGTAAAAGTGCCTCAAACCCTGAGTCACTTACATTACTGGAATATACAGCTGACCAGAAGGGCTGACAAACAAGAAATACTGGACGCTTTCAAAGGATCAACCCGAATCCAAATGATCGGGTATGAAGACGGGCTATCAGCGAACAATGCGATTAAAGAGTGGATGATGGCAAGAGGCAGGCCTTATGGAGATATGTATGAAGTGGCCTTATGGGAGGACATGCTAAAGACAGAGGGGGATGAATTGTTTTATGCCTATGTAGTAGATAATCAGGCGATAGTCATACCCGAAACCATCGATGCCATCAGGGCACTTACAGAAATAGAAAGCTCTGGCAAGGCTTCAATAGAAAAGACAAATAGAAGTCTTGGAATTATTTGAAAGACAAATAAATGTTTGACAACGAAATAAAAACGCTTCAATCACTCAATACCTATCTGCAAAAGCTGGTAGAAGGCAGGCTTTGGTTAAAGGTGGTTATCGCCTTGTTTTTGGGTGTGGGATTTGGACTTCTACTCAGCCCGCAAAACGGTTGGGCGAGCAAAGAGATTGCAGACACTTTAGGAAATTGGCTGGCCTTACCCGGTACGCTTTTTCTCAAGCTCGTGCAGATGATCATGATCCCTCTGATTATCGCCTCAATAATCACCGGTATTGTTAGCAATGATCAGGAAAGCCTGAAAAAACTTGGTGGCGGAGTGCTGTTGTATTTCATCGCCACCACAGCCATATCTGTTACCATAGGCACCGGGCTTTCAATGATTTTTAAGCCGGGAAAATACCTTCATCAACAATCAGTGGCCGAACATGAGATCGGGGAAAAGATGGGGGAAGAGGGAGCTGAACTATCATTTGGATTGAAAAGTATACCAGAAGCCATATCCAATCTGTTACCTGAAAACCCTTTGGCCTCAATGGTCAGTGGTGAAATGCTCAGCATTGTCATATTCACCATAATTATTGGTGTGGCTGTTCTTTCGTTACCAGGTAACCTGTTGAGACCTGTGAAGCTACTTTTAAGTGCCATCCAGGAAATTTGTATGACCGTGGTCAGATGGGCCATGCTGCTGGTGCCTGTTGCTGTATTTGGCCTAATGGCTCAGCTCACCTCAAGTGTTGGACTGAGCTCGCTCACCGGATTAGGTTACTATGTTTTGGTAGTATTGTTTGGTCTGCTGGTACTCGTGATGGTTTATCTGTTGTTAGTAGGCTTGCTAGCTCACAGCAATCCCTTTCAGTTCCTGAAAAAGATAAGCGATGTGCAATTACTTGCATTTTCTACCACAAGTTCCGCAGCCGTTATGCCCCTCTCTTTGCAGACAGCCGAGGAAAAATTAGATGTAGACAAGTCTATCAGCAATTTTATTATCCCAATAGGGGCCACCATTAATATGGATGGCACTGCTCTCTATCAAACCATTACCACTTTGTTTATAGCACAGGCCTATGGCCTGGAAATGAGTTTACTGAATGTCGTTGTTGTAGTGATCACGATCATTGCGGCATCCATCGGTACACCGGCTATTCCGGGGGGAGGAGTGGTCATATTGGCCTCCGTATTGAGTAGTGCAGGAATCCCGACCGAGGGCATCATTATTATTATCGGGGTAGAACGCCTATTGGGGATGTTTCGAACAGCCGTGAACGTTACGGGCGATTTAGCTGCATGCAAGGTCTTCGACAAATGGTACGGAAGTCATCAAAAGCCTGACAGAACTGACAACAAAAAAATGAGTAAGAGTGGATGAATGGATCAAACACATAACATCCATCAAAGGATTTTTTTTGGATGACCGGAGGCTGATCTCTTATGTAGCTAAGCGTCCTGGCAATGGCAATATTAGCCTGATCGGGGAAAAGATGAGCACTTTGGCTCACCATTTAAAAGGGGAGGTTTTACTACCCAGAAACAGTCTTATTCAAGTACAGAAGCTGGGGTTAGACTCCGCTTTGGTACGTGGCGACTTATCGCTGGTAAATAAGATTGTGCATGAATTTCCAGGCAATCGATACGATATGGTAGAGTTAATCTCCAGGTATTGTGCTGCACATGCACCAGAACATTACCCCTTGTGGGGCAGGCATAGCCTAAATGTGCTTGAATTGACATGTGATGTACATTTTGCACCGGACGACTATGAGACCTATAGCACTCTCATAAGGGCTATACGATCAGGGAATGGTATGCGGCAGCTCAATTTTTTCGACATCAATAAGTTCTTTTGGATCTACGAACACCAACTGAAAACAGCAGATTTTGATATCCCCAGGGAATATTATGCACATCTTAAATAACCGGTTATGAAAAAAACACTTCAGATAAGTAGCCTGCTCTTTTTTTTATTGGCATCCATGGAGGCCACAGCCCAAAAGCCTTATAAATCCAAGGCGGGACTTCTCGCAATTAAGGTCGTAAAAGATGATACCATCACCACCCACACTTTTAAAAATGTCCAGGTCATTCTGGACTATGAAAGAGCTGAAGTAGATATCAGTTTCTTGCTGGAGGGCGGTTCATCGGAGGCTAAGTCATTCCCAGGTCGTTCGGAGGCGTTCAATACAAAAATTACGACCAAACTTTCTTTGCCAAAAATTGAAACTTTACCGCATCCAGATCAGAGATTTCATACCAGAGGGAAAATCAGTTTTAAAGAATCTGTCTTTGAACTTGAAGGAGATGGAGAGTTAAGGCATCACCAGGGCAGTGAGACCTACTCTTGTTCTTTGATGCTTAAACTGAATCTGTTAAAAGGCAAAGCGTTGGAGATTGATCAATTCGGAAAGGTCATATCCCTTCACCTGTTCCAGACTGTACTGGACCCTAACTACTAATGCTTATAAATAGTACTAGCAACCCTGAGTTTACCTTGATTTAAATCACCCAAGTGTGTACGAGACATCGCTTTTCATGTTATCACAATTTCACACATTGAAGTTGGAATGTTGTAAACATTCAGCAGGGTTGTATTCTATCTTTAATCATAAGACAAACAAACTAACACCTGTTCGAAAAGGTCGTTTAAAGACGTTTTATCAGGTTTATGGGATATTGCAAAACACGTTGATATGAAAAACATACTCGTACCTACCGACTTTTCCGATTGTGCAAGGATAGCCGAGCGAATTGGAATAGAGATAGCAAAAAAGGCAAATGCGGAGATACACTTTTTACATCTGATCAAAACCACTGTCGATTGGGTTAAACTACCTTTAGAAAAAGAAGATCGATACCCTAAAACCAAGGCTCAGATAGCTCATGCAGAAGTAGAACTTCACAAGCTTTGCAATTCTGCTGAGGATTTAGGACTAAATGCCAAAGTGTTTTTGGTGTTCAACAAGGGCCGGGAGGAAATAGACCACCACATCATGCAACACAATCACGACTTTATTGTCATGGGTTCTCATGGTGCGGGAGGTTTGCGAAAGGTTGTTGGTTCTAATACACAGCGAGTGGTCAGAAATGCCCATTGTCCAGTATTGGTCATTAAACCTGAGACCAAAGCGTTCGAGGTAAACAACATTGTTTTTGCCTCAAGTTTTGAGGAAGATGTGCATGCCCAATTTATGAAGGTGATTGAATTTGCAGATTTAATGGGGGCCAATATCCATTTGCTCAATGTAAATGTTCCAGATCACTTTGTGTATACTGAAAAGGCTGAGGAACGTATGAAAGCATTTTTAGAGCAATGTCCTAGAGGAACCTGTTCCATCAATATTTATAATTCATGGAGAGAGGAAGCCGGTATTAAGCAGTTTGCAGGCAAGATTGATGCTGACGTTATTTCACTAATCACGCATGGGAAGTCCGGCTTCTTGAAGATGCTTGAACCCGGTGTTTCAGAAAATTTAGTGAACCAATCCGAACTACCCGTATTGGTGGTGAATATCAAGGCAACATGATAAAGAATGTGAGAGTTGACGAAATCAGGAGTGTATAGTTTTTTACCCCGTGACTTTGTGCAAAAACGGCAGGGTTTTCGGAAGGCAATGGGGTCTACTTCACAATGAGGTACTATAGTGTTAAATTATAATCATGCAGATCAACTTTACCTGAAATTATAAACATCAGAAATATGGACAATCACGATCATAAAAATAGCCATGACCATTCCGGTCATGAACATCACGATCATGCTAACCACCAGTCTCATGAAATGAGTCACAAACAGGAGCATACCCGGCATGACCATGGGGAGATGGATCACGGAGACCATGCAGGTCATATGGGGCATAATCCCGGACATGGAGAAATGGGACATGATCATCACAGGATGATGATCGAAGATTTCAAAAAGCGCTTTTGGGTTTCTCTGGTGCTTACAGTTCCTATACTGGCCTTTTCGCCAATGATCCAGGGATTTTTTGGTTATGAATGGCTGTTGCCAGGTAATCCATATATTCTGTTTGCCCTGTCCTCCATTGTCTATTTCTGGGGCGGTTGGCCATTTCTGAAAGGGTTCTATAGTGAGGTAAAAGCTAAAGGACCTGGAATGATGACCCTGATCTCTATGGCCATTAGTGTTGCCTATTTCTATAGTTCGGCCACCGTTTTTGGACTTCCGGGAGAAGACTTTTTTTGGGAGCTGGCTACACTGATCGATATCATGTTACTGGGCCACTGGCTTGAAATGAAGTCGGTATTAGGTGCATCTAAAGCCTTGCAGTTGCTAGTAAGTATGATGCCCTCAGAGGCACACCGTGTAAAGGGTGACCAGGTGGAAGATGTGCAATTAGAAGACCTGGAACCGGGAGACATCATTTTGATCAAGCCTGGCGAGAAAGTGCCTGCTGATGGGGTTATTGTTGAGGGGGAGAGTTATTTGAACGAATCCATGCTTACCGGAGAGTCCAAACCCGTGAAGAAAGGACTGGACATAAAGGTGATTGGTGGCTCAATAAATGGGAACGGGTCATTAAAAGTCAAAGTAGAACATACAGGCAAGGATAGCTATCTGAATAAGGTGATTACCCTGGTGCAGGAAGCGCAAAAATCTAAATCAAAAATGCAAAACCTGTCCGACCGGGCAGCCAAATGGCTCACCTACGTTGCTCTGGCAATAGGCTTTGGCACACTCGCAGTGTGGTTGATGCTTGATTTCCCATTTGTCTACGCCTTGGAAAGAATGGTTACTGTGATGATCATAGCCTGTCCTCATGCGCTCGGACTGGCCATCCCTTTGGTTGTGGCCATCTCCACTGCTATTTCAGCTCAAAATGGTCTGCTTATTCGTAACAGAACAGCGTTTGAAGAAGCCAGGAAAATTTCCGCCCTGGTTTTTGATAAAACCGGCACGCTGACCAAAGGAGACTTTGGCGTCACACGCATTGAATCAGTGCAGGGTGACTTTTCCGAAAACGAGATATTACGGCTTTCAAGTGCATTAGAACAGAGTTCGGAGCATCCAATCGCGGTTGGTATTATCAAGAAGGCCAAGGAGCAGGAGATCACTATTCCCAAGCCCGAAAATTTCAACGCGATTACCGGCAAGGGAGTGGAAGCATCCGTTGAAGGGAAGGGTGTCAAAGTGGTAAGCCCTGGATATTTGAAAGAAGCCAGTATGCAGCTTCCTGAAGGTGCATACGGGAGTGCCGCTGAAACCGTGGTATTCGTAATCATCAATGATGCTCTGGCAGGGTACATTGCCCTGGCCGATGAGATAAGACCAGAAAGTGCAGAGGCCATCAGGATATTCAAAAAGAATAACATCAAGGTTATGATGGCTACGGGCGACAATGATACGGTGGCCCATGCAGTGAGTAATGAATTGGGCCTTGATGGATATTATTCAGAAGTATTGCCTCACCAGAAAGTAGAGATCGTAAAAGAACTACAAGAGGGAGGAGAGTTTGTGGCTATGACTGGTGACGGTGTGAATGATGCTCCTGCTCTGGCACAGGCCGATGTAGGCATTGCCGTTGGATCAGGCACAGATGTGGCAGCAGAAACCGCTGATATCATCCTGGTCAACAGTAATCCGCAGGACATTGCCAGTCTGATACTCTTTGGTAAAGCTACCTACAATAAAATGATTCAAAACCTGGTCTGGGCCACGGGTTATAACGCATTTGCCATTCCATTAGCAGCCGGGGTGCTTTATTCATCAGGCTTCGTATTGGGGCCGGCCGTGGGAGCCGTATTCATGAGTTTGAGTACCATCATCGTGGCAATTAATGCGCAATTGCTTAAAGGTAAATTGATCAGAAGTGAGAAATAGGTAACTTATTTGGCTGCCAGACTCACAACAGGATTTAGGCAGCACAAAAAGCAAAATCACTAAATAAATACACCATGTATTTCAATCATATTCACTACGATCTGGGTTGCCGAAAATGCAAGAACATACGCCCCAACGGCATGACCATGCTTCAGTCTGAGGAGGAAATTGAACATATGTCACGGGAAGCACTCATTGCTGAAATGGACAATTTTCATGGAATTCAATGTGAAAGCTGTGGAGCCAAAGGAGATTGGTTAGTGTTCAAGATCAGGTTGAATGATGATGATGAGGTTCGTGACCAATTTAAGATTAATATTTTTAAAGAGAAGGGACAAATCTCCGGTAAGCCAGAGGATGGTTTTTTCTCACCCGCTCAGATTGAGATCGCTTTTCAGAGGATCAAGGAAGAAATTGAAATATTAATAGGTCAGGAATATGCAGAAATGCCTGATGGGACCGCATTCATCATGGTCGATTTCATTAAAGATGAACCCTACAGTAGAGTATCGATTTTCGATCTGGATGGATTTTCTCTCAGAGAAGTAGAACAGTTTATAAATGCCTTGTCCTCTAATTTATAAAAATGAGCATTTCATCTAAACTAAATGCTGAATTGGAAAGTGCATTCACAGATTTCAAGAAGAACAGACTGAAAGAAAAGGTTATCGCACAACTAGTGAACAAAGAAGATGGAATTAGTCTATACATGTTGGCAAAAGATCCCTCTTCAGACAGATACTACGGAATACTGGAATCACCCATGAGTGGGTCTGTTCCAATTTTTGGTATATCAGGTTCCAGTATAGAAGTATTGGACTTGACCGAAGTGCCCATGATACCTTTTAAAGCAATCAGGTACTTGATGGATGGTGCTAAAACTAATTAGAGTTCTTGTCTTATGAGTCTACTAAATGGCAATCCGTTAGTAATCTTTTTAGAGTCTATAAAGGGAAAGAGCCGGGCAGGGGTTGGGATCGCCATTATGTTGTCAGTGGCTATTGCCATGATCTGGGCCAATTCATCCTATGGTACTTTCTATCAAGAATTCATCCACACTGAAATCGCAATCAAGGTCAATAATTTTGAGCTTTCCGAACCACTTTTGATTTGGGTTAACGATGGTTTGATGGCGGTTTTCTTTCTTTTTGTTGGCTTGGAACTCAAACGTGAAATTCTGGGTGGAAAACTTTCAAATTTTCGTTCAGCCATACTGCCCATAGGTGCAGCGATTGGTGGTATGTTGGTGCCTGCATTGCTTTATTCACTTTTCAATTTTGGAGGAGTTGGTGAAAATGGTTGGGGTGTGCCCATGGCTACGGATATCGCGTTTGCGCTTGGGGTACTTTCTCTTTTTGGTAAGAGAGTTCCGGTAGAGCTCAAAGTGTTTTTGGTAGCACTGGCCATTGTTGATGATTTAGGAGCGGTATTGGTGATTGCAGTGTTCTACACATCGGGCATTTCAGAGATGGATTTGCTCCATGGATTTCTGTTTTTCCTACTGCTTTTGGGAGGAAACTTTATTGGTGTTCGAAAGGCTTGGTTTTACGGACTTATCGGCATAGGTGGGGTATGGCTGGCTTTCTTTTTTTCGGGAGTTCATCCAACCATTGCAGGTATTCTTATCGCTTTCGCCATCCCGGGCAGGGTAAAGATCAAAGAAGATGATTTCCTTCAAAACCTGAATGTACTTCATCGGGAGTTTTTGGTGACCAAACCGATACCTGGTAGTTTTATTTCAGAAAGGCAATTAGAGATTCTGGAAGAAATAAAGACAAGGTCCGATGATGCGGAAACCCCTCTGCAAAAAATTGAATATGGGCTGTCACCGATTGTCGGCTTCCTTATTCTGCCGCTTTTCGCTTTGGTGAATGCGGGAATCCATATTCATGGAAACATATTGGAAATTCTAACTCATCCGATAGGGCTGGGAATAGGCTTAGGCCTTATTGGAGGCAAATTCATTGGCATTGCCGGAGCTTCCTGGCTATTGGTAAAACTGGGTTGGGCACAACTTCAAGACAGCATTACCTGGGGACAAATTTATGCGGTAGCCCTCATTGCCGGTATAGGTTTTACCATGTCACTCTTCATTACAGAGCTTGCCTTTGATAATGAGGAGTATGCCTATTATGCGAAACTGAGTGTCCTCTTTGCCTCTACATTGGCTGGTATTTTAGGGTCTGTCTGGTTACACAAAACCACAAGACTCAAGAAAGCCTAAGTCTATAATTTCACACATTTAAGGGGTAATTCTGTACCCTGATTCTACCTCCCTGGTGCTAAATTGATTAACAAAGAAATCAATAATTAAAATTCTAAATAATGCATTGGGGATATAATTTTTGGGGCATGCACCTAGTATGGTGGATTGTCTGGGTAGTACTGCTGGTATGGATATTTGTGACCCCATGGGATGTGCCAGGTCAAAGAAAACGGCCGGACAGCCCTTTGGATATTCTGAAAAAGCGCTACGCCAGTGGAGAAATTGGACGTGAGCAGTTTGAGAGGATGAAAGAGGATCTGGAAAAACAATGAACCGAGGACATTGGGAGGCAAAAAGATGGATTTGACCGTTATAAAAGCATCAGGTGAACATGAGGCCTTTGAAGAAGGCAAACTGCGTCAGTCCTTGCATAAAGCAGGTGCCACACCTGAGCTTATCGTGCAGATTCTGGAAGAAGTAGCTGGACAGTTTGATGGAGAGGTGAGCACGCGTAAAATCTATAGGTTGGCCTTTAATTTACTCAAGGCACATTCGCGGAAACTAGCAGGTAAATATCATCTGAAACGAGCCATTATGGAATTAGGCCCGTCCGGCTATCCTTTTGAACGATACGTTGGTGAAATCCTGAAAGCGCAAGGGTATCAGACTCAAGTGGGGGTAATTGTACAGGGGAAGTGTGTGACCCATGAAGTAGATGTGATTGCTGAAAAAGATGATCATCATTTTATGATCGAATGCAAATTCCACAACCACTCCGGTACCAAATCAGATGTCAAAGTGCCACTCTATATACGCTCGCGCTTTGAAGACGTGAGAAAGCAATGGATTCATTTGCCTGGTCATAAAGCCAAGTTTCATCAGGGCTGGGTAGTGACAAATACAAAGTTTACAAAAGATGCTGTTGATTATGGGAAATGCAGCGGCATGAGGCTCATCGGGTGGGACTATCCTGCAAATGGAAGCCTGAATGAACGGATTAATCTTTCTGGGTTGCATCCTTTAACCTGCCTGACTTCACTGACAAAAAAGGAAAAAACAAGACTCCTCAATGAGTCAATAGTGCTGTGTAAAGAAATTTGTGAACGGCCAGAAGTACTCTCAGTATTGGATTTAACATCCAGACGTACCAAAGAGATACTCCAGGAAGCACATGGAATATGTATGGAACTCAATTCAAAAGATCAATGAAACGGATCATACTCAGTATATCGGTCCTCTGGTTGTTCAGCTTGCTGACAGGATGTAATGTTTTTAAGAAAGTGACCGTGAACGGTGATAGAAGTTTTGATTATTCAGAATATAATTCCTTCGCATGGTTACCGTCTGCTGATAGCACAAAGAACAATGCATATGACAACTCTACCATTCGGAACAGTACCAGGCTTTTCTTTAACCACTGCATGCGACAAAGAGCGTATCAGGTGGATACGCTGGCTCCAGACCTCTTATTCAAGTTGGAGTGGGTCAATATTCCCAAAGCATTTGACTATGCTGAGATTGGGTCTGTACCCACCTGGAAACAAGACCAGATCGACAACTGGTGGCCTGGTGATTATGGCGCTTTGGAAGAGTGGGATATCGACTACGAGGTCAAGGTTAAGGAGTTTGCCTACGGAGCAATCATACTGAACATATTTGACAGACAACAGAAACGACTATTATGGCGGGGAGTAGCTGAAGGGGATATTTATGATGCTGATAAGATCTATGACGATCTGCACCCAGCAGTACACAGGTTGATGAAGAAATTCCCCATCAAACCGAAGAAGAAAATAACCAGGTGATACTGTGAAAAGAAAAAATGACCCCATGGAGTATATTCCGAAATACCTCTATAAAAAACAGCTCTTAAGACCGGTAAAACTTGGTATTTTGTTTTCGGTCTTGGGTGAAGCAGTGATTTTTCTTGTTTGGGGACTTTGGTTATACCCTGAGGGCAATATCCTGCATAAATTCCTTTGGACGATTGTCTTCTGTGGTTTGGGTATGGGAGCAACTGCTGGTGCTTTGATCAGCTGGTGGGTGGAAGGAAAGTATTGGGGAAAGAGTGCTATTTGGGCCTGTACGGTTATTTCTTTTACTGTACTTGGCTTGTTTTGCAATTTTTTGTGCTTCAAGCTCGATATGCACTTCAACTATTTTGGCGCTGCAGTCACTCCTGGCCTTTTTATCATTAACGGCATGGTCATGTCTGCCTTAGGGGGTGCCTTAATCGGTTGGTTGAACTTTTCGTATCGGGGCATCAAACTACTGGAAAAATATGGTTGGTAGACGGTAGTGTTTTTAAAAATCAATGATGTATTTATTCTAATATGTTGAATGAAATACCTGACTTAGGTAGGTGATGATTGGCAAAACAAGTAATTCGGTTTATGTATACATTGCTATTACAGGCTTTATCCTAAGCTTTCTCTGGGAGAACCTGCACTTTACATTGTATGCGAATTATGCCCAATGGATGGAGCAGATTTACTTTGTGCTCTGTTCATTGGCGGATGTACTACTAATCTTTCTGGTTTATTTTCTGGTAGCTACAATTTTCAGAAACGCGCACTGGATACATCACTTTACTGCAGCACAAATCCTAACCGCCTTGGTCATTAGTGCCATGGTATCATTCACGGCTGAAAAAATTGCTTTGTACATGAATTGGTGGACATATACAGATCAAATGCCAATGGTACCCTTACTGGATATCGGTATGTCTCCTTTTCTAGCCATTACTTTACTGCCTACATTTACCTTTCTCCTTGCTAGGAAAATAAATCAGATTTTCTAGTCTTACCCTCCAGGTTCAAAGACAACGTATTGTTGTCCAGAAAACCACCAACAAAGTAGCGCATTTGCAGGCTTCAATAATATGCACTCTAATGAGGAAATTATTACTGGCGCTTTAGTCTATTTTACTGGTAGCGGATTACCCAAATCATCCTTATATCTACATAGTAATTTGGAGTAAGTTTCTAAAGTACCATTAAAAATACCAACTGAAATTGTCAAGAAGTGTGAAGCAAATGCAGAATCTTGATACTAGAAAGTAGCACTTAAACCTACTTTGAAATTTCTGGAAATTCCGGGCCTTAACCCGGCTGGTCGTGTTGAGACCAGATAAACCTTATCAGTCACGTTGTTAATGGTCCCTGTTAAAGTTAGATTAGGGCTAAGATGGATGTTTGCAGAAATGTCTGCAATCAATCGTTCATCAATATGTTCTCCCAGTGAAAGGTCTCCCTGACCGGCTACTGTCCTCATACCTGCCACATAGTTTGTATTCAGATTCACATTGAACTTGCTGTGTTCCAGACTCACATTGATAGAGAGTCGGTGGTTTGCCAGATAAGGTAGTTGGTCGCCAGGTGAAACTGAACCCCAGGCATCAAAGTCACTCTCAAACGAATTCCTGAATTCTGCATTCGTGTAGGTGTATGCTATAGAGAGTGGCAATCCGAATTTTGAATTCGTACCATGCAGTATTTCATAACCCAACTCTATTTCGGCACCCTGTACTAGGGACTCCCCACCATTGAACTGATCACCCACACCTGTGCCACCTGCTGCGGCAAGGTCAGACCCCAGAAGGTTGGAGTAATCATTTATGTAAAATACACCATTAAACCTGATCGTGGGAGTTTGATAACGGAGGCCCAATTCATAATTTATGCTTAGTTCTGGCTTTGACCCTTCAGTGCTACTCGGAGGAGCAAAGCCCTTGTGTACACCCATGAAAACACTCATTTTTTCAGTGAGTCTGTAGTCTAAACCAATGCCAGGAATTAGCACATCTACTTTGTTCTCTCGGGTATTCAGGTCGGTGCCAAACCGGTTGGTATCATTTTTTCCAAAATCCTTTCTGGAAAGAGAGATGCTTTCATATCTCAAACCTGGAGTGATCTGAAGTCTTCCTATCACACCAGTGTATTGAATAAATGAAGCAAAAGCTTTTGCACTTTGAATACGGTTACTTTCCGTACCTGGAATACCTTGGTTGATTAATTGCATGACCCCGTTATTCATCACATAGTCATCCACCCATTGAAACCGATCCATTTCATCTTTATGAAACCGGAGACCAATTTCTATATCATGTTGGTTTTTTTCTCCATCTAGGTTCAACCCAATCAAAGATTGAAAACCTTGAGAGAAGTATTTCCTATTATTGGCTTTTACCAATAATGTGTCAGGGCCGAAACCTGATATGGTCTGGTATTGTGTTGGGAAAAGTTCGGGTTCACCGAGAATAGTACTGATCCCAGCTGTACCAAAAGCGCTTTTTACTTTATCCAGTTTGTACCAGTTACGTTTGAAGTCATTTCTGTAGAAGGTGCTTGTAATGTCCATAAACTTCAGTGGCTGAATTACATGCTGTGCACTGAATTGTGTCTGTTCCGTTTCCATCAGGTCTTGCTGAGAAGCAGCGTATCTGCGAAACGCATCTTTTTCAAAGTCCTGTTCGGTAAGGCCCAAGTAGGTTTCATTAGACTCACCTGTGGATTGAGCAATTTTCAGAGTTAGTGCCTGATAAACTGAAGCATTCTGGCTTGTATTCAGTCTGAATTTTGCCAGGTAGTCCTCCTGATTGAAACCCGTATCATCACCGTTATCCAGGGTTTTAAAACCATCAGAACCAGATTGAAAGGTCTCAATAAGAAAACCCAGATTGTCAGACGACTGTCCAACATTGGCGTGAAGGCTTCTTTGATCAAAACTACCAGCCTGAAGATTTACAATCCCACTAAATTCTTTAGGAATTTGAGATGAGAGAAAATTAATGGCTCCACCGGTAGTATAGGGTCCATACTTGATCTGGCTTGAACCTTTTCTGATCTCAATTCCCCGCATTCTACCGATTGTGGGAAAATAGTAGGCCGCGGGAGCAGCATACGGGGCAGGGGCCATTAGAATACCGTCTTCCATGAGTGTAATTTTGGCACTACGCTCTACACCGGTACCGCGCATTCCGATATTGGGCCTTAAACCAAAACCCTCTTCTTCTTGAATGTTCACCCCAGGTACATTATTCAGTACGCGATTGATATCAGTATAGTTAAACTTGGCCAACTCCCGAGGTGAAATGTAATGTGCAGATCCGGGTATCCGGTGTATATCGTCAATCCCTCCGGTGAGTGTAACCCCCCTTACGGTGACAGTGGAAAGTTCAGTGAGCTTCTCAATTAATTCGAAATGTTGGATCAATGGCACAGAATCGGAAATGGTGACCTGCAAGTTTTGGGTTTCATAACCCATAGACCGGACAATCAAAGTATAAGTGCCATATTGGATGTCCCTGAGCTCATAATTTCCTTGCCCATCAGAAATGACTCCAGTGTTAGTTCCTTTTAAGTAGACAGCAACACCTGGGAGAGATTGTTTGCTACTATTATCAGTAATTTTTCCATTGATGGATCCTGTTTGCGCACTGAGACTGGTGCAAAGACAAAAAAGTGAGAGTAGCGCAAGTGGTTTCAGAGCGCCAATACCTGAAGTATTCATACTCTATTGTTATTTAGACTAATTAAAAATAGTATTCAAAGGTAAGAGGTCTCTTTCAGCCAGGCAATTATTATTTAGAATTATTTTAAATAAGAAGTGTTTTATTATGTTCGAGAGATTTTTGTCCACTTGTGCTCAGTACAAAACGTCCGCTACCAAAACCACCTTATCTCACATAGATATTCTCGGCTACCTGCTGAGAGATCAAAACTTTGCTCCCATCCACCTCCGTGTCCAGGGAGGCATCAAAGTCATTGCGAGCATTAACAAAAATCTGACTCCGTATTGACAGCCCCAACTTTGTGATATACTGAAGAAATAAAGGAGAATCATCCTTGACCCCCACCATTATCAATGTTTTGCCCACCACTCCTTGGTCCAATGTTGTTTTATATGTGTCTCTCATTTCCCCATTCGCCTTGGGTATAGGATCACCATGTGGATCATATTCAGGGTAATTCAATAGTTTATCCAATTGATCAATCAGCTTCCTGGACTTAATATGTTCCAGTTGTTCTGCAACTTCGTGAATCTCATCCCATGTGAACTCCAGTTTTTCAACAAGAAAGGTTTCCCACAATCTGTGTTTTCTAATCACCAGAGAAGCAGTCTCTTTACCAGGCTCAAGTAAACTAATGGCACCATACTTTTCGTAACTAATGAGCCCTTTGGCTTTTAGCTTTTTCAACATACTACTTACCGTTGCCGGAGATATATTGAGGTGACCCGCCAATTCGTTCGTACCAAGCTGTTTCCCCTTGCGGTCACAACTTAAGCTGAAAATGGCCTTCAGGTAGTTCTCTTCAGTGATAGTAATCATGCTGCAAAATAAGTATGGCCTCTCAAAAATAAAAGTTTGATATATAAAACAATTATCAATAGGTTTATCTAAAATTATCTTACGATGGATAAAATTAAACACCTATTGCTAGCATCCCTGCTTCCATTTTTGATGTCTTGTGAGCAGATTATTCCTGAAGCACCGGCAGAAAATGAGCTACTGGATGGTCCGACAGAAGGGTTATCGCATGCGGAACAACGTCAATTTTTAGATGGCGATATTGCCTTTAATGATGAGGTTTTTTCATCTAAAACTGGTCTTGGGCCGTTATTTGTAGCTACCTCATGTGGTAGTTGCCATGCAGGCGATGGAAAAGGTCACCCCTTCACTACATTAACCAGGTTCGGCCAGACAAGCCCCAATACTCCTCCAGTCTTTTCTATTGGCGGTCCTCAACTTCAAAACAGGGCTATTCCGGGCCATCAACCTGAGGTTTTACCTAACGGAGTACCTTTTATGAAGTTTACACCTCCAGCAGTCACAGGTCTGGGTTTTTTGGCAGCTTTAACAGATGCACAAATTTTGCAAAATGTAGATTCCCTGGACGAAAATGGAGACGGCATATCAGGTAAGCCCAATTACATAGACCCTCCGGACTATTTCGAACAGAAATGGTTTCACCAGCCGGTGAATGGTCGGATCATCGGCAGGTTTGGTAAAAAGGCTGCCGCGATAGATTTATTGCAACAAACCGTAGGCGCTTACAATCAGGATATGGGGATAACTTCAACTTTTGAGCCAACCGATCCCGCTACTCAGCTAACTATTGACCCTGAGGTGTCGGATCGAACTATAAGAGATGTTGTTTTTTATCTCAGAACCTTAAAAGCCCCCATTCCCCGGTCTGAAGAAAGAAATCCGGTAATTCGCGGTAAAATAGTATTTAATGAAATTCAGTGCGGCTCGTGCCATACTCCCGAATGGACGACTCCTGTATCTGATGTTGCAGCACTATCGAATAAAACATTTTATCCATACACAGATCTACTATTGCACGATATGGGTCCCGGCCTGGATGATGGTGCAACCGAAGGTTCGGCCGATACTTATGAATGGCGAACCGCTCCGTTATGGGGCTTAGGTTTGGCACCAAATTCACAAGGAGGATCATTCTTTTTAATGCACGATGGACGTGCCACAAGTATTGAAGAGGCCATAATGCTACATGGAGGTGAAGCTGGCAGCAGTAAAAACCAATTCATTGCCCTTTCCGAGACTGACAAAGAGGCAATTATCAAATTTCTGAAATCGCTTTAGAGATGGAAAGACGGGTTTTTATCAGAAAATGTGGAGTGGGATGCCTCGCTGCTTTTTCAACGGGTTTAGTACTACAGGGATGTGCAGCAACGCGTTATGTGACTGGAAATATCGAAGGTTCATTTCTAAAAATACCCGAAGATATTTTTAGAAATGAAGACGAAAGCTATTTGGCACATGTAGTGGTTCAGAATGACGCACTGCAATACCCCATAGCCGTGTTTCGCCTTAGTTCGGAAAATTACAGAGCCCTTCTGATGAAATGTACCCATCAGGGCACAGAGCTTGAGGTATTCGGAGACCGGCTGCAATGTCCAGCCCACGGAAGTGAGTTTACTAACTACGGAAATGTACAGAATGGGCCTGCCGACACTGCACTTAGGAGTTTTAAGATTATGAAAGATATCAAAACGCTCAAAATCGATTTGTCATGAGGAAATGTGGTTTCGTTTTGCTGATAATAGTGAGTTTGTTTTCTGTAAATGTACATGCTCAAGTCGATAGTACTTTACTGAAACGCACCCCTGTTGATACGGCTAAGAACCTGCTCAATATGGATGCGGTTTACAATCGTCCCTTCCTGCAGGTTGGTAAAATGCCAGTTTCTGTGGGTGGATACATAGAGGCTGACTATCAATACATCGGTGAAGATGGTGTTACAGACGGACACAGTTTTCGCTTACCGAGAATGACATTGTTTGTTGCCTCTTCTATAAACAGGAAAATCAAGTTTCTTTCCGAAATAGAATTTGAAGAAGGAGGGGAAGAAGTAGCCATTGAATTTGCGGCCTTGGATATCAGCATAAACCCTCTTCTAAATCTCCGGGGAGGTATTGTGATGAATCCTATTGGGGCATTCAATCAAAATCATGACGGCCCCAAATGGGAATTTGTCGATCGGCCCATTGCTGCCACAGAAATGTTACCGGCAACCTGGAGTAATGTAGGCTTTGGGTTATACGGTAAATATTATTCGAAAGAATGGGCATTTGGATATGAAGCTTATCTCACAAATGGTTTTGATGACTCCATTATTGATAATGGGGAGAACCGAACATTTTTGCCAGCCTCTAAAGTAAATAAGGGACGCTTTGAAGAATCATCCAATGGTCAACCGTTACTTACTGGAAAGATAGCGCTAAGAAACAATAACATTGGAGAAATCGGACTTTCATATATGGGAGGTATTTATAATACATATGAGGAAGATGGGTTAATACTGGATGATAAAAGAAGGTTGAACGTGTATGCGATTGATTTCAATACAACTATTCCGGTAATCAAGACATTTATCGTTGGGGAATGGAGTTGGATCAACGTTGATGTGCCTACAACCTTTTCTCAGCAATTTGGTGATAAACAAAGAGGCGGATTTGTTGACTTAGTACAGCCAATTCTCACAGGGAATTTATTCGGCTTTAATCAGGCATCTTTCAATTTGGCCATGCGATTTGAATACGTTGACTGGAATCATGGCACCTTCCGCGAAACCGGAGAAAATATCGGTGATCAGATCTGGGCCGTTGTTCCGGCAATAAGTTTTCGCCCGAACGCCCAAACGGTCATTCGATTGAATTACAGGTTCATGCAGCAAACAGATATTTTAGGAAATCCACCAGCTAAAATATCGGGTGTTCAGTTTGGGATTTCTTCCTACTTTTAAATATGCTTGAAGAAAGGCTCGAAAACCGAGACATCAAACCTACAGCAATGCGCTTATTGGTATTAAGGCAATTAGTTGAGGTAGGGGCTGCAATAAGTTTGAAAGACCTGGAATCCAAGTTTGAAAGAGCGGACAAAGCAACGCTATACAGAACCCTCAAGACCTTTGAAGACAAGAAGCTCATTCATAGTATTGAAGATGGCACAGGTTCAATGAAGTATGCCCTTTGTGAAGAAGGTTGTGAATGCGAACCTCAGGATCAGCATATCCACTTTCACTGCATAAAATGTGATGAAACCTATTGCCTAACACAATCGAAAATACCCCAAACCCAGATTCCAGCTGGATTTAGGGTTTCAAGCGCCAGCATGGTTTATCAGGGACTATGTGCCAATTGTGATTAATCTCAACTTTGCAATCTGGTTGCACTGCTTTTTTCGTTAACTTTGTAACATGAAGATGGTTTCAGTCTTTTTGGCTTTTTTCATTCTTGGTTTGATAAGCATCCCTTGCTCGGATACTGACGTCTCTTCAGACGCAGTGCAAACCGAAGTTTCTGCCGTACATGTTGATCAGGGCACAGATTTAGAAGTAGATTTTTGTTCACCCTTTTGCAGCTGTCATTGTTGCCACACCCACCTGATTCCTGACAATCAAATGGTCAGTGAAGTCATCATTTATCCAAGAGACCTTGTTGCGACTATTTACCAGAAGGCCTTTACAGGTCCCTTATTTCCAATTTTCCAACCTCCCAAAGTATAGAATACAGGCTCCATACTGGTGCACTTATCGTTCAAAGTGAATTCAAAACCGAGGCCTGTTCCTTAATTTTCGAATCGCGCCAAACGGTCGTTCGAAGAAACAATTTATCAAGTTTTCATAACCCCTTTAGCTCGGTCTCACAAAGGACATAAGAAGATCCCACGTGTCATGGCATCAGGCTGAAGGGATATAATAATCAGCTATATGATTAATAAAATCATCTCTTTTTCCATAAAGAACAAATTCATCGTGGGCTTGCTCACGCTTGCCCTGGTTGGGGTAGGGGTTTATTCCATGTCTACGGTCAATCTGGGCTCGGTACCCGATATCACTAATAACCAGGTACAGGTACTGACCGTGTCACCTAACCTGGCCACGGAAGATATTGAGCAATTCGTGACCTATCCTGTTGAACTGGCGATGGGCAACCTGCCTGGAGTTAGAAGAAATTCGCTCCATTTCGCGTTTCGGTCTATCTGTAGTAACCATCGTTTTTGAAGACGATTTAGGTACTTACCTGCCCCGGCAGCTGGTACAGGAAAAGCTCAACGAACTTCAGGAGACCATACCCCTTAAATTTGGTAGCCCTACCATGGGGCCCATATCTACAGGCCTGGGCCAAATTTATGAATACACTATTCGGCCAAAGCAAGGTTCTGAAAAAGTATATACACCAACAGAACTCCGTACCATCCAGGACTGGATCGTAAAAAGGCAGCTCACCCTGTTAGATGGCGTAGTAGAAGTTAATTCCTTCGGTGGCTACATCAAGCAATATGAAGTAGCCATAAGCCCAGACAAACTCAATGCTCAAGACGTGAGCATCTCTGAAGTATATGAAGCATTGGCCAGAAACAATACCAATACCGGGGGAGCCTACATCGAGAAAAATCGCATGTCCAATTTCATCAGAGGCGAAGGACTCATTCGCTCTCTAGATGACATCCGGAAAATTGTAGTGAAAACAGAAAGCGGCATTCCTGTGACCATAGGCGACATTGCATCTAAGGTACATTTCGGACATCAGGTGCGCTATGGTGCATTTACCCAGGATGGTGAAGAAGCAGTAGGCGGTATTATCATGATGCTCAAAGGCTCCAACCCCAATGCGGTCATTCAGAATGTAAAAGAGCGCATGGAAGAAGTGGAAAAGTCACTTCCTGAAGGCTTGGAGATCAATGCCATTATTGACAGGAGCGACCTGATCTCCAGAACGACAAGCACCGTTAAAACCAACCTGATTGAAGGAGCGCTCATTGTTATTTTCGCCCTTGTAATCCTGCTGGGTAGTTTACGCGGGGGGATCATCACCGCTACTACCATTCCTCTTTCATTGCTTTTTGCCTTCATTCTGATGAAGCAGTTCAATGTCTGGGCCAACCTGATGAGTTTAGGTGCCATTGATTTCGGGATCATCATTGATGGTGCGGTAATCATCATCGAAGGTACCGTATATGAAATCCAGAAAAGAATCCGGTCAGGTAAGCTTGGGTTCAATCAGAAGGTCATGGATGAAGTGGCCTATGAGTCAGGAAGTACCATGATGAACTCCGCTTTCTTTGGTCAGATCATTATTCTCATTGTGTTCGCACCCATTTTGTTTCTCACTGGAGTAGAAGGCAAAATGTTTCAACCGATGGCCTACACCTTTGGCTTTGCCATGATTGGTGCCATCGTGCTTTGTCTCACCTACGTGCCCATGATGTCGGCACTGTTGATGAAACCAGTTCAAAACAAGAAGAATTGGTTTGGAAGATTTGAACGCTGGCTGGAGAAGATCAGTGATAAAATCATTGGTGGCATTCACTTTGCCTACCTGCCTGTATTAAAAGGCGCATTACGCTTCAAAGCCCTGGTAATTGTTGGCGCAGTCATATTACTTGGTTTAGCAGGCTTCACTTTTTCCCGTATGGGAGGAGAGTTTGTTCCGCAGTTGGATGAGGGAGACATCGCCATGCAGGCATTAATTCGCCCCGGTAGCTCCCTGACTGAGTCCAAAGAGGCATCCATAAAAATTGAAAAGCTCTTACTCGCAAGCTTTCCTGAGATCAAAACGGTCACCGCCAGAATAGGAGTGGCCGATATTCCGACAGACCCCATGCCGATGGACATAGCCGATATGTACCTCATTTTAGAAAAGGACAAGGACCATTGGGTTTCGGCTGACACAAAGGATGAGCTGATCGAGCAAATAAAAGATAAGCTGGAACAATCACTGGTTGGGGTTAACCTGGTCTTTACCCAACCCGTGGAATTGCGATTCAATGAGTTGCTGGAAGGAGTAAGAGAAGACATAGCGGTAAAGCTATATGGTGAAGATCTGGACATCCTGGCCCGCAAAGTGCAAGAGATGGCAGAGATCATTTCCACGGTACCGGGTGCAGGTGATGTAAATGCTGAACGCACTTCGGGCTTGCCTCAAATGACGGTGCGCTATAACCGTAACAAGGTGGCCCAATACGGATTGGATATACAAAAGCTCAATGAATACGTTAGCACAGCTTTTGCCGGAGGAGTAGCCGGTGTGGTCTTTGAAGGAGAAAAGCGATTTGACCTGGTCATCAGGTTTGATGAAAACCACAGAAGGAGTATTGATGACCTGCGAACCCTTTATATTGACTTACCTGGTGGTACCCAGGTACCCATCAAGGAGGTAGCCGATATCAGCTACTTGCCAGGTCCGATGCAAATCTCCAGGGACAATACTTACAGAAGAACTTACGTGGGTGTAAATACTCGCGGAAGAGATGTAGAATCTGTAGTCAATGACATTCAGGAAAAGCTGGATGCAGAGTTGGACTTACCGGCTGGTTACTACATTACCTACGGAGGGGAGTTTGAAAATCTGGAACGGGCCAAGGGCCGTTTATCCATTGTCGTACCGATCGCCCTCTTTCTCATTTTAGTATTGCTCTACTTTGCCTTAAAATCCTTTACCCAATCCATCATGATTTATATCGCCATTCCGCTGGCAGCCATCGGAGGAGTATTTGCCCTGTGGCTGAGAGACATGCCCTTTAGCATTTCGGCAGGAGTAGGATTCATTGTGCTGTTTGGTGTAGCTGTGCTGAACGGCCTGGTCCTGATCAACCGGTTCAACTCATTAAAAGAAGAAGGTGTTACCAGTATCCGGGAACGCATACTAACCGGAACAAAGGAGCGAATCAGGCCCATTATGTTGACTGCCACCACTGATATATTCGGATTCCTACCCATGGCCTTCTCAAGCTCTGCCGGTGCCGAAGTACAACGGCCACTGGCCACTGTAGTCATCGGAGGAATGCTCACTGCTACTTTGCTCACCTTAGTCGTACTACCAATACTCTATTCCTTCATCGAAGCAAGAGTGAGCAAAAAGAGTGGTAACAACGGCAGCCTGAAAGTTCCAGCCATGGCACTGATGCTATGCCTGCTATTGTTCGGTTCTTCTTTGCCGGCATCTGCCCAGAATGTCCCTGGAAAAGCAGTTACCACCCTGGAGGAAGCCCTGGCAATAGGGTTAAATAATAACGGCATTGTTCAAGTGGCAAAAACCAATGTTGAGCTGCAGCGACTCGGTAAAAAGTCTTCATTCAATCCCGGAAAAACCGCGATTGGTATGCAATACGGTCAATACAACAGTTTTGAAAGAGATCTCAGCCTGAACATTGGTCAAAGCTTTGAATTTCCCAGCGTATATGCCAACCAACGAAAACTGGCCGGTCAAAGGATCAGGGGGGGAGAACAACAGCTTGCCGCAACAGAAAACAAGCTCAAATTGGAAATCAGAAAGGCCTGGCATGAACTTGCCTATTTGAAGGAGAAGGAAAAATTGCTTTTTTATCAGGACTCTGTTTATGGCAGGTTTCTCAAGGCAGCTACGGTAAGGTATGAAACCGAAGAGACCAATTACCTGGAGAAAGCAAATGCTGAAACCGGAGTGATGGAAATTCAAAATGAGTTGAAACTCCTATGGGCCGATATGCTCATTTTGCAAAGGGAGCTTGGCGTGCTGGTAAATGACACTACGGTGCTTGTTTTTGCCCCTGATGCCCTTAAAGAAAAGCAGTTTGATAACCTTTTGAACCCTGATCAATTAACCACTAATCCGCTATTGGCCCTGAGCAGGCAAGAAGTAAAGATTGCCAATGCCGAAGCCGCTGTACTGTCTTCCAAGGCATTACCAGAGTTCTTTATAGGCTATTTTAATCAATCGCTGATTGGCAGCAGTACCTCTGATGGCGGCATTGCTAGGTCATCAGATCGCTTTGGTGGGCTTAATGCGGGTATCTCGGTGCCATTATTTGACCGCTCTTTTAAGTCGAATACCCAGGCCGCCAGGCTAAAAAGTGAGATGGCACAAACCAGGTCCGATTATTTCTATACAAGCCTTCAGGGACAATATAACCAGCAACTTCAGGAGATTTTAAAGTTTCAAAGTAGTCTGAACTATTACAAGGAAAAGGCGCTTCCACAAGCAGACCTGATCATCGAAAACGCTCAAAAGAGTTTTGAGAATGGAGCCATTAGTTACGTGGAATACTTTCAAAGCCTGAATACAGCCATCAGCATCAAGTTTAACTACCTCAATACGATTAATGGCTATAACCAAGCCATCATCGACCTGGAATACCTGATGGGTCAATAAATCGAATTATAAAAAAAGAGAAAATGAAAAATCATAATACATATATAGCCATATCAATGTTGATCATCTTCCTACTGGCATCATGCACCAGGAATGACAAAGCCGACTTGAATCTAGCAGGAGTAGGGGAACAGACGGGAGCACACCTCAATGAAGAGGGGGGAGAAGGAGAACTTCATTTATCCGATCAGAAGTTTATAAGTCTGGGTATCAAACTGGACACTATCCCCAGCCGTCCACTTTCAGGTTTGGTTACCGCCAATGGCCAATTGGAAGTTCCCCCACAGCACGAAGCAACGGTTACCGCTATACTGGGCGCCAACGTTACCTCCATTCAGGTGATTGAAGGAAATAAAATAGAGAAAGGGCAGGTATTGGCCACATTGGCCCATCCCAACCTGGCCCAATTGCAGACCACTTATGTGAAAGCCTTTTACCAGATGCAGTTTCTTGAAAAAGAATATTACCGTCAGAAAAGACTCTATGAACAGAGCGTTGGTTCCGGTAAAGTTTTCCAGCAAACAGAAGCCGACTATCAATCCATAAAAGGAGAAGTAAGAGGTTATGAGGCCCAGCTGAAATTGCTACAGATTGATGCCAAAAAAGTCCGTGATGGCGACCTTTATGAAAATATCCCTGTGATCAGTCCCATTGACGGATTTATAGAAAAGGTTAAAATCCAGATCGGCCAGTATGTAGATCCACAAAAGGAGATGTTTATGATTGTTAACACAGAACATATTCATGCCGACTTGATGGTATTTGAAAAAGATGCTCACAAGGTCAAAAAAGGACAGGATATCTTATTCACAGTTGAATCTGCACCTGGAGTTACCCTATCGGCTAAAATCTATTCAGTAGGGAAACAGTTTGAGCAAAACCCCAAAGCCATTCACGTTCATGCTGAAATTGAAGAGAAAAAGGAGTTTTTGATCCCGGGCATGTACATCAATGGAAAAATTCACACCACAGGACAGCTGGTAAAAGCCCTACCCGAGGAAGCGGTTATTAAGGAGGAAGGAAAAGACTATATTTTCAGCGCAAGTTCACATGAAGAAAACGGAGAGACAGAATGGGAATTTAAACTCATCGAAGTGCGAACTGGTCTGATAGACGATGGATGGGTGGAAATAAAATTACTCGAACCCTTAGCAGAAGGCACCCTTATCGCCTGGGATAATGCCTACTACCTGATCTCGGAAATGAATAAGGGCGAGACCGAACATGGACATTGATTTTATCTCAGCTCTCTCCGGCAGTCTTAATTACTGCAGGGGAGGGCTGATTGAGTAGGACTTAAAAATTGCTTTGTATGACTAATCAATTTAAAGAAATACTGGAGGAGCGAAAACTACGCTGCACCGCCATTCGGCTTTTGGTGTTGAAGACCTTGGGTACTCGCTCAGCCGCAACCAGCCTTATTGACCTCAGTAGGATGGTTAAAGAATCTCATCGCACAACGCTCTATCGGACACTTAAGATCTTCGAGGTAAATAATTTGGTGCATCGTATTGATGATGGTACTCCGTCTCCAAAATATGCTGCGAACATCAACCTGGAAGACAAAGAGGATGTTCAGGAGCAACATCCGCATTTTCATTGCGGAAAGTGCGAACAAACCTATTGTCTAAACAAACTTCCTATTCCTGAAATAGAGGCTCCGAAGGGTTTCAAGAAAACGGAAACCAGTTTGATTATAAACGGAACATGCCCCGAGTGTTCAATACAAGCTTAATTCCAGAATGAAAAAACTACAAATAAAAATTCCTCTTCTCCTGCCCGAAGTATTAGATGAGAAGGATCAATGTGTGCAAAAACTTATTCAACAGCTTCAGGATAAAGAAGGTCTGGAAAAAGTACATGTAGCAGACAAAACGGACGATGGTGTACCCCAGCTCTGCTTTCACTACGACCCGCAGTTGATCTCCATAGATCGTATTCAGTCGTTGGCGGAGCAAACTGGGGCGGAAATCACGCAGAAATTCGGGCATAAACTCATGGAAGTAGAAGGTATTCGCCATACACGCCATGCCCGTCATATAGAGCGTGACCTTCGGGAGATGAATGGAATTATGGAAGCCTCCGTATCGGCATCCGGTATGGTGCGGGTAGAGTATGATACGGCCAAAGTAGATGAAACTGAAATCCTGAAAGCCCTAAGAAAGGAGGGGCTTGATATGCCAGATACTCAGGTAAGTGCCGAACGATTTCTTGGGCAGGTAGAAGAAACTGAAAAAGGGGAAGATCAAAAAGAAGGTAAAAAGGAACATGACCATGAGGAAGGTGAAGATCATGAACATTCGCATGGCGGCATTTTTGGTAAAAATACGGAGTTGATTTTTTCCATCATTTGCGGGGCACTGTTGGGTATTGGTTTTGGACTTTCTTATATAGATGTCGTTCCATCCTGGCTAAACCTTTCCCTTTACATTGCAGCGTATTTCTTTGGCGGATATTTCACAGCCAAAGAAGCCATTCAAACAGTGGCCAAAGGAGGTTTTGAAATTGACTTCCTTATGCTCGTGGCAGCCATTGGAGCGGCTATTCTGGGCGAATGGGCAGAAGGTGCCTTGCTACTGTTCCTATTCAGCATGGGTCATGCATTGGAACACTACGCCATGAACAAAGCCCGTAAGTCCATTGCTGCTTTGGCAGAACTCGCTCCTAAAACAGCATTGCTTAAGAGAAATGGTAAGACCGAAGAAGTCGGTATTGAGGAATTGAGCATTGGAGACATCATTGTGGTAAAGCCCAATAGCAAAATCTCAGCCGATGGGGTGGTTATCAGCGGTACCAGTAGTGTTAATCAGGCGCCTATCACTGGGGAAAGTGTGCCGGTAGATAAAGGACCGGTGGATAATCCCGATAAAGACTGGTCACAGGAAGATGATATCAAAGACGAGAACCGTGCATTTTCGGGTACCATAAATGGCAACAATACGCTGGAAATCAAAGTGATCAAAGTAGCGAAAGACTCTACCCTTTCCCGCCTGGTGAAACTGGTGAATGAAGCCCAGACCCAGAAATCACCTACGCAGCGGCTCACCGACAAATTTGAGAAATATTTTGTGCCGTCTGTATTGATACTGGTTGTGCTGCTCAATTTCGCTTTTCTGGTCGTAGATGAGCCCTTTAGTGAAAGCTTCTACCGTGCAATGGCCGTATTGGTGGCAGCCAGCCCTTGCGCTTTGGCCATAGCCACTCCGAGCGCAGTGCTAAGTGGAGTTGCAAGGGCAGCCAAAAGCGGAGTGCTTATCAAAGGCGGTCGCCCGTTGGAAGATTTGGGAGTATTGACTGCTTTGGCTTTTGATAAAACGGGTACCCTAACAGAAGGTAAGCCAAAGCTCACCGAAGTAGTTCCTTTAGGTGATGTAAACGAGGAAGAACTATTGAAAATAGCTGTAGCCGTAGAAAACCTCAGCGATCATCCACTGGCTAAAGCCGTGGTGCGGGATGGGAAAGGACGATTGAACGGTGTAGACTTACCCGAGGCAAAAGACCTGAAAGCGGTGCTTGGTAAAGGGGTCAAGGCCACCTTGGGGAATAATAAGGTGTACATCGGCAACCTTGACCTGTTTGAATCCCTGGATGATAATAAGCCAGAGAAGGAAACAGAGGAAAGAGTAAAGTCACTGGAGTCAGAGGGTAATACCACCATGCTGATCCGTCAAAATGACAAATACGTTGGTATTATTGCCCTGATGGATACCCCGAGGGAAGAAGCCAAAAACACATTAAAACGACTGAAAGAAATCGGTATCAAGCGTATGATCATGCTTACGGGTGATAACCAAAAAGTAGCTGATGCAGTGGCCAAAGAGATTGGCCTTACGGATGCCTGGGGCAGCTTGCTGCCGGAAGAAAAAGTTGAAGCCATAAAAGAACTCAGGCAAAAAGAATCTAAAGTAGCCATGGTGGGAGATGGTGTGAATGATGCCCCGGCCATGGCCAACAGCACGGTAGGCATTGCCATGGGAGCTGCAGGTAGTGATGTAGCCCTGGAAACAGCCGATATTGCCTTGATGGCCGATAAGCTGGAAACCTTGCCTTTTGCCATCAGTTTAAGCAGAAAAGCCAAAGGCATTATCAAGCAAAACTTGTGGATGAGTTTGGGCATAGTAGCCTTGTTGATACCCGCCACGGTTTTCGGCTTTGCTAATATCGGTATTGCCGTGCTTATCCATGAAGGCTCTACTCTGGTAGTGGTGTTTAATGCCTTGAGATTATTGGCTTATAAAAAGTAAACAAATTGAAGAAAACCACCTTCCATATCAGTAAAATGGACTGCCCTTCTGAAGAGCAGATGATCCGCTTGAAACTAGAACCTTTCGCTGCGGTGAAGCAACTGATTTTTGATATCCCCAATCGTAAACTCGAAGTATATCATTTAGGCAAATTAGAAAAAATTCACGAGGCCATCAGTGACCTTCAACTCAATGATCGGCTGGAAAATACAGAAGATGCCCAGCTGCCCCTGGCAAGCGGTGAAGCACAACAGCGGCAAATACTCTGGTGGGTCCTGGGCATCAATTTCGGCTTCTTTGTGGTAGAGATGACTACTGGGTTGATCTCCCGCTCTATGGGATTGGTTGCAGATTCATTGGATATGCTGGCCGATTCAATTGTATATGGTCTCAGCTTAATGGCTGTGGGAAGCACCATGATTAGAAAGAAGAAAGTGGCTAGAGCCAGCGGCTATTTTCAAATTCTTTTAGCTGTTTTGGGTCTTGTTGAGGTAATTAGAAGATTCATGGGTTTAGAAGAAATTCCGGCTTTTGGAATGATGATCGTGGTTTCTGTCTTTGCTTTAATTGCCAATTCAATATCGCTCTATCTTATTCAAAGAACCAAAAGCAAAGAAGCACATATGCAAGCTTCGATGATATTTACTTCTAACGATATCATTATTAATGCCGGGGTAATTGCTGCCGGCTCTTTGGTCTATTATACTCATAGTGGATTACCCGATCTTATTGTAGGAGGTGTCATCTTCTTGATAGTCATTCGCGGAGCAATGAGAATTTTGAAACTTTAGATAAAGTTGTTTAAGCATTTTCTTAAATACTAAAATTTTAATATTACCTTTGTATTTAAGTATTTGCTTAAATATTAAAGTATGACTGAGAGTTGCATCAGGGTTTTGGCAGATCCTATTCAAATCAAAGATTGCAAAGCCAGAATTGAGGAGATTAAAGGCCCAATCTCTGAGATTGCTAAAATCCTGAATCTATCTGGAAACGAGGTGAGGTTGAAAATTCTGTATCTGCTTGATTCTGAACGGAAAATGTGCCCATGCGACCTGAGTGATGTCTTGGGTATGTCAGTCCCAGCCGTTTCCCAGCACTTGAGAAAGTTAAAAGATGGCGGCTTGGTGATAGATAATAAGGTTGGGCAGACTGTATTTTACGAGTTAGTAGACGACAGTATTTCTATCCTCAAACCTATCCTCTCTCTTCTTTCGAATCAATTGGCCAAGGAGGTAAATCATGAAAAATAAGAACTCAGAAAACAAAGTGGCGAGTGCTGGTGTGTTTACCGCTATTGTATCTTCTTTGTGCTGTATAACCCCTGTTTTTGCCTTGATTTCAGGCACAAGCGGAATCGCTGCTACATTTTCATGGATGGAGCCTTATAGACCTTTTCTGGTTGGTCTGACAATTTTGGTTTTGGCTTTCGCCTGGTATCAGAAATTGAGACCTCGCACAGCGGAAGAAATCGCCTGTGCCTGTGAGGACGATAAGCCTTCCTTCTGGCAGTCAAGGTCATTTTTGTCCATAGTAACGGTCTTTGCTGCTGTTATGCTATCATTCCCTAGCTATGCACATGTTTTTTATCCCGATAACCAAAAGAGCGAGGTGGTTCTTACCGCCACCTCACAAATTCAAACAGCAAGTTTTGAAATTGAAGGAATGACTTGTAGTGGCTGTGAGGCACATATAAAGCATGCGGCAGCTGAGTTAGATGGTGTTATCCAAACTATTGCTTCTCATGCTGACGGAACTGCTAAAGTAGAATTCGATGCCTCTAAAACTACTAAAGAAGACATCATTGCAGCCATTAAAACGACTGGTTATAAAGTCACTCCAATCGAAGATTAACTATGGAAAAAGAGATTGCACTACAATCAGTTATTACGTGTCCGAATTGCGGTCATTCTAAGGAAGAGACTATGCCAACGGATTCGTGTCAGTTCTTTTACCAGTGTCAGCATTGCAATACTGTGTTGAAGCCACTTCAAGGAGATTGTTGTGTGTATTGCTCTTATGGAACAAACGCTTGTCCACCAGTGCAAGAAAATGGCAAAAACGGATGTTGCTGATAGAAAACTGAACACAGAAAAGTATTGAGATGGTTTTATATGAGTATTAAGTTTATCCTTCTGGTAATCAGTTCAGGTATGGCTGGGTAAACATAGCTAACGAGTGCCTTTTATTTTGGGTAGGACAATCATGAGCTCTTCCTTTGGCCAATCTAAAACAATCACCAATCTCTTTTTAGGTATGATAAAGACTACAATTTAACTCTGAGGGCTGATGTGGACTTGTAATCAGTAGGTCGTAAGTTCCATTTCTACAGGAGGTTCTGAAAATCAGATAGTTACGGAAGTAGCTCTTTTTTTACGTCCTTCAGCGTGTTTTTTAGTTGCCCTCATTCTAAAGTGTCTTTAATTCCTTTTATTCTTTTTTCCTTTTAACTTGAAAGTTATCTAAGGGTTTGACTTATCATATTTTTGGAATAGTATGATGAATAGAACTCACTTCATTATTTTGAGCTGACACGAGATTGCATGTCTGAATATATATACTTGGACAATAATTCTACTACTCAAGTTGATCCAAGGGTGTTAGAGACTATGATGCCTTTCTTTACAACAGAGTTTGCTAATGCTTCGAGTAACCACTCATTTGGTCATAAAGTGAAAGACCAAACTACAATTGCCAGAGAACAAATAGCCTCTTTGATTAAATGTGAAGCACATGAGGTTGTCTTTAGCTCTGGTGCTACAGAAGCAATTAACTTGGCTATTAAGGGTGTAGCTGACTTTCACCAATCTAAAGGCAAGCATATCATTACAAACGTGGCTGAGCATACGGCTACTTTAGATGTTTGTGAATTTCTTGAGACACGAGGATATGAAGTGACCTATCTGAGTATAAATAAAGAAGGGTTAATTGACCTTGATAAATTGAAGGAAGAGCTTCGATCAGATACTTTGATGGTGTCAATAATGCTGGCAAACAATGAAACAGGAGTAATTCAACCTATCAAAGAGATAGCTCAGTTGGTACATGAAGCTGGTGCGTTGTTAATGACGGACGCTACCCAAGCTTTTGGTAAAATACCTATCAATGTAGATGATATGGGTATAGATTTAATGGCTTTTTCTGGGCATAAAATTTATGCACCCAAGGGAATAGGAGGACTTTTCGTAAGACAGAGAAGACCAAGCCGTGTCAAGATTACCCCATTAATCCATGGAGGCGGACACGAGAAAGGAATGAGAAGTGGCACCTCAAATGTTCCTGGTATCGTGGGTTTAGGTAAAGCAGCAGAAATTGCTTCTACAGAAATGCTGAGTGATACAAAACGGATAGGGGATTTACGCGATCAATTAGAATCGAAACTCCTTCAGATTCCAGAGACCCATGTAAATGGGCATTTGGAAAAACGTCTGTATAATGTAAGTAGCATTTGTTTTAAAGGGGCTGATGCAGATGCCATAATGATTGGTTTGAAATCTATCATGGTGTCTAACGGTTCGGCTTGCACATCTACAAAGATTGAAGCCTCCCATGTACTGATGGCGATGGGTCTAAAAGAAGAAGATGCTTATTCTACATTGAGAATAAGTCTCGGTCGGTTTACCACGGAAGAAGATATTTTAACTGCCATAGATGAAATTCAGTCTGTAGTCACTTATATAAGAAAGATGTAAGGCTAATATTCCTTAGCAAAGTCGAGACTACTTTTCCATGGTCCTAATACATTCTTTGGCTCCAAGCGAAGATGCTTCCCTTCTTTATCCTTTTTCAACAAGCCAAGACCTCCTAGTGCATCCTCCTTCAAATAACAATCGAGAAGTTTCCTTGTAATGGTCTTATTCATGGGTCGACCTTTTGAGAAATGTTGTACGCTATGTCCCATAAGCTTCATCCCCAATGACACTTCCAATAGGTCTTTAGTAAATGTGCTATTCTGAGGCAGGAATTCCTTTATAAAAAAATGCCAAGCTTCTGCTTCAGTTGCGTTTTTAGTCAACTCATGATGCATATACCATTGAGTGACTAATGACTCCAGTTTCGGGTCTTTCTCAAATATGATTTTGCCATTTTCAGTAAGCTTTACACCTTCTAAGATGCCTGTTTTTTGAAGCCAGGCTTTATACTTATTTGTAAATGGAGCTTTATAACCAAATGACTTGGCTATATCTGTAGCACTTAACGAATGATCTGTAACCAGAGCTTTAAGCACTCCGGCCATGTATCGTCTGTTTAATCCAAAACTACCGTGAAAGTAAACTGCCATATAAAAAGTATTTTTATTAGGACTGATTGGGTGAATTTAACTAAAAACAACTTGTCTACTCCTCTGTTAAAGTCAAATCAATTTGGTTCATAAGGACTGGAATTTTTTTTTCTAAACCAACCCCAAACTGTTTTTCAATCATAAAATCCACAATATCTTCTCCATCGAGCAGTACGATCGGCTTATACCCATCTTTTTCAGCCTCTTTCTTTGCAGATTCTGTATAGAGCGATGTAGTAAAGAATATACCATAGATACAGGATTCTGGGACGGAGCCTCTAAATGACCGGATGACTTTGTAGCCTATCCTATTTTTGTCCCAACGCTTGCATTCAAAAGCGACCTTTAAATCTGTAAATCCTATGGTTAGATTTCCGAAGCCGTCTATTCCCCCGTCTCTAGTTTTGGGTGTTACTACTGTCTTTGTGAAGCCATAAGCCATAATTAGATTTTTACAGAACCCTTCAAATTCAGAGAAAGAAAGATTCTTTAAACTTTCCAAAAGACTAGTTCTAAATTGGATTAGATAAGTTTTATAGTTTCTATCGAGCTTTTCATTTAGCTCCGAGTAAGTGCTTGTGACCTTCCCCTTTATTCCTTTAGGGAGGTCCGTTCCCTTAAGCCAGTAAGTGCCATCAGACAAGAGTTGGAAGTACTTTTTCTGACTTGCTGATTTAAATTCTAAACCTTCACAGTCTCGCCTCAATCGAGTTTTTATAACATGAATAGGTTGATCCGTATTAAAATGATATAGCTTTCTCTTTTCAATTTGAAGATAGATATCCTCAGGTAACATTGGTTTATCAAGAATTTGCAACACTTCGGAAATCGCTTCTCTAATGGTTTTCTTCATAACAACTAACCCAGGTCAATTAGAAAGTTGCTAATAGTGACATAACCCCGCTCGGGATCTGGAATTTGTAGATTAGTCTCAGGGAAAGAAGGAGAATCTTCAGGAACTGTGATCAGATCTATTTTCGTTTTCAAATCCTTCAGTACCCCTTGTATATCTTCTATAGTTTCTGAGCGGTTAAATAATCTATATCGAAGCAGACGAATCAAAGCTAATATATAAGGTTCGGTCAATAAAAACGTCTCTCCATCTTTCACCCAGTCTTTAGAGAATACAGATTTCACATGACTAAAATATCTTTCGAGTAAAATCATTGTTCCGTTAACATAATCTAGAGGTTTATCGGAAAAGCTATGCTGTGTATTAAAGATCAATTTCACTTGTTCTTCAGAGGCCTTTAGGCCATCTATATCTATTCCAGAGAGAAGCAGACTTAATTCATTTTCTATGATATCAACTACTCCAATACACGGGAAATTGAGTCGATTCTTCCTTCTAAGAGAACTAATTCGAAACATACCTCCTAGAATACCGTCACGTTTATCACACTGGAGAATAACCTTTCCAGCCGCAGCAATAGGGTTTCTTTCCCCTAACACATCATACTTAATCAAGTACAATAAGTCCTTCTTTACTTTGGCTTGAGTAGAGTTGATCTCGCAAAAAACCCGTGCCGCATTTTTTGTCATCACCTCATGTTCAACCGTATCAAATTTGAGTGCTGTAGCCAATATTTCAGCATCCTCCCTTACTGCTTGCGTCACTTCTTGGCGGGTATAACCAAACAATCGATGCTGACCATCTATAATATCTATTGAGCTGTATTTTTTTGGTATGGATAGTTTTTGACCTCCATTTACTTCTGAGCATTCATTTGATAATGCTAATGTTATCGTGTTAGGGAAGGTTTTTCTTTTATTGTTATTAATAAAACCCTTGGCAATGCTTTCTAATTTTTCATCTTCTAGCAATCTCTGATAATTGCCTTGTGAATTCTCACTTTCCAATACAAAAGGTAAACCTTCGTAACGCGAAACTCTGGACATTTTTAATAGTTGATCGATTTTGAACTTCACCAGATAAACATCTGCTTTGATATCACTATTGCCTACAACATATTTCTTATCTGCTTTAATGAAGTCTAGCTTCAAGTTCTCATCGGGTTCTCCCAAATCTACTGGTGTAAAGTCCAAAGATGCCAGCAGTTCATTTTTACCATACTTACCAATAAGGTTTGTTAACTGCTTGATATACTCTAATTGGGATGGCTGAAAAATGTAGAGCCTATCTTGGACAAAGGAGAAATCTGGAAAATCTCCTCTACCATACTGTCTAAGATCAAAGTCAACATGAGTTCCAAAATAGACAAACTTCCATTCCTCGACTTCTTCAAAATCATCCAGTTCATCCTCTGGAATACCAAATAGTTTAAACTTATCTCTTAAACTCAAATGACCATCTTGGACGAATAGATTGGCACTGCGAGTGAATTTTTTAATTTTATCTCTAAAGTCACCTCTTTGACCGGTATACTCTAAAAGAATGCAGCTTTTATGTATTCTCAGCAGGCCGTCAATTTCGAGATGATGTCCCGCTTCTAGATTTGGGTTGAGCTTTTTCAAAGCTATCTGACCGGGTGAAGGGTAATAATCTTTAAAGTCAAGTTCGCGTGTGAAGAATTCTTGAAACCATTGTTCTAGAGGACCACCAGTTAGTTCATTATATGGCCTCATAACAATTTGTGTTTTTAGTGATATTTACCATCGGCCACCTCTTTTAATAGTCTCATAAAAGCAAATGAATCCTGAAAAAAGTAACGATCAGATTCAAACTGTTCCTCAATAATCGCAAGTCCAGCATTGGCATATTCTTCCATAATATGGATCAACCCCTTGAACTTTTCCTTGACCTCATTTTCCTCCATTTCTTCCATCTCCATTAAGTCAAAATCAAGTTCTTCTCTAATGGGATCATGAGAAATAAGGATCATTAAAATATAGTTTACTGTTTCTATTGGTTGCCATTTACCGATTTCGAGAAAAGTTGTTCTATCATCGGTAGACTTAGGTAAAGGGATGCGTTCCCTTTGATGAAAGCCTATCGTAAAGGCATACATGTATATCTGATAAATAGGGCCGAACTGAGTGTAATCACTATTGCTCTGTCCTTTATTAGCAAAGCGTTCTAGGGTAGGGATATGTTTTTTTGCGTATTGTGGCCTGCGTTCTCTTAGATACTTTAGCCAAAATTGTCCGTCCATATGTTATATCTTAGTATCTCTTGATCATTGTTTCCCTTTCTAATTGTGGTTGACCTTTTTCAATCAAATTAAGATGTAAACTACCTGAAGTGCTCCTTATCTTATGTAAAACATCTCTTCCTATGTCATTTAAGTAATCACTCGATGTGCCGTCATATAAATCCTTGACCATGATAATGGATTGATGAAATACCTGTGGTACTTGCCGGAAAAAACCTTCTATCAGACCTTTACCAAAGGTGGATAAAGGTGCATCTGCAATGAGTGGATATTCGAGTCGCCCCTCTTCCTTGCTAGCAATGATTCCCATAATCACCGCCAACTTTTTCATCCGCTGAAAACCTTCAGACAAACCATATAGCTTGTTTCCAGCGGCATCTTCTAGTTCAACATCAAAAGTATCATCTTCTTTACGTTTTATCTTGATAACCCCACCACTAGCGGAACTTGACTCTGTTAGGAGCGAATAATACTCATTAGATTTCAGTTCCAATTTCAGTATAATTTCGTCTAATAGTCGGGTTCGGGTATTATTGGCTATCCTATCAATGTCCGTAAGGATGGAAAGCTGCTTTTCGTAAGCATCATTTAATTTTTTCCCCGCTAATTTTTGAAGTTCACTACTCTTTTCAGCAAGCTCTATATTTAGGTCTACAATACTTTTTTCCTTATCCTTAATACTGGTTTCATTTCGTTCTACTCTTCTCTCTGCCCCGCCAAATTGGTTAATCGTAATTTCATCCTTTCCTTCATTGGTATCACCCAGCCCCAATAGTTCGTTCTTAAAATCTTCATACTGATTACGAAGTTTCTTTTTGTTCTCTCTGAACTGTTTATCTTTTTGCTTGATCTGACTAACACTTTTATCGACCTTTTCTACCTGCATTGACAGCGCACTAGAGCTCTTCATCAGAGAATCTAATAGCCCATTAAAAGTTTGCTTTGACTGATGAAGGTTGGTAGTATCAGAGTGAGCACTCAATACATTCTTAATATGATTCCATGATTCAGAATGCTCTGTAGCACTTCTGCCACAAACAAAACACTTCTCATTGTCTAGCATCTTGCGTAATGAATAGGAATCAGGTGAACCTTGTGGGAGTTTTGTCAGGAAAGAATGGTCTCCACTTCGAACCTCAGAAATAATCTTTTTTTCCTTTTGACCCTCAATATACTTATCACGAATCTTATTGAAGTTTTCTTCGTAATGTTCTGTCTTAGAGAGTAGCCACACCGATTGCGGATCAAAGAAACGATCCTGTAGGGTATTTAATAGTTCTGAATGATTTTCGTCAATTACTTCCAGTTCTTTCTCAACAAGACTCCTCTCACCTCGAATCTTTTCTCTCTTTTGCGCTGTTGAGACTATATTGAGCAAATCATTTCTATGTGCCTTAGACTTAACTAACTCTTGACGGTCTTTCTTCAAATTCTTTTCAAGCTTAGAGAGTTCTGTTCTTATTTGATCTCTTTCCCTGACCTTTAAATCAAAAAGTTCTTTATCCCCAAAGTGCTTTTTCCTTGCATTTAATAAATCTTTGTCAGCCCTTTTCTTAAAATAGTCTGTGAATTCAATAAGGGTGTCCATTTTTGATACATTGGCCAATGTATCAATAGCTGCTTTTAAGCTATTCTCGTTACTAAAGTCTAGTATCCGATCAACAGCTTCACCTCTTAGTAAGGCATACTGTCGAAATTCGGGTTTGATTATTTTGTTGATGACATTCGTCTTGTCATCGAGATCATGGATGGTTATAAAATCAAATTTCGCTTTATCTTTTCTTGAAACGCTCACGTCATTAAGTGTACAGTCCCAATTACTAAGATCAGTAGGGCTTCCCTCGCCAACCTTTGTAGCTATAACACTCTTTTCTACTTCGTATTCAAAATTGGCATCGGAGAACTTTAAGAGAACCCCACACTTTATATCCTCATCCATCGAGGCTTCGGATTTAGCCTTATCGGAAATCATTTGGGTCATAAAATTATCTACTGGAATGACCTGTTTTTTTTCATTGTCTGAGTCAATTACTTCATCTTTTAAAATCCAGGAAAAAGCGCTAAAAATTTTAGTCTTCCCGAACATATTGTCGGCTACTATAACATTGAGGCCTTCGTTGAACTCATATACGTTTTGATCATAATCACCATAAAAATTAAAGAAATTATTGAGCGATAGAGAATTGATTATCGTAGCCATTACTAAAGATTAAAATGGTTTTTGATCTGGGAGTATATGCTGCGATTAGGCATATCATCCTCTATTCCTTGTACTGTCAGTTTAATGATTTCAATGACATCAGAATCAGTACTACTGTGCAGTTCCGTGCCATTCAGTAATTCATCAGTTAAACCCTCATAATTTTCTTTCAAAACCGGGTCTTTCAACAGGCGCTTAAATATATCATTGGCTGTCATTCTTCTAACTCTTTAATAATGGTATCAAGGTCTAACTTGTAAAAATTACATAGCTCATCAAGAGTTTCCTTAGTGTCGTAAAAATTCTCTGAGAGCTTAGCGAAATACCCAACTCTCATTAATTCATTTTTAACAAGATTTTTTTGTATTCTAAAGAATTCATTTTTTTTGAATTCTTCAAAAACTTGAGGGATTACAATCATATCAAATATTATGGCCCTATTCTTTTCGGGATGATTTCTCAAAAGTCTACCTCTTCGCTGTATGTATTGTCGTGGATTCCCCGTGCTGGAGGTAAATATTCCAATAGCCGTTCTAGGGACATTAACCCCTTCATCCAGACAATTTATGGCCAACAATACATTGATTTCTCCTTTTTCAAAACTTTCCAGTACTTGCTTTCTATTTTTGGTCTCTCCTAGGTAAACATGAGTACGAATTCCGGGTAGTTTTTGATCAAAAGTACTTTGCATCTGCCTCACAATTCGAACACTGTCCTGATCATCTGAAATACTACTGCCTTTCCATTCTCCTGGAGGAACATAGGTAAAGCAATATTCAATCTTCTCGGATTTCTCTATCAGTTTTGCTATTACTTCTGATAGAGCTTCATCCTTCCCCTTTGCTTTATTAATTATTCTTTTCCTCTTTAATAAGAGCTTTTCAAAAACTGATTTTATACTATCATCCTGTGTTTTGGATGCTAGCTGAGCTAAGCGCTTGGAAATTTCTATATACTCTTCTAATTCATCATTTTCCAACTCAACCAAAACGGGGTAATACTCATAACGACAAAGGCTCCCCGATTTAATCGCTTTATCCATGAATAAACTAAAAGTAAAGGGCTCGCTGTCGTTAAAAAAAGCCTCCATATCCAGTGTTCCTTCTAGATCATAGATTCTCTTTGGTGTGGCCGACAACCCTATTTTCCGATTAAAGGGAAATGATTTCAAGGACTGCCTTACTTGTGATTGGCCAATATTATGGGCTTCATCAGCAATTAAGATTGTGTCTTTAGGGAGTCTATTGAGAATTTTTTGAAAATACTCGTTGGTAAAAGATCTATAGGTGGCAATAACCACAAACTCTGAGTCTAGTCCGAACTCAAAATCGCTCAAAAGGGCTTGGAGTTGCATTTTCCAGTTAGATTTCCCACTAACCTCATATACTGAATCTAACCCCCAAGGTCTAATTTCAGTAACCCACTGATCCAATAAAGGCTGGGTCGGAACAAGAATGAGTAAATGACTATTGTATTCGGGGTTTAGTTCTTTTCTTTCTTGATATTCTCGATACACACAATTGAGAGCAGTGATAGTTTTACCTGTTCCGGTAGCCATAGCAAATATGCCTGAACAGTTGTTACCCAACCAGTTGGTATAGGCTTTTTCCTGGTAGTCCCGTATGTTTATATTGCTAGGAAGTCTCAAAAAGGATTCAGTTTATTTGTGTAAGTCCTTCGTCTATTTTCTCGACCAAAAAGTCAAAGCCATTAATATTGGGATTTTCGTTGATCTCATTATCAATTAACTCTAAGCCATCGTCAATATGTAATTTGAGATATTTAGCAACGTCTTTATCTGTTCTGTACAGTTCGTATCGGGTACAAATCAAGGCGATATAGTATTCGCCATTATTCCCGAATAATACATTCCGACTATACTCTTTTCCAGACGAATTCTGAAGATCATTCAGTTTTAGCTTTCGCTCTTTAGACAAAGAATACCCTAGCGCAATACGTGCGATTATATTCTCTGGACCTAACTGTAGTTTTCGAGTAAGTTCAGTTACTCGAACCTTGTTGTTAGCTGATGTTCTGATGTGCGAAAATGTACTCATAATAAGTGTTAAAGAGTTTCATGGGGTCTACCTTTCGGAATTCAGACTGGTGATGGTCAATATTCCGGATAATGTAGGTACTATTAATATGAGGTAGAAGGTTATCGTATTCCGCTCTGCTGAGTTCCTTTTCGAGTAGAGGAAACAGAACTACTTGTTCAGAGATATTAGGATAAAAATCATTGATAATATTAGTAGAATGTCTTTTGTCAAATTTCTGTAAAGGACTATCAATGAAGATTGGAAATTTTATATTGGACTCATCTACCAATGCTTTCAGAATAGAAGTGGCATAGAGTTGTTGTTCTCCTTTAGAAAGAGACTCCTTTAAAATGACTTCCCCCGATTGATCAAATAAATTGATATCAATTATTTCATCCTTTACTTCCGCCTCCACAGAATGAACAAAGTCATTTTTATGCATTAATCGATTGAGTTCGGTTTTCACCCTCTTTTCGAGCGTAGCCTTTTTCTCCTTTTTCAACTGGCCTAAAAACTTATCCAAGTGAATAATTTGTCTTTCAGCAATCTCATCTTTCCGTCTATCGCCTTCATCCAAGTTTATCTTTTTGGCCAGTTCGGAAACTTGACGGGATAGTACACTCAGTTCTCGTTGTTTACTACCAATATCCTGATGAAGCAGAGCTATTTTCTCTTCAATCTCTTTTATTTGATTATCGACAGTGTTTTTTTCCTCACGGATATCCTTCACCAACAAATCATTTTCTTTGGATTCGGCATTTGAGATCTTCCGCACGGCTTTATTAAAAGTGATGCGGTTGTTACGATCAGCGGTAACCAGCTCCTTAAACAATACACTAAATGAATGATTGACGTTATCCCAAATTGCTATGAATTCGTTGTGTTCAGAATCACTAAAGTCTAACAAGACTTTAAAATCTTGCTGCCCCCCTGAAAATTCCTTAAGAATTGCCTGATTCAAGAAACTCAAAAGTTGCTTGCTCTTTTTGGTTGAGATTTCCGAGTTGTCTAACCCATTTTCCTTAAAGGTCTTTGCGATACTCTGGGCCTTTTCCCTTAGAATAGATGGGTTTATGCGACCTGACTTACTTAAGATTTCTTTGTTGGCTTGTGATCGGGTTTCCTTCAAACAATTACCAGCAATAGCAAAGGGAGCTAAATCCAGAAGTTCCTTGAGTTGGCTCCTGATTTTCTTTCTTTCCTCAGCCAGTTGGTCTCGCATTTTCTTAAGGTCGAGAAGTTCCTCTACGGATAATGAATTTCCCTCTCGAATAAGTTTTTCCTGATACTGTTCAGATAATCTTTTTTTGATTTCTCTCTCTTCGGAAAGATTAATGATTTGTTCTCGGTTAAACTCTAAATGACTTTGAAGTTTATCGAGGTCTTTCTGAAGTCCTGTGAATTTCTCTTTCTCTCGAACAGAAGCCGAACTTCTCTTGAAACGAAGTCTTAAATCCTGAAGGTGATTTCTTAGGTCAACATATTTTTTGATCCCTAATACTTCAGAGTAAGCTTTCCCCAGCATCTTCTTGTCCTCAATGGATTTCATTTCCGCTAGCGAAACGATTTTCTCCGCATCAAAGAAAAAGAATTTGGCTATTTCTTTTGGCAGGATAAAATCATGAATGAAGATTTCGGAACCTACTTCGCGAGTCAATTCATTCGGCTGGCCATCAATTAAAATCTCAATACGATCTTCCTGTTTTGCCAGGCTGAAAGTTCGGGTTACCTGTATTTCCTGACAGGGAATAGACGGGATAAAAATTTCCGCTAGGGAAATACTCACACTGAAATCACTTTCATCCTTAGAATCACGATTCAATTGACTATTAGCATATTTTCTATACCCCCCAGCTTCGTAGATTTCCCTTTTATACTTCTCATCTACATCAACCATCAACTTGCCATAAAGGCACCAGACAAGACCTGTGAGTAAAGTAGTTTTGCCAAACCCGTTTTCTCCAGATATTATGTGAACGTTTTTGTCCTTATCAGCACGAAATTCAAGAGTATTCTGCCCCTTGTAAATTCGATAATTCTTCAGTTCTATCTTATTGATTATCATCTGAAGCTATTTTTGCTTTTACAAATTTGTCTAGATGATTCTCCAGGTCAGTCTGTAAACCACGATTATTCATTAATATAGTTTTGGACTTTTGGAGAGATAGTAACTCGTTAATCAGTTGAAAATCTTCCTCATTATTTCCGCAAGCTTCTTTCAACATCTCCTTTTCTTTGATGATGCGTTTATTGGATTGCTGAAGATCAATTTTAGTTCCAAATATCTTTTGGTATATCTCGGCAACATTTTGATCAAAAATATAATCACGATGCCATAAGACTTGAATGGCTACCAATTCTTGATAATTAATCAAGTTGATTTCGGGTTGTTCTGACTGTATTTCCTTTTGAGCCTTTAGAAGTAGTTCCAGAAAATGAGCGCGAAACTCAGCTTTGTATGGCCCTAACATTCCTTCCTTTTCCGTACCATCTCTGCGTTTTCTTTCTCTTACCTTTTCGTCATCCCTTGAAACAGCAAGTACATCCCTCAATTCCATTAATGGTTCCATCCATTCCTCTCCATTTTCTATCAAGGCTTCCATTGACTTATCCCTCTTCACTACGGTGCAGACCCAGCATCCAAAACGACTATTTCCGCAGGATGGAGTGGTGGTATCGATAACAAGTGGACAATCTCCACTATTAGCGTTTTTATAAAGAGTAATCAGTTCTTTATTAGAGGCGCCCCATGGAGAAGGCACTTGAGCTAAGTATTGCCAAAGATCATCCGTTTTCACATCTTTGATAGCAGCATATACATATGCATTCGGCAGAACGTGTTTACGTAATCTACTGCCTTTGACCTCACGTTTTTTAATGTTCTTAGCGCGATTGGAACTTTCATCACTTCTTGTTCCGAGTAGAATGATGACTTCACCCAATTCGCTTATTTTTTCAAGAATAAACTTAGTTGTAGGGTTAATTTTTAGCCTTTCGGTACACCATCTAAAAATATTGTTTGGAGAAGGGTATCCTTTTCCAATAAGGTTTACCCAGAAAGTATCTTCTAAAGCAGGAGTGGTTTGTTTTACAAAAATCGGCATGGACTGCTCACTGGCCGCTTCCTCTATTTTACGTAGCACCCCTTCTACAAAATCCATCACTTTAGGGTTCTCGACTAGGGTGTTATTACAGACAACATAGACCTTCCTAGTTCTGAGTTCTTGTGGTAATTCTTGCAATGCCAACCAGGTTAGTTGTAATAGAAGAGTAGAGTCTTTTCCTCCACTAAAACCCACTATCCAAGGTCTTTGATTATCATCTTCAAGGTATTGCTCTTGAATTTCATCTATTAGTGCTCTGTGATCAAATGCCATGAATGCAAATTTAGCCCTTCTTTACCTAAAGTACCTAGCCGGATGGCTCGATAAACCTCAGTAATTCATCTGGATCAAAATGGGCTTGTTTTAGTGATTATCCATTTGAATAATTTAAACCTAACTAATTTAAAGATAAATAAGGACTATTTAGAGATAAGTGTTATAAATGAATTTTCATGAGGTCTTCAATTAATTCATTACAGCTAAAGAGTTCAATGTCATGCCCGATAGGCTATCTTCTTTAACCATATCTGTTTTGTCTCAAGTTTATGCCCACGCCCATATTTAGGGCCACTCTTTTTATGTCCCATCAGATCATCAATAATCTCTTCTGGTGCCTCAATATCTCTAAGGCGATCTTTGAAAGTATGCCTTAAGGAATAAATAGAATGCTGTGGAGTGGGGCGTAAGTTGTGATGAGCAAGTCGCTTATTGGCATTCCCAGAAAAGGAATCTGGATTGCCCGCATGTTGAAACCCTGTTGGAAATGTCTTGAATGCCACTAGTGCCGTGCCGACAAGCGGTATCCTTCGTTCCGAAGTCCTGGTCTTTAACCCATAACCCTCTCTAGGCCTTATCCAGATAAATGGAATGTCTTCTTCAAGCTTTATATCTTCAGGTAATAGACCAAATATTTCTGATAAACGCGCCCCTGTATCAGCAATAGCCATAATGATAGAGCGATCTCTATCGTTGAAGACATGAAGGCTCGGTAATAGCTTGTTTTGGACGTAAGAGGCTTCAAACGGAGGCCTTGATTTGGACGTGAGGCGAAAGTTTAACTTGGCAAATAGAGGGGCGAAATCAATATCAACCTCATTGTTAGTAGCGACTACCTGCATGATATCCTGAACAAAACACATTTGCTTATTGGCACTGTAGGCACTTAGTCCAGCCTTAAGCCGTTCATTCCACCAGCCTCTAAAAGCCAAAATATCCTTTCTTGAAACATCGTGAAGGTGTTTGTCTCCAATCACCTCGATGAAGTTTTTCATCGATGCCTTACGAGGGTTCTTCCATTTACGAATTTGATGTGCTGATTTATTCGTAAGCCGATCATTTACAAGCCCCCAATAAAGTTCTATGCAGTCCGAAAGTAGGATTGTGCTACAGCCAGCACCTCCTAAAAGTGCTTCAGCCTTTTGTTTAGTTGGGATGTCTACTGACAGCCGCTCAACAATCTCCGTTAAGTCGGAAGTGATAATTTGGTCAACGGTTTTATAGGCGAAACCATGTGCTTTGGCCAACTGTACCGCAGCTTTATAACGCTTGTTAATATCCGAATCATTTTTTGAATGTAATAGACTATTCCAGAAGCTTTCAATTTGTTGATCATGGATGGTGCAACGAATAAGAGCTTCTTGATGGTTATCAGTCTTCAAAGATATCTTGACCTCCTTTCGAGGGTCAAGGTGTGCAATTTCTTTAGGCACTCTGCGCCTGTAGATAAATCTATTGCCTCGCTTGCATAGGTATTTATTGGTCAATGCTCATCTCCACTGTGTACCAAAATGTGTACCGCTTTGTGTACCAATTCAGTATTCTTGAAATGAGGCTAGAAGTCAATGTTTTGTTGTAAGTATTGCTCAGTAATGTTTTGGCGAAAATTTATTGAGGTGGTTGTATGAGAAAAATGGTGCCCGAGGGGAGCACCGTTTGAATCTTTTAGAATTGATAAAGCACTGAAAACACTAATTTATTTCGTAGCTGTTGAAAAAAGAGTTCTTAATTGTGTACCAATATGTGTACCGTTTTGTGTACCAATTTTCATTGCCTTCATCAATAACTTATTGTGTTGTTCGTGTTTAGTTATTTCCTTTTCAAGGCGCTCGAAGATGGGAAGGTATTTGTCTCCGTGAAGAGCAATAATTCGGGCACATTCATTGCGCGCTGCTATTATCTGATCAAGGCCAAAATCACTCATCTCTTCCACATTCCAAAATCCTAGATATAGGAAAATATACCTAAAGTATTTCGGTGTCAATAAGAGGTTCATGTTTTGTTCCCCTTGCCTAAGTTTAATAAATTGAATGTATGAATCAGCAATCACTTAAAGCAATCCAGGACACAATTGGAGAATGGAAAAAAAAGAGAAATTTAACTTACGAAAACAAAGCGGTTGGCGCTCGTACAAGTCCAATTACATCGGGTGAATATTTGTTATTATTTAGCAATACAGTTTTCTTTTTTTGCGGTACTGAAGAAATTGTAGTTTATGATCAGATGAAAGCTTTTCATACTATGACGCTTAGCGAAAATGCGCTTTCTGATAACCCCATGTCTGATGCTCATAGATTAGTAGAATTACTGGATAATTTTGATTCCCAATTCAATGATAAGGTTCAGAAAAAATTGGATGAATGTACTCAGAATATTACCTCTTCCGACCCTGTATTCTTTTAAGAAAAGTATCAGTATGAACCATCTTTAAGGTTCAGTATTCTAAGAGGATTGATCCTCTTAGACATGATGTCTGATAGAGAAAAGGGAGGATTATATTCCTTGCTGTATTTGAGATTTAATCCAACATAATCACTGGTGATGGCTGAGAATATACCCAAGTCATCCATTATTCATAATTGGTTCATCAATCTGATTTCCTTGGACAGTTGAAAACCGAATGAACGGATTATGTCATTGCTTTGATGGCGGCACATGCGCATGTCGGTAAGCCTTAAGCTTGCACGTCATGTGCGTGAGGTTGGACAAGCGGAGACGTGTAGAACTCGTTAGAGTTCTTCTTATCTACTCGAGAGGATTTTCACTGGTCGTGTGAGGTTGGAAGTTATACACTTTAGCAGTTGAGAATTGCGGCCCCGATAGGAGCAATTGTTTGAGCCGAGCTGGCCTGGTGCCCGTTGGCAGGCGAGTGCGGATAGCGGGAAGAGCCGTCCAAAAAAGAGGTTTAAAAAATAGCCGCTTGTATTAAAAAAGCGTGAGTTGTTCAGTAGGTTGATTGGTCTTGTTTTGTGGCCTTTTATCGAATTTCGGAGCTTCGCGTTTTGGGGCTTCGCTCCATATTTCCGATTGCTCTTTTTCGATAGGAAGTATGCCAAGGCCATGCCTGTTAATGTGCCAACCTCCGAACCATTCCATGCTTAGGCTGTTCATCCATGCAATCTCACCCTGAAGCCCATTGAGAAAGAAGTTGAGAGTAGCCATTTTCGCACATGTGTTACTGCTATCGGCTCCAAAGAAATAGTTACGATGACTGATCTTGGCGGCACTCAAAAGCATTCGACCCGAACCACAAGCAGGATCTAAAATCCTGTTACCCTCGCTTGACTTATCGGGAACATTAATTTGTGCCATCATTTCGCAAACTGGAGTCGGTGTGAAATACTGTCCGTTCTGACCTTTGGTGATATGCTCCATAAAGAACTCTCCCAAAATATCGGAGTAGGGATCATCCAAGACACTGAGTTGTAGTACGCCCATGGCCTGGGCAAACCCGTTTAAATCTTCGGGTTTGTAAGGCTTGATGGTTTCCAAATAGAGGGTTTCGTTGTCCTGGTCTTTTTCTTGCAACCGGCTTTGAATATTGGTGCGGTGGAAAGAGCAAATGCCAATTGTCAAAAGGTCATTAAAAACACGCGATAGATCGTGCCTATGACCGAGCACAACGAGTGGTTTGACAAACTCAGAATATCGGCTGGTCATTATGCTGGCCCTCCCATGTGGCCCTCGATAGCCAGAGAATAATATTGATCGTTAGAAATGATCAAATGATCTTGCAGAGGAATTCGTAAGAGTTTTCCTGATGAAATCAGTCGCTCAGTCAAGCGAAGGTCAGCTTGGCTAGGTTTCATATTCCCAGTGGGGTGGTTGTGTGCCAGTATGATTGCATGCGCTCTTCGCTTCAGTGCTATTGCAAAAATTACTCTGGGATCGACAATGGCCTCTGTCATGCCACCTTTCGAAATAGAGGCGATTGACATGAGTCTCATGGAATTATCTAGCAGTAGGATTTTGGACTCTTCCAGAAGCTCTATTTGTTCTAGGTTCCAGTGATGGATGAAAATTTCATAAGCATCTTCAGGGGTTTTCACACTGGGACGATTTTTTGCTAAAGTTTTGTTTCGATAAATGAGTTGGACTTCTTCAAATTTTGATACAAGGCTCGGTCTGTCATTGTTATTTGGAAGTTTGTTTCTTGCCTGATATTGGGGCATGCTGTTTACTCCTAATAAAAAGGGGGAAAGCGTCACAACTTTCCCCGTAGTTAGGCTCGATTAAGTAGGTATCATCTCAGCGCCGTTTAGATCCTGATTAATGGATAGTTGATCTGTGTCACTAGTTGTATCGGCTTTTGCTCTTTTCAGAACAACTTTGTAAGCAAAGGTTGTCACACCTGTGTCTTTATAGCCTTCCATAGTGTCGATTGGCCTGGTGCTGTCTTCACCTTTGAGGTAAACCCAATCTCCTTTTTTCAGGTCTTTGCTACTGTTGAAAGCGTCTGTCAGATTTGCTGACACAAGGATATTGAAATAGTTGGTCACGGTTTTAACCTCACCGCTTTGTGAATCAATATATTCTTTATTCGAAGCAATCCTGAACTTGGCAAATTTCCCTTCAGCGATCAGTTCAACGTCTTTGGTTAAGTGGCCAGATTTCTGAGAGATGTTGGTGTCAGCAAAAAGATTTTCTTTTGCCTTGGTAGACTCTTGTGTTGTGGTTTCGGTTTTAACTTTTGACATGATTTTTCCTTTCTATGTCGGTTGGTGATTGAGTGCTTCATTGCACCGCAAAAACCTGTGCTCAGACAGATTTCCGCATTGAAATCAAACTTCTTCGGTGTAGATTGCCCGCAGCCTTTCGATAAAATCTTCAGCCCTCTTTAGAAAAGTGTTGTGAGCTAATATAACATCGCCCTCGATGGGATTTTGATGCCGGGTAATCATTAGCTCAGCCTTTGGAACTGAGCTAACTTGAAACCCGATATGAGCTTGCAAATAAGCACGGGCGGTTGTTATTATTTCAGACCCTCGATTGAACGTTTCCAGTTCAAGCATGCGCTGACCATATGAAGTTTCTTTTAATAAGATTTTGGTCGTTGCCTTAAACCTTTTAGGGGATAGTTTTCTGATTTCTAATTCGAAAGCCATTTGATATTCTTTCCTTCATTAATTGGTTAAATCCCTTTTTAAAAAGAGAGTTTTCTTGACGTGCTAGTCATGCGCCTCTCGCATGACGGTGCGCGCCATGAAAATTGTGGTAGCAATTCGGAAAGTGTTTTGAACGTCAGTCAAATCTTTGGAACCCAGCTATAGCAGGGCGCATTTATGCGGGCTGATAAATTTTAAAAATAGGAGCTACTGCAACGCATTTTTATAAATTTTGAAGGCTTCCGATTTGACTTACTGAGAGGAATTCTTTCCATTTCCAAATATAAAGTGAACAAGCATTTGTTCTCCTTATCTTTTAGATGTCTGAAAGTGGCCATCTCTTGTCTGTTCAATGCTACGAGCGACCATAGAAACCATATCTACGATGTGAGGCTTGTTTCCCGACAGAAGATGATCCAGAAGTTGGTTTGCGTAGTGATCACTGGCGAGATGCCAATCAATTAGATGCTCACTTGAAAGGTCTTCGATTTGATCAAAGACTCGTGCGGCTTCAGCGCATACGGTGAAGGCCGTATCGCCAGTGTCGCATTGCTGATTTTCCATGACCTGGGAGATACGGAAGATATGATCAGGGTTTTGATGTAGATGTGCAGAAATTTTAGCAACAATTTCTCCATAATATGCAGTTGTTGGCATGAGGGTGTTCCTTTCATTTGAGATGATTAATTAAGTAGGACTAAATTCCTACATTCACATGCATCTCGGGATATAGAGAACTGCGGTTAGGTGGTCAACAGAAAAGGAAGGAATTCCTATTATGGTATGCAGTTTGTCTAAATTTTTAAACAAAGAAGTCAAAGGTCTTTAGAAAATTCTTCAAGCGTAATTCCGTGGATTTCAATGATCCTTAGAAGAGAGGTTATCATAAAATTCTTCCCGGATTCGAGCCTCCAATACTGTTTACCCTCAATTCCAAATTCGATTGCAAACTTTTCGTAACTGCTGTAGCCTGCTTCCAATCTCAATTGCTTGATCCTATCGGCTATCGCTTTAATCTCATCGCCATATCCTACGTTTTCCATGACGTGAAAGATCAAAAAGTCAAAATTTCAATATTACGTCATCGATGACGTTTATTAATTATTTTGCGCTACATTTACGTCACTAATGACGTATGTCTAATTTCATTAACATTTTAATCATTTGAGACGGAGACACTTGTCTTGCAGGCTCATTCAATGGTATAAAGGAATACGGTATAAAAGGATTAATATGAGCGCATTAAAGAAAACATTTGTTGGAGCTGGAATTTTCGCCCTTGGTGTCTTTGGGTCGATAAATGCCAATGCACAGACTAAAGGCAAAGCCATTGCCTTTAATGGTGCTTCCGGTGTTCCCAATGAAATTGTTAATGAGAACAACCTAACAAACCCTGTTGCCAATAAAGGAACTGTTGGAGAGGCTGTGGCAGCTTCACGGAATGGCAAGATGGCAATTCACATCTTTGTTGGTACAGAAGGTAAAATGTCCGGTGATGCTTATGCAAAGATTCTTGCCAATGCCTTTGCTGACCGGAAGTACACCGATAAACCCATGTATATTAAGGTTACGCACAACGGACCACAACCCGGTGAAGAAGGTGAACAAAAACCTCTCAAGGAAGGTCCTACAACGGCTATGATCTTCATGGATGGTGCACGGTACTCATACAATGGAGTGGGTGTATTCACGCCCGAAGAAATTGGTGGTGCCGTTCAAATCATCGGTAATGACTTTGTTTCAAAACATGGTGATGATCTGATTATTCCTGAGAATACCAAACCCATCCTTATTGCCAGCCTGAACAAGCAATAATTTCCTTAAGATTATCCGAATGGATTAGAAGGCCCTTCTGCCACACTTGCAAATGGGCTGGCGGGTGTTTCTTTTACCCTTGCTGTTAGTGTTTTATCAGTGCTTGGTGCAAAAGGATTAGTGTTTCCTGCGGCCTGATTGAAGGGGTTTGTAATAACACTATCCTCAGAAAAGTTTCGGGTAGTTTGCTCTTTGTCTTCTGAGAAATGGATAACTTCATAGAACTTATTATCCTGATCTGCACCAAAACAATCGCCAAATACTTCGTCAAAATCAAGACCAGGTATTGAACCTGCTCTATCTCTAAGCTCTGCTAGCTTTTCAAGTTCCTCGGCTTCCAGTTCAGGGCTTTCCTCACCAAGTTTCTGCGCTTTAGTGCGGTATTGCTTGGCCATGTCCTTTATTTCTTGGATCAGGGTTTCTTGCTTGGTTTGTTGAACCCCTAGCTCATCTTTAGCCATGTCCATGAGTTCTTCTGGTGTTTTACCTTCGGTGTCTCTGTGGGCTTCTTGCAAGAGTAGGGTGAGCTCGGCCATATTGCCGCTTTTCATAGCCTCTCGGATGCGTTTTGATAGATCAATACTGTCTGCCAAATCATCGAGTTTTTCACCTATTTCATCACGTAAATCAGCCATTTCACGTTGTAGCTCCTGAACATGCTTTAGGAGCATCAACTCTGCTGCTTTCTTTTTCTTTTCCTGGTTGAGCCTGGCTTGTGCATTGGGATTGGCAGTTGCGCGCGCGGTTATACCTACCGCTTCGGCAAGGCCGCTTTTGGTGAGTTTGTCGGCAAGCTCAATTTCTTCCCGCGCATGGTCATGCACTTTGTTTACAGCTTCTTTTGTATCTAGGTCTTCTGACACTGGTTTTATCCCCTTATTAACCAAGCCGTATTTCTACGGACACTATAAGGATAAAGGATATATGTTAATAGAAGGTAAATAAATCCTTATATATCAATGGGTTAATAAAATTTGAGATAAATGCGAAATAAATTTTACCTGTATTTTAGGCAATGTTAAGACTTTATTAACCATTGGAACGGAAGTATCGTTTATATCTATATTTGCTATATATGGACATAAGTGCTATATTGGTATAAACGAAGGGAGATTGTTATGAATGTTAGTTTAACAGGTAAACAAGAGAATTATATAGCTTCTCAGGTTGAATCGGGTGACTATCAAAACGCCAGTGAGCTTGTGCGTGACGCCTTGCGCTTGCATCAGGTTTACAGAGATAAAATGATTGGTGAGTTGAGAGCAGAAATAGAAAAGGGATGGGAAGCACCTTCTAGTGAGCGTAATATTCAAGATATTATTAAAGCCAAGAAGGCTGAAAGAAATCATTAATGGCTCCTAAACGCTACGAGCTGTCCGAGCCTGCCGATCAGGATATTCAGGACATATTTGATTATACCGAGGTTAAGTTTGGTATGGATCAGGCTGTGAGCTATCTCCAAGATTTAGAAGGTGTTTTTATCCAGCTCATTGAAAACCCAGAGCTAGGAAGGGAGCGGAACGAAATTAAAAAGGATCTTCGAAGCATGCCAAAAGCCTCACATGTTATTTTCTACCGGATTATGAAGGATCATATAAGAATTGTTCGTGTGCTACACGGGAGTAGGGATCAGACCAAATTCTTATAAGTAGTAAGGAGCAAAAAGAATTGTCTATCAAAGACGGTTACATTCTGATTTTTTCAACGAATATTGTTGAGTTTATGCGTGCTGAAAGAACGCGGACAGGCTTTAGCTTTCAAAGAGCATTGAAGGGGAATTCGGTTGCGAAGAAAGCAGGTTTAAATTCAGGTATACTCTATTCCTGGCTTCCAAAAAAGGGTGAATGCAAAATAAAATATCAGAACAAAGTTGCTCGAAAAGATCATATTAAAATCGCCCGAACGCTTTGGGCAAAGATCCCCGATAAAGAAAAGAAAGTTCCCCACAAGAGGCCTAAACGGCCACCATTAAGCTCTTTCAAGGTAGCTGAGCATAAACGTCCTTCTCATGGCTATGAGCCAGTCACTCAGGCGTATTTAGACAAATTAGCAGCAGAAGAAAGACGAACGGGTGTTCCTACAAGAGAACTAATCAAAATTGAAAGTATAGATGTTTCGATCTATACGGTGAATGGATGGAGAACCAAAAGTGCTCATAGAACAAAGAGCGCTGACCCAAAGATTATGGATCAATTGCTTGAAGGTTATTCAAAACTACCTGATGTTAAAAAATGTTAGAGCGCAGGGGCGCACCCCAAACATTCGCCCCTGCGTTCTATTTATATCTGTCTTGGCTATTTTGAGATGTATGGGCACTGTATACTCGGAATTATCCAACTAGATAACACTATTTGATAGTGTAGTTGAAGAAAAAGGATCCTTCATTGTTAGAAGGATCATTATCGTTAATCCGTAGACTCAAATTTCCTGAGTTCTTAGCGGTTATTGTAAGTTTCGACCCAACCTGAAACCAATCTCCGTTACCTATTTTACCAATTAAACTTCCATGGTTAAAGCGTCTGTCTATATTGTATGTTTTCAGGCCCTTAAGACCATCAGGAGAGCTTGAGCCTACAAATCCACCTAAGGTTACATATCCAGAAGCATAAAGTTCAAGGACATCTCCCTTTTTCACCTGGATATCTGTGCGGGTTGTATAAGAACCAACCCTTAGCCTATTGTAACTTTGTCTTGCAGCAACACCGTGTGATAGTTTTCCATTTATATTGTCGAGCACAGAGACTTTCAGATCACCATTTTCTACTTTATAGCTATAGAAGGCATTACCATTTCCTATATAACTCTCTAATGCATTTGGTATTGGATCACCTTTACGCCATGGCCGTATCAAGGAGTTAGATGATTCTCTATAACCACTTGTGAACTCCATCAAATAAAGTTGCAAAATATCATCTGGTACATTGCTTACCGTAAACTCCGCAAATGCGGTTTTTAATTCATTGTTTTCATCTGAAAGTCTAAAAGTAGATACCTCATAGCCTTTACTATTCTTGAAAGAGTTATGATCACTGAATAGTTCGTCATCCACTTGCATGAAACCAATATTTTCTATGAACGATACAAAGCTTTTGCCATCCTCCACATTATATTTCCCATTCTCACCAATAGGTCTGACATACCACATAATCTCAAAGAGCTTTCGTAATGTAGGGAAGTTGGTTTCATATTTGATTTTCAACTTTTTACGAAGTTCTTTGGCTTCATTTCTTACGTTGGTTACAAGTTTACTTCTCTCCTCATAAGGTCTATGTAATGCATCAAGTCTCTCTGTTTTCGCTTTGACAACTTCACTTTTTCGATTTGCAATTCTCTGACTAATTCTAGAAATGTTGTCATTATCGAGGTTCACCTTAGATAAGTAAAACTCCCTTATTTGGTCTAATCTTTCAGCTGACGAAGCAATCATAATTTGAGAATTGATCTCTTCATCCATTTGTCCAATTAGCTCCGTCTTTTTCATCACCAAAGAGCTGAAAAGACCGATCACTTGCTCATAATTTGAAAACTCAGAATATTTAGATTTTAGACGATTATAATTTGTATGTAATGTTGTAAGACCATTAGAATCCGTGGTTAGCGCGTCAAGAAACTGAAGATCCTTAGAGGTAGTAGTGGTAAGTATGGACAATATTTTGTCTTCTATAATTTTATCAGCACGCCTTTTGTAATCATCTTCAGCAGCGAGATAAACATCCACATTTGTTTTGTTGAATGAACGTAATTGTGTGATGTCACGGAAGTCACCATTTTTTTGAGCAGCACTTTTTGCCAAAGCGACAATCTCAGGGTTGGCTAAGGCTGCAATATTATCATAGATGGCATTGAAAATAGTCTTTGTTTCCGATGGCAGTAAAATCGAATATTCATTATCGATTTTCTGTTCCCATTCGAGAAGGTCTTGAAGGCTAAGAGATTGCTTTTGATCCTTTAATGCCTTCAGAAAATCTTTAGCCTCTTTTCGTGCGTTTCTGAGGAGAGAGGTTTTTTCCAAGATTACATCGTGGGAAAATTTCGGCAGGAATCGAACAGCCACTCTTTGATCATTCAAAGTTCTGACTGGAATAAGTAACTCACTATATTTTCCAATTAAATACTTGGAACAACCAGCATGACCGCGAGTGGAAAGGAGTATTTTTTGGTTCTTTTTGGAAATGTCTTTAAATCTTTCTTTAAAAACTGGCACAAAAAACTTGTCCGAATAAAGGTTGTAAACAACCATTTCCAACAACTCTCCCTCTGCTCCTGAAATGCTTCTATCTGGAAATTCTGCCATTATTTGATCAACCCATTGCATGACTTTTTTGTGACATGGGGCTAATTCTAGAGGATTATTTATTGGCTCAGTTGGAAGGTTGTGAGATGATAAAATTGAAGCATAAACAGTGGTCGAAATCGAAAGGGTTAAAATGAATAATTTCAGAGTGATTTTTGTAAAAAACCTCATAGTAGCAGAAATGTTTAATTACAATTAAATTACGGAAGTGTATTTAAAAACTGCTTATCAACTCAATAAATTCTCTCAAATTGGATCAATCGCTAAAATTTCAATAAATAATTGGAGCAAGGATGTTGAAAATGAAGATTCTTAGGGTTTAAGAATTGTTTGACCAGAAAAGGAACTTGTGTTTTTCGCCATTTCTTCTAGTCGCTGATATTCCTGTTCTATACCTCTCATATGAACTTCATATTCTTGTTGTGCCTTCAGGTTTTCGTCTTGCAGTAGTTGAACCTTATCTTCATCACTAAGTTGGGCAAGTTGTTCAGTTGAAGTGTTATACTTATTCACCAGCAATTCAGAAATTTGCTTAATATCATCTTGTTCAATGGCTGTTTCAGTTAATGAAATACGTTCAGTCAGTTCTTCACCGAAGCTTGAGGTTTTGACTTTTTGTTCGAGCGATGGGCTGAACTGAGCTGAATGATTGAAAGTATTGCTCAATAAATCAAGTAGGCTGTGAAATGGGTGTGGCCCAAAATTATTTTGTTTGCTCATTTTATAAACCTTCTTATCCAAATACACCTAATTCTATCTGGAATTAGTTAATTTTTTCATAACTGAAAGTTGATATTAGTTATATACGAAAGGTTTTGTGTTTGAATCAAAGGGCATCTAAGTTGTCTTTAATTTGATAGATGCAAATAATTAGGAACAATAGTCGGATTATCAGTTGGCGCAGTGAGTTGAATAAAGAGGCACATCCGCATGCCATGGCACATGTCCTTGAGCTTTATTCAAAACTACCTGATGTTAAAAAATGGTAGAGCGCGGGGGCGCACCCCCCAACATATGCGCCCCCCTGCGTTCTATCTTATCTCTTTCTTGGCTATTTTCTCCGGAAACCATGAATTTGTGAAGATATCCTGACGACTAAAATCCGAATCAATTCTAAGAGACTGGAGGTGAGGTTAAAGCGATTCAATTGCTCTTTGTCATAGCAGTTGTCATTACTCCAATGTCACTGAACTAATATTATATAGACACGCATCCATGACTGGATAGTGTTTTTTCATATATTAAAAACAAGATTGGTTAGGTATGTAATAAATTAAGTGGTCTGTATCTTAGTGATTTGTCATTTTTCGCTAGACCATACATTTCCAGATAAAGATTTTGTTGGGAGAAATGGAAAGATTGGTGCAGATAGCTTTAGGATTTTCGTCAAGGGAGTTCGTGTTAGTAAAAGAGGTCAACCTCTGGGTACAGAGAAGGATATTATTAGAGGCGTGACTAGTATGATAAAAGAAGCAAACAATTTTATGTGAAAAATTTATTTGTGAAACTTGATATCCTTACACATTTCTGTAAGCCTTTCGAAAGCTTCTTATAGTTGATCTGGGCCTAGTTCTTTCTAGGATAGATCATTTTCTAGACGCTTTTTGTTCTTCTTTGAATTTAGCCGTTAATTTAGAAGCGTAGGCTTTAAGCGTGGAGCCTGAAAATGCTTGCTTACCACCAACTGTTAGAGGTTTACCCAAGTTGGTCATATGGCTTGTAATTTGATCAGCTCCGGTCCATTCTACGATAAAAACTGCAAAATCATCCAATGGGTCATCAACGCTTTTAAAGGAATCGTATAGTGCTTTTGCCTGTTTTCTCATTTCCGAAATCATAGCTGGTGGGCCCAGAATAATACCATTGGCCATTTTGTGCCTGTGAGAATGCTTCTCTGCATATAATAAGCCCTTGCCTTCAAAAATACCATCTCTCTGATCAAATTCCCACAGTTCTTTTTTGAATTGAACTGTTAGCTTAGAAGCGTAGGCTTTAAGCGTAGCACTTGAAAATGTTTGCCGACCTCCAACTTTTAGTGGATCACCCAAGTTGGTCATATGGCTTGTAACGCTACTGACGCCGTTACTTTCTACAATAAATACTGCAAAATCATCTAACGGGTCATCAACGTTTTTAAAGGAAGCGTATAGTTCTTTGGCATCTTTTCTCATTTCTGCGATCATACTTGGCGGACCCAGAATAATTCCAATGGCCATTTTGTGATTATAAGAATGCACTTCTGCCATGGCAAAGCTCTTGCTTTCAAAAATTCCATTTCTCTTATCAAGTTCTTGCTGTACCTCGATGATATTGGGCATGTTTTTCTGAAGGTCTACTTTGTTCATTAGGCCCCAAACATTCATCTTTTGCATATAAGCTCTGTATTTTCCATTTTTTGCTATGCCTTCCTGAATAAATATTTTTGCTTTAACGCCGGTGGGACCGAAAACCTTATTTAGAAAATAACCTTCAATTACCTTATTATCAAAATTGGCTTGGCTTGTGCCTTTATAGACAGCATATCCAATTCCATTGCCATCGGCAGGGTATTGACTTGCTTGATGTGTTATGGGTTTAGTCTGGGTCCTAGCAGTTATATCAGATTTCTTTAACTGACTATTCCCATCTGAATGCCCAAGCATATTGTTAGAAGTGGCACCAAGAACAATTATCAAGAATAGGACATTTACTTTTCTATTAAACGAGTTTAATTTTCTCACGATTATGTTCAATGGCTTCATAAAAAAGAGATGACTTTGGTTATTCTTCTATGCATCTAAAAGGTAATATAACAATGTCAAAGAATCTTTCTTAGTCAAAGAGGAAGCTGTTTTTTTAGTCGAAAGAAGAATGTGGTGGTCAACAACAAAAAATGTAAATAATGGACTTTAAAGGATGGACTAGCCAATTACCTATTCAATTCAATGTCTTTTTCTTCAGTCTTAAGCCTTTCGAAAGTTTCTCTCAGCTGACCCGGGCCAAGCTGCTTGTCCTTGAAGGCTCTGCTTAGACTGTTCTTATCGTGGTAGTAGTCTTTCGCTTCTTTGGTAACCATATTACGTAATTGCTGATCATAGTCTTCATGTCTTTGCTTGATGCTTTCGAAATTCGTTTGTGGCAATCCAGCTCTTACCCCTTGGGCGTAGTGAATGCCTATTTGCGCTCGTTTAACATCTAAGTCCTTCCTGAGACTTAAGTATTTCTGCTTAATCTGTTGAATTTCAAAATACTGATCCATCTTCCCCCCAATCTTACTGTAGAATTCAAGCCTGTTTTCAAGTTCTGGATGTGATAGGTTAGCGTCTGGAATGTCTTTGTTGTTCTCCGGGATTGGAGTAGGTGATAGATGATCCTCCTTGTCGGTGTTATTCCAATTATTTTCTCCTTTCATACCTCTTTTCGTTTAATTTATTTCTCCTTCATCTACCGTTTTACCGCGTGCAATAATGTCAGAGATAAACACCTTACTTGCTCCGTCATCCTTACCAGAGGGACTTTCTTTCAACCAAAGGAGCGTTTCACTTTTTAAGTAGTCACGAATTTTTCTAAGGCCGCGCCCCTTGATAAGGACGTTCAATTCATAGGCAATGAGCTTTAAGATTTCTCCATCGAGTATCGGGACAGGAAGCAGTGAATACGGAAGGGAATATTCTCTACCAGAACGCAGGATAAGATCAAAATGCTTTACCTGTTCTTGGCTTACGGCATAGAACTGCGTAGGGGATAAATTAGAAAATTCATCCTCTTTATCCGTGCCCATGCTTGATGTCTGGAATGTCCCGTTGAGGGAGCTTTTCCTGTCCTTTTGTTCTTCCATGCTCTCTCATTTTTTCATTTAAGGATTTGTGATATGCACGCTGCTTTTGCTGCAACAATCTGCGCCCATGGTCATCAGCGACTTGCCTTGCTGTTGGCTGTTCACTGCTGCGGACGATGCTTTTCTTTAATTCTTCTTTACTATCAGTCATAATCTTTACGGTGTGCGTTCCGCGACTTACAGACACGTAGAACTGCTCTTGACTTGCGGCCTGAAAGCTCAGCTCCGACATACTGACTATCGTGTCCTGCATGTCTCGCCCTTGACTGCTATATGATGTCTCTACGTAGGCTGGGGTTATGTGCCCAATGTCTTTTGGCAGTGTTCGTTTTGCCCCAAGTTTGATATTGCCTGCCCTATCAAAACCAGTGATTTTGTAGCGATTGCCATTGTTAATTTTCGAGTTTTCAAGGCTCTTGGAGTTACAGGTCACTTTTATCAAATCGCCTTTGGCCAAGTCAGATTTAGTCTTTCGATACACCTCATACCTGTCGAATAATTGATGCGGCAGAGGGCGTGTTTCCCCGGTCTTCAAGTTCCTTATTTTGATGTCTTTGTTTTCGTTAGAAGGTAAAACCTCATAATGAGAACCTGCCTTAAAACCGCCCCTCGAATTCTTGGTAAAGCGTAGAACCTGATTGTCCTGATAACTCACCAAGTCTTTCTTCTGGGCATCGGTCAAAGACAGGTTCTTGAGGGTATTAAAAGTTTTTTCTTCACCTGTGATGCGGCCTTCTTTTTTCAGTTCCTCGCGCACATGGCTGGTCAGTAGATCAATCTCAACATGAGTAGGGGAAACAATCAAAGCACTTCGTTTAGCTTTGATGGATTTAACGTATTCTTTGGCTATTGCTTCAAAGCGTTTTTCGTGATCAGGGATTTCTTGAATGGCTCCCATCTTATCAAGGGCCTGATAACCTTCTAAGGTGCGGCCTTGGCCGAGTTTGTCTACTGCTTTGCGGTAGTCTTCAGATTTTTGTCTTACGTTCTGGCTCACCGTGGCTGTTTTTATTTGAGCGTGTTTCAGAGAAGAGAGAAAATTTCCAGCATCAATTGGCCCATGCTGGCGCGTATCGCCCCCAATGATAACGCGCGCTCCGTGTTTATTCGCAAGCTCTAGCAGTTCTAACCCTTTACGCATATCAACTTGTCCACCTTCCTCAATGAACAAGGTGTTGTTGTTAAGTTTCTCCTGCAATTTCGGATTTGTTAACAGAGCGCTGATTGTATCGGCTTCAAACCCTTTTTTGCGCAATACATCACGACTGGTACGGGCTGCTATCGAGACTGCAAACAGAGATGAATTATTTTCATGTATGGCTGAACGGATTTCAGTCATTAAGCTAGTTTTTCCAACACCAGCCCGACCTTCCAAAACTGTTACAAAATCGCGTGAGCTAAGAAGAGTGTCAATGGCATTTCGCTGCTGACTGTTTAAAAAATCCTGCTTCGGTTGATAGTCTTCATTCAGTGGCTTGAATTGGCCTTTTCCTTCGGTAGCGAGTTCCAATACCTTGTCCTCTAGCCTGACCATTTCTCTGGTTGTTATGATGGGTATTGTCTCAATTTCTGTGCTGAGAATGTTATCTCTAGTTGCTAATTCTTGCTGTACATCTTGCGGGAGTAGGGTGCCATAGCCGTATGAAAGAGCCGTTGCTAACACCTTGTGCTTGGCAACAGTCGAATTTCTCTGAAGATGATGCTCAAGGGCCAGGTCAATCGCTTCTTTTGCAGAGATAGGTTTATCTTCCGCGAATTTGCTGCCCTTTATTCTTTGAAGGGCTTCAAATTCTGCTGGGCTCAACCGGTCTTTCCAATATTGGTAGAGTTCTTTATCTCCAAGCTTGGCGACATTCTTGGATTTACGTGTTTTTGCACCAAGTCCGGCCTTCGCTTTGACATCGGTTATGCCTTGTTCTTTTGCTACTTTCTCTATGTGAGCCGTTCTATTTGAAAACCTGTCAATCAAGTCTCTGGAGTCAGCTCCTCGTAGTTCCCAACGGTCAGGCGTCCGTACAATAGAATATCCACTTTGCGAAAGCGCATGTGAAAACACGGAATGATACACCGCCTCAAAGTAGTTAGCCCTCTGGTATACGTTACGTATCTCTAAACTTTGATACCTCTGTTTTTCTTCGTGCCAAGTTATGTTGGGCATATATAGGTGCGAGTGCATCTGCATGTCGTTTATTTGCATCACTTTTCCGTCAATTTTTACCTCAGTTGGTCTACTTAGGAAGTGATCAAAGGCCGCATATATGTTGTTTCCAGTCGTATCAAAAAAACGGCCATATTCTGTGTTGGCTTGACTTTGAATGAAGCGCTCTATTTCTTTGGCAGCTGCCGAATATCCCTTTTTATGCGCCTCAAAAAGCGCCTTGTCCTTAGTAAATGCATACATGATTGAGACTGATTTGGGCGCAGAGTAAACTTGGTCAAAACCAGCCCTAGAATTTTCTACCCTGCGGACACATAGATCTTGGTTCGTCTCTGGATGAAGCTTGTTCACCAGCTTCGTGAATACTTCTTTGGTGACTTCCTGTCCGTAGATACCTAAACGCTTTGCGGTTTCACCTTCCCAATGCGCTACTACTTCTTGATCGACATAGTAATGTGCTTCTTTGGAAAGTGCTTGATCAAAATAAATGACAGCCGCTTCCCCGTTATATGAATTATGAATTCTATACATCGGATGGTTTTCTTTTGATTTTTTGAAAGTTTTAAAGCAAGGGAAGAGTGCAAATGACTCTTTCTTCTTCTATCGACCTTGCTATTATCATGTATGACTGATTTTTCTCAATTTGTCTAGGACAATATTCCTCAAAAAGTAAAAATCACATGTCCAGGATGGCTTGATCTTTCATCTGTGCGGACTTATCAGTGAGCTGCATGATGGCTACAGACGCTGCGCTGATCCACAAATAGACTGCTGCCCATAAATCACCAGCAAGCTCCCAGAAGACAAAACCAATAATGATCGTGAGAATTGGTTCAATTACACCCTGAACCGTGAAATTGTCTATGCCTCTATATTTAGAAATCCATGAATGAATCAAACTCACTCCACGGGTGGTCATTTTCTTATTTCCAAACCCTGCATATATCATGACTGTATGTGTGAGGGACAAAACAGTATACAGCGCAGCTACATATATCAATATTTGCGAGTGGACATCTACCAAAATTAAATCGAGTAGCTCTTCTCTACTTTTAAAAAAAACGAGCAACGGAGAGAATAGGGCCACTATCGGTTTGAATATGATTGGAATGTGGGTCGAATTAAAAACAAGTAAAAAATTCAAGCCACAGACTGTAGTCAAAAACCCGCATGTCTCTGCTCCGAATAGTCTTCGAAAGAATACAGACGGGCTTAGCGCAAGCAGCGCTGTCATAAACTTCCTGTAGTATTGCAATTGCTCATAACACGCTTTAGCCCCTTCTTTCAGGATAATCATACGCAGAAACTGCGTATTGACCATCCCGAAAATAATAGAGGTATCTCCGATTTTCCTGTTTCGTGATAACTTAATATCGTCATAGTTTGATTCCTGAGTCTGCATATCAATTTTGTTTAAGTCATCACTATAAATGAGATTTGAGCACCATGGCTTTCAACCCATTTGCGGAATATCATTCGCGCTGAGGTATATAAATGATCTAAAGCCTTGTTAGGGTTGTAGTAGACGGTAATCCTTATTCCATCCCAGTTCTCATAAGCCTCTTCATCAAAGTAGTTATCAAGAGTCTGTATGATCTCCTCGTCCTTTCCGTTTTCAACAATGAATCTAGGATTGTTCAGGTAGTCATAAATTCGAAATGGCGGTGAATTCTCACACATGTCGCTCCAAATTCTGATAGTCTTAATGTCTGCTGATGACCTTGCCAATTCGTTCGCATTTGTTTTGATCGATTGGAAAACAAAGCTTGCGCGCAGGCCACTGTCCAATGGTTGAGGCAGCGTTGACCATCCGGCATTTAGCCGCGCGATGAACGCTTTCTGTGCTTCAATCCGGTCTTTCTCAACTCGATTGAAATGGGTGTCTGAATAATCAAGAGAGTCAACATAGAAAACTTGCAGATGCTTATCATCAATCTGGGAAAACTTCACTTTAAATTTATGCGGACTAACTTCCTCTGAACTTGGTAGGGTCAGTTTCTCGATAATTGAAGCATTGGTAAGTACGTCATCATGAGAGTCTGTAATGTCCTCAAGAGTAATTTCATAACTGAATTGTGGTGCCTGTGCGTCAGCACAGGCACCCAATGAAAGTACAAGTAGTAACAAAATGGAAGCGCTAATATTGGCTGATTTTGCTTTTCCATTGCTTCTGAATTTCAGGTCAATACCCTCGTTGATATGGTTGGTTGGTGCATTGTCTGTTGCTTTTACTATCGCCAGCTTAGAAACGCTTTTGATCCTTCTTAAAGAGTTTCTTCTTTCAGACTTAAGAGCCCCATAGAGGGCTTTAACCTCTCCCAGGGCTTCTTCCATACTGTCAGTATTGGCGTCTATTTTGGCTTGGGTGTTGTAATTGTCTTTTGCTCTAACTCTATCTCTTTTGGCTCGATTGTTAATTTCTAAGACTTCCGCATCGTAAGCATCACGTTGCTGATAAAGCTCTTCGGAAAGCCGTCTCCAAATAAAGTAATGATACCACCTTCTTTGAAGGCCAAGGCTTATTCCAACGGCAAATAATGTGAAAGCAATAATGGTTAGAAATGTGCCACCTGATGAATAGAATATTCGAAGGATCAAGAGTACTGATAAGGCTGACCCTCCAATAAAAGAAGATACCCATAGTTCTTTGCGACTTCGCTCAATGATGCTTTTAGCGATGGCATGGGCTGAATATGCCATGACCAATGAAATCCCACCTACAAGCATATAGATCATGCCGTTGCTCACCGTGCCTGATTCCTGGACTAGATAAAAGTTCACCACACATTCTACTCCACCTAGCAGGCATTGGAGGAAGATATAGACCTTATTATTGTTCAGGCGGCTGTATTGTGGAACACCTTTCTGTTGTTTCTCAAAGTCCTCTGCCGTTTTTTCGTATTGACGAGCTTTTTTGCCAGTGGCTACGCTTTTGGCCTTTAGAGCCTTTGCTTTCTGCTCATCATTTTCAATGCTTCCTATCTTCTCATCGAACTTTTGTTTGGAGTTGTTCTTTGCTTCCTGAATTCTTTGGCTTTCAGGTTTATTGATGAGTGCTGGATAACTTCTAATCTTTTGAGCAATTGGTGCCATCAATTGATTATAAAGCTGCTTAACCTTAATCTCTGTTATATCATCGATTTGCTTGATTTGCTTGATGACGCTTTGAAGGGGTGAAGCTTTCGCATCTCCAGCCAATTCGTTTACTCTTTCTTCATGATTATCTTCAGCATCTCGAATTTGGTTTTTGACTGGAACTTCAAACGGCACTTCGTTTTCATGATCCTCGATATTAGGCGGGGTCTTATCAATAAAGAACCGCATAAACGGGAAGGTTATTCTTTTCTTCTTTTTCATAGTCGTTTCGTTTAATACAAAGACAAAATTACAAAATGAAAAGAATATATAATCTTGATAATCAGATAGTTAAATGAATTATAATCAATAATCTGAATTCAGAATTTCGCGTTAAATTCAGTTTAATTATGTATTGTTATCTTAGGGTTATGACACTGCATGAAGGATTCAACGAACTCTTAAAGACTTTTGAGGACAGGGTAGAAAGAGCAAAAAGAATCAATGGATACCAAGCATTCTCTGACTATCTGCATGACAAGGAAATTAAAGGGTTTAGTTGGGGTAACTTGACAACTAGAAGAAAAGAGATTCGAGGTTGGATCGAGAAAACCAAGAACAATAAAGACCTAGATAACTTACATAAGTTTAAGGATATCACTATTGTGATAAGGCTAAATGAGTTCATCGAGAATGCCGACAATTATATAGTCGAATTCAGTGAACACGATTATGTATCATGCGAATGGTTGGTTTACTATTTCTACATGCCTGTTAAAGATCCCACGACACTCCCAAAAATGGTTCGCGGTAAATTGAAAATTACAACAGACAGTAATTGTGAGTTTATTGAGAAGTCTCATGAACCTGGTTTCAACAGGAGATTGCTTGGGCAACCAAAGAGATTGATCTTTAAGGGTACTTATTCCCAGAATAAGAAAAAAAGAATTTTGTCATTTAATCTCACCAACGATGATGGGTTATTCTTAAATTTTATATCCAGTTACAATTTGATGAAAGATACTGAGTTTCAGACAGGCACTTTCAACAGGTTTGATGGTCACAGAATTGAAGCTGGGCGAATCTTCTTGACACCATATTCATCCAATTTATTTAAAAAGTATGATAGACCACGTGGCCCAAATTCTTACTTCCATACGAAGAATTCCAAAGGCTTAGCGCATGAGTTACTTTCGCGAAGAAATGAAAGTTATATATGCGCTTACCACGATCATAAAGTTTTTGATAAACAATTCAACTACGATACGCCTCAATCGTCATTCATTGAGCCAGAATTTCCAAGAGTTCTCATGTACTGTACAGAAGACGGTTACTCAGGAGTGACCCCAAAGGGTGCTATATTTATGCATGCCGCTTTTAGTTTGAATATAAGACTACCAAGATTCTATTTTCCTGGAATGGAAATTCTTAAAAACAAACCAGTGGTAGAGAAACTGGATGGGTCTAGTTTCAAGGAAATCAAGTATCATTCATCCGTGGTAAATAAGACTTATCAAGAATTGGATGATAATACGAGATATTTTATCGCATGCGTTTTTACAGAGTCGGACATTTCAAGTTTTCTTTTCTTGTTAGGGGCAGCACTAGCTCAATGTAAGTTTATACTTGTTTTATATGAGTCAGATTCAATACCCCCACCTTTGCTGAGAATTTTAAAGTGGTTGGATGGGTATGGTAAGAGTCAATCAGGGTATGCTAATATCATAATTGAAGATATCGGAAAGTTTACTCCCACGGCAGACGATATTCCCGATTGGGCAGGCCCCAATCCATTAGAAGACTTTATTCATGATTACATAGTAAATACTGAGAGGACTTCGAAACTATCAGTGAAGTTGCATTTGTGAGTCTAAAAACTATACACTTGACACCACGGCTAATTTGACATATTATTGGCTGTGTTGCCAATCCTCAATTTGGGAGACTTGTGATGCTAATGGATGAGTACAAACCTCAGGGACAACTGAAGGCTCTTGTTGATGCATTCAAGAATGCGGACGAGATGAATGATGAAGAAGAATTAATTGCAATTATTCAGCTTTTAGATTTGTATAAATGGGAGGCTAAAACTGTTTCATTGGTTTTGGCAATGCAAACCCAACTTCCTTGGAAGGAACTTGAAGGTTACGAAGACCATTTGATTTTACTACATAATAAATTGCCTGAAGTGAACTTGACTGAAAAAGAGAAATTAGAACGAGTCGTCCAAATGGCTGAAAGTCCTTATGTTAACTACAATCAGAATGAAATTAAGTCAATTACAGACACTTTAGAAAACAACAATTTAACCTTTTGAGTTGATATTATAATTTCTGATTGAACTTCACCACCGTATAGTTTTCTCCATTCTCGCCCCATGTTTTACCTGCCTTAAAGACTACTGCTTCCACTATGAAGTTGTTTGCCTTTCTGCCTGTTTTCAGCTTAGTAAATTCATCAGGAGAAAAGCGATCCATGAGTTGCTGATTTTTTGATTTTGAAATTTCCTTTTTTGAATTAATACTCACCCGATCAACATTTGCCAAGTGCTTACCAATCATGTCCGAAGCCCATTTGTTGGTGTCGTAATCAGATTGTGAACAAAAGTATTTCAAGTTCAGGTTACCGAGTAAACTTTTTGCTTTGGGAAGGGGGTTCGTAGCCCCCATGACAAAATGAATGTTGTTGATGTTCTGCGTAATATACAGGCAGGCCACCCATGAACTTCTTGCAGTGACTTGGAATAAACTATCACTTAATGGAGAAACGAACGTCTGATATTCGTCTATTATCAGCGCTACAGGTTTTTTTGGACTTGGCTCTTTCTTTATGTCTCTGCGCTCCATTGCTGCCTGAAAAGCAGTCTTATATATAGAGGCTGCATAGATAGCTGCTAGGCCGTACTCTTTGACTGGAAAGTCGATGATGACAATTGAATTTTTCTTTATAATATTTTCTGGCCAAAGCTCGTCACTTAATCCACCTGAAAATTTTTCTTGGAGAATGCCAGGGCTAAACCAGGGCTCGATAACCCCGTTGAAACTTTCGATTACGATACTCATCGTCCTTTCTGAAATATTTGGAAATTCTTTGCTCCAGTAGTCAAGTACGAATCTGACTTCTTCCTCCTTAGAGTGGGATTCAAAATCTTTGACGCTTACTCTTTGATAGATGTCAAGGAAGAAGCTTGCCTTTGCCCATGTGTCTAGGTCTTCAACAGCTTGTTTCTTGTCTTTTTTATCAACTTCATCATTGTTTATTAGATTGATGATGTCGTTATAGAGTTTAAAATCCATGGGTTTAAAACAACCTGAGACAAGTTTACGCATGTTGTAAATGCTCACTTCTTCTCCTGCGAGAATTAGAAGCATAATAGATCTACTGATGAGGCGGCGCAGAGAGTTGTCCCAGAATTTTTCTTCCTTACCGTCACCACCTGATTGATGAATACGGTTTTGTTCATTGAGGTTCATCAACACATTAACCATGTTGAGCATTTCACCAGCGCCATCTCCTGTGCGATCTAGTTCATATTGAAGGAAGTTGAAATTTAAATTGCTGTCCTTGTTAAAAATGACAAGATCTTTCTCGCGGCTTGTTTGCTCGGCATAGCGAACCCAGCGGTCTTTTTCTTCAGGTTTGGCACACAAAATACAAAAGCCCCAACCTTTCGATAACATGGCTTTACCTGCGTACTGTGCAGGGCCAGATGTCTTTCCACTACCCGTACTGCCTAGGCAGAGTGTGCCTTCTATTGCATCGGCCCAAGTGATCTTTGTTTTAGTACCCGGAACCGTATAAAGTTCTTGGTCAAGAATGGATTCAAAATCACCATTTTCCTGAGTAGGGTTTTGTTTAAATAACGCCATAAGCTTAAACGGGTTAGTGCTTAGTCTTTTTCAATGTCTTTAGTTTGATCTTTTTCCTGAATGTCATGGTCTTTTGAATACCTTTCTCTAAGCTTATTAATAGAGAAGTTCTTAACGGCTTCCTTTTCTTTTTCGATGCCCTTTCCGCGTTCTTGAAATTCTCTCGCGAATTCTTTCTCTCCATCCTTATAGCCCAACTGATAATCTGTAGGGCCACTGACATTTTTAAAAGTCATTGATTGCCTTAAGTCTGGCATATGCTTGGCTGTAAAATAGCCATCATTGAAACCTTTAAGATATTTTTGTTCGTCCATCAAAATGTTTCTTTTGCGTGCCGTTCCAGATAATCATTTATGGAGTCTCGATCATAAAGAATGATCCTTTTGCGAGGTTGTGAAAATCTGACTTCCCCGTTGTCTCTTAATTCCTGCATCATTGATCTGGATTTGACATTCAAGAGTTCCTTGGCTTTTTCCTCTGCTACCCACTTCCATTCAGGTTCCGCAGGTGACGTATTTTGCTCAAGCAACATTTTACGAACTTCACTCAAGAGCGTGTGGAAAGCTTTTTCTTCTAGGCAGATTACGTTCATTTGGACCGTTTGAATTACTTAAAAGTAATGATTTCAATTGAAAATGTAGATTTTAAGAATCGCGATTATGAAGAGAGGAGGGGCTTTTTAGAAATTGAAAAAGCACGCAAAAAGCACGCAAATAAGGCATAAAAAAAGACAGTCACTTTCATAACTGTCTCATTTTCAAGCTCCTCCTCTTGGGCTCGAACCAAGGACCCTCTGATTAACAGTCAGATGCTCTAACCAACTGAGCTAAGGAGGAATATTTAGTAAAGATTCACACTTGCTGCGAATCGGAGTGCAATATTAGCGGTTGGTAGAAAATAAACCAAACCCTTTTTGAGATTTTCATTAAAAATTTAGGTCAATCAAATTGAAGTAGACAGCCATGTAGATGAGCGCGAATACTGTAAGGAAGATAAGGCCAATAATAGCAAGGCTTTTTAGCCATGGTTTAGGCCTGAATTCAGCCTCAATTTGATCAGACATAATCACCTTATAATTGATGAACGCGATCACTGGGGCTATTACAAATGAAAGTGTTGTGGCCAGGTCAACCAGGTCCTTTAGATTGGAAGAAAGTAATAGGATAAAAAAGAAAGATATAACAGCGACTGTTGCCATCATCCATGTATATGTAGTTCTTACTCCAGCCTCTTTGAAAAAAAGTAGTCTTACGGTTTCCCCCATCGCTCTTCCAAAACCATCTACGACAGTAATGGTAGTGCTGAACATAGTGCTAAAAGCGGCTGTAGCTATTATCAGGTATGACCAACCACCAAGAGCATCGGTGAACAGTGTTACCACCTGATCTGCAAAAACCGTTGAGTTTCCAGAAAGCTCCACGCCTGAGCCATACATAACATTGGCACCTAGCGTAAGAAAGCAGATGGCCAAAATTGCGGTGACCCAATAGCCAAACTTAAAGTCGAAGAGGATTTCTTTCAGTTTAGGCCTGTAGCCTGTTTGCTTCATTCGCTCTATCGCCCATAAGCTATTCCAAGTTGATAAGTCTACTGCGGTAGGCATCCAGCCCATCAAGGCGATAATAAAGATGATGCTGTTTCTTTCTGTGAGTTCCTTTGGTATAAACCCGTCAATTGGAGTAGTCCGACCTTTTACGACAGCAGCAATGAAAGCAACTAGTGTAGAAACCAATAATACAGTACCTACTATTTTCAATAGTGAGTCTAACAGTCCGTACTTGCCAATGGCCAGAATCAAGACACAAAAAAGGAGGATGCCCCCTGAAACTAAAGCTGGATCAATACTCAGGCCTGTTAGGTTGTTGAGCATACCCGCGGTTACAAAGGTCACTGCAGCCGTTACGGTGAACATGGACCCTAGACTCAATAGAAAATAGATCCAAAGCACCCATTTGCCTTCTTTCAGGTAGCCTTCAAGCAAACTCTTTTTTGTTGCGGCCGCATATCGTGAGCCAAATTCGAAGAAGGGATATTTGAATACTAGTGCCGCAACAATAAAAAGAACCAAGCCATAGCCAAAGTCGGCACCAGCTCTAGTTGACTGTACCAAATGAGAAACACCGATGCATGTACTGGCAAATAATATTCCTGGACCAAATGCTTTAAGGAGGTGCTTTCTTTCTGAGGACATTGAGGATAAAAAGTTGAGCTAAAATAGGGAATCGAGTATTGATCTCATATTTAATCCTGACGAGAGAACACGCCATTATGTCTGATTTTATATAAAGAGATTTCATTTTACAGACAAAATGACATTAAAAATCATGTTTTTGGGGCTTGGTACAGTTTTGAATAATAGGGAGGTAAAGATTGAAAAAACAAAAAACCTAGAAATATGAATACAGTAAGAAAAAACTCAGATTGGTTGATGCCTGCTACAATAGACAGATTTGTTGATCGTTTCTTCAATGAGTCCTTTGATCAAAGTAAGTCTGCATTTACGCCACGAGCGGATGTGGCTGAAACGGATAGTGCATTTGAAATTCAAGTCGCAGTTCCAGGACTAAATAAGAAAGATATCAGTATCGATCTTAAGGATGGTTACTTGACCATAAGTGGAGAAAGGAAATTCGAGAAGGAAGATCAATCAAAAAACTTCTATTCTGTTCAAACTCAGTATGGAACCTTTAAAAAGGCGTTTCAGTTACCAGATAGCGTAGTAGAAGAGAAGATTGAAGCTTCTTATAAAAACGGTATTCTCAATGTGTTGATACCGAAGGATGAGACAAAGAAATTAGTATCAAAGATAACCGTGAAGTAGGTTAGTGTTGTTGAGGTTGATTAAGGGGCTCCGATTTATCGGAGCCCTATTTTTTTGTTAAATCCGGTTAAATACACCTCTATTTTCAATAAATTAGAACACCATGTCTTTCTCCTGCGTTAAATTTTCAATGGTCAAAAGCTCGTTGTTATGATTTCTAAGAGACAATTCTTTATTGGTGTGTTAGCTTCATCTCTTTTAGGTGGACTTATTGTGTTGTTGGGTATGGGTCTCTTGGGTAATAATTCCTCAAATAACCCTGACGATTATAGTCAGACCACTTCCTTAACCACATCACTTGGTGAAATTGATGAAACACCAAGGACTTACGTTGTGCCTGAGGGTATCAACTTTATAAAAGCTTCAAGATCAGCTGTGCCTGCTGTGGTGCACATTACAAATACTTCCACACCTTCAGCGAGATCAGGTAGATGGTCTAAATTGTTTGGGAGAGAAAGAAGAGTAAGACAATCGACAGGTTCGGGAGTAATCATTTCTAATGATGGATACATTGCCACCAATTTTCACGTTGTAGAAGATGCTGATGAGTTGGAAGTCAGGTTAGATGATAATAGAAGACTGAGTGCTGAGCTTATTGGTACTGATCCCGATACAGATTTAGCCCTAATAAAGATCAAAGCAGGAAACCTTCCTTTTGTAGATTTTGGTGATTCCGACCAAGTAGAAATTGGGGAATGGGTGCTCGCAGTTGGTAATCCATTTGATCTAAATAATACGGTTACTGCGGGTATTGTAAGCGCTAAGGCCAGGAATATCAATTTGATAAGTGGTAACCGAAATCGTTACGGCATTGAATCATTCATACAGACAGATGCTGTAGTGAATAGAGGAAATAGCGGTGGTGCACTGGTCAATCTCGATGGTGATTTGATTGGTATCAACACGGCAATAGCAACTAATACAGGGACATTCAATGGCTATTCTTTTGCAGTTCCTTCCATACTAGTCAAGAAAGTCATGGATGACCTCTTGGAATTCGGGGAGGTACAGCGAGGACTCCTTGGTGTTGAGATTCGTGATGCAGATGGTAGATTCACAGATGAACTTTCTGGTGTTCATATCCGTGGCGTAAACCCTGGTAGTGCCGCTGATAAAGCGGGCCTTCAAAATGATGACGTTATTGTTGGCATTGATGACCGGTCTATAAAGACGACCAGTGAGCTTCAAGAGTTTGTAGCCAGGAAGCGCCCTGGTGATCTGATTTCAGTTAAGTTCAAAAGGGGAGGTGATGTCAAAGAAACTTCACTGACGCTAAGGAAGAAAGCAGAATACCTGGCAAGGACTCCAGACGAAATCAGCTTCACTTATAAGATTGAAGGAGCTATTTTCGCAGATATTACAGAGAGTATCAAGTATAGACTGAAAGTTGAGGGGGGAGTTCAGCTGATTGAATTAGGAGAAGGTGCATGGAAGGAAGCTGGCCTCAAGGATGGTTTCGTTATCACCAAAGTGGGAGATCAAGATGTTGAGAGCCTGGATGAGTTTCAGTCACTCTTGGATAATAAGAAAAGAGACTTCTATGTTATGGGTAAATACCCTGATGGTGAGAAAGAATATTTTAAAATAGACTGGTAGGCACCAAAGACAAAATATGAAACCTCGACATGTCGAGGTTTTTTTATGCCCTAGCATTTGTGCCTTCAGGCTTTGTCCTCACCCAAAATTCCCGTAACTATGAGGTCTAAATTAAAACTATTAGGAAATGGGAATTCAGCAGGATTTTGGCATCGTAGATGCACTGCAAAAGCTTGGTGTAAAAGCAAGTAACAATGGGTCTTCAACTGGCTCTGATTCAATGGGCAGTGGAGAATCGATCTCGTCATATTCACCTGTCGATGGTGAGTTAATAGGAGCCGTAACATCTACTACTCAAGCGGAGTATGACGCTATCATTAAGACATCTCAAGGTGTCTTTAAGGAATGGAGAGATATGCCAGCACCAAAGCGTGGCGAAATCGTTCGCCAGTTTGGCGAAAAACTTCGCTTATATAAGGATGATCTTGGTAAGCTTGTTTCATACGAAATGGGCAAATCCTATCAGGAAGGTCTTGGTGAGGTGCAGGAGATGATTGATATCTGCGATTTTGCAGTAGGTCTTTCAAGGCAGTTGCATGGTCTTACTATCAAGTCTGAGCGTCCGGGTCACCATATGCAGGAGCAATGGCACCCACTAGGTATAGTAGGGATTATCTCAGCTTTCAACTTTCCTGTAGCAGTTTGGGCCTGGAATACTGCCCTGGCTTGGATATGTGGTGATACTTGTATTTGGAAGCCTTCGGAAAAGACCCCTTTATGTGGTGTTGCATGTCAGAATATTATTGCGGAAGTACTCAAAGAGAACAATCTTCCTGAAGGAATCTCCTGCATGATCAATGGAGACTACAAGGTGGGAGAAATGATGACTTCTGATCCACGTGTGCCTTTAGTTTCTGCCACGGGCTCTATCCGTATGGGAAAAATTGTAGGCAAGGCTGTAGCTGAAAGGTTGGGGAAATCTATCCTTGAGCTGGGTGGAAATAATGCCATTATTATTACTCCAGAGGCTGATCTCAAGATGACCGTAATTGGTAGTGTGTTTGGAGCTGTTGGTACGGCTGGACAGCGGTGTACTTCTACGCGTAGACTGATTATTCATGAGTCAATCTATGACAAAGTGAAAAATGCCCTGACGGATGCTTATGCTCAGCTGAGAATTGGTAACCCACTGGATGAGAACAACCATGTAGGTCCTTTGATCGATACTGATGCCGTTGCCAACTATAATGCGGCTATTGAGAAGGCTAAGTCAGAAGGTGGAAATATTCTTATTGAAGGAGGTGTTTTAGACGGAGTTGGTTATGAAAGTGGATGCTATGTGAAACCGTGCATTATCGAGGCTAAGAATGAATTTGAAATTGTTCAAGATGAGACATTTGCCCCTATCTTATATCTATTGAAGTATAGTGGGGACGTGAATAATGCTATTGATGTTCAAAATGGGGTTGCTCAGGGATTGTCATCAGCGATCATGACCAATAATGTTCAGGAGGCACATCAATTCCTTTCTGCGGCAGGATCTGATTGTGGAATTGCGAATGTGAATATTGGAACTTCGGGTGCAGAAATTGGTGGCGCATTTGGTGGAGAAAAAGAAACAGGAGGAGGTAGAGAGTCTGGATCTGATGCTTGGAAAGCATACATGCGCAGACAAACCAACACACTCAACTATACTACTGAGTTACCACTGGCTCAAGGAATCAAGTTTGACCTATAAGAAAGGTTGGCAGCGTTTGAAATTAGGAAGAGGCGTCAATGACGCCTTTTTCTTTTAACAGGTCTTTGTAAATCATTCTGAACCCAGAGTCTTCTTTTTCAATAGAGGTAATACTGACTGTCTGAACTACTCCATTGCGATTCATAACAAAGTCATTCCACGCATCACCCTTGCCTCCGGAATGATGAAATTCCATTATTGAAGATTGCGTATAGTCATGTCGATTCAGAGTCCACTTTTCAAACCAATCTCTGCGTTCAGCTCTCACGGGTTCGGGGTAAAGCGTGCTGGAAGACCAAATAAAAGACTGGTTTGCATCTAGCGTTCTTGAATGGAGTTTGTTTCCATCCCAAATAAGTTCGTCAAGCTTTACGTCTTCAGTTGAAGACTCTACAATCACGAAAGTAAACGGTTCCATACCTTCGAACATGAAGTTTTCCTTAAAGGAATTTAAATCACCGAATTCAAAAAATTGTAAAACCATCTGCCCTCTACTCAGTCGATAGGGTGGAGTGTGGCTATGCTTCTCGAAACCTCCATTGAGTAAACAGACAGTATACCTGTTCTTGTCCGTGGCGATCCAGGTACCTCCAGCTAAGGGATCCTTTGGGTAATAAATAGTGGTATCCCCGACAAGGTATGCCTCAGGAGCAAGTGCTGCTCGTTTTGGTGTTTCGTCTCGATTTGAAGTTAAAATGTACCTATTGTTCCCCTTCGGCAGAAAAGTTACTGTACACATGGTTTGTCCTTCTCGTATTTGATTGTAGAGTATGCAATGCCGAATCCTTCAGGGATATTAACATTAGAGAATTCACTCAGGATGGCAATTTTGATGATTGCCATGTGGTGAATAGCATGCTCAATATTGTATTGCAGCTCGCGATAGTATGAGGTCACAATCTCAATTGGATCTTCCTTGTCCAAGCTATAGTTGGCCCTAAGTTTTAAGGAGCTGTCAGATGCAATTTTTTCAATCTCCAGCTTCAACGAATTCATTTTTTCAATAGCCATTAAGCGGTTTTCCTCTATCACACGATCATGACTTCTTTGGTCGTAATTTACTTCTCCGGAGTTGATCCCTAGAATCATTAAATCATAAAACTCAATGATATGTCTGATGTGCTTGCCAATGGTATTATCAGACAAAACCTTTAACGGTTGCCTGAAAGCCTGATCTTGTAACTGCTCAGAGACCTGAATAAGTTGGTCTAAAATTTTAGCCGAAACGTGCTTTAATTGCATCTAATGTTGTTTTTTAACCAATGATAGAGCCAAATGTAAGTAATATATACGGAAGTTTAACTGTGTCTCAGAGTGGAAATCAGCCGCCCGACACTATTTTGCTCCATTGGCTATTTGCCTTCGGTAAGAGGTTTGCTTCATCTTTGTTCCAAGACTTAAGCGTATTAGTGAACCTGAAATTGTAGAATAGGAATAATTTTCCATCAACAATCTTAAAAGTCTCAGGGTCTATTCTAACCTTATCTCCATCGGCCATAGCATATGCACAATATCCACCGTACTGTGGTTCATACTGTTTTGGGTTGGCAATAAATAGCTGTCTATTCTTTGTTGAAGAGAAGTAATAAGTAACACCTTCAGAACTATGGCTGATTTTTTCAGACCCCTCCACGGCTTTATTTTCAGTAAAATATGCCACTGGATCGTAGCCTTGTATGGCCAAGCCTCTTTTTAAATTGTAATGCTCTATATCGTAGCCGCTATTTTGGGCATAAGAAATATGCCCTCCAATAAGTGCCAAAAGACAAAACGATATGAGTGTGATTGATTTTTTCATGCTGAAATTTTCTCAAGTATAGCCATATCTACGGACTCTCTTATCAAACGGATGTATGTCAAGGCCACATTCCTGACATTTGAATACTAATTGTGGAATTATCTAGTTTCAAATAAATACACGATATTTCGTGAGAAATGAATAAATCGTATCAACTGCCTAACTACAGTCATCTTTCTCAATTTACAGTAGAAAGGGCATTGGCGTCTGTTTTCTGGATGGAAGAATCTGGTAGGCTGAGGTTTGCAAATGAAACTGCCCAGATACTCTATGGATACAGTGCGGATGAATTTAAAGCACTCAGTATTCTAGATCTCAATCCAAACTTTGATGAGGACTCATTTGCCGAATTATGGGCACGATCGAAGGCTGAAAAACGTATTAGATTAGAATCGACTCATTTTAAAAAAGATGGTACCGAATTCCCTGTGGAAATCTTTGTAAACCATATGGAATTTGAGGGACATGCTTTCAACGTGAGTTTTGTGCTAGACATCACAGAAAGAAAACGCAAGGAAAAGTTGTTGAAGTCTCTCTCAGAGGCGACTGCCGATGCTGTAGGTTCGGATTTCTTCGTGTCTTTGGTAGAAAACATAGCCAAATCACTCGGTGTACATATGGCTATCATTACTGAATGCACTGATTCTAGTAGGTCGAGACTCCGCACTTTGGCCTATTTCAAGGACAACACACTTCAGGAGAATGTAGAGTACAATACTGAAGGAACGCCATGCAAGTTGATTATGGAGAGGACAGACCCGCTCTTCATTCAAGAAGGTGTTCAAGATGAGTTCGAAAAAGAGCCAGGGATAGAGGGCTACTTCGGTATACCGATTTTAAATGATTCGGGAGATTGCATTGGTCATATTGCAGTGCTTAATAAAGACAAGCTTCAACTGTCTCATGAAGAACAAGATATACTTAAGCTCTTTTCTGATCGTGCTGCTGCTGAGATAGAGAGAAAAATTGCAAGTGAGAAGCTTCTGGAAGCGGTTGATGAGGTAAAAAGCCTTAAGGACAGGCTAGAAGCTGAGAATACCTATTTGCAGGAAGAGATCAAGTTTGAGCATAATTTTCAAGAGATCATTACCCAAAGCGACAGGTTTAGATCTGTACTTTCCTCATCTGAACAAGTGGCTATTACGGATGCGACTGTCTTGATTCTTGGGGAGTCAGGTACTGGAAAGGAATTGTTGGCAAGAGCAATACATAATATCAGCAAGAGAAGCGATCGGCCGTTGGTAAAGGTTAATTGTGCTGCTCTTCCGGCTAATTTGATAGAGAGTGAGCTCTTTGGTCATGAAAAAGGAGCTTTTACTGGTGCTATTGCAAAAAAAGTGGGAAGGTTTGAATTGGCCGATGGAGGTACCTTATTTCTGGACGAAGTTGGCGAGTTGCCCTTGGAACTTCAATCTAAGCTTTTAAGAGCACTTCAAGAGGGAGAATTTGAACGATTGGGAAGTACAAACACTCGGAAAGTCGATGTGCGTGTAATAGCGGCAACGAATAGGGATCTTGAAAAAGAAGTCGATGATGGAAACTTTAGAGCAGACCTCTTTTACAGGCTCAATGTATTTCCTATTCAAAGCATACCACTTCGGGAAAGAAAAGAAGATATTTCATTATTAGTTAAGCACTTTGTGGACCGATTTTCGGCTAAGATTGGTAAGAAAATTGTCTCCATCCCCAAAAGAGTTATTAATTCTCTTCAGGGCTATCACTGGCCTGGAAATATCAGAGAGTTGGAAAATGTAATTGAACGCTCCGTGATCTTAAGTTCTGGTACCTCTTTGGAATTGGGTGATTGGATTCCTAAATCAACCACCCAGTCGGTGACCACCGAACTAGATACCCTTCATGAGTTTGAGCGGAAATATATTATCCACGTACTGCAAAAAACCACCTGGCGAGTAAGTGGTGAAAAAGGTGCTGCCAAAATTCTCGGAATGAAACCGACAACCTTGGAATCCAGAATGAAAAAGCTTGGTATCAAGCGTGGTTTCTCAAGCTAAAATTTGAGTACAATGTCTATCGCTGGAATGCCACCCTCAAATACAAGCAGGTCAAGTGTGAGTTTCTTTCCTATATAACGAAGGCCCCCAGAGATTAAGGCGTCATTTTCACCTGTCAGCACATAGTTTTCTGTGATAAAAGCGAGACGACTGGTTAAACGAGTCATGCCCCCAATGGTCAATAGCCCTGTATCGTTTATCTCGCCATTTGCCAGGGCATAGCCTGTGCCAAAGGTGATGTTGTGCTCCTTGTTTCCATAGGTCAATAGCGCATTAAGGCTACCAAGGTTGAGTTCACCACTTAGGTCTCCGCCAGAAGTCAGGTACGAAAATGAAACAGCACCTTGAAGGTTTTTGGAAATAGGTATACCATACTTAAGATTAGTAAATACTATAGGGGAGCCACTGAAAAGAGATATTATTTCTGTACCGACAATTGCACTAAATCGATCAGTAATGCCATAGCTTACAAGATTGACCAAGCCATAAATATTTTGATAATAGCCTTCCCCCTTATTAAGCGTATAAGCAGACTGACCTATAAAATATCTAGTGGGATTTGGATTGGGAATCCATCCCTTCTTGTCCAAATAAACAATTTTCCTAATCTCTGATCGCTGAAAGGTCAGCAGTCCGAGCGATTGGCTCCTTACAATAATTTCACGATCATTTTCGCTTACCAATTGCCCCGTGATTTCGGACTTGTCTAAAAGCGTAATGATTACCTGGTTGCCGCTTGGTTCAGTTTCATTCTGAGTTTGAGCATTTGTTGTGTTTAAAAAGAATGTAAAAAGGCAAAAAAATGGAATAATAGACCTCATGCTATTTTCTTGATATTTCGTGAATATTTGTTTGTTCCTTGTTTTGTGAACAAAATATAGGCCAAATATCTTGCTGAACAGTTTTTTGAGTGAATATCACTTTTCCTGTAATAATAAGAAATACACGAAATATCGTGTAAATATTTACTTGATTTTAAAAATAAATTTATGTAAGATACTGATAATCAAATGATTAATATTGATTTTGCTCATCTGGCACACTAATTGTCATTCAGAGGACGGTTCTATAGACGGTAGAGCGACAAAGTGTTGGTTAACACTTATTCTTGACAAAACTAAGTTTATGTTCTGGCGTTGATTATCTTTCGAATTGAGTTATGAGGCATAGATTACCACTTTTTCTGGTAAAGATCATCTACTATGAATACTGGCCCTTTTGGTTGTTTTTCCTTCCATTGGTGCCATATTGGGTTTATTTGTCGATCAAGGCGAGGTCACTGACCTACTTTACGGCAGCTAATCCAGGGATCATTCATGGCGGTGTTTTTGGAGAATCTAAAATTGATATTCTTGACAAGATTGATCCTAGCTATCGCCCGACAACCTTGTTCTTCAAATTGTCGGCTACATTACCAGAAGTACTGAGTAGATTTGAGCAATCAGATCTAAGTTTTCCGATAATCATAAAACCAGATGTCGGAGAGCGCGGTGCTGAAGTGGAGAAAGTTGATGACAATGATCAACTGGCGGATTATCTCAAGCGGACAGATCAGGATTTCATTATTCAGGAGTACGTTGATTTTGATATCGAATTGGGAGTCTTATATCATAAGCTTCCTATTAGTGGTACTAGTAATATCACTTCGATAGTCCAAAAGGAATTTTTGGGAGTCACAGGAGATGGCATGTCTACCATTCGAGAACTGCTGAGCAAAAGTGAACGCGCAAAACTTCAAATTTCTACCCTTGAAGAAAAGCATGGGAATCATTTGGAAGATGTATTACCCAAAGGAGTGTATGAAAACTTACAGCCTATTGGTAATCATTGCTTAGGCACCAAATTCTTAAGTGGTCAACATTTGATCAGTGAAGAGTTAGTTGCTGTTTTCGATGAAATCTCCAGTAACATTCAAGGCTTCAATTTTGGACGGTTTGATCTTAAGGTAAGTTCCATTGAGGATTTACTTGCTGGAAAGAACATCAAGGTGATGGAGCTGAATGGGGTAACTTCCGAACCAGGTCATATTTATGATCCGAAGTACAACTTACTTCGAGCTTATAAAGATACCATGTTCAGTATGAAGACTTCTTGCAAAGTTAGCATTGAGAACATCAAGAATGGCGCAAAAGTGACGCCTTTCTGGACAATGTTCAAACTGCTTAGAGGTCATTTCTCTGATAAGCCGGAAGAACAGAACATAAATGGTAAAGTTAAAACCATGATGACCAAATGATCTGGTCTATCTTGGAAGCTTTAGTCATAGCCACGGCAATTAGTTTTGCTGGATCGGTGCAGTTGGGACCAGTAAACTTTGGAACCATTCACACTGCACTTCACAAGAATAAGAAGGCAGCCATAACCTTTGGATTTGGCGGTAGTTTACCTGAGTTATTGTATTGCGGACTTGCCATAGGCAGTTCAAATTTTATCTCGCAATACGAGGGCCTGGAGGACTATCTCAAATATTTGACAATCGGTGTTCTACTCCTATTCGGAACATACCTGATCTTCCAGAAGGCTACTTCAGAGTATAAACATAAATCAGAAAAGAAAGGAAAAGAGCTTTGGTTAGGTGCCACATTTGGCTTACTTAATCCACAACTCTACCCCTTTTGGCTTTTTATTATTACCTATCTCAGAACCAATTCCATACTGGAAAACGACAGATGGCCTGTACAGGTCGCTTTTGTTGTGGGATCAGCTTTGGGTGCATTCCTGCTACAATGGTTAGTGGCTGAATTCACCACCCGAAAAAGAGAGTTCATCTATCTGAGATTAACGAAAAACTATAACAAAGTGCTAGGAGCGATCATAATCGCCATAGCCGTATTTCAATTGGTAATAAATTTATAAGTCATGCAAAACGAAATAAAATATTGGTATCTAAGGAACTATGATCTATTCGCAAACCTGAGCAAGGAACAAATTCATGACCTGTGTTCAATTTCTAGATTTGTTAGAATGAAGAAGGGACAAACAATCTACTTCGCTAATGACGATTCTAAGAGGTTATACTTTTTAATAAACGGTAAGATTAAAATCAGTGAGATCGATGGCCTTGGAAACGAGATGATTAAAGATATTATCTTGACTGGAGATCTATTTGGAGAGATTCCAATCACTAACTTCCAAGTCAGTCAGGAGTTTGCGGAAATTCTATCAAGTGAAGTGATCCTATGCACATTCACTATGGAAGAGTTCGAAAAGCTAATGCACAAGCATCCAAGCTTGGCACTTTCATTCTCTAAGAAAATGGGAGAGAAGCTAAGGAAATTAGAACATCGTTATGCTAACCTTGTCTTTAAAGATGTTAAAGCCAGGCTCAAAGATTTTCTAGTCGACTGGGCCACTAAAGAAGGTAAGCCAGCCGATGCAGGTTTAGTAATTAGAAACTATCTGACACATAATGAGATCGCCAGTTTGATTAGTTCTTCTAGACAAACCGTCACCACCCTGATCAATGAGTTAAAAGAGGAAGGTGTAATTGTCTACAGCCGAAGTTTAATTACAATTCCGAATATTGGAGCTCTGGCCGCATAAGCACATTTAGGTCAAAAAAAGCCTCGACTAGTCGGGGCTTTTTTTATTTCATGCAACCAGTCCATTATGTTTGCTGTCTATTGCTTAGTAATCAAAAGGTCATGGATATGAAAAACACCATTAAAACTCAAATCACAATTATATTACTCTTTATAGCTTCAATTGCCTATGCACAAGAGACCGATAGTAGAAGCTTAGATAGCTTTACTGAATTAAAAGTTTCGGAAGGTATTCAAGTTGTTGCTAAGAAAGGCAACAAGAATAGCGTAGATATAGAGGTGTCTCGAATGGATATTGATAGAGTAAGAACGGAGGTCAGAGGTGATCGGCTAAATATTTTCGTAAGCCGAAACTCTTGGTCGAGAAGAAGTCGCAACGGTAGAATTCGTGTGACACTTACCTATACCGAAGAGATAGAAGAGATATTAGCAAACACAAGTGCAGAAATTTCCTTTGAAGATATGATTGAGACCAAACGGTTATCAATAAGAACAAGCACATCAGGAGTAGTAGATGCCAAGGTTAAGGTGACGAGCCTGGACTTAAGTGCGACTACTTCTGGAAGAGTGGATGTTACTGGAGACGCTGATGAAGTGGAGGCCACTGCTTCTACTGGAGGAACCATATATGCTTATGACGTTGAAGCTATTGAGGTGTATGCAAAAGCAAATACTGGTGCTGACGTTAGAGTGAATGCTCAAGAGAGGCTTAGAGCCAGTGCTAATACTGGCGGAACAGTAAGTTATCGAGGCCGACCAAAGGCAGATACTCGTTCTAATACCGGTGGTAGTATTCGTAGAGCCAGGTAATTAGCTTATTTCAACAAGACACATTTTTTGATTAATCTTAGCTTTGAGTTTAAAGCTTTGATTATGAAAATGAAATTAATAATCGGAGCCCTTTTTGGGCTCTTTCTTTTTGATGGTAGCCTAAAGGCACAAGACGATGTTCAGGCAATTAAAGATGCCGTGATGACCATGTTTGATGGCATGAGAGCTGGGGATAGTGCAATGGTGCATTCGGTTTTTAGTGACGAGATTGTCTTTCAACGTGTCCAGGAAAATCGAGAAGGTAAAGCCAGAGTAGTCAGTAGTGATTTCAGAGATTTTTTAAAGTCTGTAGGCACACCTCATGATAAGGTCTGGGACGAAAGAATTGAGTTTGGAACGATAGAGGTTGATGGGAAAATGGCTTCCGTATGGACTCCCTTTAAATTCTACTTAGGGGATCAATTTTCACATTGTGGTGTCAACGTTTTTAAACTTTATAAGTCCGAAGATGGGTGGAAGATTTTTCACCTGGTAGATACAGGGAGAAGAGACAACTGTGTAGGTGGATAAAACAAAAACGCCCCTTTCGGGGCGTTCTTACTTACCTTTTACGGTAATGGTTCTCTATAATATCTCTCACTGAAACGCGCTGGTGATTGAAATCGTGGGAACCTTGTGAATTGACGTTGCCATTCGAATGCGTTTTAACCTTGTCTATAGTAGACTCATTCGTATGACGACTCGATTTTAATTCCTCCATTAGTTTACTATGCTTAGAATCTAACAATTAAAAAGTTGTCAGTAGAACTCAGTTTCCTCTTCTGACACAAAATTATGCAATCGATTGCATTATCCAAGTATCGGTCATAAAAAAACTTAAATTTTATTTCCATTGATGATTGACTTGGTCCTTCGACATTCATAATACCAATTAACACTTTCTTTACCCTACTTTTGTGATACAGGTATTAGTGAATCTTAGCCATTGCATCTCGATTGGCATAAGAAATTGAATGATCATTTTAATTTGATATGAGAGTATTTTTTAAGGCTGTCATTGGCCATTTTTTGGATAGTGATACCTTTCAAAAGGGAGCAGCTTTGGCATACTACACTGTTTTTTCCCTGTTGCCCATGGTGATTATCACTGTTTCATTATTGGGGCTTCTTTTTGGAAAAGAAGCTGTTTCTGGAGAGGTGCATGATCAGCTAAAGGCTGCTTTGGGAAATGAAGCTGCTGTACAAATTCAGGAAGTGATTAAAACCCAACATCTCAAGCATAACAATGTATTGACGGCAATTCTGGGTTTTGTTATGCTTGCTTTAAGCGCTACCGGAATGTTCAGTCAGATACATAGTTCATTTAATAGTATTTGGGGTGTGAAGCCAAAATCAGGGAATGGGATTCTTAACTATGTTGTTAAACACCTTGTGTCTTTCTTTACTTTGGTCACTGTGTTTACTATTATTTTCCTGAGTACTTCTCTTAATAGTTTATTGGTGAAATATTCCTCGTCTTTGCATGTGGATTACAAGCTCATTTATCTATATGAGCATTTAGCTTCACTTATGGTGATTGCGCTTGCTTTTGCCTTGATGTTCAAGTTTTTATCGGACGCTAAAATCTCTTGGAAGATCACACTAAAGACAGGGCTGTTTACATCGCTACTTTTTTTGTTTGGAAAGGTAGGAATAGGCATGTATATCGGTCATAGTCATTTGTCCAGTACTTTTGGTGCCATGAGTACCTTGGCCCTCCTTATGATGTGGGTTTACTATACTTCTCAGATTATTTTCCTCGGTGCTTCCTTTTTAAAAGTACTGGATGATAGAATTAGTACCTGAAGTACAACCTACTCGTCTCTCAGGCCATGGACCAGATTAGACCTGACTGGAGAACGAACTACGCTTGAGATAGTAAGTATTGAAAACAGAATCACAATAGTGCCACTAAGCAAACTGATGGAGATGGAAGGCTGCACATGATATTTATACATCATATTTAGCACTTGATATGATATCAGATAACCCAGAGTAGATCCGAGTAAAAGTGCTATAGAGAGTGTAATAGCAAATGACTTATTGATGGTAAGCAGAAGCTCATTGAATGAGGCACCGAGAACTTTGCGGATGCTGATTTCCTTCATCCTTTTAGAAACATCTAGTTGTGCAAGAGAGAAAATGCCCACTATACTCAAGAAGCCACTCAATATGGCCATAGATAGAAATATTTTCTGGAGGACTTTTGAATCTTCCCCCGAAGTGCCCAATGCCAAATCTTTTTGTCTTACACCTGCAAAAGGCTGATCAATGTGTTTACTCCAGATAGATTTTAGTGTATTTTCCACCTGATCCAAGTCTCTGTTTGAAGCTTTGACTATGAGGTGTTCATATTCGCTCTTTTCGGAAAGTGCGATAACTGTAGGAAGAAGTTCGGCTGCTTTTACCACATCATCTATAATATCTATGGTTACTCCAATAATAGTCTTTCGTTCATCATTGATTTTCACAACCTTATTGATGACATTTTGACCATCGAAGAATTCATCCACCAGTGATTGACTTACAAGAATTTTATCCTGATCGGATTTGGACTCTTCCAAGAACCCTCTTCCCGAATTGATTTCCACTTTCATGACCTCAAGATATTTGTCGCCTACTTTATGAAATCTAACAGTTGCTGAAGATGTGTCTTTAGGAAGTTGAAACTGAACCTTCTTACTGTACTTGCCAAAATCACCAATATGATTTGTAGCCCCCACTGTAACAACTCCCGGTATTTGATCAATTTCTTGTCTTAGTTCTTCGAAATATTCATTGTCAACTGGCAGGTTAAATATACCTTCCGTCTGATACCCCAAATCGAGTTTGTTTAGAAAATCTGAATTTTGCCAAAATGTGATTCCGGTGACTAGTACAATTATAGAGAAACTGTATTGGGAAACTGTGAGCACCTTATTGAGTGAACCAATACCTCTTAATTTAGCCGTCCTCCGCATGATGTCAATAGGCTGAAATTTCCACGCATACAAGGCAGGTAGAAGCCCTGCCACCAAGGTTGTAAAGAGTAAAAAGCCGCTTACAAATAGAATGACATTGGTTAAGTCGATATCTTCCAGAAAAAAACTTGCGCCAAACGTACCCATAATAGCTTGTGAAGTTAGGTTTGCTGTTGAAATAGCTATTATAAAAGCAAGGCTGCTGATTATTCCCATTTCCAATAAGAACTGGAAAAGAATTTGTCTGCTTCCAGAGCCGAGTGTTTTTCTTACACCGATTTCTTTTAACCTGCGTGATATTAGAGCGATTGAAGTGTTGGCAAGGTTGAAGCATGCTGTGAGAAAGACCATGAGTGCTAAGACTGAAAATATGATTAGCCCTTCAGGCCGGATACGACTGTTCACATAGCTGACATTCTCAACAAGGTCAGAGGGTTGTGGTTTTGCGAAAGGGACAAGCTCGAATCGTTTAACTTTTGTCAATTTGTTCCCTTCATTCTGAAGAGAAATGCTCTTGTTGATATTGGCAAGAATGGACGCTCTTTTACTCGAAGGAAGCTTTAAATATTGACTAGGGAAAAAGTTGCTGGACCAGTCGTGAGGATTTATGTCTACTGCTCTTACATAATCGGCTTGTTTCATGAGAATTTCAAACCTGAAGCTTGAGTTAAGAGGAATCTTTTCAAACACTCCACCCACAGTGACTTCGACTCTTTGGTCCTTGGATAGGAGTAAGCTTAGCCTTTGGCCCAGGGCAGATCTGTTTCCAAAGTACTTAAGAGCAACAGGTTTCGTCAGGAAAACGAGTGGAAGGTCGCCAAACTCTGAAAATGATCCATACCATAAAGGAAGTTCGAACATATTGGGGAAATCTGCAGAAACTATCGCAACGGTTTCAGAGAAGAACTCATTGCCTTTTTTGACCTGGCTACTTTGAATATAGTAGCTGCTGACTTCAGTTATATTACTAATTTGATTCCGAAGTCGATAGTCCAGCGCTATTGGCGAAAACTCGTTTCGTCTTTCTTCTCCACTTTGCTCGGTAATAGCGTGCAGTCGATAGAGGTTGTCCGTGTTTTTATAGAATGAATCAAACTCTAGGTTATAGGCGTGAATCATATAAACGAAGACGCACATGCTAAGCGCCAAGCCGAGCCCAACAATATTAATGGCAACAGAGCCTCTATTCTTCCAAGAATGTCTTATGGCGATCTTGAAATATGATTTGAAAAGCGAAGTCATTAGTGTTGTTTTTTGATTTTTTGATTTTGAATAAGATTTGAAGCAGAGAAGAACATTCCAGTAAAAAAATAGATTAGCTTTCCACAGTGGCTCACCATTTTCGAGTCTCAGATAGAAGAATTCTTCTATGTCGCCCTCCAATTCTTCCAGTCTGTCGGGCCTACAATACCAGCGAAAAAAGCGAAGTGCTAGTTTGGGAGGTTTGTGTCTGATGTACTTCATGAGTTACTTCTTCCAACTGAGCGCTTGAGTAGGTATTTGATACCTGAGTTGTTCCCGAAGGGTAGCCAACTCATCAAGAGCCCTTGATGCATATGGGGTTAAGTAAAAAAGTCTTTTGCGCTTTCCTCCTCTTGCTGAAGTTGTTTCACTCATCTTTGATTCTAAAAAACCCTTTTCTTCAAGACGATACAGTACTGTATGGATGGCACTGACATTGATTTTTTTTCCAGTTTGTTTTTGATATTCGGCTACAATATTGACCGAATATGCCTGATCGTATAAGACTCCAACCAACAGAAGTACTAATTCTTCAAAATTCCCGAGCTTAATCTTTTGCATAAATTTCACAATTGTAAGTATTATACTAGGTCAAAACAATAAAGTTTCACTATTGTCAGTAAAATAATTTTATTCATATAAAACAAACAGCCTATTTATAGGCCTGGTATTACAAAGAACAAGAAAGGTTTTCGATATTCCGGCTAGCCAAGAAACAAGAAAGCCAAGCAAATGCTGAGCGCTAAGAAAAGCTCCACTGGAGCTTTTAAGCGAAGAGCCGACTTGCAGGGCAAATCCCCAAGGGACGAAATGAAAAAAGCCCGACAAAGTCGAGCTTTTAGAATGTAGTCCGTAGGGGAATCGAACCCCTGTTACCAGGATGAAAACCTGGCGTCCTAACCCCTAGACGAACGGACCAAATAATCTGCAGAGGCGGAGGGATTCGAACCCCCGGTACCTCGCGGTACAATGGTTTTCAAGACCACCGCATTCGACCACTCTGCCACGCCTCTGTGTGTGATCTCCCGTTTGGGACTGCAAAGATAAGTGGAAGTTTTTTTTGTGCAAGCGACTAGGCTCAATTAAATGCTTTCAGCTTCTAATTTTTTTGTTTTCGCTTTGTCAAAGGCTGCATTCATTTCAAAACCTACCAGCAAAATCAGCGAAATGATGAATAGAAGCAGCATTAAGACAATCAAAACTCCAATCGATCCATAGAGACGATTGTAAGCGCCAAAGTTGTTGACATAAAAGGAAAAGCCAAAAAAGGCCAGGATGATTGTGAAAGTTGAGAACACCGAGCCCACACTCATAAAGTGCCACCTTTTGTGTACTGCCGGGGCAAGGTAGTAGATACTCGATATAGCTATTTGAAAGACTATGTACAGTGCCAGAAACCTAAGAACTATAAGAATGTCTATTGATATCTTCTCCTGAATAATCTCTCTCACACTATTGCTTTCTAATAGCTGCTGACCCACAACCAGCAAACCCACAGAAATCAGAACAGAGAGGGCTAATATGAAAATGAGAATTGTTGCTATAAACCTCATCTTTAAGAATCCACGAGTTTCAACAGTTTTATAGCTAGCGTTGAAGGCACTCATCAGAGAGTTCATCCCATTTGTTGATAAGATCAACGTAAGTACAAAACCAAAGGATAGTAGTCCACCGCGCTGCTTATTGATGATGTCATGAATGGTAGAGTCAGCTGCAGCATATAGGTTCTCTGGAAGTAAGTTTTCTAGAAAGCCAATGATTTGGTCGTTGGTTACATCAGGAAAAAAATTCTGAATGTAAGGGGTAAGTGTAAATAAGAAAATGATAGCAGGAAATATGGCCATCGTAAAACTAAAGGCTACACCATTGGCCCTCGCCAGTAACCGATCGTTGCTCAGTTTTTGAATAAAAATAACAATGGCATCGTATAAACCGACTTTGGCTTTTCCGACCTTGATATGTTGCAGTAGGTTGACAAGCCTTATGTAAAGGGGATTCTCTAAGACGATCGACAACAGTTTTGCTCTCATGAGAAGTATGGTTTTAATACTTCTGTCAGTGTATCAGGTGCACGACAAGGCCGGTTTGTCTCCATGTTGATAAAGACTAAAGTGGTTTTGCCTTCATTGACTAATAGGCCTTGCTGGTTATTAACCTCATATTCGAAAATCATCCTCACCTTTGGAAGTTCTCTGATGATCACTTTTACAGTAAGGAGTTCGTCATACTTGGCAGGTGAGAGATATTTGCTTTGTAAGTCATGCACGGGCATCATTATACCCTGTTCTTCCAAACTCTTATACTGAAAACCAAGTTGGCGAAGTGCCTCTACACGTCCTACTTCATAGTACATGGCATAGTTGCCATAGTACACATATGACATCTGATCAGTCTCGGCATATCTTACCCTTATCTGGGTAGAGGCACTATACATGCTTATCGAAATATTTTCCTATCATTTAAGGCTTTGTGTAGTAGCCTTGCATTTTTATTGTGTTGCGTCAAATCCTTTGCAAAGCGGTGATAGCCCGAAAAGTCTTCTCTTGCACACATATAAAGATAGTCATGCTTTTCATAATTCAGAACAGCATCTAAGGATGCTATAGTCGGTAGGTTGATAGGGCCTGGCGGTAGGCCACGATATTTATAGGTGTTATATGGACTGTCAATTCTGGTGTCAGCTAAAAGTACTCTTTGGATGGTGAAATCTCCTAATGCAAATTTTACCGTTGGATCTGCTTGCAAGAGCATGTTTTCCTTAATACGATTGATATAGAGACCAGCGATTGTCGGGCTTTCGCTGGCGATATACATCTCATCTTGTACTATCGCGGCCAGGGTCGAAATTTCGACCTGTGACATACCGAGTGCTTCTGCCTTTGCCTTTCTTGCACTCGTCCAGAACCTATCGTATTCTTTTTTCATCCTATCAAATAGGGCCTTAGACGAAATCGTCCAATATACCTCATAGGTGTTAGGGATGAACATGGCCATAATCGTTTCCTTATTGAAGCCAAGAGTTGCCAAATACACTTCGTCATTAAGCAGGTCAAGAAATTCCTTCGGGTCGATTCCTGTGTCATCGGCTATTTTTTCAACAAGATCTTCTTTGAAGCGAACATTGTTAAATGTGACATCCACCGGAATTTGGTCTCCGGCTCTTAACCTGCGCACAGCTTCCAAATTGTTCATATTAGGTTCAAGAAGATAGACACCAGGCTTCACATTGTCCTGGTAGCCAAGGGCTTTTGCAACAAAACTGAAGGACAAGATCTCATCAACAATCGCTTGGTCATAAAGTTTGTTTCTAAGAGAATCGAAATTATCATCTCTATCAATCAACACAACTTCTGCTGTTTTCTCAATCAGAATATTTGATCCATAGAATACCTGATAAAAGTAAAATGAAAAAGAGGTAAGGATCACTGAGAAGATCACCATACCGATCATAAATCGCTTTCTTTTCTGCATAAGGGCACAAAAATAGTCAATTTGTCCTAACTTCGACCTTAAGTCAAAGTCATGGCAGCGGAATTAATTAAGCTATACGAAGAAAATCCCGAAATCGATAAGATTGAGAAAATCGTTAAGGCCTTGAAGTCTGGTGGCGTTGTTATTTACCCCACGGATACGGTCTACGGAATTGGTTGTGATTTTAGCAATAACAAGGCGGTTCAAAGGGTCTGTCAAATTAAAAACACTAAGCCGCAGGCCTTGTCATTTATCTGCTATGATCTCAGTGAGATTGCAGAGTACACAAGAGGTCTTAGCACGCCTATTTTCAAGGTGATGAAAAAGGCACTACCCGGACCATTCACCTTTATTCTGAATGCGAGTAATAGTGTGCCAAAGGTTTTGAATGCCAAGAAGAAGACCGTGGGTATTAGGGTTCCTGATAACAACATACCACGAGAGATTGTGAAGCACCTTGGTAATCCAATCATCACCACATCCATCCACGATGAGGACGAAATTTTGGAATATTCAACAGATCCTGAACTCATCTTTGAAAAGTATGAAAACCTGGTGGACATAGTCATTGATGGTGGTTATGGTGCGAATGTAGCCTCTACCGTGGTGGATTGTTCACATGAAGATTTTGAGGTCGTAAGAGAAGGTTTGGGAGATATTAATGAGTATCTCTGATGAGAATCCTTATCGAGTCGCAATATCTCCCATCTGTAGCCTATTTCTTTTTGCTGAGTCATAGCGAGGAGGTTTTTATCGAAGCCCGAGAAAACTTCGAGAAGCAGTCTTACCGAAATCGTTGTGAAATCGTTGGCTCTAACAAAATCCAAAGCCTGAGCATACCTGTTCATCACGGAGGGCGAAAAATTTTGATTAAAAACCTCACCATAGACTACAAACAGAAATGGGCCAACAACCATTGGCGAGCGATTCAATCGGCCTATGGGAAGTCTCCTTTTTTCGATTTCTATGCAGGCTATTTTGAGACCGAAATCAAAGCGAATTACACTACGCTTTATGAACTCAATTCACGCTTGCTGACATTATGTCTTAAACTGCTAAAATTGAAAGTTAAGTTGAGTGAGTCCTCAGAATATTCAAAAAACCCACCTGAGGGCATAGTTGACTTTCGATCCGTAATACATCCTAAGAAATCTATAGACAGTCTGGCATGGTTTGAGCCAAAAAGTTACCACCAAATCTTTGGCAAAGACTTTGTTCCTAACATGAGCATCTTAGATCTACTTTTTTGTACGGGTCCTGACGCTTTAGAGGTATTACATAACTCAGGTGTTATGATTAAGAACAATTAGGTTTTTGATTACGTTTCTAGTAGATCGTAAGGTATATCTTATTATATTGAAATCGTGGTTTAATGCATGAATTGAACCACAGACAAAGGCAATAAATGGAAGCAAAATTTTCAAATAGAGTAAAAGAAGTGATCTCCCTAAGTAGAGAGGAAGCCCTACGATTAGGGCATGACTACATAGGTACTGAGCACCTTTTACTAGGGATGATTCGTGAAGGAGAAGGAGTAGCGGTGAGCATTCTTAAGAAGCTGGGTACTTCACTAGAAGAACTCAGAGAGGCGATCGAAAGAGCTACAAAGGGGACGGCTAATCACAATGTGAAAAACTTGGCCAATATCCCATTGACGAGACAGTCAGAAAAGGTACTTAAAATCACCTATTTAGAAGCAAAGATTTTCAAAAGTCAACTGATTGGTACTGAGCATTTGTTACTCTCAATCTTAAGAGATGAGGACAATATCGCCACGCAGATACTCGAGAAGTTTGACGTAAACTATGAAGTAGTAAAAGAAATGTTAGAATACCAGACCGACAATCCATTGGCATCATCCGATACTGACGATCCAGACGAAGATTCTGGAAAGATGTTCGGAAGCAGTAGTGGATCTGGAAGTGGAGGCGATAGACCATCCGGCAAAGGCGGTGAAAAGTCTAGAACTCCTGTCCTTGATAACTTTGGAAGGGACTTAACAAAATATGCTGAAGATGGAAAACTTGATCCAATTGTTGGGAGAGAAAAAGAAATCGAACGCGTTGGTCAGATTCTATCAAGAAGAAAGAAAAACAATCCAATTCTTATCGGAGAGCCAGGTGTAGGTAAGAGTGCGATTGCTGAAGGACTCGCACTAAGAATTGTTCAGAAGAAAGTATCTCGCGTATTGTTTGGCAAACGCGTGGTGACTCTGGATCTGGCGTCTTTAGTAGCAGGTACCAAATACCGTGGTCAGTTCGAAGAACGTATGAAAGCGGTGATGAACGAACTTGAAAAATCACCTGAGGTAATTCTCTTTATTGATGAATTACATACCATAGTGGGTGCAGGGGGAGCCTCTGGTTCTTTGGATGCCTCTAATATGTTTAAACCAGCCCTTGCGAGGGGAGAGATTCAATGCATTGGAGCGACTACCTTGGATGAGTACAGACAGTACATCGAAAAGGATGGTGCTCTGGCAAGAAGGTTTCAGCAAGTGATGGTTGATCCGACTACACCTGAGGAGACTGTTCAGATTCTGGAGAACATTAAAGAGAAGTATGAAGAGCATCACCATGTAAGCTATACGGATGATGCGTTGAAGTCATGTGTTCAACTCTCTGATCGATATATATCAGATCGTTTCCTACCAGACAAGGCTATCGATGTATTAGACGAGGCTGGTGCTAGAGTACACATCAATAATATTCATGTGCCAGAAGATATCGTCAAGTTGGAAGATGCTATTGAGGATATCAAAAAGGAAAAGAACCGGGTTGTTAAAAGTCAGAAGTACGAAGAGGCAGCTCAGTTAAGAGATAAAGAGAAGAAGCTGATCGATCAACTTGATAGCGCAAAAGAGCGTTGGGAGGAAGAAAGTAAAGCAAAACGATACACCGTTGACGAAGAAAATGTAGCAGAGGTTATTGCTATGATGACGGGTATTCCTACGAAACGTGTTGCTCAGAAAGAACAGGCCAAATTGGTTGGTATGGGAGAGCAATTAAAGGGCAGAGTGATTGGCCAAGACGAAGCCATCAGTAAGTTAACCAAAGCGATTCAGAGAACGCGGGTGGGATTGAAAGACCCTGCTAAACCGATAGGAACCTTTGTCTTCTTAGGTCCTACAGGTGTAGGTAAAACTGAGTTAGCCAAAGTACTTTCTACCTACCTTTTCGACAAAGAGGATTCATTGGTTAGAATAGATATGAGTGAGTATATGGAGAAATTCTCTGTATCGAGACTTGTTGGAGCGCCTCCAGGCTATGTGGGCTATGAAGAAGGCGGTCAATTGACTGAGAAGGTAAGGAGAAAACCTTATTCTGTCGTATTACTAGATGAGATAGAAAAGGCACATCCAGATGTGTTTAATATCCTACTTCAAGTGCTAGACGATGGTATTCTGACCGATGGTTTAGGCAGAAGAGTTGATTTCAGAAACACGATCATTATCATGACATCGAATATTGGTGTTAGAGATTTGAAAGACTTTGGTTCGGGTATTGGTTTTAGTACTCAAACGAAGAGAGACTCTGAAGATCAGATCATCAAGGACACGATTCAAAAGGCCTTAAAGAAGACTTTTAGTCCAGAGTTCTTGAATAGGCTGGATGATGTCATCATATTCAATTCTCTTGGAAGAGAAGATATTCATAAAATTATTGATATCTCTCTTGGTAAGCTATTGGGTAGAGTAGAGGCGATGGGCTATAAGGTTTCGCTTACTGCGAAAGCCAAAGATTTCTTGTCAGAAAAAGGGTTTGACCCTCAATATGGAGCAAGACCTTTGAATAGAGCTATTCAGAAATATTTGGAAGATCAGATTGCTGAAGAAATCTTAAAAGGTGATATAAATGAAGGTGATACCCTGAGTGCTGATCACGATGGTAAATCTGAAGAGTTGACTATTAAGATCAAGAAGAAGAGAGCACCTCGTAAAAAGAAAGAAGAGGAAGGTTCTGCTGAATAGCAGAGCATCTAAGTCATAAAGAAGAGCCGCTCCGATTATTCGGAGCGGCTTTTTTATTTAGGTGTTTATCTCCTGAATGATACCCCAAAACATTTGAGTACCTGTATTGATGATCTCATCTGGAAAATCATAATCGGGGTTATGTAGGTCAGGTGTCTTTTTTCCAGAACCCAATCCAAACATGGCTCCTTTCGCCTCTTTGAGGAAAAGTCCAAAGTCTTCTGACCAAGGGTTTGGTTTACGCATGGTCTTATATGGGAGTGAGTACTTTGCTGCCACAGATTTTATCATATTGACTGCTTCGCTATGGTTCTCTGTTGCTTCGAAAGACTCATGATAGCTTAGTTCAATCCCGAGGCTGTATTTGGATGCTATGCTCCTTATCTCATTATCTAGAAGAAGCTTCAATAAATCAAAATCATGACTTTCAAAGGACCTTAGGGTTAGCCATACCTCGGCATGACCGGCCGAGACCCCGAAGCTCTCTTCACCTATAGTGGTATGGGTGAGTGTAATGAGTGTCTTGTTATTGAATTCTGTCGTCTCCAAGATCCGATCAAAGCAAAACATCATTTGTGCAATGGCCATAGCGGGGTTGTTTCCTGTATGAGGTTGACTCGCATGTGCTGTTTTACCCATAAGCTTAATTTTCATTCCAGTCGAGGCGGCACAGAATGAACCATTTTTGCAGACTATGCTACCTTTTTTTCTTTTAGGAAGGTTGTGAAGTGCAAAGACATAATCAAAACTCAAGGCCTTAAACTTTTCATCTGCCAAAACAGCTTTGGCACCCTGGCCTGTTTCTTCTGCAGGCTGAAACAATAGCAATACGTCACCTTGTCTGGGCTTGTCTTCTGCCAATTTTAAAGCTATACCGGATAATATGGCCATATGACCATCATGCCCGCATTTATGCGAAATACTAGGTGTCTCAGAAGCATAAGGTAGTTCATTTGTCTCTTGAATGGGCAGTGCATCAAGCTCAGCTCTCAAGAGAATGTTATTCCCCTTTTTTGAACCATTCCATATACCGACAACACCCTGTCCTCCAATGTCATCAATCACCTGATCTGCTTTGCAAGCTCTCAGGAATTCCGAAATTGTCTTTGCAGTATTGATTTCCCTACCTGACAATTCGGGGTTCTGATGTAGCGAGTGCCGTAAATCGATGAGTTTGTTGAGTTGGGTAGAATCGAGCACGATATAAGATAGTTATAAAAGGAAAAAGGAGCTCCGTTTGAGCTCCTTTTCTTCAACCAAAATACATAGTATATGAACTATTGTTCTTTAATTATTAACGAAAGGATTCGAAAATTTCTCATCTGTTAAGAAGGATTCATCGGTCAACGTATTCAAAAAAGCAACCAAAGCGTCAATCTCCTGACCGTTGAGATTCAGCCTTCTTACATTTCCATTATTATTACCTCCACGGCCGCCACCTCCTACACGCAATCTGTTATCCAGTCCCGGGCTATTCTGAACACCATTGTTGTAGAACTCTACGACCTCGCGCAGTGTGGCAAATCTACCATCATGCATGTAGGGTCCAGTTAATGCTATATTTCTAAGCGAGTTGACTTTAAATTCTCCCTGATCATTATTGTTCCCTGTTACTCCTCCTACGCCCAGGTCAGTAAGTACAGCATCTAGGCCGTTGTTTCTGGCTTGATCACCACTGAATGTGGCAGTTTCATGGCAGTTGGAACATTGGGTTCTATTGCTGAAGAATAAGTCCTTACCTAAGTTTTCTAGTTCAGTGAAGTTAGGGAAGTCATCATCTTCGTCACCATTGACAGCTATGAGTCCTTCATCATATCGAGATTCATATGAAACCATTGATCTGACGAATTGAGACAAGGCAAGCGAGATTCTTTCCGAAGTGACATCACTGCTACCAAATGCATCAGTAAATAATGGCTGGTAGTAGTCTTGATCTTGGATTTTACTCACTAGCTCGGTCAACGTTAATCCCATCTCTACTTGATCTTGTATTGGCATTAATACCTGGTCTTCCAAGGTGTTGGCACGCTCGTCCCAAAAGAAACGGCCATTGTCATAGTATCTTGCATTGGCAAGTCCCATTGAATTTCTGCCTGTTAAACCACCTTGGAAACCAGTACTGAATGCACCTTCGTCAGCAAAACCCCTTTCCTGAATATGACAAGAAGCACAGGAGACAGTGTTATTGCCCGATAAGTTTACATCGTAGAAAAGCACTCTTCCCAGTGTAGCCCCTTCATCGGTTACAGGGTTGTTATTTGGGGTATTATCTATTCCGGCCACCTGACCTGTAGTGAAGTGATTTGGTAAATCAGGGTTGGCGTAGTTATAATAATCACTTGGTAGATTCAGAATATCTGAGAAATCAGTATTTACCGTATCATCGATATCATCTGTGACTTCATCGTTTGGTGAGCAACTGAATATTAATGCCACCATACTCATTGAAAAAATTACCTTTTTCATCTCTTACATATTTTAAGTTTGGGCGCAGCTCTAACTCTTAGAAGCTGAGGTATTCTGTCAATTCCTGGAAGGTGGTAGACCTTCAGGACCTCGTCCGCCTCGTGGCATTCTACCCTTAGGCGGACCAGGTCGTTCGCCCTGTCTTAAAACATCTTGGATTAGCTCATCGAAGATTTTTTGTTGCTCAGGAGAACAAATTGCTCTAATCTGTGCAAAGTGGTCATAGTTTGCTTTTTCGATGGCCGCATGGGTGGTCCCTATGCGCTGGGATAATTCAGTTACTTTATCAGAAGCATTGGCTTCAGCCCAAAGGCTATGAAGTTCTTTCCTTGCCGCTTGTGATGCTACTCTCAAAACTTTCATGTTTTTAAAGTGTTCATCACGTAGCTGATTGAGTTGCTGCTTCTGTTCTTCATTAAGTTGTAGTCTTTCTTCCAAAACCCGCATACCTCCTTGAAGAGGCTTTTGGGCTAATCGGTTATGACCAAACCAGATGAAAACGAGAAGTGCTACATTCAGGGCAGCCAAAAAGATCACTACCCATCCAATGTATTTGTTGTTTTTCAAGGAGTTCATCTTAATAGCTGTTTAGGTATTCATAGTCATCAGTATCAGAGAAATAGTCTTGAGAAATCAAATCTAAGTCTGAACCTCCTGTGGTTGATTGTTGATCAGAACCACTGAGTAGAAATAGACTAGTTACATTCAAGACCATTATGACACTGAGAACCGCCATGCTCATCTTAAGATTGCCAACAAAAGCAAACCTGCCAATGGAAGAAGTTAGCTCGTCTTGCATCCTTGCTTCCAGCTTGCTATAGAAAAACGGGCTTGCCTCAGCCTTACCCAACCCCTCCAGACTATTTAATGTCTGATTTATTTTTTCGGCTATGTCTTTTTCAGCTTTCATAATGCTCTCCTGTTGATTAGATGTGGTTTTAGGCAATAACTTGCGCTATTTCCTAAAATTTTTTTCGTAATAAACTTTTAGTTTTTTCTGCAAATTTTTTCTTGCTCTGAACATAAGTGATTCGACAGAGGAGACACTAGTGTTTAGAACTTCTGCGATTTCCTGATAAGGCAGCCCCTCCACTTTGTGAAGCGTAAAGGCAATTCGTTGATTCTCAGGTAGCGTTTTTATGGTGTCAAAGAGGACCTTCGCGTTTTCCTTATTCTCTAAGATGACACCAGGGTGCTCGAAACTTGCGTGACGCGTTGTCTCATAGTCTTTTCCGCCTCCGGTAAGTGATTGCACAAAAGCAAACCGCTTTTGTGCTTTCTGTTTTCTAATACGCTCGAGCGACTTGGTAGTAGCGATTCTATACATCCAGGTGGATAGTTTCGCATCACCACGAAAGTTTGCTACCGATTTGTATACTTCGATGAAAACATCCTGAGCTGCTTCTTCAGCTTCTTCCGACTTTTGTAAGAGGCCCAGACACGTATTGTAGACCCGATCCTTGTATTTGTCCACGAGTGCACGAAAGGCCGTTTCAGACTTTTGCTGTAAAGCCAATATGATTTCCGAATCGGTCAAATAGATTAATAGTTTAAGGGCAGCCTTCCTAGAAGACTACCCTAATGTAAGAGATTGTATTACTATTTAGAAGTGGATTTATCTTCCTCTCCCATGATGCGGCCCATTACCTGGTCCTCTTCTGACGCCACCTTTTGACCCTTTCATTGCTTTATGATTTAGGGCCAGTACCTGTTCATCAGTCAGTATGCTTTTTACTCTTTGCTTTTGACCAATTTCGAGCTTCATTAAATCGGTCTTCAAATCTCCGATTTCCTCTACCACCTTATTAGTGGCTCGTTCGTCATAGCTTTCAGCAGTAACCAGGGAATGCAGTCTTGCCTCTTTCTCACCTATCTGGTTTCTCAAGGGGAGAGCGGCTTTCTCAAATTCGATTTTGAAAGCTTTCATTTGCTCTCTCTGCTCTTCTGTCAAATTTGGAATGTGTGGTCCTCTCGGCCCTTTCCTGTCGAATTCTCCCACTTGAGGCCCTCTAAGTTCTTGTTGTCCTTGTGATCTTTCACCTCTTTTAAACTGTTGAGCTTGCATGCTTGAAGCTCCAACAAATAGCATAACCAAAATGACCAATCCGTATTTTTTTAAGTTTTCTTTTTTCATGACTTTGTTTTTATGATTTGTAGAGTTAGATGAGGACCCCAAAGAAAACTTGCGAGGAGCTTTGTTAAAGGATGTTAATTGAATAATGACTTGATTATTTTTACCTGAAATACAAAATCATGGCCAGAACACTTTCTAATATGATGCCCCTTGGCACAGAGGCACCAACTTTTACTTTACCAGACACCGTTTCAGGACATACACTTAGCTTAGAAACCTTAAGATCAGACAAGGCTACCGTGATCATGTTTATATGTAATCATTGTCCCTTTGTCAAGCATGTGGATGAAGGTATTGTGTCATTAGTAAGGGATTACAAGGCTCAAGGAGTCTCATTCATTGCCATCAGTTCAAATGATGTTGAGAACTACCCGCAGGACGCCCCTCATCTTATGAAGTTAGAAGCTGAAAAAGTGGGCTATGATTTTCCGTATTTATATGATGGTTCTCAAGAGGTTGCTAAAGCCTATGATGCCGCTTGTACACCGGACTTTTACATTTTTGATGGAGATTTGAATTGCGTTTACAGAGGACAACTAGACGATTCGAGACCTGGAAATGGAAAGCCAGTGACCGGCAAGGATATGCGGAGTGCATTGGATGAAATATTAGAAGGGAAAACCGTTTCTGCACCACAAATTCCTAGTATGGGTTGTAATATTAAGTGGAAAGCCTAGGCCTTCTTTAGTATACTGTCTATTATCATTCCTGAGTGTACCCGTGTATTTTCTATAAATAATTTGCTGGTTTGGAGGCCAGCATTGATCACCCCGGCTACATAAACACCCACAAGCGGAGTTTCTAAGGTCTCATTATCATGAATCGGGATTTTGAATTCATCATCTGAGATGGGGAGGCCAAGTTTTTCGAACAAACCGTAGTTCGGTTTATAACCAGTCATCGCAAGGACAAAGTCGTTTTCAATAGTGATTTCTCCCTCGGGTGTGCTTAATACCACTTCGCAAGGACGAATCTCTTTGACAGTAGTATTGAAATATGCTTTGATGGATCCTTCCTCAATCCGATTGATAATATTGGGCCTGATCCAGTATTTAACTTTTGGATAAATCTCAGACTCGCGAATCGCCATCGTAACTTCTGCGTCCTTGTAGTAGGTTTCCAGCGCTACATCGCATGCAGAGTTGGCTGCACCGATCACCAGGACTTTCTGACCCAAATAGGGGTGTGGATCGTCATAGAAATGCTTCACCTTTGGCAGGTCTTCCCCGGGAATACCAAGTTTCCTTGGTGTATCATAAAAACCGGTGGATACAATCACATTGGAAGCTTCGAATTCTCCTTTATTTGTATTGATTTGATAGGAATCACCTAGCTTTTCCAAGGATTCCACCTCAGTATAAAGACTGATATTTAGATCCCAACTTTCTTTCACCCTTCTGAAGTACTCCAGCGCTTCTTTACGAGTAGGTTTATCACTGTGTGCAATAAATGGAACATCACCTATCTCTAATAAATTGGAAGTTGAAAAGAAGGTCATATTGGTCGGGAAATTATAGAGTGAGTTCACCAAAACTCCCTTTTCCAAGATTATATAACTAAGGTTGGCCTTCTTCGCTTCAATCGCACAGTTTAGCCCAATGGGACCTCCTCCGATAATGACTACATCGTATTTCAATAGCAGCTTCTTTTAATTCCTAAATAAATAAGAATTCGAGCATAAAAGTTCTCCCACGACCTATTTATTCCGAATACGATTGCTCCTGATGGGCAAAAAGCAATACAAAGGCAGCACAGATGATCACAAAGTTCTTGATGATGTACTGACCTTCGATGGTTAACTGGAAAGGAATAGACTTGAAAGTCACTTCTGGCAGAATGAATAAAGGCATTATAGTGCAAGCCATATGGAAGAGCAAGAGCCAAAAGGTGATGCGATACTCTTTTGTAAACATTAATAGAACGCCCAAACCAACCTCCAAAATGGCAAGCAACTTTAGGCTAAGGGCCTTCTTTAACAAACCAAATGATAGAATGCTGATCGTATCGGTAGCTAAGTCTTCAGCAGGACTCACGCCTGGAAAAAACTTCAGCATACCGAACCATATGAATAGAATACCTATACTGTATCGTAGTAATCTGAACTGATTTCTGGACAAAAATGAACCAACCGCTCTCCTCATATGCAATGTTTAGGTCTTAAATGTATGGAAAAGCAGTTTTTGAAAAACTGATAAAAGTCAGGTTAATGCGGATAGTGTAACATCTACGACATCAGCCAATTCCGATTTGGTAATGTCACCTTTGGCCATGACCCTCATGCCGCTAGCGGCATTGAAGACAAATCTGGCAAACGCTTCACTGGAGTGTTTAGAAGAGAACTCTCCAGCTTCCTGACCCTCCTTAATGAGTTCATTTAAGACGGCCTCCATTTTTACCCGGTTGTCTGTGAACATGTCACTGACGGTTTGGTCGCAGTTGGCTAGTTCTGTTGCTGAGTTGGAGAGATAACAACCTCTTTTTAACTCATCTGCTGATGAGTCCGATACAATATCTTGGAGAAAACCTCTGATGAATTCCTGGGCGGATTGTTCTGACCTAATTTTCTCCAGAAGCTTGCTAGAGTTATTTCTGCGATATTGCTTCAGAGTTTCTAGATATAGTCCGTGTTTATCACCCCAGGTATCATAGATACTGGCTCTGTTAATTCCAAGATGATTGACAAGGTCTTGAATTGAAGTGGCATGATAACCTTGAGTCCAGAAAAGGTTAAGTGCCTTATCCAACACCTCACTTTCTACAAAACTTTTGGTTCTAGCCATGACTTTTAATACTTAATAGTGAGCAATTCACTTAGAATTGAATTGCTCACTAATAAAAATAACTGATCGTTCCAGAATAAGCAACTTAGATGGTCGCTATCCCTCCGTCAACTAATATTTCTTCTCCCAATACATAAGATGAGTCATCTGATGCTAGGAATAGAACCGCTTTAGCCACTTCTTCTGAAGCCCCAAACCTTTTCATAGGTACCATGGCAGCAAATCCTTCTGCCATTCCGGCTAATTGCTCTTCTGTCATCCCCATTTTACTATAAATAGGTGTTTCAATTGGACCAGGGCTTACTACGTTTACTCTTATGCCTCTTGGAGCCAAATCAGACGAGATGGTCCTGGCAAAGTTTCTTACGGCACCTTTAGTGGCAGAGTAGACAGATCCGTTTTCAAATCCTTTGTGAACCACTGCAGAGGCATTCAAGACGATGGATCCACCATCATTGAAAATGGGTAATAATTTCTGAATAGTAAAGAATAGACCCTTCACGTTTGTATTGAAGTGTGCATCGAAGAAGGCTTCGTCTACTTGATCGATAGGAGCAAACCATGCAATACCTGCATTGGCAAATAGAATATCCACAGTGCCAAACTTTTCTTTGACTGCTGATACCAAAGCGTCAATGTCACTTAGTTTTGAAGTGTCGGATTGAATAGCGGTAAGGTTATCATTGTTGATTTCGGCTACCGCGGCATCAAGTGTTTCTTGAGTACGACCAGTGATTACCACTTTAGCACCTTCCGCCAGAAATGTTTTGGCTGATGCGAGTCCAATACCGGTGCTACCTCCCGTAATCACCGCAACTTTGTTGTTAAGTTTTGTCATTTTATCTTTTTTAGAATGATTGTTCCAGAATAATAAATTCTAATACAGAACAATCATTCCAAAAAAGAGTTCAAACTATTGAAAATAATTTTCGGGTTGTTTAAGAATCGTTCGAATTCTCGTTGTATCGACTAAAATGGAGGTATACAGTATTTATAAAAGCCAGAATGAGGCCAACACCAATAATGATATAGACAATTGTGAAGCCTTTGCCAAAATCCGTCTGAGGGGAAAAATCACCATAACCAATAGTAGTTAGGGTAATGACTGAGAAGTAGAGTGAATCTAGCCAGGTCCATCCTTCGACAAAATGATAAACTACTGTACCTGCCACCACTATAAAGCCAGAGGCAATAATGAGTCCCCTGTATTCTCTGTCTCTTAAAAACGATATGAGGGTTCTTAAGAAGATCATTAGAATTTAACTTCTGCAGCCTTTAATTCTTCACCTCTCTTATATTCTACAACAGTTTGCTGTCCAGAAGAGAAGCTGCTTAAGGCTCTCATATAGCTCATCATATCTACGATGGTAGAGTCACCTAACTTCACTACAATATCTCCTTTTTTCATACCAGCCATAGCGGCAGGTTTGCCATCGGTAACACCATCGATGCGCATGCCCTGACCATCGAATAAATAATCAGGGACAACGCCAAGCGATACCGTAAATCTTGGGTTGTCTCCAGAGCTGTCATTGGTTTTAGTGAAAGCGAGTTTTTCCTCGCTGTTCAATTCCCCAACGAGGCGCTCTATAAAACGAATCATCAGTACCATTCCTTCATAGTTAATCTTGTCGACATCATCCGATGGTTTATGATAGTCTTCATGTTGGCCGGTAAAGAAATGTAATACAGGCAAATCTTGTAAATAGAAGGAGGTGTGATCGGAGGGGCCTACACCTGATTCGGATGTCACCAACTTTAAACTATCTGAATTGATGGCGTCTAGCGTTTCCACCCACAATGGACTAGTACCAACACCGTTAATGGCCAAGGTTTTTTCCTCATTCATTCGGCCAACCATATCCATATTGATCATATAGTTGATGTTGGCTAAGTCGACAGTAGAGTTCTTTGAGAAATAGTTGGAGCCCCAAAGCCCGTTTTCTTCTCCAGAAAAGGCCAGGAATAAATAGTTGTATTTGCTCTTTTTCGCTTTTAGAATCCTGGCAAGTTGAATTACTGCTGATGTACCACTTGCATTGTCATCGGCACCATTGTGGATGGCAGGTTCTCCCCTGAATAGAGAGCCCTCAGCACCGTAGCCCAGATGATCGTAATGTGCTCCAATGACCACCGTGTAGTCACTGCCATTATCAATAAAGCCTGCAACGTTTCGGCCTGTCACACCCTCGCCATCAGTACCGACTACGGCTTCTTCGTGAGGATTGGTTGATTTCTTAACTGTAAAAGGCTGAAAGTAGCCATCCGTTCCTTTTGGCGCTAATCCGAGCTTTTCAAACTCTCCGGCAATATAATTAGCCGCTTTTTCCTCACCTGGCGTACCGATTGCTCTTCCTTCTAAAGCATCATCCGCCAAGAAATTAATATCCTTTTCAAGGCCAACTTTCAGTTCCTTGTCGGTGGTAAAATCGGTACAGGCAAGGGTGATCGACAGGAGGGTGATCAATAAGAATAAACGCTTCAAACTCTTCATAATCGGAACTTTAGACCAAAGATAATAATGATTATCTTCGCGCCATTATTGAACCAATCTTAATTCCATGAGATACATATCGGTATTATTCATTCTTTTAGTTTTTGGCTGTGGTACACAAAAAAGTGGCGAAACAGTTTCTACTGAGGCCCGATCAGCACAAGATTCGCTCTTGCTTCATCCTGAAGAAATGAAGTACCTGAAGAATATCAAACAACTGACTTTCGGAGGGAACAATGCCGAGGCTTATTGGAGCTTTGACGACAATCATCTGGTTTTTCAGTCAGACTACGCTGAGTGGGGTGTTGGTTGTGACCAAATGTTTATCGTGGATTGGCGGAATGATGACTTGAAGAATAACATGCCGCAAATGGTCAGTACAGGTATGGGTAGAACTACCTGCTCTTACTTCTTGCCAGGCAATAAAACCATCGTTTATGGATCGACTCATTTGGGTGGGGAAGATTGCCCTCCTGTTCCAGAGCGCAGAGCGGATGGAAAATACGTTTGGCCTATCTATCCAAGCTTTGATATTTTCACTGCCGACCTGGAAGGCAATATCATTAGTCAGTTGACAGATGAAGAGGGCTATGATGCAGAAGCAACCGTTTCTCCAAAAGGAGATCGCATTGTTTTCACTTCAATGAGGACTGGTGATTTAGAACTATTTACCATGAATATTGATGGCTCGGATGTAAAGCAAATCACAAATGAGTTAGGATATGACGGGGGAGCATTCTTTTCACCTGATGGCTCAAAACTAATTTTCAGATCTTCCAGACCAAAAACAGAAGAAGACATTAAAATCTATCAGGACCTTTTAAAAGAGGGCTTGGTTATGCCTACTGATATGGAGCTTTACATCTGCAATGCAGATGGTTCTGACCTTAGAAAACTCACTGATCTGGGGCAAGCGAACTGGGCACCATTCTTCCATCCATCGGGTGAGAAAATCATTTTCGCTTCCAATCACACCGCAACGAGGGGCTTCCCTTTCAACTTGTATATGATCAATATTGATGGTACCGGATTGACGCGCATCACAAGAGATGAGACCTTCGATGCTTTTCCAGTATTCTCCAATGATGGCAAGCACATCGTCTTCTCTTCTAACCGCAACAACGGGGGTGGCAGAGATACAAACTTATTTGTAGCGGAGTGGATTGGAGGGTAAATGAACTACTGCTCGATTACCTCCATTATCAATCTAAATCCGGTGAAAGCATTAGAGCCCTCATGGGGATACTGACTATTAATCTGGGCCCAGTATTCGCTTAAGGCATAGCTACCGCCTTTGGAAATAATTGCACCTTTTATTTCAGGATGAACTGATATAGTCATCTCAGAAACATTGCCTGACATATCAAATAAGCCGTATTGTGTCGAATGATATGAAGCGATTGGGGAAGTAAAAGTCATGTTATCTTTTAGATCACGATCTACAATTTCCATCTGTTGATTTCCATCTTTATCCCAGGAGTTCTTGATCATTCTTCCGGATAGCCGAAGTACATTTGCCATTACTTTTCCGCTCCGGTTATTGATGTATGGACTACCCCAGGGATAAGGGACTACCTTGTCCATATTGCCACGTGCAGCTGTTTCCCATTCTGTTTCGGTTGGAAGTCTGAAGCTGACTTTCTTAAATTTTCTCTTTTTTTGGCCATTGTATGCTTGACTGAGCCATGCTGCAAAAGCTTCGGCATTCTCTTTGGTCACATTGACTACAGGATAGTTATCAAATGCCTGATGTTCCTGGTAGTATTTCACCATTCGTTTCTTGGCATTGACCAGCTTAAGCCATCCCTCACTATTTGGGGTGTGTTTTAGGGCGGTCGCTGAATCTAAGGAGAGCAAAAAACGTCTGTATTCCCCAACCGTCACCTCATACTTAGAGATGTAGAAGTTCCCCTTCTCAACCTTTTTAGCCATGGCCTCGCTGGTGCCGCTCTTCGTGTATTCAATTTGCTTTGGAACAAAGGCCCAATGCTTTTCGCTAAGGATATCTGGAATCTTGTTAACCTTTCTTTGGGCAGAAACAGTACATGACAAAAAGAAAATCAAGAGAAGGGTCAGTAGGTTTTTCATAAGGTTGAGGTATTGTGATTATATTCTATAAACATCCATGTCAAGCCGGTTATTGCGATTATTTCATGTTTTTTCTTAAGGCCAGAAAGTAAGATGGAATGAAAAAACTGACTCTGCACACATTGAATTTCTAAACTTTTTATTTCCTTTGTCGTCTCAATAGAACAATGCAGTCAAACGCTTCTACATATTTCCAAACCATTAAGCTACCCCTAGTAGCGGTGGAAGCTATTGCTTTTAGGGCAAGGACTAGGAGGCGCTAAGCCTCTATATCATACCGACTGCCTATGTGGTGGTCATCAATTCCCAATCCGTATTGTATTTTAATTTTTGAGAGTTTATAACTCGTCATTCTGATCCCGATTCATCGGGAGAAAGAATCCCCTGATTAATTAGGGAGATTGTTTCGGTCGCTATGCTTCCTCACAATGACGAAAAGCGAATAATGAAAACACAGTTTATCATAAAGGAGGCAAAAGTCACAGATACCAGCTATGCACAGGAGATCGTAGATGAGATTTCAGCATCAGCCCAAATCCGAGGTACAGGAATCGCGAAGCGAACGCCTGAGTACATCCAATCAAAAATAAAAGAAGGTAAGGCCATCATTGCCACAACCAAGAAAGGGGAGTGGGCAGGCTTCTGTTATATCGAAGTATGGAGCCATGGTCAGTTTGTCGCAAATTCAGGACTTATCGTTTCACAGAAATTCCGCGGAGAAGGCTTAGCCAAACGCATCAAGGAAGCCACCTTCAATTTATCAGGAAAGAAATTTCCTAACGCGAAAATTTTTGGCCTGACAACAGGTGCTGCTGTACTGAAAATCAATTCTGAACTGGGCTATAAACCGGTGGTTTATTCCGAGCTTACTCAAGATGAGGAATTCTGGAGTGGTTGTCAAAGCTGTGTCAACTTCGATATCCTCACGGCTAAAAAGCGCCAAAATTGTATTTGCACTGCCATGCTCTACAATCCGGCTTGGGAGAAAAATCAAAAACCAAAACGAACACAGTGGAAGGGTCGAGAACTTGATAAGGACCTCAAACTCTTCGAACGCTGGTTAAAATTTAAGAAAGCAGTGCTGCTCAAACGAGAGGAAAAAAAGAACAAACGAAATGGAAAATAAGAAAGTAGTCCTAGCCTATAGCGGAGGACTTGATACCTCATATTGCGTCAAATACCTTACCGAAGAGAAGGGCCTTGAGGTGCATTCAGTATTAGTGAATACGGGAGGTTTTACAAAAGAAGAGTTGGTCGGAGTAGAAGCCCGTGCCTATGAGTTGGGTGTGAATAGCCACACCACCATAGAAGAAACTGCCAATTACTATGACAAAGTGGTAAAGTACCTCATCTTCGGAAATATCCTAAAGAACAGTACCTATCCTCTATCGGTAAGTGCCGAACGTGTGAGTCAGGCTTTAGCCATAGCTAAACATGCCAAGACCTTGAACGCAGCTTTCATAGCTCATGGTAGTACCGGAGCAGGCAACGATCAGGTCCGTTTCGATATGATCTTCCAGACATTTTTGCCACAGGCTGAGATCATTACTCCGATTCGAGATATGAAGCTATCTCGTGAAGAAGAAATTGAATACCTAAAGTCTAAAGGTGTCGAGATGGACTTTGCAAAAGCTGCGTACTCTGTAAACAAAGGCCTTTGGGGCACCTCGGTAGGGGGTAAGGAGACATTAGGGTCGAATGGCTTTTTGCCAGAAGAAGCCTTTCCCACGCAGGTCACTAATACTCAGGCTGAAGACTTGGAATTGGGCTTTGAGCAAGGAGAGTTAATATCTGTAAACGATAAGGCCTTCGAGGCATCTCACGAGGCCATCCAATACCTGGAATCTTTAGCGGGCCCCTTTGGTATAGGTAGAGATATCCATGTAGGTGATACCATTATTGGCATCAAAGGGCGAGTTGGTTTCGAGGCCGCGGCTGCCATGCTGACCATTAAAGCGCATCAGGCCTTAGAGAAGCATGTGCTCACCAAATGGCAGATCTACTGGAAGGATCAGATTGCTGCATTCTATGGCAACTGGCTGCACGAAGGTCAATTTATGGATCCGGTAATGCGAGATATGGAGGCTATGATGTCTAACACGCAACAAAATGTGACCGGAAAGGTGTTTATCACCCTTTTGCCTTATCGTTTTCAAATCAATGGTATTGAGTCAGATCATGACCTGATGTCTGCCAAGTTTGGGCATTATGGAGAAATGAACAATGCATGGACGGGCGAGGATGTCAAAGGCTTCTCCAAGATCTTTGGCAATCAAAATGCGATTTATCACCAGGTAAATAATGAATTATGATACGAGCAGGAATTGTAGGTGGGGCAGGGTACACGGGAGGCGAATTGATTCGGGTGCTCCTGAATCATCCGAAAGTGGAAATCAGCTTTGTCCAAAGCCGAAGTCAGTCCAACGAACCGATCAGCAAGCCGCATCCTGATTTATTGGGAGAAACAGACTTGAGTTTTGTACAAGAAGTTAGTTTCGATGTAGATGTACTCTTTTTATGCATGGGGCATGGTGCGTCCTCGGAGTTTTTTGAGCAGCATACAGTGCCAACATCCGTTAAAGTCATCGACTTGAGTCAGGACTTTCGTCTGGATGATAATAAGGTCTATGGCTTGCCAGAACTCAATAAGGAGACCATTAAGACCGCTGATTTTGTAGCAAATCCGGGATGTTTTGCCACGGCCATTCAGCTGGCTTTGTTGCCTTTGGCACACAATGGAGCGCTCAAAGAAGTCCATATATCAGGCATTACAGGCTCGACTGGAGCAGGTGTAAAACCTTCTGAAACGACTCATTTTAGCTGGCGTGATGGTAATGTTTCGACTTACAAAGCATTCAACCATCAACATATGGCAGAAGTCACTAAGAGCTTGATGCAATACCAATCGTGGTTCGATCAACCTCTCAATTTTATCCCCTATCGGGGAAACTTTACGCGAGGGATTTTGATGACTGCTTATCAGTACATCGAGTGGCCTTTAGAAGAAGCCATTCAGGTGTATAAAGAATATTATGAGGATCACCCCTTTACCTGGGTAAGCGATAAGCCACTAGATATAAAACAGGTGGTCAATACTAATAAATGCTATGTGCATTTAAGTCTTCATAATGGCTATCTCATGATCCAATCGGTGATTGATAATCTATTGAAAGGGGCTTCAGGTCAAGCCGTTCAAAACATGAATTTGATGTTCGGATTGGAAGAGACCACGGGGCTGAAACTAAAAGGGAGCGCATTCTGATGGAACTATTTGACGTATATCCACTCTATCCAATTGAACCGGTGAAAGCGCTGGGTTCTAAATTATGGGATAGAAATGGTACCGAGTACCTCGACCTCTATGGAGGGCATGCCGTTATTTCGATCGGACACAGTCACCCCAATTATGTCGAGAGACTAAGTCGGCAATTAGGGCAAATTGGGTTCTATTCAAATGCCGTTGAGAACTCATTACAAAATGAGCTGGCGCTAAAAATGGGACAAATTTCGGGCTACTATGACTATTCACTTTTTCTATGCAGTACAGGTGCCGAGGCTAATGAAAATGCGCTGAAGCTTGCCTCCTTTCATACCGGACGAAAGAAAATCATTGCAGTAGAAAATGCCTTTCATGGCAGAACCTCAGGTGCGGTGGCAACGACACATAATCCCAAGATCATTGCCCCTTTCAATGCCGATCATCAGGTCGAATTCATACCAATGAATGATTTGGAAGCCCTCGAACTGGCCATTGATGATGAGGTGGCTGGCTTTATCGTTGAGGGCATTCAGGGAGTAGCAGGACTGTACACCCCATCTGAGGATTTCCTGAAGAAGGCGCAGGAGTTGTGTGAAGAACATGGGGTGGTATTTATCCTTGACGAAGTACAGTCAGGAGTGGGTAGAACGGGCAAGTTCTTTGCACATCAGCATATGGACATTCGACCTGACATTATCACACTGGCTAAAGGAATGGGTAACGGCTTTCCGGTGGCAAGTGTATTGATTTCACCCAAGTTTGAGCCTTGGCATGGTATGCTCGGAACTACCTTCGGTGGTAATCATTTAGCTTGTGTAGCGGCTTTGACGGTTTTAGAAGTGATTTCAGAAGAGCAACTGATGCAAAATGCAAGAGAATTGGGTGATTATGCCATAGAACGCTTAGCTACTATTCCTCAAGTGAAAGAAGTGCGGGGGAAGGGCTTAATGATCGGTGCCGAGTTCGATTTTCCTATTGCTGAGTTAAGAAAGAGCATACTCTTCGATCACAAGATATTCACAGGGTCAGCCGCCAACAAGAATACATTGAGACTGCTGCCTTCGCTGGCTGTTACTATGGAAGAGTTGGATCAATTTTTCGAAGCACTTACCAAAGAATTAGCATGAAACACTTTACATCCATAGCAGACGTAAGCAATGTAGAGGGACTAGTCAATAAAGCATTGAATTTTAAGCGCAATGCCTTCCAATCACAGATAGCTTCTGGTAAGACGGTCGGTTTGATTTTTTTGAATCCAAGCCTAAGAACGCGTTTGAGCTCGCAGATTGCAGCACGGAACCTGGGCGCTGAGGCCATTGTCCTTGACATCGGAAAAGATGGCTGGGCTCTGGAGTTCGAGGACGGAGTTACTATGAATGGTGACAAAGCCGAGCATATTAGAGAAGCTGCAGGTGTAATGGGAAGATACTTTGATGTGCTGGGTATTCGGACATTTCCTCAGTTAAATGATCGGGAGGACGATTATCAGGAGGCACTGCTAAATGCTTTTTTGAATCATTCAGGAGTTCCAATTGTCAGTCTTGAAAGTGCTACACGTCACCCCTTACAGAGCTTGGCCGATTTAATGACGATGAGTGAAAATTGGTCCGAACTCCGTAAACCTAAAGTGGTACTGACTTGGGCGCCTCATATTAAGGCCTTGCCACAGGCGGTCGCCAATTCCTTTACAGAGTGGATGATAGCGGCAGAGATGGACCTGACCATTACGAATCCGATTGGTTATGATTTAGCACCAGAGTTCAGAAAAGATGTGCCCGTTGTGCATGATCAAAAAGCCGCCTTGGAAGGTGCGGACTTTGTGTATGTTAAGAACTGGTCGTCCTATGAGGAATATGGAAAAGTGCTGTCCCAGGACGAAACATGGTCTATTAGCAATAGACATCTGGAAGTGACCAATGGTGCCAAGGTGATGCATTGTCTTCCGGTAAGACGGGGGTTGGTGATTCAAGATGAGGTATTGGATGGGCCAAGTGCTATTCATTTAGACCAGGCAGAAAACAGAGTGTATGCTGCCCAGGCGGTATTCAATGAACTTTTGAAATGAAAGATAAATAGAACGTCATTACGAGGAAGGCTGAAAGCCTGACGAAGTAATCTCCCCATTAATTGGGGATTGCTTCGTTATTCGCTTCACTCATTCCTCGCAATGACGTAACAAATAATGAAAAAGCTAAAAGTCATAAAAATAGGAGGCAAGGTCATCGATGATGTGGAGCTGTTGAGTCAGTTCTTAAAGGCCTTTAATACTGTAGATGGACCAAAAATTCTCGTTCACGGAGGAGGTAAAATCGCATCAGACTTTGGAACGCGATTAGGCATTGAACCTAAAATGACTGAAGGTAGAAGAATAACTGATGCTGAAACACTTGAACTGGTAACCATGGTCTATGGCGGCCTGGTGAATAAACGCATCGTTGCTCAGTTACAAGCCCTAGGCGAAAATACCATTGGATTATCAGGAGCTGATGCAAATGTTCTGAAAGCAGTAAAAAGGCCCGTCGAGAAGGTTGATTATGGCTTTGTGGGAGACGTTGAAATTGAGGGAGTCAATCAGGAAGCCTTATCACAATTTATTGATAGGGGTTTATCGCCAGTAATCTGTGCTCTGACGCATGATGGGAAAGGCAATCTCCTTAACACCAATGCCGATACCATCGCCAGTATATTGGCTTCTGCCTTGGCGAGTGATTTTGAAGTGAACCTCATTTATTGCTTTGAGCAGCCAGGTGTGTTGTCAGATTTTGAGCGTCAGCAGGTAATACCTGAAATGAATTCGAAAAGCTATGACGAATTAAAAACACAAGGTGTAATTTCGGACGGAATGATCCCCAAAATGGATAATGCATTTGACGCATTGACGGCAGGCGTGAAATCTGTTCATATTGGCCATTTCCTTAAGCTGAACGAATTGCTCATAGGTGACTCAGGTACTTCGATAAAACTCAATTAATGGAATTAAGTGTTCAAGCCATATCATTACTAAAACAGCTGATCGAGATTCCATCCTTTAGCAAGGAAGAGGCCACGACTGCCGATTTAATTGAGTCATTTTTTAAGAACAAAGGTATACAGACCGAGCGATTAAGAAATAATGTTTGGGCAAAGAACCTGAATTTCTCTGAGGCCAAACCCACTGTGCTGCTTAACTCACATCATGATACCGTTAAGCCAAATACTGGTTACACTAAGGATCCATTTAAAGCGATTGAAGAAAATGGTAAGGTCTATGGTTTGGGGAGTAATGATGCCGGAGGTAGTCTTGTTTCACTGATAGTCACTTTCCTACACTTTTATGACCACGAGGACCTGGAGTATAACCTCGTTTTGGCAACTACAGCAGAAGAAGAGATTTCTGGCAAAGGAGGTATTGAATCGCTACTGCCTCATTTACCTGCTATTGATTTCGGTATTGTGGGTGAACCCACCCTGATGGACATGGCCATTGCAGAAAAAGGTTTGATGGTGCTGGATTGCATCACAAAAGGGCAATCAGGTCATGCAGCAAGGGATGAAGGAGTCAATGCCATTTACAAAGCTATACTAGATATCGAGTGGTTCAGAACCTATGAATTTCCTAAAGAATCAGAAGCACTCGGACCGATAAAAATGAGTGTGACAATGATCGATGCTGGAAGTCAACATAATGTGGTGCCCGATGAGTGTCGGTTTGTTATTGATGTCAGAACTACTGATGCTTACTCCAACCAGGAAACATTGGATATCATAAGAGAAAATGTCGAATCTATTGTGACGCCTCGATCCACGAGATTGAATCCATCAGGCATCGATATCAACCATCCAATTGTGAAAGCCGGCTTAGCTATGAGTAGAAAAACTTATGGATCGCCTACGCTTTCTGATCAAGCATTAATGCCTTTTCCTACTTTGAAAATGGGCCCTGGAGATTCGGCCAGATCACACACTGCAGATGAGTTTATTCACATCAAGGAAATTAAAGAGGGGATCGATATATATATTAAACTGTTAAGGACCGTCATTACGAGGAAGAAGTGAAATGAATGACGAAGGAATCCCCAAAATGAACATGGAGATTGCTTCGATCTTAGCCGACTTGCATCGGCACAATACTCGTAATGACGAAATAAGAAGAACATGAAACTCTGGGAAAAAGAAACGAAAGTATCGGATATAGTAGAGCGTTATACTGTCGGGCGTGACTTAGAATTCGATATTCAATTGGCACCCTATGATGTGTTGGGTTCACTGGCACATACGGAGATGCTGGCGAGCATTGATCTACTTACTGAAGATGAGAAGTCTGCTATTCACCGCGAGCTGAAAGACATCTTTCGCTCAATAGAATCCGGGGATTTTGAAATACAGTCCGGTGTGGAGGACATCCATTCACAAGTAGAGTTACTGTTGACCGAACGCTTGGGCGATATTGGTAAGAAAATCCATTCCGGCCGATCGCGGAATGATCAGGTTTTGGTAGACTTGAAACTCTTCATGCGTCAAGAGGTGAAGGAGATTACCGATGGAGTTACAGTGCTTTTTGATAGACTAATTTCATTGAGTGACCAATACAAGGAGGTGCTTATGCCGGGCTATACGCATATGCAAGTAGCAATGCCTTCTTCATTTGGATTATGGTTTGGTGCTTATGCGGAAAGTTTGATAGATGATCTGCACATGATGCATGCTGCCTATAAAATTGTCAATAAGAATCCATTGGGTTCGGGTGCAGGATTCGGATCATCATTCCCTTTGAATCGAAAAATGACAACTGATTTACTGGGCTTTGAAGACCTCAACTATAATGTCGTCTATGCGATGATGGGCAGAGGCAAGGCTGAAAAATCGATGGCCATGGGGATGTCCGCCATTGCAGCCACCCTTGGCAAATTTGCTATGGATGTTTGCCTTTATATGGGGCAGGACTTTGGCTTCGTATCATTCCCCGATGAACTCACCACGGGTTCGAGCATTATGCCACACAAAAAGAATCCAGACGTATTTGAGTTGATGCGCGGTAAATGCAATCGCATACAGGCTTTGCCAAATGATATCGCTATGATCACCGCCAACCTGCCCGTTGGGTATCATCGTGAGATGCAGCTGATTAAGGAAGTGCTCTTTCCAGCTATTCAAGATTTGAAAGACTGTCTTTTCATGTGCGATTTCATGTTACAAAAAGTAGTGATCAATCAAGACCTGATTCAGAAGGACAAGTATAAATATCTTTTCAGCGTTGAGGAAACCAACAAGCTTGTGTTAAGTGGAGTGCCTTTCAGGGATGCCTATAGGCAGGTGGGCCTAGCAATTGAATCCGGAGACTTTCGTCCTGAACGAACCGTTAGTCATAGTCATGAAGGCAGCATGGGAAACTTATCACTGGAGAGAATAAAGGCACAAATGAGCGAATTGTTGGCCAGGTTTAGTTTCGAAAGTTGGCAGCGTAATTTAGAACAACTGTTGGGGTAATTTTTACATTTAGAAAATTGTATTTGAAACCATATAAGGTTAATTTCAAATACATATAGTATTTCTGAATGGTTAACAAAGTTAGATTACCCAATTCTAAAAAGACTTGTCTGATTCTCGGCATTCTTTGTTGTACCTTCTGCAGTCTGTTAGCACAAAATCTTGAGGATATTAAAGTAATTCATGAGTCTGAAAAAGACGGTGAGTTCGTTTTTTATGCTGTCAATAGTATCGCCAGCGATATCCATATGGTGTTAACATTTGATGAAGACATGAGTGGGTGGAAGTGTGATCAGGTACTGCCATTTCAGAAGACCATAAAAGCCGGAAAAGTCAGACTTTTTAAACTGAGAGGGAAAGCGGATTCTACTTATAACTTCCAGTTCAAAACTCATTTCTTTGAGGGCTTTGGAAATCCTATAGTCAATAGGGTGGAGTATACCGTGCCTGGAGAGGAGGGTCAAGAAGTAAAGTTTAAAGGTATTACCAATCTGAATGAAGAGGAGGCTGGTGATATGCAATTAGATGCTTATTATGGTGTGGGCTTTTTTGTCACTTACATTCGTTCGCTTAGAAGTGGTTATGTAACATCAATTAGGCCATCAACAGGTGATCCAAATGAAAGTTATATCAAGATTACACATAAGGATGGTACCGTTGGCACTTATAAAGGCATCCTGCGCGGTACCATGAAGGCAAGTAAGGGGCAGTACGTTGAAGCGGGTGCCAGACTGGGAGTGGCAGGTTTGGTGGAAAACGGTAAGACTTATTTCGACTTTTCCGTCTCTTATATGAAAGTAAATGTCGATACTGAAAAGGATCAGGAAAACTGGATTACTTATAAATACATTAAGCCCCTGTTCCGAACAGCCAAAAAGAAGAAGTCTCAATTAAAGGAGGGCGAAATGTACATCGCAACGTATCCTGACGATATCTATACTCAGGAAATGACGAAAGCAGAAAAGAAGCGATATATTCGAGGTAGAGAATAATTTGGAGCCAAGATACGAAAGAAGAGGTGTTTAGAGACGAAAAATGATTAGAACAACTCTATCCCAAAAACCAGAAAAGCGTAGACAGCCGTAATAAAGGTGAGTCTTTGACTTTGCTTCTTCTCCTTTTCAGGAATCCCCATCGCGCGAATAATTTTCACATTAAAGGATAATGAAAGAGCACAAAGCCTAGCGAAAGGCCAAAGGCCAATTCTGGGTTATTGAAGCTTATCCAACCCTGACTGTCGCTTAACTCCGTGAATAGCGATAAAAGCAGGAGTATGATGGATAAGATTTGTAATCGCTTGTTGCTCATGGTAGCCAAAAGTCGAAGATGATATCATTCATACATTTAAAATGACCCTTCGGGCACTTATTATACCCAATTTAGAACATGGTCGGCAGCTCAAATTTTTGCTTTCTAGAAGAGTGAACTTGGTCTGATAAGGATACATACCAAACTCAGGAATCGTATTGCCCCAAATGGAAAACACATTCTTTTTCATGGCCGCTGCTATATGCATCATGCCAGTATCGTGCGTAAAGACATAAGAAGCTTTCTTAATAAGGGAGGCAGACTGGTTGATATTGAACTTACCACAAGCATTGTAGATTTCGGCTTTCTTGCCAAGGGCATCTAAGGATTCCTTTTGTGATTCTGATTCATCGCCACGCTCAAAAAATGCTTCAATTTTAGTACCATTTTCAGCGTCTTCTTTCCCTCCTAAAATGACGATAGGTTTGTTGATTTTATCACACAATTCGATCATTCGTTCCAGAGGGAGTTTCTTAGTTTCGTGCTGGCCTCCTATCGCAAAAGCGACAAAATCCTTCTGGTGGGTCTTGGGCAACCAGTTCTCTTCAATTTGATCCTTTTCCGGGATGAAATAGTCGAGGCCTAAAGCATCCTTTTTGACTCCTAGTGGTTTTGCAGCTTCCAAATACCGGTCTACTATATGGACGTTTGGTAGCTTGTTCACCTTCAGGTTAACCACCAACCATTTCTCCCAATTCAACTTTGGAAAGGCGGCAGAAGGCCTTCTTAATTTATTCTTGAGTAGACGCGTTCTTAAGTTGTTATGAAGATCTACTATAAAATCAAATTGTTCTGCTTTTAGCGCTTTAGCCAATGCATTAAGGTCGCTGTCAAAGAAATGAAACTTGTCAATGTACGGGTTGGCCTCTAAAATACTATGGTACTGTTTTTTGGTACAATAATGTACTTCAACATCTTCGAGCTGTGTTTTGATTACGCGAATGACTGGCGTGGTCAAAACAATATCTCCGATAGAAGAAAACCGAATGATCAGTACTTTTTTAGGCATTCGCTTTGGCTTGTTCCCTTTTCTTTTCGAATTGAGTTGAAATTTCTTCCATGGAAAGCGCATTATAGGTCATCTCTTTTGTAAGACCTCCTTTACGACCTGCAAGTAGTCCAAATCTCATATGGTGATAACCATTCATTTGGTGTGCATCTGGATTGACAGACAGCATTACTCCTTGTTCAATGGCATAGTGTACCCAACGCCAATCCAAATCCAGCCTCCATGGGTTAGCGTTAATTTCGATGACAACATTGTGCTTGGCGCAATGATCAATCACAGCCTTATGATCAATAGGGTATCCCTCTCGCCTTAATAATAGCCTTCCGGTTGGGTGTCCCAGAACTGTTGTAAAGGGGTTTTCGATTGCGGTGAGTAATCGCTGTGTAGCCTTCTGTTTGTTCATTTTTAAAACAGAGTGGACAGAAGCCACAATGAAATCAAAACTGGCCAAAACATCATCGTCATAGTCAAGCTGCCCATCATAGAGGATATCTGATTCGATGCCTTTGAATATTCTGAAAGGCGCCAATTTTTCGTTCAGACGATCGATTTCGTCATGCTGATCTTTAACCCGATTTTCCTCCAAACCATTTGCATAGAAGGCCGATTTACTATGATCACATATGCCTAGGTATTCATAGCCTAGCTCCTTACAGTAGGTGGCCATTTGCTCCAAAGTATGTTTGCCATCGCTGTAGGTCGAATGGTTGTGTAGTATGCCTTTCAGGTCATCCATCTCTACCAACTTTGGCAAACTACGACTCTTCGCAGCCTGTATTTCGAAAGTCCCTTCTCTAAGTTCGGGCTCTATATAGTCCATACCAGCGGCTAAATACAATTCTTCCTCAGAGGCGAACGACCGCTCATTAGCAAGCATTCTTAAGGTGTTTTTCTCTAAAACAGGAACTGACAAATGTTGGGTACTCCCAGTTCTCAGAAAGAGGTCTTTAATATAGGTGTCCGATAAAGTGAAAGTAAACTCACAAGGAATTAAGTGCTCTTTATAAGCACCCCTCCATGTTTTAGGACCACTATTGGTAATATCTTGAGTAAACTCTTCTAGTGCCGAGATACTTTCTTCGAGTGCATCAAAATTATCTCCAGCAACTAGAATTTCAATTTTGTCGATGACCTCGAGTTTTCTGCGCAAACCACCCGAGGCACTTGCTTTTTTGACCACGGTAATCGCGGATAGCACTTCCAGAATTTCAGTAGATAGCACCTCTGCTTCAGCATAATGCAGCTTGTTGGCATTTGCCTCTTTGAATTCCAGTGCTTCAATGATCGTTTGCTGAGTTTTTTCACCAAAGCCTTTGAGTTTGGCAACCAAACCAGAGTTAGCGGCCTCCTTCAATTCATGGCCACTCTCTATGCCCAATTCTTTCCAGAGCACTTTGATCTTTTTGGGGCCAATTCCCTTGATATCCAGAAGTTCAACGATTCCTTCAGGTGTACTTTCAAGGTATTGCTGCATGGCTTCAGAAATGCCATTGGTTGCTATTTCGAAGATGGTGGCTGCTATGCCTTTACCTACACCATCCAGCAGCTCCAGTTCTTTGAGGTCCAATGCCGTTAAATCAACGTCACTCTTGTCCAAATTATAGACGGCATTTTGATAGCCACGAATTTTAAAGCTGTTTTCATCATGCAGCTCCATAAGTGCAGCCTGTAGTTTCAGTTGTTTAAGTATTGTTGCGCTGTCCAAGTCTTGATGATTTGTGATAAGATGTGAATTTGATAGCTTTTTTTACCCTGTTGCTTTTCTTAAATTCAGGAAATCAAAGTTAAAAATAAGTCTTTATGAACTACTGGCTAATTAAATCTGAACCAAATACATATTCGTGGGATGATTTGGTAAAACTGGGCAGAGATCACTGGGATGGCGTACGGAACTACCAAGCCAGAAATAACATAAAAGCTATGAAACCCGGGGACCTCGCACTTTTCTATCATAGTGTGAATGAAAAAAGTGTTGTAGGAATTGCTGAGTGTGTGAGTGAGCACTATCCAGACCCAACAACTGATGATGACCGCTGGGTGGTGGTGGATTTTATTCCTAAAGAGAAGCTTAAAAAACCCGTAACCCTGGAGCAGATTAAGTCAACATCAAGTCTTGAGGATATGGTTCTGGTTAAGAACTCTCGATTGTCGGTTCAGCCTGTTAAGAGAGAAGAATTTGATACTGTATTAGCCCTTTCCGAATCGTGATGAGAAAAGCCTCCATTGTTTGTTTACTAATTACAATGTTTCTTCCGGCCTTTGGTCAAATAGAACAACTGAATCGCTATGAATTAGAGAACACATGGGACAATTTGGATTACCTAGTCATTTCAAACGAAGACAACGGAGTGATGCTGGTGAGGCCTATGAACCCTGGATCAAGCCGAGAGGCCCGCGTGGATTTCAGCTTTCTAAATACTGAATTAGAATCTGAATGGGACGGTTTTTTCGAGGTCAAGAAAGGGGAATTTATGAGAGGATATCACTACCACGATGGGGTGAACTACCTCCTTTTTCAGATGAGATCTGATAATCGTTTTGTGAAAATTGTGGCATTGAATGCAAAAGAAAAAGGCATTAAAGTCTTTGAGCCTAAGCAAATTGTCGATTTGGAGATTTCAGAATTCGAGGCTATTAAAGGCTCAGCTGTGGTTGGTGGTTACATAGAGGGTCGTCCCGCTGTCTTTGTCTATGATATGGAGGCAGATGAGGTCAGAACCCTCCCTAACGTTTACCAGAATAATTCGGATTTACTTGAGGTGAGGATCAACAGTGATAGTGTGACATTTAATGTGTTGGCCTCTCAACTTGATGATAAGAAAGACAGAACAGTGCTTGTGAATACCTATGACTATGAGGGAAATGTAGTCAGAGGTTATGAACTGCAAACAGACACTGAACATCAATTGATATCGGCTATTTCGTCTTCCATTATCCAAAAGGAGCAGGTTGTTGTCGGTTTGTATAGTGTTAAGACAGGCACCTATCCTAGCGGTTTTTTTATTAATCATGTAGATCGTACGGGAAGGCAAACCATGAACTACATGAATTTTGGTGAGTTTGAAACTTTTTTGGATCATACAGGTAAAAGACGCGCACCCAAAATGAAGGAACGTGCCTTAACGGCCAAAAAGAACCGAAGAGATTGGCGATATAAGACCGATGCGCTGTTTAGGGAAATGATCGAGACTGACGATGCATTGATAATCGCGGGAGAGTTTTACAAACCATGGACGGTGACTACCTCAAACAATTGGAGGAGCTTGAATAGGTTTGGCAATCCAACATCTTTTAGTGATCCAAGCTTCAATCCCTACTTGAGTAATACACCTTTTATCAGGAACACTGTTCGATCTGATTTTACATTTACCCATGCTTTCGCACTTGTAATAGACCAAAAAGGAAACGTTAAATGGGATGCCAGTTTTGATATTGATGAGCACCCTGAGGCCACGCTGGAAGATTTTGGAGCTTTTCAATGGAGTGGAGCTGAGGCTTTCTACGCTTTTTATCACAATGAAGAACTGGTAGTTAAACACCTCAACGACAAAGAGAATAAAGAAGGCAGTACCGAACCTTTAGTGCTCATGGAGGAAGGCGAAGAAATTAGGCTTGAAAGAGACGATTTTCGTGGTATCACTCGATGGTTCGATAATCGATATTTAGTTTTTGGGGTACATACGATAAAACCTCCAGGTCGTGGATCGTCTAGTAGAAAGGTCTTCTTTATTAATTCTGTGGCCGTCAGTCCTGCTGAAAACGCTAGTAAAATCGATTAATTCGTAGGCTGCATTTCTCCGACCATTTCCTTTTCTTATATTTGTTCCCTGAAATGCAAAAAAGGCTATTACTCGGTCATCCGCAATTGGCCATCACCATCGGCCGCCTCTGTCAGCAACTGATAGAAAACCATCAAAATTTTAATAATACTGTTCTTTTAGGCCTACAGCCGAGAGGTATTTTTCTGGCCGAGAAAATAAGAGAACAGCTGTCGGCATTTATCAATACCGAAGTGGCTTTGGGCTATTTAGATGCGACTTTTTTCAGAGACGACTTTCGAAGAAGAGACAGCCCTGTTAGAGCCAACGAAACCAAAATCGACTTTCTGATAGAGGGAAAGAAGGTAATCTTAGTCGATGACGTCTTTTATACTGGGCGATCCGTTCGGGCCGCTCTGGATGCAATGAATGCCTTTGGCAGGCCAGAAAAAGTAGAACTTTTATCCCTTGTTGTCCGAAAGTATGCCAAGCATGTACCCATCTTTCCAGATTATGTCGGCAAGGAGGTGAACACGCTCGATAGTCAAAAGGTACTTGTAGAATGGAAGGGAGAAAATGAGGCATCAGAAGACACCGTGTGGTTAATTAACAAAGAGGCATAAATGGAGCAACTGAGTACGAAACACCTTCTCGGAATTAAGAGCCTCACCCCAGAAGATATTGATTTAATCTTCAGGACGGCAGACGAGTTCAAGGATGTTATCAATCGTCCGATCAAAAAGGTGCCATCCTTAAGAGATATCACCATTGCAAATGTCTTTTTTGAAAACTCTACAAGAACCAAACTCAGCTTTGAGTTGGCAGAAAAGAGATTATCGGCCGATGTCATTAATTTTTCCAGTAGTAGTAGCTCGGTGAAAAAGGGAGAGACATTGCTGGATACTGTGAATAATATCTTGTCCATGAAAGTGGATATGATTGTGATGAGGCATGCGAGCCCTGGAGCTCCTCACTTTCTATCAAAGCACATTGATGCAAATATTGTCAACGCAGGAGATGGCACACACGAGCACCCGACTCAAGCCCTCCTTGATACTTACTCTATTAGGGAAAGACTCGGAGATGTTGCCGGTAAGAAAGTCGCTATCATTGGAGATATATTGCATTCAAGAGTAGCATTAAGCAACATCTTTGCCTTACAAAAACTTGGTGCAGACGTAATGGTCTGCGGACCAAATACACTACTTCCTAAGTTCATTGGGTCTCTGGGCGTTAAGGTAGAACTGGATGTAAGAAAGGCACTTGAATGGTGCGATGTGGCGAATGTCCTTCGAATTCAGTTGGAACGACAACATATCAAATACTTTCCATCATTACGTGAATATTCCCTGTACTACGGAATTAATAAGAAACTTCTGGATTCGCTAGACAAAGAAATTGTGGTAATGCACCCTGGTCCTATCAATAGGGGTGTTGAACTGAGCAGTGATGTGGCAGACGCAGATAATGCCATCATACTCGATCAGGTTGAAAATGGTGTAGCGGTTAGAATGGCAGTTTTGTACCTTTTGGCCTCCGTTTCTAAATAATTAATCATGAAGAAGTTTCTTAAAGTTCTTGCAGTCATCATCGTACTGTTGGTATTGGCTTTCTATTTTTTAGTAGTTCCTAAGACAGTCAGTATGATTACTGACTATGATAGGTACACCTTCGATTTTGTGTTGAACGATACGGCTATGGTAGCTGATTACGCCATAGGTTCTAATCGTAATCCAGCAGATTATGGTTTTCCAGACTATGATGAAATAGATTACCAGACCTTAACAGATGGACTTAAGCTCAATGGTTGGTATATCCCATCGTCATCTCCTGAGGTTTCGAAAACCCTGATGATTAATCACGGTAGAACCTCTAACAGGCTCAAAACGCTGAAGTATTTGGAGTTGGTTAAAGACAAGGGCCTCGACTCACTTTACAATATTTTTATTCCTGATTTGAGGAACTCAGGAAAATCTGACGAGGCAAAGACGGCATTAGGCTATGAGTTTGCCGAAGACATCACCGCATCAATGAAGATGTTGAAGGATCGCTATGCACAGGAAGAGTTTGTGCTTTGGGGATTCTCAATGGGAGCAATGGCTAGTGCAACGGCAGTGAACAGACCTGATTTAGTAGAATATCAGCAAAAAGAGGAACTCAAGGTTAATAAGCTCATTTTGGCAAGCCCATTGAGCAATATTCGAGAAACAACAAGACTCGCTGGGGCCGATATGGGCATTCCTGATTTTATTTTTAATCAGTCATGGAAGAAGTTTGATAAAGTGGTTGATGGATGGAGTGATAATATGAAATTCTCTTACCTGTTGTCAAATGCTAAGCTTCCAACCCTTGTATTATACAGTGATGGAGATGCTACCACACCCGCAGAAGTCCTGGAGGCGGAAATTGAGGGGCTCTATAATGTATACCCTGTTCTATTCAAAGATGCGGATCATGTCCAGCTATATACACGTCCAGAATATAAGGATCGCTATGCTGACAAGGTCAGCGATTTTCTAAGAATGGACTAGGACTAGCTTGTTCCCAATAACGTTTGTTTACGCTTTTGTCTTTTCGCAATCGATTAGAAAGGAGTAGCTTTGTGAAAACTATAGAGAAAAAGGAAAATGCATTATTATAATTCAATCATCGAAACTATCGGAGATACCCCATTAGTGAAGTTAAATTCAGTCAATAAGGGTGTTCCAGGAACGATTTTGGTTAAGGTGGAATACTTTAACCCGGGCAATTCAATGAAGGATAGAATGGCCTTGAAGATGATTGAAGATGCCGAAAAAAGAGGCGATTTAAAACCTGGAGGAACTATCATTGAAGGTACTTCAGGAAATACCGGAATGGGTTTGGCTTTGGGCGCTATCGCGAAAGGTTATAAATGCATTTTCACTTTAGCAGATAAACAGTCACAAGAGAAGATTGATATCCTGAAGGCGGTTGGTGCAGAGGTGATTGTATGTCCAACTAACGTTGAACCGGAAGATCCAAGGTCTTATTACTCAGTCGCCTCGAAACTCAATAAGGATATTGAGAATTCATACTATCCGAACCAGTATGACAACACCTCAAATGCTCAGGCCCACTACGAAACCACAGGCCCTGAAATTTGGAGAGATACCGAGGGCAAGATTACACACTGGGCTGCTGGTGTAGGAACGGGTGGTTCTATGTGTGGAACATCAAAGTACCTGAAAGAGCAAAACCCGAATATCGTCTCTGTTGGTATTGATACTTATGGTTCAGTATTTAAAAAATATAAAGAGACAGGTGTATTTGATGAAAAGGAGATCTATCCATATCTGACTGAAGGTATTGGTGAAGATATTCTTCCTAAGAATGTCGACTTTGATGTAATCGATCACTTTGTAAAAGTGACTGATAAAGATGGTGCCATCATGACAAGAAGACTTGCTCGTGAGGAAGGTATGTTCTGTGGTTGGTCCTGTGGTTCAGCAGTTGCCGGAGCTTTGGATTGGGCGAAAGAGAATCTATCAGAGGACGATGTAATGGTCATTATCCTACCAGATCATGGAACAAGGTACTTGGGAAAAATCTATAATGATGATTGGATGCAGGCACGTGGCTTTGTAGAAGAAAGAGAATTTGAAACTGCTGCCGACATCTTAACACGCCAAAATGGAAATAGCCAGTTGACTACCATAGCTCATACTGCAACTGTTGCCGATGCTATCCAGGTGATGACTTCTAACAGCATCTCTCAATTACCGGTAGTTGATGGTGATAGCTTTGTAGGAAGCCTAATTGATTCAAAGCTGTTAGCTCAGATGATTGGTGATGAAACATTACAAAATAAACCAGTTTCGGAGGTGATGGATAAGCCCTTTCAGTTTGTACCACTTGACAATACCCTAGATGTGTTGTCTTCAGTAATCACTAAAGACAATCCAGCGGTGATGGTAAGAGATGAGAACAGAGCGCCTCATATCATCACGCAACATGATATTCTAAAGGCAATGACAAGCAACTAGCTGGTTATTGTACCATAATTCTTTTAGTAACTGACGCAAACCCTTCTGACCAGACCTTCAGTAGGTATATTCCTCTTGGAAGTTCTGAAACATCGATTTGCAATGTCGACTCAGAAAAACGCTGACTTGTAAACTGCTTGCCTTCAAGATTAGTGAGGCTCACATTGGCTTGGCCATAGGCGTTTGTATTCATTCGAACATTCAAGGTATTAGTAGTAGGATTAGGGAAGGCTTCAACGCCTATGACCGGAAGCTCTGGCGTAGAGGTAACAAAGTCTTCCACATTCAGTCGACTTTCGAAGATGCCGCGGCCGTGCGTGGCGGCAACCATCCACCCGTCACTTCGCCTGATTTGAAGCATGTCTACCCTAAGGTTTTCAATGCCTACTTGCTCTTGCTCCCAGGTCAGATTATCACCCTCGGTTCTGTCCAGAAACCAAATGCCTAATTCTGTTGCCAAGTAGATTTGACGTTGGTCTAAAGGGTTGAAAATACCCCAACGAATAGGCATATCTGGTAGGTTACCTTCTATGGATTCCCAGGTAGTACCACCATCATTTGTATACCAAACTGATGTAACATTGTAGTTGGAAAAAGTGACCATCAACTCATCCTCTGATCGGCCCACATCGATGCTGGAAATATTAGACGTAGGAAAATCAGGCCCGGTGATTTCTTGGGTAGATGGGGTGCCTTGAGCATTTCTGACCTTATACACTCTTCCCGATTGTGTGCCAAAAAATAAATTGGTTTGCCCTACTTGAGCGTAGGGGGAGACCTTAATGTTGGAAATAGGAGAGTTAATTTCAGTACCTATGTTAATGGCTTGCTCCTGAATAGTTTGATTGCTCAATCTGGCCCTAAGAAGGGGCTGAGTGCTGTTATTGTTGTTATTGATGATATCAATGCCTACCCTGTTAGTGTATAATGTATTCGTTCTCCAGTCATAGTCTGCCGGATTGATAAATAGCCCACTATTTCGATTGGCTATGTTAGAGACATTTTGAGGGACATTTCTATCCCAAACAATTCTAAATCCATTATACTGAGAAGAATACATGAGCAGGTTGGGCTCATCTTGATCAATAAAACAATAAGCTCCATCACCCCCGGAACCTGGGAAAAAGGCAAGGTTTGAGTTTTCTAAGCGGATCGTGCTGTTATCTTGAGTACCCGCTATTAAATATTGATCATTTGCAACTCCTGAAATGGCCAAAGTGTAATACTGGATTGTATTAAAATCCCTATTCATCTCGATGAAACCACGATCACTATTTTGGATATTTTTAGAATAAAAGACACCTCCATCGGTAGAAATGAACATTGTATCCGGTTTCAGCGGATCGTACATAATGCTGTGGTTATCTGCATGTACATATTGGCTTGTGCCGAAAGCATTCCACCGACTAATGTTAGTCCATGTTCTCAAAGGAATCGAGTTGGCATTTTCCATGATAAAACCGTTCAAAGCACCAATGATGATGGTGTTGGGATCCAGCGGGTTGATCGCTAGATCCGCTGCATGCCATGTAATATTTGACCAGGTGTCACCTTGATCATCGGGTAACTCTAGTTGTGACCATGTATCACCTTGATCAAATGATTGAAATAAGACAGAGTTAGGTCCACTATCTCGAATCCATCCAGTAGAAGACTGTGTCAGTCCACCACTGATGATAGCATAAACCCTGTTGGGATCGGAAGGAGCAGATTTGACAATAACTCGACCGGGGTAATAGCCAGATTCAGGATCGAATTGAGTACTTGCCACCTCATCATAAACGGTCCAATCGGTTCCATTGTCTGAAGAGAGTATGACCCCGGCTCCTTGGAGGTCATTATTTCGCATTGTACCAACAAAAAGCCGTCCAATGGCATCTAACTCTATATCAGAAGGTGCATATGGCTTATCAGTATTTGGTATGTTAGGTAGCACCTGAGACCAGCTAGCCCCATCATCGGTAGACCTAAAGAGACCATCTGAAGGATTTGATAGGAATGTCTGCCCTTTATAGAGTCCGGATACCACAGCCGTATAAATAACACTATTGTCACCTTCGGTTTTGATTACAATATCATTGATATACTGAAAGCCAGAAGTGGAGCCCAGTTGGGTCCATGTTTCTCCATGATCTTCGGACTTCCAAATGCCATTTCCTACCGAAGATGATTCACGGTAAATATTCACCGCAGTGTAAGATTCACCGGTTCCTACATATATGATGTCACTATTGTCAGGGTCAAAAGCAATGGCGCTTATACTCGCGTTTTCAGGTAAACCCTCTATCGGCTCCCATGAGGATGAAAGATCTCCAGCATTCTCATTGACCCATAGTCCACCAGTCACAGCACCTGCCCATAATTTCGTTGGACCAGTGCTGGTACGATCAGGATCAATTGTGATTGGCCTGACTCTTCCTGCCAGATTTGAAGGCGTATTGGTCCAAATAAGATTATTTTGGCTTTCGGCCTGACTGAATCTTCTGTTACCTGAATTGTCTTTTAGAATATCACTCTGTAAGCGTGCTTTTTCCAGGCCGTCCAACGGAACTCTCCGTAATACCGGATCTAGCGTTTGTAGATGGTTGAGAAAGTAAGCATGGTCAGGTTGATCCGGTCTTTCACCCTCTTCTACATCAGAGGGTTGTCCTGCAAAAGATCTGTATTCCTCTCTTAAGAACTCTTCATAAGCGATTCTTTCATCGATTGATTTGGGTTTTAGCAGCATAAAAACTGCTGTGAGGGCTGCGCAAAAAATTAGTGAGTACTTGAGACTAAGTTTCATAAGGTTGATGAAAAATTGAGATCCAGAAATCCGTTGACTTAATAACGGAAAATGAATTCAAAGGCACATTAAAAGTCTATCATAAGGATGACTTCTACCTAGTGCTTTTGATCTTCTGCATTAATGCGAATATAGAAATTGCGACAGCTGCACCCATTGCCAATCCTGCCACTTGAGGTGTGACTGCCCATTGTTTATGGGCAATGGCCGCAAAAGCCCAAACTCCAACCAGAGCGAAAGTGAGCATGCCCCTTTTGGAGAGTACAAAAAGATAAACCGCTCCACCAATAATAATCATGAGAGAAGCCCAATTGACCTCGTTGATCATGAAAGACCAATTGATCTTTGCCAGGTAAGCAGAAATATTTGCAATTGTTGCAACGGTAATCCATCCCGAATAGAGCGAAATGGGCCACCAAACCCAACGTTTAATGGCTTCAGGGCTACGGTCGCCACCTTGTATTCCGAGTTTCAGTATAGCCGTCAATAGGCTCATTAATATGATGACCATGATAAACACGCTTAGGCCTGTTCTTTCGGTGAGCCAAGCCCAAAGCCATAGGGCATTTCCAATATTGGCAATGATAAGCAATGGGCCTAGTTCCTTGAAAAAGGTGGCATGAGTACCTTTAAATGCTGCCTTAATCTGAAATACGGCATTGCTGATTAATGCTAGATATATCAAGCCCCAAATAGAAAAGGCATAGCTCGATGGAGTAAAAAGATTGTTATACGCTCTACTTAGAGAACCAACTGAATTTTCGTTGATGCCTTGAGCATTGGCGTAATAATTCCAATAGACGACTAAGGCAAGGACAACTGCATTTAGAATGGCCCAGAATAGATGTGAAGACTTAGTCATAATTTTCTTTATGACTATAACTAGAAAGTGTGAGAAATGATTAAAAAAATAAGCCCCCGATTTTTCGGGGGCTTGCTTTAGATTTTTGTGCTTCGATAAAACTGCCGTATGTTTCCTTCTACCTGACCGTAAACCCGATCAATAAAACTGATAAACAGCGTTTGAGGACCAGGAGGTGGTAACTCTCTTTGCTTGGCCCGTTTAATTTCATCCTTTGTCAAGGCACGCTCATCTCCATTGAACGATGCCCACTCATGCCTCCATACATCTTCACTGGTAATTTTTCGGTTGGTCAGAACCTTACCAGTATAAGCATCTCTAATTTCAAAATTGAGTACTCCTGCTGAAAAGAGTGTCTTTTCGTTGGATGTATACTCAGCCTTTACACTACCAAAAACATCATGTTCAACACCGCTATTGTCGGTATACTGGCCTACGACCACGCTGTCTCTTTTTAACTCTACAGTTTTAGACACGATTTTGGCTTGACCTAATACAAAATCATCAAAGGCCATGGACAAAATATGATCAGGCTGAACATCTCGCTGTTGAGACTGATCAAGAGTAAAGAACTCTACAAAGCGATCTCGACTATACCGATCGAGGTATTCAAACATCTTGTTTTCGAAATATTCATTGGTCAATTCAAGATTTCTGGAGTGAATTGGGATAGGCTCTATCAAAACCCGAACAGTAGCCACTTGACGTGCTTGAGTCAGAAGCGTGTCAATTCCTCCAATGTTATTGGAATACCGAAGCGCCATTTCAAAATGACTGTAAGCTTGTCGCCCTGTTTCAATAGTATTGATAGCCAAAGCATCCTTGCCAAGCCCTAAATGTATTTCAGCTGCATTCTGACCTGCTTCCTGTTGTTCTAAAATGTACTCCTTTGGCGAGACCAGAGACATGCATGAAGGGCATCTCTGAATGTCTCTGTAGTAGCGATTCAGTTTGGCATATTCATTATAGATACCTTCCCATTTAAATGTATCATCGCCTTTCTTGAATTGCTGTACACGTCTTAGATGGAATGCTGAGGCTACGCTATAACCATCGATCAGCACATCTTGTGCTTTTTTATTATTTGGGTTGGCTTGAAGGCGTTTAACTGCACGGTTCAAAGCCGTTTCATAGTCACCCTTGTCAAATGCATTTTTGCCAGTTGCGCAAGCGGCAACGGAAAGTGCTATGAACCCAAGTAAGATAGTTTTGTAAAAAGTGTTCATAAGCTTTAATGTTTGGTTTCGCATGTGTCAGTGAAAAAATGATGCCAAACAAAATTAATGGCTTCCGTTGAGCTCCACTATCTTTTCTTTCATCATTTTGAAAACACGATCAGTTAGGTCAGGAATATCGTCTTCGGTAAGACCTGTGACAGGAACCTCAGGCAGTACATAAGAATGTACTACTCCGGGTTTTAATAGAAGACTCCCTCTTCTCATGAGCTTAGCTGCATTGTGAATAACCACGGGGATAACAGAGATCTGTGACTCTATGGCCAGTCTAAATGGTCCGTGCCTAAATGGGAGTAAGAGCTTATCTGTGTTATTTCTGGTTCCCTCTGGAGCGATCAGTACAGAAGTGCCACCATTCAAAATTGCTTTAAGTTTTCGGCTTCCCTCACGTCTGCTTTCAGGACTAGAACGATCTACCCATACAGCCCATCGACTCGTAACCCATCCGAAGACAGGAATTTTGGACAGTTCTTTTTTACCTAGACCCACAAGACTCGAAGGAATAGCTATAGGGATGGCACATGCGTCTAAAAACGATGTATGATTAATCACGAAAATGTATGACTTTTTGGTATCAATGGATTTCTTGTTGTGGCCTATAAACCATATGCCTGTAGTAATACCAAACATATAGACCCAGCACCGAATAAAGAAGAAGGTAATGCCATCAAGTTTGCGTGAAATGAGCAAGGGAATAACCATCAGCGGAGTGAAGATGATCATTGGAATCACAAACATGATTCCGCACCACCCAGTATAGATATATTGGACCAGATTTTTCAGCACAAACTTTTCAAGAAGATTTATCGAAAATAGTTTTTTTAAGTGAATCCACTATTTAGATTTGATCGGAAATTAATGAAAACCACTGGTGCTCACTCATCCTAGGCATCAGTGTTAAAAAGGATGAACCTAACTCTTTACTTGCAGTCCCAATGTATCTGATATATTGGGACTTTTTTTATTTCCTTCTCCTTTTGGATTGGCTACATTAGACTTAATAAATGCTCGAATTATGAAATTTGGTAGTGTTGATCAGCCAGAACTAGTAGACTTTCAGCTGCCTCAGGATCATCCTGATACCCTTAAGGTATTGAAGAACTCTTCTTTTAATGGCAAGCCCAATATTTATGTGGGTTGTGCGAAGTGGAATAGAACGGACTTGAAGGGGTTTTATCCCCGGGGTACAAAGGATGAGTTGACCTACTATGCCACTCAGTTTAATAGTATTGAGCTGAACGCAACCTTCTATAATTTCTACAGCAAAGAGCAGTTCGAGAATTGGAGTAATAAGACGCCTGAAGACTTTAAATTCTTTCCTAAAGTGAATCAGATGATCAGCCATATGAAAAGGCTGAATGATGACGTGGGCAGATATACTGAAGAATTTTGTCATAGTCTCGCGGGTCTGGGGGATAAACTAGGCGTTGTGTTTTTACAACTCCACAATAATTTTGCGCCTAAGAATTGGGACAGGCTAGAACGATTTTTAACCGAGTTTCCAAAAGGTATTCCTTTGTCAGTAGAGGTAAGGCATACAGATTGGCTGAATGATCCTGAGGTATCGCAGAAATTCTTTGAACTTCTAGAGCAGCATCACGTGGCTAATATCATTACTGATACTGCTGGTAGAAGAGATTTGGTACATATGAGACTGACCACACCCTCCGCATTTATCCGCTACGTTGGTGCAAATCATGAAAGTGATTATACCCGACTAGATGATTGGTTTGATCGTATTAAATCATGGATCGACCTGGGTGGAATTGAAGACATCTACTTCTTTGTTCATCAAAACCTTGAGAAAGCTTCACCTTTGCTTTCGGCTCACTTAATCAAGCGGCTCAACAATGAGTTGGGTTACGATTTGCCAGTTCCTGCTCAGCAGGGAGGACAAGCTAACCTCTTCTAATGATTAACGGATTGACCAAAAGTCAAACGAAAGCCATTTAGATCAATCAGATCAAAATCTCTCATGCCATATTCGTAGGTCTCAGGACCTTTGGTGACTATACCCTTTGCTTTGAATTCCTCAAATACATTGTCCACGTCATAAGTGAATATGTAAAGGGCCGTATGAACAGCAGAAGGTGTAAAGTCATCATCCCTTTGACTGAAATGAATTTTGATTTCATCGCGACTCATTACTGCATAAGTTGGTGGGTCTTCCCATTTAAAATCTAGCTGGAAACCCAGATTTGCCACATACCAATCTATGGTCTCCTGAACATTGGGAACAGGAAAGATCGGAGAGCAATGAGAAAATGTCTTAGGACTAGTCATGATTTAATCTACGAAGCCTTTTTATTCTGGATATGGTCGTTTTTGTGAATTACTAAATTTAGCTGCCTTTGGATCTGAAGTAGGCCATTATGATGTCTCTTACGTCATTTTTAATGCCATTAAAATCCGCTGGAGCATTAGATTGATCTTTGTAGTTTTTAAGAAACTCAAGATTCTTCTCTCCTCCACCCATTACAAAATCCGGCAGAGCTAATTTGTAAGTCTCACTTTTGGAGAGTTTGACGCCTTTTATATACCAACCATCCACTCTCTTCTCTGCATTGGCTAGCTGTAGATAACCACCTATACCCACATTGGCAACGGTGCCTGTTTCTAAAATCCTTTCGATCACATCACCTTTCAGGTCTACAAGAGAAATACCTCCCCCAAAAGGAAAAGACCGTAAAATGTCATACTCAGTTATTGTACCCGTCAGTTGATCATCAAGGCGAATTGAACCACTATTAAATACTGCCAGATCGGCTTCAGGAGCAACAAATAGAAAAGATTCGGCCGTTATTATTGGATAATTGGTAGGCCTGTAACGAATGCTGCTCTCTCGACCATCGAGGGTATCAGTAGTAACCATTACAGTCTCACCAGGTGTATAACCCATAGCCGCCATGCTTTCATTACCAATGGCTACCCATTTATCCACAACAGCTTTTACCTCTGGATCACTAGGTACCGTGTCATCAATTGTTAATAACTCAGAATCAATCGTGGTTTCCCCGGTTTTCTTATTAAAGCTGATGCGATGGACATAGACCGTTTTGGCATTAGCATCGGCTTTTGTCATCAAAGTGGTACCGAATTGGAATTTCATGTTGGTATGGTCGTGACCTCCGAGAATAAGATCTAACTCTGGGACAAAGTAAGTTGCCAGTGAATCGTCCATTTCTTCCTCCAGATGGGTAATCGCCACAAATACTTCTGCCTCATCTTTGATTTTATTGTAAACTGACTTGACCGACTCATATTTGTCAGCGTAGCCAACATAATCCTTTTTATTAAAGGGGACAGTAGAACCAAAAAAAGCAATATCAATACCATCGATGGTATGCATAATGTGATCGGGAAAAGGTTTACTATTTTGTTCCCAAGGAACCAATTCACCACCTACATTATGGAAGCAGTTGGTGGTAGTCCATAGAAAATCAGACTCAGCAATTCGCTTCAGGTGCTCACCTTCTTTAATGTCGTATTCGTGATTTCCTGGAACAACATAGTCAACCCCAAGGGCATTCATGACTTCCACCATATGGCGCCCTGCGATTTTCTCATCTTCGTAAGTCAGGGTTCCAATCAGTGAAGGGCTCAGAAAGTCTCCCGATAAAGTGGTAATAACATGAGGATTTTCTTTCAAAAGATCTTTTCGGATCGTGGCCACCCGTGCCATACCTGCAGATTTGCCTCCTTCAATAGGGGCTATCTCATAGACATCATTGAGCTGAAGTATGATAAAATCAACCTTCTCTGGGCTTTCACATGAGAATGATAGAAAGAGAAAGAGCAGGGCGGTAAGCTTAAGGTTTTTCATAATAACGTGTATGTATGTCCAATTTATCACTATTCAATTGGATGGACAAAATGGATTGAAAGACAAAGGTGAAAGAAATATATTGGCAATCATGCAACCTTTTTATTTGCATTCTGTATTTAAATAGACAAAGGTGAAACATATTCCAAATGAAAGGTACTTATCTAGGAGAATTTGAAGAGCTCGTCTTGTTGACCGTTGGCATCTTAAATGATGATGCATATGGTCTTGCGATCAAAGACGAATTAGAAAAACAGACTGGTCGTAATCCAATGATTAGTTCGGTACACAAGTCCCTGGTCCGTTTGGAAGAAAAAGGCTATCTCAAATCTTATATGGGAGGTGCTACAGCCGAACGAGGTGGTCGACAAAAAAGACTTTATGAATTGACTGCCTCTGGAAAGAAAGTGCTCAATGCTTCTCGGGACTTACGCAATAATATGTGGCAGTCGGTACCGAAGGTAGTTTGGGAAGGGGCAGGCTCATGAGTTCGCTTCAACCTCCAAAGTGGATGATGACTTTTTTCCGATGGTTCTGCAGAGAAGATCTGTGTGATGCTGTGGAAGGGGATTTATTGGCTGTTTATCAAAATAAAAGACAACGAAGCAGGTGGCGGGCAAACTTCTGGTATTTCCGAAATGTCATCACTTTTCTTCAACCTTTTGCCCTTAAAAGAAGATCTCGATCACACAGACTAAACTCCATTGATATGCTGAGTAACTACTTAAAAATCGCTTATCGAAACCTTGTCAGAAGCAAATCCTATGCAGTTATTAACATCCTGGGTTTGGCCATAGGCTTAGCGGCATTTGTTATGATGTTCGCATATGTAAAGCACGAATTGTCATACGATAGATTTCATAGTAAGTCTGAAAGAATATTCAGAGTGAACTGGCAATATGAAGCCCGTGGTGCGAGTACGGAAGTGGCAATGTCTGCTTTCCCCTTAAAGTTTATGTTCCTGAAAGATTACCCAGAAGTAGAAAAGGTTGTCCGTTTCTATAAGAATGATCAGGACGCAACCACACTGAAGTATGAGGAAAACCATTTTACTGAAGAGAACGTCCTCTTTGCTGATCCAGAAGTGTTTGAGGTATTTGATTTTCCATTGGTACAAGGTAATCCTGAAACGGCCCTAAGTAAAACCAATAGTGTTGTGCTCACCAAGAAGGTGGCCCAAAAGTACTTTGGAGAGGAAGATCCAATGGGAAAGATTATCCAGTTCAAAAATGACGATTTGCTAGAGGTAACGGGTGTATTGGAGGATATTCCAACCAACTCTCACCTCACCTTCGACATCCTGGTACCAACAGAGCTTCAGCGTCAACGATGGATTAGAGGGAATGGAAATGGAGGCTACGATCTTGAAGAGGATTGGAAGTGGTCAGGAGCATGGCAATATGTTTTGCTAAAAAGTAGAGGTGCTTATGAGAGTTTCAACCAAAAACTATTCGAGAAGGGAAAGGACTATTTTGGAAGACTTCCTAATGCAGTAGTCGAATATCACTATTCTGCACTGCCTGTTACAGACATTCATTTGCAGTCATCAATGTCTGGCGAACTAAAGGTGAATGGCAACCTGACTCAGGTATACGGCTTTGGCGTGATCGCCATACTTGTTTTGATTATTGCCTGTATCAATTTTGTAAACTTGAGTACGGCCAGGTCGGCCAAACGTGCCAAAGAGGTAGGACTTAGGAAAGTAATGGGGGCCCTCAGAACTCATTTGATCACTCAGTTCATTGCCGAATCTATATTGATATCTCTTATTGCTATGGTGATTGGAGTCTTTCTTGTTGAGGCGATGCTTCCCGTTTTTAATAAGTTTATGGGAAAGTCCCTTAGCATTCCTTACGGCCAACCTATTGTGATTCTTGCCATGTTCATCGGTGCTATGGTGATTGGACTGATGGCAGGCCTTTATCCAGCATTCTCACTATCAAGATTCCAACCAGTGAAAACTTTAAAAGGTAATACGACCACCGGAAGTCGAGGTAATGCGCGAATGCGTCAAGTGCTGGTTGCCTCACAGTTCATCATTTCTAATCTCTTGATTGTTGGTATCCTAATCGTCCAGAATCAACTCAATTATATAAAAGATAAAGACCTGGGCTTTGATAAAGATCAAGTTATTGTACTGAAACATGGCAATAAGCTTGATGAGGCTTTTGGACTGTTCAATGATCGTATTAAAAGCAGCCCATTTGTAGAGAGTGCAAACCTAGGTTATGTCGCTGGCACACGAGACTGGACGCAATCGTTTCGGGTTGAAGGTGAGGCATTAGAAGAAGCCAAAAGCATCGGGATTAAACATGTTGGTTTCGACTTTATGGAGATGTTCGATATGCAACTTGTAGAAGGTCGATTCTTTAAAAGAGGGATGTACAAAGACCGTAAACAGGCAATTCTACTGAATGAAACTGCCGTAAGAACCTTCGGCTGGACCAACGAAGAAGCCATAAACAAAACCTTTAGCTATGTAGGAGGTAGTGATAATCAAACTAGGTTTGAATGTAAAGTCATTGGCATTCTTGCGGATGCACACCTAGAGTCACTTTATCGCCCGATAAGACCAAGTGTGTTCAGATTTGCCGAATGGGGAGATATTTCTGTGAGGTTAAATGCCAATAGCATCGATGACCTGAGAGCGGGAATTGCAAGTATTGAAAGTGTTTGGAATGAGTTAAGCCCTCAATGGCCCTTCGAGTTCGAGTTTTTAGATGATGCAATTGCTGAGCAGTACCAGCAGGAAGAACGCCTAGGTCAAACCATTCAGTACTTTACTGTATTGGCCATCTTCATTGCCTGTCTGGGCTTGTTCGGTTTGGCTTCATTCACAGTTCAGGAGCGGACAAAGGAAATCGGGGTGCGTAAAGTGCTGGGTGCCTCCATCGCCTCCATCTTGTTGCTAATCAGTAGTCGTTTTTTCAAGCTAGTAGCCATCTCATTCATGATTTCAATACCACTGGCCTTTTATTTTGGTAATAACTGGTTACGAGAATTCGAATACAGAATTGATATAGGCCCTATGGTTTTTGTTCTAGGCGCTTTGCTGTCAATAGCTATCGCAGCTGTCGCTGTAGGTGGCCAGTCATTAAGAGCTGCTTCCCTTAATCCAGTCAAAACCCTAAGACATGAGTAACATGCCTCCCAAATGGGCCATGCGTTTTTTTCATTGGTTCTGCCGAAAAGACTTGGTAGATGCCATTGAAGGAGATTTGCTGGAGATTTATGCCCGAAGGGTGGAGGCAAAAGGTCGCAGGCATGCGAACATCAGATTTATCGGTCATGTGATTACATTTTTTCAACCCTTCGCATTTAGAAGGGCTCATGAACAGTATCCACAATTAAATCCATTCCATATGTTCTCTAATAACCTGAAAATCGGTTTTCGATTTATGAAAAAGCATGGCACCTACTCTGCCATTAATATCCTTGGTCTGGCAGCAGGCCTGTCTGCATTTCTGTTGATGTCGTTCTTTGTGATGGACGAGCTTTCGTATGACAAATTTCATGCAAAGGGTGATCAGATTGTCCGTCTGACCTATCGCCTGGAAACACCAAATGCTACCAGGCAAGGTGCTAAACTTCCATTCCCAATGAAGCAAGCATTGGTAGAGAGCTATCCTGAGGTGATCGATGTGGCCAGGTTTTATTATTGGGGTGGGGATACCCCCCTTTTGGAATATGGTGAGCAGAAACATACCGAACAGGGCATGTACTTTGCCGAGACAAATGTTTTTGATGTTTTCGATTTTGAATGGATCCGTGGTAATCCAAAAACCGCGTTAGAGGATCCCAGGAGTATTGTTTTGACCCAAAAAATGGCAACAAAGTATTTTGGGTCAGAGGACGCCATGGGCAAAACAATGCGCTATAAGAATGAAGATGACCTGATTGTAACCGGGATATTGAGAGATGTTCCTAATAATTCACATATCAGCTTTGATTTTTTGATACCTATCGAGTTGCAGCGACAACGATGGATGGGTTGGGGTCAGTACACCTATGACCTTGAAAAAGACTGGAACTGGGCTGCGGCATGGGTTTATGCGCTAGTGGCACCAGAGACATCTATTGAAGCTTTTCAAGAAAAACTACAGGCAATTGCAAAGGAGCATCTCAACACCGAAGACCAAGATGGCTTCTCTATTGAAGTGCAACCGCTTTTTGATATTCACTTGAAATCGGACAAGTCTGCAGAACCGCAAGCCAATGGTAATATGACTCAGGTATATAGCTTTGCCGCCATTGCTATCTTAATCCTTTTCATTGCCTGTGTCAATTTTATTAACCTAACTGCTGCTCAAACCAATAAGAGATTAAAGGAAGTAGGCTTGAGAAAAGTAATGGGTGCCCGCAAGAAACAGTTGATCGCTCAGTTTATGACGGAAGCTTTGATGGTGGTTACCTTTGCATCAGCCATTGCCTTCGGAGTTGCCATTGCCACCCTACCTTATTTCAATCAGTTTACCGATAAAGCATTGTCTTTTGGAGGGCAGAATCTGATATTCTTCTTAAGCCTGATTGTGCTCGTTTTGGTGGTGACTGTCCTATCGGCCCTTAGACCTTCTATGTCCGTGTTGCGACTGAGCGCTGTCCAAGGTTTGATTAATAAGTTTGGGGCAGTTAGAAAGAAACAACGATTCAATAGTGCAATGGTGATTGCTCAGTTTGTAGTGTCAAACTTATTGATTATTGGGATTTTGGTTGTAAACAATCAACTTAACTTCCTTCAGAATAAGGATTTAGGCTTCGATAAAGACCGAGTGGTTAGACTACAACTGGGCAAAAATCTAACGCAGAGTCAATTCGATCTATTCCAAGACATGCTTTCCAAAGACCCTATGGTTGTAAACATTAACCGAGGTTATGTCGCGGGCACCAGGGCCTTCACCAATACCTTCAAGGTTGTAGGTGCACCTGATAACAGTACTTATTCTTTGGGAATCAAATGGATAGGTGAGGGCTTTCGTGAGATGTATGGGCTTGAAATAATTTCCGGCCGGGACTTCGATGAGAGTGTAAGCTCTGATTTGAAATCTGGTATACTGATCAATGAATCCGCCATAAAGGCTCTCGGTTGGACTGTAGAAGAAAGTGTTGGTAAATCGTTGTCCTTTTTGCCTGGTGGAGCCTCCCAACCAGAAGAGATCAGAGTGATTGGGGTGATGGCCGATGCTAATTTTGAAAGCCTGTATGATCCAGTTTTACCGAGCGTTTTTAGAAGAACCTCATCCAGTGTAGGCGGAGAGATTACCATACGACTTGGTAATGGTTCTGGTCTAGTGGCAACACTGAATGGCATCAATGAAGCCTGGGATAAGGTAATTCCGGACTGGCCATTTGAGTATACATTTTTGGACGAAACCTTAGAAGCACAATATGTAAAAGAAGAGCGTCTGGCTAATGCCATTCAGTACTTTACCTTGCTTGCGATTTTCATTGCCTGTTTAGGGCTTTTCGGCTTAGCAAGTTTTACAGTCCAACAACGCACTAAGGAGATAGGTGTTCGCAAAGTACTTGGTGCTTCAGTCCTGTCAATATTCGGATTGGTAAGCAAGAAATTTGTCCGTTTGGTGCTCGTTTCCTTCCTGTTGTCAACACCAATTGCTTATTACCTGTTCAATCAGTGGCTTCAGGGTTTTGCCTTTCGAATAGGCTTAGGAGCTTCGGTATTTCTTATAGCTGGTATTGGCTCATTGCTTATTGCAATTTTGGCTGTAGGTGGTCAATCCCTGAAGGCAGCAAGTAGTAATCCGGTGAAAACGCTGCGCTATGAGTAAGCCCGTTCGCTTGTCGCGCTTCGAGAGGTAAGTATCAAAGCCGCGGCAATCAGGATGATCTCGATCAAATAGATGGGAACGTTACCCAGAATGACAAAGAAGAAGAAGGCTGTTAGAAAAAAGACATACTTGAAATAGCTTTCCAGGTCGAATCTCATATGTTTAATCATTGCATAATGCAGAACTGAAATCGCTGGTATGAGCAGCGCAATTTGGAGTAGGTCAACAATATTCACATGCTGGATATTGTTTCCGAAGAAGACGAGAAATTCAGGTATTGACAGGATGGTATAGGTTAAGACATTTTTTCCAAAGCGCTTAACCTTTGGCATCGGTAGATTTCTGTAAAGCAGTAATGAATTCGTTTCGAATTCATAATGCCGATAGCTGAAATTAGCGTGGACAGCAGAACTCAGTAGTGTGCCAAGTGCAAGGTACCTTAGGTCCACACTTTCCATATTAAAAATAGCGGTGGCACCTAGTATAAGACCTATAGAAAAGAGCTTAGTTAAGATTAGAGAGATACTATGCCTTTGGAATAAATGATGAATAGGAAGAAATGAGTAAGTCTTGGGCATAATTCCCAGCCTATGGCCTGCGTAGTTGGAAGTCTTGGGATCTATCGGTTTTACTAGCTGCCGAAATAGAAAGTGTGCTGTAATCATCAATAGCAAGGAATTGAAAGCCACAAGAATCAGTACCGAATAGGTTTGTTGAAGATCGGCAGCAATGACCATCATGAAAACCCCATAGCCTAGTATTGGAATGAGTAGCAACAATTGAATGAACACCACAAGAGGCTTCAACCTTTTATTTTCCAAGCCATTAACATCGGTCAAAAACCGGTTTTGTGGCAATCGTTTAATCCTATTGAAGAAACTGAGGGTTTTAAAGGCGTACAAGACCCAAAGAACCATTGGAATCAGGTAGTAGATAGGCCTAAAAGCCAAAGCTGAAGCAATATCCATGTGCTGTGGCGTCTTTAAGAATCCAAAGCCCAGCCCAAGGACAACCAAAAAGAACCCTGCATTCTCTTTGTAGAATTCTTTAACGATCGTTTTTATTAAGATCTTGGCAATAGGACTCATGAGACAAGTGTGACTTTTTGATCTCTCACCTCATAAACATGATCTGCTTTGATCAACTGGTTCTCAAAATCCTGATGGGTAGCAAAAATGAATGATGTACCCTTTTTATTGTAGTCGACCAAAAGACTCAACATAATGGCTTGTGCTTCTTTGTCTAAAGTGATCAGGGGTTCATCCAGAACGATCCAGGAGGGGTTTCCTAAAAACGCAATCGCTATTGAAAGTTTCTTGAGCATTCCGCTGGAGTAACTTCCCACAGGCTGATCCATGTAACTGTCGATTGAAAGCTTGCTGGAAAGCTCTTTTATTTGCTCAGTTTTAGCGCCTTTAAGTTGTCCGAAATATTCGAGTAGGTCTTTACCTGCTAGGAATTCAGGAAAGGTCGGTTCAGATTGACTGTAATTGATGCGCAATTTGTAGGGAACAGGTTTTTTGTTCAGGCTGAATCCGCTGAGCTTGATTTCTCCTTCGAATGGAGAGAGTCCGGCAAGACAGTTGAAAAGAGTTGATTTTCCAGAGCCATTCTTCCCTTTGAACCAATGGATGCCCTGATTAAGTTGAAGCGATGGTATTTCAAGAATCAGTTGATCATTGAAGGCCTTTCGGAAGTTTTTTATCTCAAGCATTTAACACCTAACATACGCAATAGTCAGTGATTTGGGTTACGCGCATAAAAAAAGGAGTGCTTTGCACTCCTTTTTAGTTTCTAGATTTTGTTATCTACTGAACAGTAACGTTGAAAGTAACCTCAATGTCAGTTTCTCCACCAGCATTAGTTGGATCACCACTACTTACATTCGCAGCAGTCTTATCTGGCTCATGAAGCAACGTAACCGTAAGGTTACCCGCACCAGCTGCAGCTGTAGTGAAAGTGCCCATTAGTCCAAGCGGATTGCCATTACCATCCTGATCTGTGTATGCATAAGTAGCATTCAGACCAGTACCAATTACAAAGAATACTTGGTGCTCATCATCCTCTTCTGCCACTTCTAAAGTAATATCTTCAGCAGGATTTTCTTCTTCATTGAGGAATTCAACGGATACTGTGTAGGTTGTATTGGCCGCCAATGTTGGATTAACTGTCACAGCTGCATCACCGCCAGGACCATCTAAATCCGTGAAGGTAGCCATAACTGTAGGGCTAGTTTGGCTAGTAAAAGTTAAACGAAGAGTCGTGATTAACTCTTCTTCATTGACAGGATCTGGGTCATCAGAATCACATGCCGATACAATTAAGGCCATCACAAGGAGTGATAAATACTTAATGCTATTAAATTTTTTCATGAATCAAATCTTTTGAGTTTGGAAATGCAACATTAGTGCATTAGCAACAACGTTGCAAATATGAGGGCCTGAAATTTTAAAAAATTGTTTGAGTGGTATTTTACCATGCTTCCACAGGTGCTTTAAACCTATATTCTGAAACATCCGTATATTTGCAGAGCTTGAAAAGAACAGCGACTATATTATTTACCATGCTGTATCTACTAACTTCCTCTGGAATCCTAGTAGGGCAGCACTTGTGTATGGACCGAGTCAAAGAGACTTCTCTCTTCAGAAAAGTGGAGAGCAAGTGTGGTATGACCATGGAGATGCATGCTGGTATGGACGACTGCTGTGATGATGAATGGGCACTTAAAATTATTGAAGATGACCAACAAATTTCGGCATCATCAGATGCGCCTGTTGCGGTTTATCATTTGCTTTTCGAGGTTCCATTTGCTGACTTTGAAGCTTTAATGCTCGAACAGCAGGATAAAATCGAGGTAAATAATACAGGGCCGCCTGATATTCCAAAGCCCGATCTCACGATACTTTACCATTCCCTTAAAATTCCCACTGCCTTACAATCCTAAGTTAGTTCTGTTTCATCATGTCGACTGAAACGAATTATCTCTTTTACCCTTGGGGTAGGAGATACTCATTTCTACAGTCCTCAGAAACTTAACAGAACAAAGCTCACCCATGAGCAATTTCATTTACATCGGATTGTAAAAGCATAATTAATGATCAATACACTTATTAAATTCTTTTTGGAGAACCGTTTGGTGACGGTGATACTGCTGGTATTGCTGGTGGGTTGGGGCATCATCACTGCGCCCTTCCAGTGGTCTACATACTTACCGACTGACCCTGTGCCTGTAGATGCTATTCCGGATATTGGGGAGAACCAACAGATCGTCTTTACGGAGTGGCCGGGAAGGTCTCCACAAGATATTGAAGACCAGATCACTTATCCACTGACGTCATCACTTCTGGGTTTGCCCGGGGTAAAAACGATACGTAGCTCTTCCATCTTCGGAGTCTCTTCCGTTTATATCATTTTCGATGAGTCTGCTGAATTCTACTGGAGTCGAAGTCGGATTCTCGAAAAGCTTAATGCGCTTCCTAGGGGCTTGTTGCCTGATGGTGTTCAGCCTGCCCTGGGCCCAGATGCCACTGCCTTGGGACAAATCTTTTGGTACACCATAGAAGGACGTGATGAAGAAGGAAACGCCACTGGTGGATGGGATCCTCAGGAAATCAGAACTATTCAAGATTACACTGTAAAGTATGCACTTGCTTCGGCCGAAGGTGTTTCTGAAGTCGCTTCCATTGGAGGTTTTGTAAAAGAGTATCAGGTAGATGTTGACCCTAAGGCGATGGAAAGCTATGGTGTGACACTGGCTGAAGTCACCAAAGCCATTAAGGAGAGTAATCTTGATGTGGGTGCGAAAACCTTAGAAATCAACCAGGCGGAGTACCTGGTCCGTGGTTTAGGCTACATCAAGAATCTCGAGGATTTGGAACAAGCACCCATTAAGACAGTCGACAATGTGTCCATCCGAATCAAGGATGTGGCTCGGGTTGTGATGGGGCCGGCCTCAAGAAGGGGAGGCTTGGATAAATCCGGTGCAGAAGCGGTAGGTGGTGTAGTGGTAGCCCGATATGGGGCCAATCCACTTGAGGTCATCGAAAATGTAAAGGCAAAGGTTGAGGAGGTGAGCCAAGGACTTCCGACAAAGTATTTGGCTGACGGTACAGCCTCGAAACTTACTGTTATCCCTTTCTATGACCGTACAGAATTGATCCAGGAAACAATTGGTACCCTTGAAGAGGCTTTGACACTGGAGGTAATCATTACCGTCATAGTAGTGCTTGTCATGCTGTTGAATCTAAGAGCGTCAATCCTGATTTCTTCGCTATTACCCATTGCTGTACTGATGTGTTTCATAGCCATGCGTTATCTGGGAGTTGATGCAAATATTGTGGCTTTGTCGGGTATTGCGATCGCCATAGGCACTATGGTAGATGTGGGCATTGTATTGACAGAGAACATTACCCGCCATTTGAAAGAAAAAGGAGACAAGAAACTCCTGTCTCTCATTTATGAGGCGGCAAGAGAAGTGGCTCCAGCAATTATTACGGCTGTAATGACAACCGTCATTAGCTTCATTCCGGTCTTTACCATGGAAGCAGCAGAGGGAAAACTGTTTCGTCCGTTGGCGTATACAAAGACCTTTGCCTTGTTAGCAGCGATCGTGGTTGCACTGGTTATTATCCCTACGCTTGCTTATTGGTTCTTTGGCTTTAAGCCTAAGTCAAAATGGTTAAAGACACTCCTGAATGCTGGTTTAGTAGTTTTTGGCACCTGGGTATTAGTATTGGGCCATGGACTAGCAGCATTCGTTTTAATTGGTTTTGGTTTAGTGAATTTGACCAGAGCATATAGTAATGCCTTTTTGGTATATCTGAAATATGCTGATGTGATCATCGCTTTGATTGCGGTTTCATTTTTACTCAGTCATAATTGGATGCCTTTGGGTGTGGAGGTAAGCGCCTTTATCAACTTTATTTTTGTCATTGCCATCATCGGCCTGACACTTGGGTCCTTCAGTCTTTTTATTAAGCTATATCCGAAAACCTTAGGCTGGTGCTTGAGGAACCGATGGAAGTTCCTATTGATCCCTTCCTTCATTATTCTTTTGGGAATGACCATTTGGCTTGGTTTTGATAAGGTATTCACTTTTGTACCTAGTGCTTTTGGAGATCAGGTTCGTACCAATCGTACCTATTCTAATTTATCTCATGCCTTCCCAGGTATTGGTCAGGAGTTTATGCCATCGCTTGGAGAAGGCGCCTTTCTATTAATGCCCACTTCCATGCCACATGCTGGGGTAGATCAAAACAAGGAAACGCTTAGGTTATTGGATATGGCAGTAACGGCTATACCAGAAATAGAATCCGTTGTTGGTAAGTTCGGACGTACCGAAAGCGCCTTAGATCCGGCACCTATTTCTATGTATGAGAATGTGATTAATTACAAGAGTGAGTATATCACGGATCAAAAGGGGAGACGCCTACGCTTCAAAAAGCAAGATGGTGAGTATGTTCGAGACGAACTGGGCAACTTAATTCTGGATAAACGTGGTACCTATTTTCGCCAATGGCGAGATGAGATTAAATCTCCGACTGATATCTGGAATGAAATAGTACGAGTTACCAAACTGCCAGGAGTCACTTCGGCTCCTAAACTTCAGCCGATTGAAACGCGTTTGGTAATGCTCCAAACGGGTATGAGAGCACCCATGGGCATTAAGGTAAAAGGACCTGACCTGGCGACCATCGAGACCGTTGGCTTAGCATTCGAAGCCATTCTCAGAGAGCTACCCTCAGTCAAAAGAGAATCAGTTTTTGCGGAGCGGATTGTAGGTAAGCCATACCTTCTGATTGACTTAGATCGCGAGGCACTGGCCAGGTATGGTGTGAGTGTTTCCAGCGTTCAGGAATATATCCAAGTAGGCGTTGGAGGGATCGAGTTGTCCAAAACAGTTGAAGGTAGAGAGCGCTATGGTATACGGGTACGCTATCCGCGGGGCCTGAGAGATGATCCTGAATCATTGAAAAATATACTTATTCCTGTTGCTAAGGGGGAGAGTATTCCTCTTGGTGAGCTCGCTGAAATCAAATACGAACAGGGACCTCAAATGATTAAGAGTGAAGATACCTTCCTGGTTGGCTATGTGATCTTTGATAAGCAGGTAGGCTTATCAGAAACCCGAGTGGTTAACGATGCTAAAAACCTTATTGAGGAACGTATTGCCCAAGGCCAACTAAGCTTGCCACCAGGAGTTTCATATGAGTTTGCAGGTAATTATCAGAACCAGATGAGAGCTGAGAAGCGACTTAGCCTCGTAATCCCATTAGCCCTGCTCATCATCCTATTGATTTTATACCTCCAGTTTAAATCCGTGGCGGTGTCGCTAATGGTATTTAGTAGTGTGGCTGTAGCCTTCGGAGGTGGTTTTCTGATGCTCTGGTTATATGGCAGGGAGGGGTTCATGGATTTCTCTCTGTTTGGTACCGACATGCAAGACCTCTTTCAGATTGCACCTGTTAACCTTAGCGTAGCGGTTTGGGTGGGTTTTATAGCGCTCTTTGGTATTGCTACCGATGATGGCGTGTTAATGGCGACTTACTTGAATCAGTCTTTCGATCAAAAGAAGTTTTCGGATAAATCAGGTATTCAAAAACTTGTGATTGAAGCTGGAATGAGAAGAGTGCGACCTTGTTTAATGACAACAGCAACGACTCTATTGGCATTGTTACCGATTCTCACATCTACTGGAAGGGGCTCGGATGTGATGATACCAATGGCCATTCCATCCTTTGGAGGTATGCTGATCGCTTTGATCACCCTTTTTGTCGTGCCTGTACTCTATTCATTTTATAAAGAGACACAGTTGAAGTTCAACCTAAAAGATTCAGAACAGTGAGAAAGCACTTACTCATACTGTCCTCCTTTTTCACCTTAATGACTTGTCAAAGTTCAAGTGATAACCCGGCTGTCGAACACTTTGGGGTTTTAAGAGAGATCATGATGGAGCAGAAGCTGGAGGCGAATATAGACCTGGAGGACCTCAAATATAGTGAGAACCTTTATGGCCTTGGAGCTCTCAAAGACCTATCTGGGGAATTGATAATTCTGGGAGGCGAGGTATATCAGTCAACTGTAAATGATAGTGGAAACGTGGAGGTAGTTGAAAAACGTGAAGGCGGAGCTACGCTTCTGGTCACTAGCGAGGTTGATGATTGGATCGCTATATCGATTCAAGAAGAGATTGAATCTCTGAGCCAATTACAAGAGGTGGTATCAAGAGAGGCAGGGAATCACTTTCTAGATACCGAAAAGCCATTCCCCTTTATGATTGAAGGGGAGTTGCTAGTGGATTGGCATGTCATTAATGCTCCCGCTGCGCTAGAAAGAACACACGAGTCATTTAAACAATCTGGCGTTTCGGGTACATTTTTCCATGAACCAGCAACTGTTCTCGGTTTCTTTTCAGACAAGCATGAAGGTGTTTATACACATCACGGTAGTTATCTACATGCTCATGTGTTTAAGAAGGAGGACTATCTGTTAATGGGTCATGTGGATGAGTTTGTTAGTCGTTTACCATTTGTATTAAAGCTTCCTAAAGTCGTAAAGCAATGAAGAGACTCAATTGGATATTTATATTGATCTTTTTAGGATCAGGGTTAAAAGGGCAGACCACTCTGAATGAGTATTTAGAGATGGCAGCAAGAGACAATCCTAGCCTTAAGGCTAAGTTTAATCTCTATTTGGCAGCCCTAGAAAAGGTAGATCAGCAAAGCGTACTACCAGATCCGACTTTAAGTTTTGGATACTTTATCTCACCCGTAGAGACGCGTGTGGGGCCCCAGCGATTCAGACTTTCCGTTGCCCAAATGTTTCCGTGGATGGGAACCTTAAAAGCTAGAGAGAAAGCAGCAGCAAATTTTGCTAAGGCAAAGTTCGAAATCTTCGAAGAAGGCAGGAATGAGCTCTTTCTTCAAGTGAAGTCCAAGTGGTTGGAGCTTTACGAGCTACAGAAAGAAGTGCAAATCATGGAGGAGAACCTGAACATTCTGAAATCTTATGAGCCGGTGACTAAAACAAAGTACGAAGCAAACTTGGTGTCATTAGCAGATTTGGTCAGAGTTCAGATCAGTATTGATCGAGCGAAAACAGAACTTGATTTGCTCAGACTGAAAGAAAAACCTCTGAAACATGATTTCAATACACTGCTTCATAGAAATGGAGAAACTTCAGTCAGCATCAATGATACGCTGGTTTTTGAAACAACTGATTTAGACTTAGAATCGGTGATGGACAACCAGCCAAAACTTAAGGCGATTGAATCCATGATGGCGGTGCTTGAACAAGAGAAGGTTTTAGCCGAATTAGGGCGTAAGCCAAACATTGGACTTGGGCTCGAATATGGTTTCATAGGTAAGCGTGAGGGTGTGTCTGTTTCAGATAATGGCAAGGACATCCTGGTACCACAGGTGAATGTGAGTCTGCCGATTTTCGGTAAAAAGAATCGTTCTGTTAAGAAGGAGGCTGACCTGAAAATGAAGGCCAAGGGCTTCGAATTATCTGCTATGAAAGATCAATTGCGTAATGACTGGACGAGCATTGCATATGAAATAGAGTCCGCGAGACAAACGCTCGCTTTATACTCAGCAGAAATAAAGAAGACGGATGTGCTGCTCAGCGTATTAATCAGTGAGTACACGAATAACAACCAAGACTTTGAAAAGCTTCTGGAAACCCAACAGCGCCAATTACAGCTTCAATTAGCTCAAGTGCGCACCAGTGTTGATTACCAGAAAGCAGTTTACAAACAAGAATACTTAACGGGTTACACATTAAACGAAATCCAAAATGAAATTAAATAGATCTACACTTCTGACGGTAGGCCTTACCCTGGTTATAGGGGTGGCACTAGGTGCAATATTCTTTGGCGGCAGCAATGCTCCAGAGCCTACAGCCGAGAATCACGAACATGAGCTTGATGCAAATGGAAGCTGGACTTGTTCTATGCATCCTCAGGTCAGGCAGTCTGAACCTGGGGCATGTCCATTTTGTGGAATGGACCTCATACCAGTTGCTGAAGGAGAAAATGACAATCCGGCCATATTAAAAATGTCTAATAATGCGGTGCAACTGGCCAATATTCAGACTGCCAAAGTCGAATCAACGATAGCAGATGATATTTTACGCTTGAGTGGAAAAGTCAAAGTGGACGATCGAAGAGTGAATGTTCAAACTACACATTTTGGAGGAAGGGTCGAGGCCCTTTATAAAAGCTTTGAAGGAGATTTGGTCAGAAAAGGAGAGAAAGTTGCCTCCATCTACTCTCCAGAGCTGGTATCAGCACAAGAGGAACTGATTGAGGCAAAGAAGCTCGAGGCCACAAACCCTGTGCTATTAGATGCTGCAAGAAGGAAGCTGCATCATTGGAAGCTGACTATGGGACAAATTCAAGCCATTGAAACCTCGAAAGAACCCATCCGAAACTTTGATCTGTTGGCAGATTATGATGGCGTAATCACCAAAAAAATGGTCAATACTGGGAACCACTTGCATGAAGGAGGTGGACTCATGGAGATTACTGATTTGACTAAAGTATGGGCGGTCTTCGAAGTCTATGAAAAGGACTTAGGCAAGATACAGTTGGGCGATCGATTCGATTTTGAAAATAAGTCCACGGGTAAGTTTCATCTCGGTACCATTTCCTTTATTTCACCTGAAGTAAACCCCCGCACGAGAGTTATAGAGGTGAGGGCAGACCTTGATAATAGGTCAGGAGATCTAAAACCAGGCATGTTTATCTCTACCAGTATTTTCGTAACTGGTAATGGTGGAGTTTCAGTACCAAAATCCTCAGTACTTTGGACAGGTAAAAGATCAATTGTTTATGTAAAAGTACCAGGGGAACAAAGCTTTCAATTAAGAGAGGTTATGTTGGGCGATGTGGTTGATGATAAGTATTTCGTTAAGGATGGTCTTAACGAAGGAGAAGAAGTTGTGACCAATGGCGCCTTTACCTTAGATGCTGAAGCACAGCTGAGGGGGAAAATCAGTATGATGAATACGGCTGCTCCTACTTCCATAGTCCAAAGCAATGCCGATCAGTTTGTGGAAATAGAGCTATCTGCAGCCAGGGATTATAGCAGTCAAGTGACCCCGCTATTTCAGCAACAACTCACAGAGCTTTCAAAAGAATACATAATCCTGAAAGATTTAATGGTAGAAGGGGTTGGAGCTAAAATTAGAAAAGCTGGGGTTAAGGTTAAAAATGCCTTGGACAATGTTGATATGACATTGACAAAGAACGAAGCTCATTTGCATTGGATGAATTTGTTAAACCCAATGGAAGAAAGTTTGACAATTATCACAAGTACAGGGGACCGAGATAAGCAAAGGTTGAACTTCATTAATCTTTCTAAAGCACTAATCAACGCTATTGAGTCTTTCGGTACTTCTTTCGATAATCCATTGTACATACAGTTTTGCCCTATGGCTAACAATGATAAAGGAGCTACCTGGATTAGCTTAGATGAGAATATTGTCAACCCCTATTTCGGGGATGTAATGCTTAGCTGTGGAAATGTTGAAAATATAATTGAAGGAAGATGAAAAAAATTGTAACGCTCATGGTATTGGTTGTAATGGTAATGGCCTGTAGTAAGAGGGAACAGTACTCAGAAGCAATTACTCAGTACTTAGCCGTAAAAGATGCGTTGGTCTTAACAGATCCTATAGCTGCTAAAGCTGCGGCCACTAAATTTTTAGAAGTGAATACCAATGCTGCCATTACAGTAGATCTTCAAATGATTGCTTCAAGTGATGATGTTGAGGCGCAAAGAAGGGCATTCGAAGGTCTATCTATGAAAGTATATGATATGCTCAAGAGGCGAGGAAGTGATTCTGTTCTCTATAAACAATTTTGCCCTATGGCCTTTAACAACAAAGGTGCTTACTGGCTTGCGGCAGAGATGGAAGTGAATAATCCTTATTTTGGAGATGAAATGTTGCATTGTGGTAGTGTTCAAGAAAAGATTGGAGGATGATCTTGAAGTTTGTCCCGAAGATGCAATTCACTCGTCATTTGTTAGAAGTTTAGGCTTATGAGAAGGTTTTATTTATTATTTATTCTGGTTTCCTTTTTTGCATCACCAAGCATAAGGGCTCAATCAAGTGTTTCATTTTTTGAAAAAGTAGAAGGTGACTGGTCTGGGATAGGAGAGCTCTTTGGCACATCTGCTACTTTTAAAATGAGCTGGCAAAAAGTACTCTCTGGTCAATTTATTCATCTACATTTCAGTAATTCATTTAAGAACCAGAATGGCAACACTCAAGGTATTGAGTCCAGGGCCTATTATAGACTCGATGAAAGTACTGAAAGTAGTGGGTACTGGTTTGACTCGAGGGGTGTAATGTTTGGTCTTAAGTTTAGCATAAAACAGAATGAACTCACAGTGCTATGGGGTAACCCAGAAACAGAAGAGGGTAAGACACGATACCGCTTAATTGAAGGTAATCGAATAGAGGTGAAAGACTACGTGAAAAGGAATGGCACTTTTAATCAATTCGGAGAGGCGGTTTACACCAAAAAATGATGCCAATCAAATAGAAATACTTAGATTTAAAAATCTCGTCAGTTTACTGATGAGTCGTGTGTGTTTGTGTGACCACCTGGGGTAACCTAGGTGGTTTCCATTTTTATGGAGATCGTAGAATGATTTCTATAATGTTACCCAGTTGCAAGCATTTTGATTCTATCTTTGTTTCATGCAACGTTTAGGTGCTATCCTTTCGATTTTTATTCTATTGCTGAGTATGGCACCATGTGCTGATGACTTGGAAAGTTCTGCATGTGATTCCGAAGAAGTTTGTGAATCCTCAAACGAACGTAATGCTTCTGATGAAGCTGATGATTGTTTGCCTTTTTGCTCTTGTATGTGCTGTACGGCTATCACAATGGGTCCTCTTCAATCATTTAATTTTCAGGAAGCTTCAATCACTCTTGATGAATCAAAATTGGAAGATAATACCTATAGTCCCCCTGCTTTTGATATTTGGCAGCCGCCCAAGATCTAGTTCTTAGCCCTTTAGAATTAGTATCAATTTTTAAACAAAGCTTAAATGCATATCAGATTATTAGTCTCGGCACTATTGTGCCTGAGCTTGACCTATGACGTCTTGGGTCAACAAGTGTTAAAATTCAAAATATTAGATAAAGAGACCAATCAACCTTTGGTTGGGGCAACAGCAAGTATAAGCCCGACCGTAGGGGATGTTGCCGATGCCAACGGGTTGGTTACGCTGAATTTGTCAAATGACCTGACGGAAGTAAAGGTGACCTTCTCCTTTGTCGGTTATATGGTAGAATCGAGAACGATAAAGCTCCCATCCGTGACATCAGAACCTATTCCAATCTTTTTGGAGATGGATGAGGAAGAAATGGAAGAAGTAATTGTTACTACTACACGAAATTCCAGAAGCATAGAAGACATTCCTACCAGAATCGAGTTTCTAGGCACGGAAGAACTTGAGGAAAAGGCCGTTATGCGCTCCGATAACATTGCCATGCTGCTTCGTGAAAGTACGGGCATTCAAATGCAGGTAACTTCACCTAGTTCAGCCAATCAGAGTATTCGTATTCAAGGACTTGATGGTCGGTATACCCAGTTGTTGAAGGATGGGTTTCCTTTGTTTGGCGGCTTTTCTGGCGGCTTAAGCATCATGCAGATTCCACCATTGGATTTAAAGCAGGTAGAAGTAATCAAAGGCAGTAACTCTACGCTTTATGGCGGAGGCGCGATTGCTGGTCTGGTAAACCTGGTGAGTATTCAACCAGAAGAAAAACCACGCTTTAAGGTTATGTTAGACCAGACATCGGCCGGGGGTACAACTTTGAATACCTTCAGTGCCCGTAGGAATGAGAAGTTTGGCTATAGTTTTTTTGCCTCGGGGAATAGACAGAATGCCTACGACCCTAACTCGGATAACTTTTCAGAAATCCCCGATGTCAGAAGTATCACCCTAAACCCAACACTCTTTTACTACCCTTCCGGTAACAGTAAGCTAAGACTGTCACTCAATGGGACTTTTGAAAACCGTTTAGGTGGAAACTTAAATGCTATTGATGCAGAAAGGCCCAATAACACTCAATACTTGCAAGAGAATTCAACGAGACGATTGTCTTATCAAGCGACATATAGCAGTAGTTGGGGAGATAACAATGAATTGGTGATAAAGAACAGTCTGCTGCATTTCGACAGAAGTATCAATCAGTTTAATTATGCTTTTGATGGAGAACAATGGTCTACTTTTAGTGAGGCTACTTATTCATTTGGTGATGAGATGAGTAGCTGGGTTTTAGGACTTAATGTTTACTCAGACAAATTCAAAGAGGGTGAACTGATCAGCTCAGATAGAAGCTATAGTCAATTGACTGGAGGCTTATTTGCTCAGCAGGTGTCTAAATTGTCCGATCGCTTTTCTATTGAGTCAGGATTCAGGTTAGACAAAAACAATGATTATGGCTGGTTTGCTTTACCTAGACTGTCCCTGTTCTATAAACCGAATACCAACTTTACTTATAGATTAAGTGGGGGCTTAGGCTACAAGACACCTACCATTTTCACCGAGGATACAGAAAGATTTTCTTTCAGAGGCTTAAGTAGTTTTAACCTCGAAGACTTGGATGCTGAGCGATCGTATGGGGGTAACTTCGATATCAATTATCGCACAGCGATTGGTGACAACTGGACTTTCAGTTTAAACCAACTTTTCTTTTATACTAGACTCAATGACCCACTTGTGTTGGCTGAAAACCCTGCAAATAGTTTCTTTTTTGAAAATGCAAGTGGCCCAGTGAGTTCTAGGGGAGTTGAATCGAATATGAAATTGACCTACAAAGATTTTAAATTCTTTCTCAACTACGCTTTGATTGATACGCGTCTTGAATACGAGAATTTGAATGACCAAAAGCCACTGACAGCAAAGCATAATATTGGAGCTGTTTTGGTTTATGAGGAAGAAGGAAAGTGGAGGTTAGGCCTGGAGACTTATTATACAAGTGAGCAGTTGCGAAACGACCTTACGGAAACAGATGATTTTTGGATTGTGGGTTTCATGGCCCTTCGAAAATTTCGAAAGATCAGTGTTTATTTAAACTTCGAAAACTTCACAGATACACGACAGTCAAGATTTGAGAATATCAACCTTGGATCCAGTATGACACCCGAGCTTCTCGATGTTTGGGCACCTTTGGAAGGCATCGTTGTTAATGGAGGGGTGATTCTGGAACTGGGTCACTAGGATTTTAAATGAAGGACCATCTTAATATCGCATTGAGATGTGCCTTCATTGCAATTCTTTTCTTCTACAAACCCAAGCTTCTTGTAGAGTTGAATAGCGGTTTTAAGCTTGCTACTTGATTCGAGGTACAGATGTTCAAGGCCGATGGATTTAGCCTGTTCGATTGTTCTTAGCGTCAGTTTCCGACCTAGGCCATGCCCTCTGTGCGATTTATAGATGCCTAGTTTACAGAGTTCCCATCTGGTTTCAGATTTCTTGACCAGGGCACAAGTACCCACTACATGATTATCGTTGTCGACTGCTATAAATATGTGACCACCTTGGTCGATGATATGTCGTTTCGGATCCCTTAGAATCGATATATCGGGCTCTCCAAGGTGTAGAAACTCATTGATCCATTCTTCTCCAATTTTCCTGAAGTCATCGGCATGATGCGACTGAAATGAGATCACCTTAAACATGATTAAATATCGTGGAAATTTGGGGCCTAATCAACCTATAAGTTCTACAAATGTTGTAATAATGATTTTAATTCTTTTCATTTGTTCTACAATAGTTGTAGAAATATGAATCAAAATCTGGGAAACCTTGAAGAGACCATCCTGCTGATTGTGGCGGTAATGCCCGATGAAGCTTACGGTTATACCGTTTCTGAGGCCTATAAGAATCATATGATGAATCGAATTTCGATTTCAGCAGTTCATACGGTCTTAAAGCGATTAGAAAAGAAAGGGTTGATTGTATCGAAGATGGGTGGAGCTACTGCCGAACGTGGAGGCAGGAGGAAGAGAATTTTTGAAGTAACAAAAGTGGGTCTGTCTACGCTGGAGCAAATCCAATCAAACAGAATGAAGCTATGGGATATGATGCCTAAGCTTAATTTTTCTGCTTAATGATTAGACCAACAGACAATATATCACCCCCAAACTGGGCCAACCGCTTTTTGGAATGGTACTGTGCTAGCAGTCTCTTGGATGAGATTCAAGGAGATTTGCTGGAAGCATTTTACTATCGACAGATTGAAGTGGGAGCCACCAAAGCCAAATGGTGGTTTGTTTGGGATGTGATTAGGTTTTTCAGGCCCTCATCATTTGGCAAAAGGTCATATAACTCAAATCAAATTGCAATGCTAAAGAATTACATGCTCGTCAGCCTAAGGAATTTCAGAAAGCAAAAAGGCTACAGTTTTATCAATTTATCAGGGCTTATAGTGGGGATCACAGCTTGTCTGTTGATCAGCCTCCATGTGTTGGAAGAAATCACATATGATAATTTCCACCCCAAAGCGGATAGAACCTATCGTGTGGTTATGGACATGTATGGTCAAGGTGAGCTAAAAACCAAAAGCGCCCCGGTATATGCGGCTGTCGGCCCTAACTTACTCACAGATTTACCGGAAGTGGAAATGTCTGCGCGCATTTTACCTTTTGGAGGAGGTGTATATAGCGTTCGTCAGGATGACGGTACACTTATTCGTTATAACGAAGACAAAGGGGTGCTAGCCGATGAGAACTTCTTCGATATGTTTGGTTTCAAACTCATTGATGGTGATCGGCAAAATGTATTGTCACAACCGAGTCAGGTGGTGATTTCTGCATCAACAGCCCAGAGGTATTTCGGTAATGAAAATCCCATTGGAAAATCCATATTCTGGCGTGGTACTACCGAATTAAAGGTGACGGGTGTGTTTGAAGACTTCCCCGAGAATTCGCATATGCAATTTGAACTCATTACCTCATTGAAAACTTGGCGAGGCTATGAAGATTTTGTTAATAACTGGGGTTGGTATGATTTCTATACGTTTGTAAAAGTTGCTGATGGTGTCAGTCAAGATGCCTTGGATCAGAAACTTGAGACCTATCTGGATGGCAAGAAGGCAGAGGTTTATGCACAACGCGGCATCAGAGAGGTACTCTGGTCACAAAAAGTAGGAGATGTGCACCTTGAGTCTGTTGGGCTTAGTTGGGATATGGGTGAAAACGGAGGCGGACAACAGATTTATTTCTTGGTAATCATTGCCGGCTTAATACTGGTGATTGCATGGGTAAACTATATTAATCTTGCTACCGCACGGGCCATTAAGCGTGCTAAAGAAGTGGGAGTCCGTAAGGTTGTAGGTGCAGGTAAGTCCAATCTTTTAATTCAATTTCTTGTAGAGTCATTTTTGTACAACCTGTTCGCTGTGCTAGCCTCGCTTGCTCTGGTTGCCTTGCTAAGGCCTTTGATTAATCAGGCAATGGATATTACGTTAGAGCAGTCACTACTCTTTGGACCGACAGTTTTGGGAGGTTTATTGATACTTGTCCTGATCGGCACACTCTGCTCTGGTCTGTATCCAGCGCTAGTATTAACTTCATTTAATCCTGTGGCCGTTTTGAAGGGTAGCTTGGGGACTAGTAAAAAGAAGTTTGGCTTTAGACAATTACTGGTTGTCTTTCAGTTTACGGCTTCTATTACATTAATACTGGGCACATTTCTGGTCATTAAGCAACTCAATTATATGAGAGGTTATGACTTAGGAATTGACTTGGAACAAACCTTAGTGTTGCAAGCGCCATCTTCCGGAACCAGTGATGATGATCTTCAGAATAGAATCCAGGTTTTTAGAAATATGCTTGAAGGAATGCCTGAATTAGAGGGTTTCACTATGTCTAGCAGTGTACCAGGCATTGAAAATTTTAGTATCAGTGGATTTAACTCTAAGCATTATCCCGAAGAGCTTAGAGATTGCTATAGAGTAGGTATAGACGATGAGTTTATTCAACTGTTTGATGTAGAGCTTATAGCAGGAAGATCCTTTTTAAAGGATATGCTCACCGATACAGCAGCTGTGGTACTTAATGAGGTCGCTGTTAAGCATATGGGTTTTTCAAGCCCTGAGGAAGCCATTGGTGAGAAGATTAATCCAAATAGGCCTAATGAATCGACAATTATTGGGGTGGTAGGCAACTATCACCAAGCAACAATCAAGCAAGGTTTAGACCCTGTAATATTTAGCTACAACAGGAGAAGACAAGCGTCCTACTACGCGGCTAAAATCAGTTCCAAAGACTATGCTGGTGTACTATCAAAAGTCGAAGACGCTTGGGATGAGATTTACCCTGATAATCCATTTGATTTCTTCTTTTTAGACGAACGTTTCGATCGGCAGTACAAAGCAGATCAACAATTCAATACCGTATTTATTGGGTTTGCAGGGCTAGCTATTTTTGTCGCATGCCTTGGACTGTTTGGACTCGTGTCATTTACTACGGAGCAATCGAGAAAAGAAATTGGCATTCGTAAGGTCCTTGGGGCATCCGCTCAGAAACTAGTACTTCTTTTGGCTAAGGACTATGCAAAGCTCATCTTGGTTTCTATAATGCTTGCGTTTCCTTTGGGTTATTACCTCATGCAAGAGTGGCTCAAAAGCTTTGCTTATCAAACGCGTATTGGTGTAGAGATTTTCGTTTTGGGTGGTCTGATGATTTCAGTGATTGCATTCATTACAGTTAGCTTCAAATCATTTAGTGCAGCCAACGGGAATCCGGTGAATGCTTTGAGGGAGGAATGATTACGGATCCTTCTTTTGCTGACGTGCAACGAGAGAAGTGAAGCAGCTGGCACTGTTCAACTGTTCTTCCCAGTACATGCCATGAGCTCTTAGCCCAGCCAGCATAATGACGCGAACAGGATTATAGTGCTGTTCGGCTAATACATTGAATGGGATATTAGTAGGTACAATGCCATTTTTAGTCACTGAGTGTTGGGCTGCAGCTTCCTTTCCGTCCATACGAAAGTTAGAGGAGAGAATATCAACAGTAGAGTATATGTTGTACCAATTTTTTATGGTTTCTGAAGTATACTCACGATGTGCATAATAGCTTCTCCAATAAAGATGAATGAAGTCATATGGACAACCTATGGTCACCAGTTCTGTGATTTTATTTGAAACACGGAAAGAGGTTGAACCAGTCATTGGAAAAATTGTATCCAAGGCGATAACACTCCCGAAACTATAGGCCATCACAGAAACCTCTTCATACTTGTCATTGTCTTCGGAGACTTTCTCAAGTAATTCTTCAAATTTCCCGGTGAGGTTAAGTCTGTTTCGGCCAGCACTGAAATAGCGAATAATGCAAATAAACTCTGTGGCCATCTCAATGACGAATAACTTAAAGTCTGGCATGACCAGGTAAAAAAGTGCAAAGAAACCGATGATGTACTTGGCTTTGTTGCTCAAGAATATGTAGACATCGTTGATGCGATTACCAAGCCAGTAGTTTTCCAGAAAATTATTGAATTCAGGAAGACTTTCAGCTGGCACCATATTTCCTAAGGTCACCGGAAAGGAGGCGATCAATAGTAATCCAAAAGTGGCAAGAAGTAAAAGAATAAAACCAGCGTAAATGAATTGGAAAGGACTGGCTTCTGAGACACCGCCTACCTTTTTAAAGGTACTTACAATAGACTGAATAATGATTTTAGGAAAATTGATTGCTATGATGGCCGTCAATGAAAAGATCTTTGATAAGACATTCTTTCGTCTAAAACTCTGGGTTAATTCATTCACATAGTTTAGCTCATAGATGTCAATGATATGTTTAGAGTTTTGGTCAACCTTTTCGTGTATTCCGGCAATTTTCGTCACCAAATTTCCATCAATACCGAATGCCTCTTCTCTGAATTTTATCTCGAATTTTTTGCGTTCATCGGGGTCGTTAATGTCCAGTGCCTTGGTGTATCGATTGGCAAAGACGGACAGAGATTGATCTGTGAAATTGGTGCCCAACCCAGGCATGTAGATAATTGCCTTCATGTGTGTCTTTGAGTATTTATTATGGTTTTAATTTAACAAATCTTCTACTGGATTCGCTGATAGACGATTTTCCCACCAACAATTGTGTAATCAAACCGCGCTTTCAGCCATGCTGCTGGCTCTGTTTCAAACAGATCGGTGTCTATGACAGTAATGTCTGCAAGCATACCTTCCTTAATTTGCCCCTTGACATCTTCTTCGAAAGTGGCGAATGCAGATCCCTGTGTGTAGGCTTTGATGGCTGATTCGAGACCAATTCTTTGCTCAGGAAACCAGCCTTCCTCAGGCAGACCATTCACCGTTTGTCGAGTGACGGCAGCGTATAAGCCATATAGTGGATTAATTGGGTAGTAGCTGGCATTAGTTCCTGGCCAGTCAGAACCAAAGGCCAGTTGACACCCAGCATCTTCAAGGGTTTTGAACGCATAGGCCCCTTTACACCTTTCATGCCCGATTCGTTCTTCCATCCAACGCATATCGTCTGTAACATGGTAGGGCTGGACTTCTGCAATTATATTTCTTCCTGCAAAACGTTCAAAGTCCTGTTCGGCAATCACCTGGGCATGGACTAAACGGAACCTTCGGTCTTTGGCGCCATTTACCTGATCGAGAGTATCTAAGACATCGAGTAAAATCGAATTTGCTTCATCTCCAATAGCATGTACTCTTAACTGAATACCACCACTATCGGCCTGAATCAGCATCTTTTTAAATTCGGGAAGATTTTTAGAGAACTCTCGCCATCCTCCTCTCCACATGTAATTTTCGATTGTATTATCAGCATAGGGTTCAAAGAAACGTGCGGTTCGCCCCCCCATAATACCATCAATATGACTTTTTACTGTGCCAAAGCTTATGTAATCATCTCCCGCAGGCGCAGGATTTTCACCCCAATCGATTACCCAACCCTGATCCATCATATTGTAGATTTCGCTCAAACGTGAAGGACTAAAATTGATTCGGGTTATCAGTGAATCGCGATCTTGCAAGTATCTGTAAATATCTACTCTATCTAGAGGAGACATGTCCTGAACAGTAGTAACGCCCCATTTGGCACACTCTTCCAAAGCACGCTTTGACTCGGCAAGTTTTCTCTCAAACGAACTTTCAGGAATTTGTCTCAGCGCACTGGTCAGAATGTCTCCTTTAAGAATGCCATCCTTGGATTCAATACCAAGGTAGTCGAGTGCTATGGCATTGGCCATGCCTTCAGTTCTATCATACTTGGTCACCAGCACAGGGTGGTCTGGTGTCAAGTCATCAATGAGGGTTCTCCGAGGCTGCCAATCTTGTTGGTTTCTATTACTTCCTTCGGAGCCCATGTTCCATGCCTCATAGGCCCCCCAATCACCTCGGGTGATCCAGCTTCCTTTGGGAAGCCTTTCGGTTGTTTCTTTCACCCGGGTTATAAAGGCTTCATCGTCATTTACATCCAGTAGATTAATGCCCAAGAGTAAAGCCCCGGCCTGAGAAAAATGAACATGAGAGTCATTGAAGCCCGGAAGTGTAAGTCGTCCCTTTAAATCAATTTGCTGGTCTGCAGGAGGATATATGTTGCCACTACCGACTTTACTGACTTTATCTCCTTTCAGTAATACCCAATCGGCCCAAGGTTGAGCATCATTGCCTGTCCAAACCTTTCCGTTAAACAGCAACACGGATTCAGAAGAGGTTTCTGTTGTTGCGGTATTGCTGCCACAAGCTGAAAGCAATGTACAAATGGCCAATACAATAAACTGATATTTAAATTTCATGACTATTTGGAATATTTGTTGGCGATTTGTTCAAGACTGAGCTCAATTTCTCTCCTAGGTAACCACCTTCCTCTAACCATTACTCCAGATTGTTGACGCATATTGGCAATGTTCTCAAGAGGGTTTTCGTCTACGAGAATCAAGTCTGCATCTGCTCCAATGATTATTGTTCCGTACTTTCCCTGGTCACCAAAGAAGGCAGCCGGGTTCACAGTTCCTGCATACAATGCCTCGTAAGGAGTCAGTCCACTTCTGACCATAGATTCGAGTTCACGATGAATTGAAAATCCCGGTACATTAAATACTTGTGGAGCATCAGAGCCCAAGAGAATTTTAACACCTGTATCATGCATTTGCTTAATAATATCTCTTCTGATTTGATTGAATTTCAGTGCTTGTTCTCCTTTATAGTTAGGTGCTCCAATAATTCCCTTCTTGGTACGAACCCAGTTGTTGAGTGTAGTTGGATTCATGTATTTCATTTCTGGATTCTTAGCTATAATCTCGGGGTCTTCAGGGCCAATCCACCTTTCCATCATGGCTTGGGTAGGAACTATCCAAACATCATTTTCTAATGTGAGTGCTACCAACTCCTTGCTAATGTCAGTATCAACAATGTCTGTGAAGTTGACTCCGAAAAAGCCATTGGCATTGGGGTTTACGCGAATGGAGGAGGGAACCATCCCCTCGATATAACCATCCACATGGTCGATGGAAGCATATTTAGCTTCGAGGGCTCTTCTAACCCCCACTCCCGTACTAACATGACCTGCATAGGGAATCCCAACTTCATTTGCAGTGGCAACCACAGCATCAAAATTTTCACGTGTCAAACCAGGGTGCATTTTCAAGAAATCATAACCCGCTTTTTTCTGAGCCCTTACTTTTGTTTGTGCTTCCTCAATACTCCGCACGGAATTACCATTAATTGAAGGCCCTGAAGTATAGATTCTCGGGCCTAAGATTTCTCCTGATATTACTTTATCTCTTAATTCGATATGATAGGGCTGACCTAGCATTCCTCTGATAGTGGTAATGCCATTGGATAGGTATAGAAATAGTGTCTCTTGAAGTAAATCCATATCACGATTACCAGGGATGTGGGCATGCATTTCGGCCAGGCCTGGCATCAGGTATTTGCCGGCACCATCCACTACTGTGCCTGCAAGGTCTACGGAGATATCTTCCGAACTACCGATGGCAAAGATCTTTCCCTGCTTGATTAAGACCGTTTGATTGGTCAAGACTGTCTCCGATTCCATTGTGATAAGGTTCACATTAATAAAGGCGAAGTCAGCTTCTTGAGCTTTGGTGCAAGAAAACGCCAAATACATTGAGATTAGAAAATAAAGCTTTCTCATAATGATTAGATTCTGGTCTAATCAAGATAGTAAACTTGGGTTGTATTAAGGATGCGTTTTATTTGACTGGTGAGGGGTCGTAAATATTGATAATCCTATTATGAAGCATGAAACCTGAGCTTCTCATTTTTATGTTTGATGGGATGTTGGTAAAACTGTTATAGGTTCTTGTGAAAATTGTATCACGCATATCTGCCACCTCCATGATTACCCAGTCTATGGGAATATGACCAATACCACCTGGGAATACAATGGCAGAATGTTGTGAAGGTAGCTTGAAAGAATACCTGTTAGAGTCAGACTTGATTATCGGAATTATGTCAGTATACAGTTCATGATCAATTCTGCGGTAGAATGTACTATCTGCCATGATGATGGAATCAAAGTATATAGAATCTTGAGTTTTTACTTCAAATAAAATCTCACTTTGACTATAATTTTGAATTACCAAACTGTGTGATGGGTCACAGCTTAACAAGAGCCCGAAGGGCAGGAAAAAATAAAAATAAATGAGGTACTTGTTTTTAATACCCCGCTGCCTGACCATCTTTTCTGGACTCTGAGGCTCCATAATAGACTTTGTTCTTGTCGTCCCACATAATGGCCTGATAGCCACCATAGCTACCTACATTCCAAGACATTCTATGTCCCATCAATACAAGTTTTCGGATTACTTCGTAGTCTATCCCACTTTCTAATTGCAAGGTGCCGCCATTCGTCATAACCTCACCAGTTGGCTGTGAAGAGCCTGTGTGTAGAATGCGTGGTGCATCACCTGCTTCTTGCAAATTCATACCGAAGTCTATGAGGTTAATTACAATCTGGGCATGACCCTGTGGTTGTGTAGCACCACCCATCAGGCCAAAGCTCACCCAAGGCTTACCGTCTTTGGTAATAAAGGCCGGAATGATGGTGTGAAAAGGTCTTTTATGAGGCTCATAGACATTCGCATGTCCTTCCTCCAGAGAGAAGAGTTCTCCTCTATCTTGCAGGATGAAACCTAGATCAGGAGGGGTCATTCCAGATCCCATACCTCTATAATTACTTTGGATAAGCGATACCATATTGCCATCCTTATCTGCCACAGTCATGTAAATAGTGTCGCCATCTTTGAGTTTGCCTGCCGGAACAGAACGGGCTGCACGATTTGGGTTAATGAGTTTTCTGCGCTCTGCGGCATATTCATCAGAGATTAACCAATCGACAGGAGTTTTATAGAAGTCCATGTCTGCATAGAATTTTGCCCTGTCTTCAAATGCCAGTTTTTTAGCTTCTGTGAAAGTGTGAATGTATTCCGCACTACCAAAACCCATCGATTTTAAGTCATAACCCTCTAGTATTTTCAGTTGCTGAAGTGCAGCAATTCCTTGTCCATTGGGAGGGAGTTCCCAAACATCATAACCTCGATAATTCACTGAAACGGGTTCAATCCATTCAGATGTATGGTCAGCAAGGTCTTTTTCTGATAAGAAGCCACCGAGTGTTTCCATGTAGTCAGCTATTGTCTTGGCTATAGGCCCTTTGTAGAAGGCATCACGACCACCCTTGGCAATTTTATCCAGAGTGTTCCCGAGTGCGGGGTTTTTGAAGACCTCGCCTTTTTTAGGCGTGCTGCCATTCGGCATATATACTTCTTTAAAACCAGGAAACCTTTGAAGGTTTGCAGCACCTCTTTCCATATACCAGGCAATCAGTTCACTCACCGGGAACCCATTGTTGGCATAGTCAATGGCTGGTTGAAGGATTTCCTGTATGCCAAGGGAACCGAATTTCTTATGTAACTCGAACCAGCCATCTACAGCACCTGGTACCGAAACAGGTAGCGGTCCATAAGCCGGGATACTTTTATAACCATTGTTCTTAAAATAATCAAGGGTAAGGTCATAAGGTGATCTACCAGAAGCGTTAAGCCCATGAAGTTTTTGTGTTTTACTGTCCCAGACGATAGCAAAGAGGTCTCCGCCAATTCCATTGCCAGTAGGCTCCACCAAGCCCAGAACAGCATTGGCTGCAATGGCAGCATCGATCGCATTGCCACCCTTCTTCAGTATATCCAGAGCGACCTGAGTAGCCAATGGCTGGCTGGTTGCGGCCATACCATGTTGAGCAATGACCTCAGACCGGGTGGCAAATTTGTGGCCCGTTATTCTGTCTTGTGCAATTGCACTGATAGTGAATACCAAAAGTAAGGGGACTAAGAACTTCTTCATCTGAGATTTAATTAGTTGGTAATTTCTGCTCCTCCGAAAACAACCAGTCCTTTGATATAAAGCTTTTCTGGGTTCTCTGAATTGTCTTGAATGACTCTTTTATCTGTCATGGCTCCGAAGATACTGGTGACTCTTAATTCTACATTCCAGTCCTGAGGGACTCTAATTTTGCTACCACCAAAAAGGTAGAAGATCTCAATATTAGCCGATTTTGGAGACAGCTTTGAAGTAGTCAGGTCAATGTTTGATCCACCAAAAATCGCAGTCAGATTGCCTCCTCTAAAATTTTGACTGTTGATGACTTTATCGCCTCCGCTAAAAATGGCAGTGTCATCAATCAAATCTCTATCCTGACCGTTCCCATCCTCCAAGTCATCTGCGACTGACGTTTTTCTTCTAATAATGGTAACTCCTATTATAATGAACACTACAGGCCAAAGATCCCAAATGGATACATCGATATAGAACCAATCGTCAATTACGAATATAAGTCCTATGGCAAAGAGTATTCCTCCAACGCGTTTGTTTTCGTCAGTAACTATCAGAAAGATACCAACGAGCATTAGGATGTTTTCCCACTGATAAATGTAGCGTCTGACATGCCATGGGATGATATCAAAATTATTCATCGCGAAGACCAATCCGATGGTGATAAAAATGATTCCAAGAAGAGTTGTCTTATTGAGTTTATTCATTTGAGCAATGTATGATTTAAATCTAGAAAACTAGAAAGCCCTAAGCAAAGATCAATTGATTAAAGGTCTGTCTTTCTTATTTGAATTCGGTCAATTCTTATTTACTTTTGGCATCCCTTAACCACATGCGCACGTGGTGGAATTGGTAGACACGCCATCTTGAGGGGGTGGTGCATTAACTTGCGTGGAAGTTCGAATCTTCTCGTGCGCACAAGAGCTCCTGACCAGGAGCTCTTTTTATTTAGACTTAGGAGCTCAAGGTAGTTTTTTAGGGAGATTAATAATTCGTGGAAAGGCGCTATCCCAGACTATAATTTTGTCCTTCGAGTTGTTTGCAAAAGGATTATTGTATCAAAAATCATCTTTTTATACATGCAAAAGTTTGCCATTTGCATAGGGTTTTAGTCTAAAAGTCCAAAAAAAGTGCTCTCAGCAACGGAAATAGCTGATTGTAAATTGTGAGAAATCGTTAGTTATTACATATATTTGGAATACCTAACATCAAAGGACTAACTTATTTTGACTACGCGTCTTCCCAGCCTCTGGAGATTTCTCTCCGTGACTGTGATTGGTGCATTAATTGGAATTATCGCCATTTCACAGGTGAATGCCCAAACTAATGTGCTCAATACCGGCTTTAGACTCGACTTTTTGAAGTCGAGCGAGACTGCGTCTGTCGATGATGAAGTGGTCAGCAACGTAGTGAAAGCTGTCAATAATACTTCTAAACCTATTCGTTTCAGTGTCGATTTGGCATCCCCTCAGGGATGGAAAGTCATCAATGATGTTAATAAGATTCACACTGTAGCCTCCAAAGATTCCATGTTTATACCCATAAGACTTGTTCCTTCAAGGGAGACAGCGGGTGATGTAAACTATTTTATAAGTGCCACAGCCTACTCTGAGTTTGGCAATGCCTTGGCATCAACACCTTGGACTCTGGAAATCAAAAAGATTTCGGCCTGGAAACTTTCGGTAAGTGACCGTCAGGTTGTATTCCCTAACGACTCTGATAGTTCTAGCGTAAGGGTAAGATTACAAAACAACGGCAATGCGGTAGAAGATATACGCGTTACGTTTACCCCAGATGTGAAACTTCAGGTGTTGGATGAGAATGGCAAGGCCTTTAGAGACAATACCACCTTAGTTACGCTTCCTGTAGGTATAGACACTTCTTTTATGGTGAAGGTCAAGGTGTTGGACCTTAAAGAGAAGGGATATTTCTTTACTGATCGACCCGATGATCAGAATACCAATATTGATGAAAAACGTTTGTTCAGACTGCAAATTCAAGCAGCCAATCCTGAAAACAAAAAGCAGGTCAAAGGTAGAAGGGTTGACTTTGTCAAACTAAGCGAGAAAGTAAAATTTGAAAATGATAAAGGAAGCTCAATTATTCCACTCTCTGTAGAGCTTAATTCTTATAACCTACTGTCTAATTTTACCAACTTCACTTTGGATTTTAAGGGAGAAGCTGATTTAGGGAGACAACGTCACGTGAGATATAACTATCAGGCTATTGTAACAAGCAATGTGGTTTCAGGTACTGACTTTTTGCCTTCCAATAGATTTCTTCAATATGCTTCACCAAAGCTTTTGGTAGCTGCAGGAAATATTGGTGAGAACATGGGACTCCTGCTGAACGGTGAAGGTGTGAAAGCTCAGGCCAGGCTGGGCAAGTTTGAAATAGGAGGTATTTACGTAGGGAATTCCAATAGAAGTGGTAGGCTAGCTGCCAACAACTTGCAGTTCTATGGCGCAAGACTCGGCTATCGAATAAAGAAAAACTCGAATATTGAGGTTCAAATGGTCAACCGTAAGGATGAGTTCAACTTCAAAGATGGTGACTTATATAGATTGAAAATCGATCATAGAATTTCTAAGTACCATAATATAGGTATAGCCGCTGGTATCAGTAATGAGACAGACAACTTCGATCCTGATAGTGTTTTTGAAGTGTCAGGTTATGGCGCTGAACTTCGGTATGGTGGTCGTGTTGGAAAACTGAATATAGCGTTGACTGGTAATTACAGTTCACCCTCATTCCTGGCACTACAACGAGGCTCTAGATCTGGTAATGTCAATTTGAGGTATACCTTGAAGGACAATAGGTCTGTTAGTTTAAGAGCTGCGATCAATGAATCCAAACCTGTGTCTATCATCAGGGGTTTTACCTTTAACAATGATCTAAGGAGGAGGAATATCTATGAATTGCGATATGAATGGAGAACAGAATTCGGAACGGTTAGACTATTTCCCAGGTATACAGATGAAGAGCTGCTGGGCTTACAAATTCAAAATTCTGGAGCTGGCTTGAGTTATTCCTCTGGAGGCAAGCGTAGAGACTTTAGGTTGTTCTCCAAATTCTTCGCAGGTTTTTCTAAAGTTCCTGGTTATGAAGATATAGATCCATATTTAGTGGCTCAGTGGGAGAATCGTCTGAAGTATAAAAACCTCAATGCCGTTGTGCGATATAATTATGGGCCTGCATCGATAACGGATAACTTTAGAATAGTAAATGATGGATTAAATCCACAATCAGTATTTATATCGGCATTTGCCACAATGTATTTCAGAAAGATTGGTCTTTCAGTCCGTCCAAGATTCAATTCCTCTTATGAGTCGGTACTCGCCAGATGGAGAGTAACTGCGTCACAAGATTTGTCTTATTATGCCAAGAGTGGATACACCTTTACATTGGGTACTGAGCTTCTGATGATCAATCAAGGTGAAAGCCCTTTGACTTCTCTAAATGCTCAACAAGGAGTTGATGGAGTGCTCAGCACTTTTAAACAGTCTAACTTCTTTTTAAGATTAGGTGTGAAAAAGGACTTTGCTTTTAGAAGACCTGGGGTAAAGAGTTATAAGATAAAGGTAGCTGTCTTTAAAGACCTAGATGGTAACGGTGTTAGAGATAGTGGTGAAGACTTTGTACAAAATGTATTGATCAAAATAAATGGTAAGTCAGCCATTACGGGGGCCAGTGGTTCGGCTCTATTTGAAAACCTAAATATGGGAAGCTATAGTATAGAGTCTCAGGTACTAGGAGATTCTGAAGGGTGGTTTAACCCAGATGACACACCTTTGGTATTAGCCAAGGATGAGACAGTATTTATACCATTAACCCGAGGGGTACAAATAAATGGTAGAGTAATTGTACAGAAAGCTACCTACTCTGCTTTGGTAGAAGAAGTCGATTTAGACGAGATAAGAATTTCTGCTGTTGGTGAGGATGAGAGAGTTTACTCAGGTCTTACCGATGGATCAGGGGAGTTTAGAATATTCGTTCCATTTGGCAAGTATACAATTAGAGCCAGTGGAGCTGGGATTGATAAGCGGTTGCAGTTTGCACAAGACAATTACGCGTTAGAGATTAATAATGCGTCTGCCAAATATCAATTGACATTCTACTTAATAGAAAAGAATCGCAGGATAAATATTAAAAAGTTTGATAATAATTAATTCAAGTATGTCAAGGTCTAATGTTTTATTGAATGTAGTAAGAAGTTTAGGGTTCGTACTACTCGTACTTTTAAGTACAGGTCTCGATGCTTTCGGGCAAAAGATTTCTACTTCACCAACCCGCATTAACTTCAAAGTTGCACCAGGTGCTTCCGCAAGTGGAAGGATCACTGTTACTAACAGTTCCAACGAGATGCAGGGATTTCAGGTAAATTTTGGTGATTTCAAAGCAACACTCCAGGGTAAAAGTGAATTCGTAGGAAAAGGAGAGGTCAGCAGAAGTTGTGCCGATTGGTTGAGCGCTACTCCCTCTGTTTTCCAATTAGGACCTGGTGAATCACAAGACGTGAGAGTTTTGATGGATGTACCTGCGGACTCTTCGGCATTGCTTGCACGATGGGCTGTGGCCTATGTGCGACTAGCACCTCCTGAAATGGAAGGTAAAGATGGGGAGACCTTAACCGTTAGGGTTAATCAATCCTATAGATTCGGAGTATATGTTTTTCAGACACCACCTATGGTGACAGAATCAAAGGGTGAGATCTTGTCGCTTGATTACTCAGATGATCTTTTCACTATTGAGATGAAGAATGCGGGAGAGACCTTCTTGCGTTGCAATTCATACATAGAATTAACAAGTCTGACCACAGGGCAGACTGAACGAATAACTACTAAAGGATTTACAATGCTACCTGCGGGAGTCCGCAATACTGTCTTTTCTATTCCACCAGATCGAATTAAACCAGGACGCTATTCCGTGCTGGCTGTGATGGACTATGGTAATAGGGAAGAAGTAGAGGCAGCAGAAATGGAAATTTTAATACCACAAAAAGGAAATCAACATTAATAACATAAATGGCAGTTGATCGAATGAAGCTTATTTACTTGATTATAAGGCAGTCAGAGAAAAAAAGATTAGTTTTTTTGCTGAATGTTTTTATATATGAAAATAAGTCCATATATTCACATGTCGAAACTTTTAACCTAAACATTATTATTATGAAAAATGTATTTAAACTTAGGATGTTAGCAGTAGTTGCTGTTGCTTCCTTCACATTAAGCTCAAGCGCATTTGCTCAGCTTCCTACAGACAACGAGAACGTTTACGTTTCTTTGGAGCTGCAAGGTGTTCTTGATTTGACTTTATTGACGGATCCTAACGTGGATTTCATCTTCAGTACTATTCCTCAGTATGTGGATGGTATTACTAAGACTAACGTAACTGAATTGAGAGTTGAGTCTACTGTACCTTGGGATTTACACGTAAATGCTGAGACTGCGACTTGGGAGCAATTCACTACTTACTCTTTAGCTGGTAGCCCTGCTGTTCCTTCAAGTATTATTGGAATCAGAGCTATTGATGCTGCTGGTAACTCTCTAATTGGCGCAGGTTTTACTGCTTTGACTGGTACTGACAACCTTGCTATTATTGGTGACGGTGGTATCGTTGATGCTGGTGACACTCCAGGTGCTGCAGGTACTTACCTGACTTCTCCTAATACTCACCAATTTAGAGTAGACTACAGACTTTCTCCAGGATTAGATACTTATCAGGCCGGATACTACGGAATGAATCTTATCTATACTTTGGCAGAAGATCTTTAAGAAGAATAATAGAATATTAATAAAATAACCTTTACTAATACGTAGTAAATAAGTTAGTTCGATTTATGTTGATTGGTAAAAGGGGTAACAATATTGTTACCTCTTTTTATTTTCATAACTTTAGTCATGCTGCGACCGATAATTTTATTTATGGTTCTGCATATAACAGTCTCTTTTGGCATCTCCGCGCAGACATTAAATCTGGAGATAACCAAAGGAACTGATCTGTCCTTCACCTTTAACACCATTCGCCAATACACAAGTGGTGTGGTTTTGGGTAATGCGACAGAATTCACCATAGACACAACTGTTGACTGGGACTTATATGTAGGTACTGACACGTTTAATGCGGGTGAGTGGGACTTAATAGAGACCTACTCTAGCTCCGGCACTACTTCTATTCCAGTAAGTATTCTTGAAATACGTGCGGATAGTCCTGGACGCACTTCACAACAATCCGCTTTTTTCGCTCTTCAAGACATATCTACACCTACCTACCTGATCGGTTCAACCGCGAATGACATTTCTATTGGTACAGGTGTTGGCACTAATGATCCAGGAGATCCAATAGCCGATCCATTTACGCATAAGTTTCGGGTAAGCTATAAGCTTACACCGGGTATTAACTATGCCCCAGGCATTTATAGCCTGACGGTAGTTTTTACTGTTGCCGAAGATTTATAGGACTCTCTTCCTCTTCAATTACAATCCTTATATATTCGTGGCATAACCCTTTTTGCTATGAGTATTAATGTGTCCCTTCTTAAATCTATATGTGAAATCGCAGGTGCCCCTGGTTTCGAAAAGCGTGTTCGAGACTTGGTTATCCAAGAAGTGAGTCCGCTTGTCGATGAAATCTCTGTAGACAACATGGGTAATGTTGTTACGGTAAAGAAAGGCACTAATAATCCGGAAGGTAAAAAGGTGATGGTAGCCGCTCATATGGATGAAATTGGCTTCATAGTCACACACATTGATGAAAACGGTTTTGTACGCTTCCATACTTTAGGAGGCTTTGATCCAAAGACATTAACGGCCCAACGTGTAATTATTCATGGGAAAGAAGATGTCGTTGGAGTGATGGGTAGTAAGCCCATCCATGTGATGACAGCAGAAGAGAGAACAAAAGTTGCTAAAACAGCAGATTACTTCATTGACCTTGGTATGTCAAAAGAGGAGGTGGAAAAAGTGGTGTCCATTGGAGACCCAATTACGAGAGAGCGTGAACTCATTGAAATGGGCGACTGTGTGAATTGTAAATCGATTGATAATCGTGTTTCGGTTTTCATACTCATAGAGGCGCTAAGAGCTTTAGAAAGCCAGCCTTATGATGTGTATGGTGTATTCACTGTGCAAGAAGAAGTTGGTCTTCGAGGGGCCAATGTTTCAGCCCATACTATCAATCCGGACTTTGGCTTCGGTTTAGACACCACAATTGCTTTTGACTTGCCTGGAGCACAACCTCATGAAATGGTAACAGAATTAGGAAAGGGAGCAGCAATAAAGATTATGGATGCTTCTACCATTTGTGACTATCGTATGGTGGCTTACATGAAGGAATTGGCTGACAAAAAGAATATCAAGTGGCAACCGGAAATCCTCACAGCCGGAGGTACTGATACCGCGGGCGTTCAGCGAATGGGTAAGGATGGGGCTATTTCAGGAGCCGTTTCCATTCCAACCAGACATTTACACCAAGTGATTGAAATGGCCCATAAAGAAGATATTCAGGGAGCTATTGACCTGCTGGTGGCCAGTCTGGAGAATCTTGATCAATATGATTGGTCCCACTAGACTTTCGTAAGCCTATACCCAAAGTAAGCGGCCAATAGTCCAATAATTACACTGAGCCCTATGTAGAGGATCGCTTGTATTGGTTTATTCGAGATAAAAAGCGTGTGTCCCTGATGGGCAAATGTTGAAAATGTAGTGAAGCCTCCACAAAAGCCTGAAATTAGCAACAGGTTAACGGAAGTATTGATGAGTCTTTCCTGTTCAGCATAGCCTGCCAGTAAGCCCAATAATAAACAACCAATAATGTTTACTACAAAGGTTCCATAGGGCTCAAAGTTGTCAATTTGCCTATGTAGTGTTTCCTGAAGTAGATAGCGCAGTGCACTGCCTACACCACCTCCAACCGCTACTATGACAAGGTTTTTGAGCATTATTCTTTTACCTCCTTTTTGGACGCCTTACGTCTAATGTATTTATAGACCTTATCGTAATCGCTGTTTTCCTGATTACTCAATTTAACATAACCCTTATTCTGAAAAACCAATTTGAGTTGTTTGAATTCTGTCTTATTTGTATTGACGATGGTTTCTTGCCAGGCACCCAGGTTGCCAATATCTTGAACGGTCTTGAAGAACCTAAAGGGGTAGTAAATGTGAACTTGATCGTGACTAATCTTAATTACCTTGTATCCAAAAAGAAGCTTAGAGAGTAGAATTGTAGTCGTCAAAACTAAAATTCCGAAGACAATGTACCTCCATGTATCTACTGGATCGCTCAAAATCTGGCGTAGGAAGTATAGCGAACCAAAACCACAAACCAAGGTGAAAACAACAAGAGAAAAGATTGTGGTCCTTTTTGGCTTAGAAACTATCATTGAGACGAATTAATCAAATCTTCTCGGAATTGAGAAATATGCCGAACAATCTCTTCAAAAAAGTCCTTGAACTCATTCTCAAAGCTATCATGGTGTTCATATAAATCTTGAATGGCCAGATCTAACTTGGATTCAAACTTTGTGCGCCTTGATAGTCCTTGGAGGGCACGATGAATACCCTCAGGTTTAGCGTAGTTAACGAGCCAATTCCCCTTGATCATATAGGGAAGCATATGCTGACCTCTCGTAGGAATGACATCCCAATGTGCTTGCATGGTGTCATAACTTGCTTCTGCAAAGTCTTCCAGCGATACATCTGAATACAAGTGGAAATTCTTCGCCAGAAAGTGGTCATAGTACATATCTACAATCACTCCGGAATAATGTCGGTATTTGCCCCTAAGTTTATCCTTACTCAGGCCTACAATGGGATGAGCATCTGTATATAGGTCGATTTCACGATGTAGCAGCACTCCTTTTGCTATCATTGGTGCCAGTTCTTCGTGTTGTTTCCCTTTCACAAAGTCGCCAATAAAATTGCCAACCTTTATTTGCTCATGGTCGCCAGAAAGATATAAGTGGGCTAAGTAATTGATGTCTATGGTTTTGACTAAAGGTATTAAGGTCTGAAACCATTAACAATGCTTACCTCCTAAAGAAATTCTTTACATTCAGATAGTCAATGAAGTATACCAATCTAATGGTAATGGTATCGAAGTTAGGTGCGGACAGGGTATTGTCGAAATTCTGAAAGAAATCGAGTTGCGTATTTAAATCATTGGTGCCAATAGATCGTTTCCAGATGGCTCTGATTTCGCTACCAGGTAAGAATTGCCAGTTATACTCCATGTCAATATTGAATACATTGAAATTTCTATTATGTAATGGATCATTTGTGTCAGCATCTCTGCCTGTATAATCGGTTTCAATGATTTCATCTTCTTCTGTAAGCTCAAGGAAACGACTATACTCTACACGGTCCCAATTATGTCTTAACCTGAAGGTGACCCCCATTCTATTACTAAAGATGTATCGGGCCTCTGTGGTATTTGTCAGCGTTCTTCTATCACGAACACCGAAAATAACATTTTCTAAATCTCCGGAAGTGTCATTGAAAAAGCGAGTCACATAACCTCTATTGTTATCTCTTCTGAGCACATCAACCCTTTGGCTAATTTCAGCGCGCTCGCCTATCCTAATCCTTGCTGTCAAATTGAAAGATGTTTCCGTCATATCCCAGTCCGGCCTTTTAGTCACTCGGTAACGACCATTGGCACTCAACTGCTTTCTCCCATCTGTTCTGAAAGACATACTATAGCGCTGACTATTTGGTCTCTTAAATACATAACCGCTGGTTCTCGCTTCGAAGAAGTCATTGCTTGTTCTCGGGCTACCGCCTATTTCGGCAGTTAGCCACCAAAAGTTTTTGAACTGTCCATTGGCGTTTATGTTGAAGCCCATGTCTGTAAATGTGTTAGGCTCATACAATTGGTTATAGTTCGCATTAGCACGTATGGTCCAGCTATTGAAAATGCCTTGAGGACTAAACTGATTGTAAGAAATCTGCCCCCCATGTTCCATTCTGTTCGCTCGTCTTAAAAAGCCTAGGTCATTGATATCATAAGTGTCAGACTCAACGTTTCTTCTAACATTGAACTGTAAGTTACCTCTTGTCTTAGCCAGGCTTACGTTGTATTTGAAACCAGTTTTATTATCACTGGTTGCAGTTTCCTCATCGTGCGAGATCACCTGACTATAGGCATAGAAACCTCCCAATCTCCAAGAAAGTGTTTTGTCACGGAGGTTCAGGTTCAGACCTGTTACGTTGGCATCGTCAGCATCTCTACCTCTCCAAACATTGGTGTTGGTCAAGGTTACACTAGAGTTATTTTTTAAGTTTTGATCTAACACTAGCACATTAAAATTTGTGAGTGGGTCACCGACAACGTCTCTAACTTCTCCTGTTTCTGTATTCTCTACCTGAACTAAGGTTTCTTTGGAAATAGCGTTGAAAAACCCAATCCCCAAACCACTATTGGTTCGTCCGGTAATCTTACTAGCATTTAAGAGTTGAGCCGCTAGTGGTCGAGATTTGATCACTTCATCTTCATTAAGATTCTCGCTTAGATGTCCAAATGCGGTACCTACACGTCTGGAAAAGAAGAGACCCGCTTTATTGAATAGCTCAAAGCCTTCAGTGAAAAACTGCCTTTGTTCATCGAAGCGTACCTCAAATGGAGAAAGGTTTAGGACTTGATTATCCGACCTTACCCCACTAAAGTCAGGAATAAGTGTCATATCTAATGAGAAGGCATCATTTATTCCATATTTAATATCCAGACCACCGTTTAACTGAGGAGTCACAAAGCCAGTCTCCGTGGAACGACTTAATACGGTAGATACATAGGGATAGAAGAAGAGTCTGGTAGGGGTCTCTATTCCTTCGAGGTTTTTGACTTCACCTGCCTGATTAAGGAATCCATTAATCTCTGGGTCGATTGGATTCCAGAAGGAGTCCTCGTTAAGGAAGGTTGATTTTCTGAAGAAGTTAATGCCCCACTCTTGAACATCATTAGATTTGAACCTCAGGACAGCGTATGGAATTTTATATTCAACTGTCCAGTAATCTTCAAAAACCTTGGTTTCCGATAACCATACAGCATTCCAGTCATTATCATTTCTCCAAATTCGTTCATTTCCACCATTAGAATATTGTGCATCATACTGGACTCCGGCAACGGTAACAAAAAGGCCAACACCGTTTAGACCAGCTTTAAAAGGATCAATAATTACTCCGAAATAGTCGGAGTTTCCAATATTATCCCTGTTGGTAAGCAGGTTAAAAACCTGATCCTTTTTCTCATAAAGTTTTGCTGAGATATAAATGGCCTCATCATCGTACACGAATCGCACTTCTGACTTTCTTCCAGAGGCGACTCCTGGAGAGGGACGTCTTTGCACAAAGTCGGAAAGTATTGGGGCGCATTCCCAAGAAGCTTCATCAAATATGCCGTCAAGCTTTATTTTGTCAACAGCACGCACAGCTCCGAACGATTTCTTTTGAGGCTGAGTGTTTTGACCAAAGACGTTTAGAGAGCAGCAGAAAACTGCCAGTATGAGAATACTATTTTGAACCGACCTTTTTACCATACCAATGTATCAACAGACAAAGGTGTCATTTGTTATTCGACTCGAGAAAGAAAATTATCCCAAAAGACCGTTTTTTGGTTTGAGCGGTAGGAGGGTGATAAGTGATTGTAAATAAGAGATTTATGTTCTGTAATGACTTGTCGCCAGAAGGACAATTATCCTTTGCTTTTTTCTTGAAAATCAGTGTTTCGTTTTGTAGATAAATTGGAGGGCGGAACATTGTTTTGTGTCCTGTCAAAGGCATGATTTTGATATGACAAATGATCTCCTCTTTTTTGAAGTATGGATCCATATGGAACTGCCTTGCATGAGTTTATTCATAAGGACGAAGTGCCCCCATTAATACTCCATAATTCTTATGGAGAGCCCGAAGAGATGCCACTATGGTACTTTTTTCGAGAGTATGATGAAATGCCAGAGTTGGAGAAGATGGCCCTATCCATTTGCGAGGGACATGTCTTGGACATTGGGGCGGGCACAGGTAGTCATGCCATTTGCCTACAGCAGTTGGGGTATCAAGTTACAGCCATTGATATTAATCGGCAGGCAGTCGATATTATGCGAGAATCAAAGGTCAAAGATGCGAAGCAAACAGATTTCTTTGATATCAAAGATGGTCAATACGATACGCTAATTTGTTTAATGAATGGCATTGGTTTTATTGGTAAAATCGATCGGCTAGAGACCTTTTTAAAACAAGCTGATCAACTTCTAAAACCTGATGGTCAAATTGTACTGGACAGCAGCGATGTTAAGTATTTGTTTGAAAATGAAGCTTTGCCCAAGGATAGATACTATGGAGAGGTCAGCTTTCAATATGAGTACAAAGGAAGCAAAGGAGAATGGTTTGATTGGGTATACCTCGATAAAGATACTTTGGCGGCCAAAGCAGACTCACTGGGTTGGTATGTTTACTTCTTACACTCGGACGAGAATGGTCAATACCTTGCCAGGTTGATCAAGAAATAGGATCATATATTTTTGATAAATTGATCCACTAAACTTTTCAACTATGTTAAAACGATCCCTGAGTTTCATTCTCCTTTTTCTTTGCTGGTCATCATTGAGTTTTGCTCAAAGGACGATTCTTCACTGTGGTAACCTGATTGATGGTAAGTCAGATGATATCCGTTCTCAAGTCTCTGTAATTATTGAAAGCAATAAGATCGTTGCCATTGAAAATGGTTATACCAGAGGCAAATCTGGTGATAAGGTCATTGATTTAAAGAGCCAGACGGTTTTACCAGGCCTTATGGACATGCATGTCCATATTGAGTCACAGAATAGCCCTGCAAGACAAGTTCAGACCTACACTTTGAATCCTGCTGACATAGCTTAT